>JBGTIH010000021.1:0-22191 GCA_041745765.1 Pyrinomonadaceae bacterium | reverse complement strand
AGCGTCGGAACTTTTTTGATCTCACGCTGATTTATCTCGCGGAAATTTTCGGCAGTATCAAGAATGCCTTTTATTTCCTCGGCTGTAAGATTGCGGATTCCGAGTAAATCTCTGCGGCGAAAAGGTTTTTCCATTTTTATTTATAAAAAAAGCAAGGCATTTAACCTTGCTGATTAATTGAAATCAATGTCCGGGCGACAATCGGCGGAACTTGAAGCGGACAAAACATTTCCGCATCGTAAAAATAATCTTCGCCGTCTTCGTCAATTACGCGCAAACCGCCGAGTTTTTCGGCTTCTTGATCGGGAATTATTTGATACAGTTTGCCGATTTCGAGCGATGCCAGAAACCCCTCATTATTTAAACAAACTACAAATTTCGGTTCTTCCATAACTTTAATCTAAAAAGGGAAATTTGATTTTCAAGTCTTTTTTACCGATGCCGTGCGCTTCATACCAATGAATTTCCGCCAGTCGCAAACTTCCATTTTTAAGTTTAACAGTTGCGACACCTTTTTTCTTCCGCCAGCGACCTTTTCCGTATTTTTTATTCAAAGATTGCAAAACTCTGATTGATTTTCCTACAGCAATTGTTTCAATATCGGTAATTTCACTGACAATTTCAAATTTCATTTGAATATTAAGCGTCTGTTGCTATTATTCTGCCGGAATTTCATAAATTCCGACTGCTTCTCTATCGTCATATTCCTTGAGCATCACTTTAATGATTTCGGTGTGTTTGGTCGGAACTAGTCTGCCGATAAAATCCGCCTGAATCGGGAGTTCGCGGTGTTCGTGTCCGCGGTCAATCAAAACGGCGAGTTTGACCTTTTTCGGGCGACCGAAATCCATCAATTGATCGAGCGCGGCGCGGATCGTTCTGCCGGTATAAAGCACGTCGTCAACCAGTATGATGTTTTTGCCTTCGATGTCAGCGTCGAGTTCGGTTCGATTGACAATCGGATTTGCGCCGACGGTCGAAAGATCGTCGCGGTAGAGCGTGATGTCCAAAATTCCGTAGAGCGGTCGCATTCCTTCGAGCTGTTCGATTTTATCAACCAGCCGCTCGGCAAGCGGAACGCCGCGCCGCCGGATTCCGACTAAATATAAATCCTTCGCACCTTGATTTTCCTCAACAATTTCCGAAGCCAGCCGCGAAAGCGCGCGTTTCATTCGCGCACTGTCCATAATTATCGCTTTTTCAATAAAATTAAATTCGTCTGCCATTGTGAAAAAATCGTAGCATTGCTTTGTAGAAAGTTCAAAGTTTAGAGCTTGAAAGTTTCAAGTTTTTTTCAATTTAGCTTAGAATAAAATTTAGAAAAACTCGGAGAAAAATTTATGGCACTTGCACAAAAACATCCTTTTTTTACAGTTAGAGATTATCTGGATTACGAACGCTTCTCCGCCGAAAAACACGAATATCTCGACGGCAATGTTTATGCGATGGCTGGCGAAAGCATAAATCACAGCACGCTCTGCTTTAATCTAAACCGAATTGTCGGAAATGAATTACGGGGAAAAGGTTGTCGTGGCTTTTCGCCGAATATGAAAATTGCGACCAATGACAGAGGATTATTTTCATACCCGGATTTAGCTATTGTCTGCGGCGATCCGATTATGTTTGATAATCACAAAGATATAATTACAAATCCGACCGTGATTTTCGAGGTTTTATCGCCTTCGACGGCAAGCTATGATCGCGGCGAAAAGTTTTTGCGGTATTCGAATTTTATCGAAACTCTGCAAGATTATATTTTGATTTCGCAGGACGAGCCGTTTATCGAACATTACCGTAAACAGGAAAACGGCGGTTGGGAAAAGAGCGAGATCAGAGATTTGGAATCAGTTTTGGAAATCGCTTCGATTGATTGCCGGATTTCCTTGTCAGAACTTTACGAACTCGTTGATTTTGAAAATGAATGAATAAAATTCCAAACGCTTTTACGATCAATACTTTGATGGGATCTCCATTTCCATTTTCAGCGACTTTTTCAGAAAAGAATAATATTCACCGGCTGTCGATTTATCCGATTCAGATAAGAAGCATTAGATTCATTATTAAAAATTATATTTTTGATTATTGTGTAATTTTTGATATTGACTACTATCAAGATGAAACTTTATCTGAAATAGCGACAGAAAAAGGGATGAAGTTCCAATCATTTGACGATAATATTATAATTTGTTTGAAACACGAGTTTGAGAAATTACCTGTTGATTATTTTCCGCATTATAATTGGGAAACTTTTGATTGTTTAATAGAACCGGATTCAAATTTGATTTTGGAGAATTATATTGCTTGTAAAGACTACGATTGGGATAGCGAAACTTTTTTATTGCAAAACTTAAAAAACTCGAGTTTTTATCTGAATAGTCATGACGATTGTTATTTACTTTTAGAAACTTATAAAAAGGATTTACTTTTAACAATATTTCAACAAAATTTAATGCTTTTCAGTTACACCGTTTTGTTTGAAAAAAATATTAATGTAAAGATTTCTGAATTCCCAATAAGTTGGATTGAAAAAATACTCTCAAAAAATCAAGAAATTACAATACTTCAAAATAATATCTCTGTTAAAAACACGAAACTGTGCATTCCATTTTCCAATACTTCGTTTAATTTTGTTGAGAAAAAAGATTATCCGATTTCAGGATATATTTTTTATGGTTTTGCCGAAAATCAATGGAGTATTGAAAAGTCAATTTAAATGTCTATTTATAAAAAACTTATCCGTCCGCTTTTATTTAAACTGCCGACCGAAACCGCGCACGAGATCGGGATGGAATCTCTGAAAATCGGACTCGGACCAAAATTTGCACAAAATTTTTTTGCCGAACGATTCGCTACAAGAGAATCGTTCGGCGTGTTGGAAAGATTCGGTTTAACCTTTAAAAATCCGTTAGGAATCGCCGCCGGATTTGATAAAAACGGAAAAGTCGTCAATCAATTGGCATCGCTCGGCTTCGGTTTCACGGAAGTCGGAACAGTTACTTTTGAGCCGCAAAAGGGAAATCCAAAACCCAGACTTTTTCGTCTGCCGAAAGATAAAGCGTTGATAAACCGGCTCGGTTTTAATAATGAAGGCACAAAAATGGTGGTCGAAAGATTAAAGAAAATCGAGAGAACCTGCGTTTTGGGCGTAAATATCGGGAAAAACAAGGACGTTCCGAATGAAGAAGCGATTGAAAATTATTTAAAGAGTTTCGATCTCGCCTTTGATGTTGCAGATTATATCGCGGTCAATGTTTCGTCGCCGAACACGCAGAATCTGCGCGAACTTCAAAAGGCTTCGGAACTGGAAAATTTGCTTTCCGCTTTGCAGAACAGAAATATCGAACTGTCGGATAAATACGTGAGAGCGTCCCGCTCTCACGACAGCCGCCGGGACGGCGGCGGTACGATGCCTTTATTGGTGAAAATCGCGCCTGATTTATCGGACAAAGAAATCGAGGAAATTACGGACATTTGTTTGAATTTGAAAATTTCGGGAATAATTGCGACCAATACGACAATCAGTAGAGAGAATCTGTTGACTAATAAATCAAGAATCGAAGAAATCGGCAGCGGCGGTTTGAGCGGAAAGCCGGTTGAACAGCGGGCGAATGAAGTTATTTCAAAAATTTATAAATATTCCGGTGGACGCTTGCCGATAATCGGCGTCGGCGGCGTTTTTTCGGCGGAAGACGCATTTGAAAAAATCGCTTCGGGCGCGTGTCTGGTTCAGGCTTACACGGGTTTTATTTATCAAGGGTTTTCGTTTGCAAAAGACATAAATTCCGGCTTAGCAAAGATACTGCGGGAAATAGGTTTTAAGAACTTTAATGAAGCAATCGGCTGCAAACACAAACTTTGAACTTTGAACTTGAACTTTGAACTTATTTTCGGTTTGACACTATAAATGCAAAAGCTATAATAAAACCTTTTGCGCTCTGTGCGCTCCGTTTGAATTGATATTTTTATTTTGACTAAAAGATGATTGTTGATCTGACAAAACTTGAAAATTCACGAATTTCCTTCGATTTTATTTTGAAAGCCGGGGAAGTCGAAATTGAAACGGAAGAAATTGATATAGTCGGCGATGTAAAAGTTCGCGGAAGTTTGACAAAACATATTGCTCAGACGGATGTCGAGGGCGAAATTTTGACAAAAATTGAGATCGAATGCAGTCGTTGTCTGAAGAAAACCGAGAGCGATTTGGACATTGATTTTAAGGCGGGTTTTGTTGCGCCGGAAAATTATACCGAACAAATCGAAAAGGAATTAGACATAAACGAACTGGAAATTTCGATTGTCGAAAATGAAGAAATTGATCTGAAAGAACTCGTTCGCGAGCAGATTTTATTAAATGTTCCGGCGCAGTTTTTTTGCCGCGAAGATTGTAAAGGTTTGTGCGGTGTATGCGGCGCGGACAAAAATTTGATAGATTGTAATTGTGAAGAAAAAAAGTTTGACCCGCGCTGGTCGGCTCTGAAAAATTTTAAGAAGTAATATTTAATATAAAAAGAGGTTATTATGCCAAATCCGAAAAGAAGACATTCAAAATCACGCACGCGCCAACGCCGCGCTCACGACGCTTTAGATGTGCCGCAGTTTTATCTGGACAAAGAAACGGGCGAGCCAAAAAAGCCGCATCAGATTGATCCGAAAACCGGAATGTATAAAGGTCGCCAGATAATTGACGTAAAAGAAGAAGTATAAGTAAATATTCACGCGGATTTTTCGACATTTTTTTTATAAATCTACGAAATTTCCGCGTTCGATTTTTTCGATACGGAATAAATGTCAAACCAAAACGCAGGAATCATCGGTACAGGACACAGTTATCCCGAAGGTCTTTTAACAAATGCCGACCTGGAAAAGCTCGTGAAAACTTCGGATGAATGGATAACTACGCGCACCGGAATCAAACAGCGGCACAAAGCCGCCGATAATGAATATACTTCGCAATTCGGCACGAAAGCCGCTTTGCAGGCACTCGAACGCGCCGGACTGAAAGCCGAAGATATTGAAATTATCGTCTGCGCCACGACCACGCCCGATCAGATTATGCCTTCGACCGGTGCGCTGATTCAGGCGCAGATCGGCGCGACAAATGCCGCCGGAATGGATGTTTTCGCCGCGTGTTCGGGGTTTTTGTATGGAATAACGATGGTCGAATCAATGATTCGCACCGGACAGATTCGCTACGCGCTCGTCATCGGCGCAGAGGTTTTGACGAAATATGTTGATTATACGGATCGCGGAACGTGCGTCATATTCGGCGACGGCGCGGGCGCGGCGGTTCTCGGTCCCGTGCCGGATGGAAAGGGAATTTTAGCGACAAAAATCCGTTCCGACGGACGTTTTGAAGAACAATTATACGCGCCCGGCGGCGGCACAAAACTCGGTACGACGCACGCAACCATCGATAACGGCGAGCATTTTTTCAAAATGAAAGGCAATGAACTTTTCAAGGTCGCGGTTCGTTCGATGGCGGACATTTCTGCCGAAATGCTTGAAAAAGCTGGTTATACGGTTGAAGATGTTGACCTGGTCATTCCGCATCAGGCAAATCAGAGAATAACGGACGCAGTAGCTTCGCGCTTGAAAATTTCCGAAGAAAAAGTTTATTCAAATATCGCTTATCACGGCAACACTTCGTCGGCTTCGATTCCGATTGCGATGGACGAATGTATGCAATCGGGCAAAATAAAGAAAGGCGATCTTGTTTTATTAACCGCGTTCGGCGGCGGCGTCACGTGGGGCGGAACGGTTATTCGATTTTAATGATGAAAGAAAAAAGTTTGTGTGAAATTAACTTAGAATTAATTGCTTTTGTCGCGCAATTAGAAGATGAGAAAATCATCAGACAGTTACAAACTTTTATAAATGAATTAGTTGAAAGAAATTTATCTGATTCAACAGAAATTAAAAAATAAAGATAAATTTTCGATTTAATTAAGTTAATCAAGATTATTTGATGAGTAAATTAGCTTACATTTTTCCGGGTCAGGGTTCGCAGAGCGTCGGAATGGGGAAGGATTTATTTGATAATTTCCCGGCGGCACGAGAAGTTTTTGAAGAAGCCGATGACGCGCTCGGTTTTTCGCTGTCCGAAATGTGTTTTTCGGGAACTGAAGAAGACCTGGCGTTGACGGCAAATACGCAACCGGCGATTTTGACGACCTCGGTTGCGGCGTTTCGGGCGATGGAAGCGGAAGGTTTTCCGATGCCGGATTTTGTTGCCGGACACAGTTTGGGCGAATATTCTGCGCTTGTCGCTGCGGGTTCTTTGAGTTTAGCGGACGCGGTGAAAACGGTCAGAAAACGCGGAACTTATATGCAGGAAGCCGTTCCGGTCGGTGTCGGTGCGATGGCGGCGATTCTTGCTTTGCCGGTTGAAACGATTGAAATCGCTTGCGAAGAGGCGGCGGAAGGCGAGATTTGCTCTCCGGCGAATATCAATTCGCCTTCGCAGGTCGTCATTGCCGGAAACAGCGGCGCGATTGACCGCGCATGTGAAATTTTAAAAGAACGCGGCGCGAAACGGGCGATTAAATTAAATGTTTCCGCACCGTTTCACTGCGATCTAATGTTGCCCGCGCAGGAAAAAATCAAGAAAGATTTACAGAAAATAGGCTTTCTTGATTTAAAGTTTCCGATAATTGAAAATGTAACTGCTGAATTAAATTCAAAAGGCGCGAGAGTCGGCGAAGCGTTGACTTTGCAGGTTTCTTCGCCGGTGCGCTGGGCGGATTCGGTTTTGAATTTATTAAGTAAAGGCGTTGAAACATTTATCGAAGTCGGCGCGGGAAAAGTTTTATCAGGTTTGGTTCGGCAAATTAACCGCGATGTCCGCTGTTTGAATGTCGAAAACAAAGAGAGTTTAAAAGGAAGTCGGGAAAGTTTAGGAAGTCTTGAAAGTTTTGGAAGAAATTAATTCTTTCGGCTTTCAAGACTTTCAAGACTTCCTAAATTTCCAAGATTAATAAAAGATACAGGAGAAAATATGTCAGAAGTTCAAGAAAAAATTAAACAAATTATTGTTGATGAATTAGGGGTTGATGAAGCGGAAGTTACGGAAAACGCCCGTTTTATCGAAGATTTAGGCGCGGATTCGCTCGATTTGGTCGAATTGGTGATGCGTTTTGAAGAGGAATTTGATATTGAAATTCCCGATGAAGACGCAGAAAAAATCCAAGCGGTGCGCGATGCTTACGCTTACGTTGAAGAACATCAAAATAGCTAAAAAATGGATAATTGATAATGGATAGTGGAAAATGCTTTGGTCATTGAAATTATCAATTATCAATTATCAATTATCAATTAAATTATGAAACGTCGTGTAGTTGTCACCGGATTCGGATTGGTCACGTCGTGCGGAAATAATGTCGAAGATACGTGGTCGGCATTGATGCGCGGAGAAAGCGGGGCTGATGAGATCAAGAAATTCGACACGGAAAATTTTCCCGTAAAGTTTGCCTGCGAAGTCAAAGATTTTGACCCGCTCAACTTTATGGACAAAAAAGAAGCGCGTCGGATGGGCGCGTTCACGCATTTTGCCATTGCCGCATCCGATGAAGCGATGAAGCACAGTGGACTCGTCATAGACGATTCAAACGCCGAAATGGTCGGAACTTATATCAGTTCGGGTATCGGCGATTTCTGGGCAATCGAGCGCGAACACGATAAATTGCTGGCGCACGGTCCGGGCAGAGTTTCGCCGTTTTTTATTGTTTCGGCAATCGTCAATTTAGCTTCGGGCAATGTTTCGATCCGCCATGGCGCGAAGGGACCGAATTCGGCAACCGCGACCGCCTGTTCAGCCGGAGCGCATGCCATCGGCGACAGTTTTCGTCTGATTGAGCGCGGCGATGCCGACGCGATGATCTGCGGCGGCGCGGAAAGCGCGATCACGCCGATGTCGGTTGCCGGATTTGCTTCGATGCGCGCGCTTTCAACGCGCAACGATGAACCGACCCGAGCTTCGCGCCCGTTTGATCTGGAGCGCGACGGTTTTGTGATCGGCGAAGGCGCGGGAATTTTAATTTTGGAAGAACTCGAATTTGCCAAGGCGCGCGGCGCGAAAATCTATGCCGAGATCGTCGGTTACGGAATGAGCGGCGACGCTTTTCACGTTTCCGCGCCGGACGAAACCGCTTCGGGCGCGATTCGCGTGATGAACCGGGCGATCAAAGATGCCGGAATTACGGCGGACAAAATCGGTTATCTGAACGCGCACGGAACTTCAACCCCTTATAACGATAAATTCGAAACGCTGGCGATTAAAAAGGTTTTCGGCGAAAGCGTCAACGATTTAGCGGTCAGTTCGACGAAATCAATGACCGGACACGCACTCGGCGCGGCGGGCGGAATCGAAGCGGTTTTTTCGATTCTGGCAATTACCGAAAACACTCTGCCGCCGACGATCAATTACGAAAACCCCGATCCCGATTGCGATTTGGATTACGTTCCGAATGAACCGCGAGAAAAAGAAGTCGAATATGCGCTTTCCAACAGTTTCGGTTTCGGCGGGACGAATGCGTGTTTGATTTTCAAGCGTTATAATGATTAGTTATGAATACCCGAACTTCCGATATTCAAAATTCAAATGTTTCGACGAGTTACTCCGAAACGATCATTGAGGATGATGCAACTTATTATCCGGTTGAAATTGAGGATGAAATGGGCGAAACAGCTTTTCACTTTAAAATAATTT
Organism: Pyrinomonadaceae bacterium; assembly: GCA_041745765.1. Lineage (GTDB taxonomy): Bacteria > Acidobacteriota > Blastocatellia > Pyrinomonadales > Pyrinomonadaceae > JAHCHG01. Next base: position 13,487 of record JBGTIH010000021.1, on the reverse strand, counting down.
CTCTTTTTTACGGGCTTTTGGATTCGTATTTTTCAACTCGAAATAATGTAGCAGTCGCTGCTAATATGATGGTTTATTACGAAAAAGGCGACACGAAAAGATGGCTTGCGCCGGATATTTTCGTCTGTTTCGGAGTTGAGAATCATTTGCGCCGTGTCTTCAAAGTTTGGGAAGAAGGCGTTTTTCCGCAAGTGGTCTTTGAAATTGCTTCGGAAAATACTTTTGAAAATGACCTTGGCGGAAAGCGGATTGATTATGCCCGCTTAGGGGTAGAAGAATATTATCTGATTGATCCCGAACGCGAATATCTGCCTTCACCGCTGATGGCTTTTCATCGTCAAAACGGGCGGTTGCTTTCGGCAAATGTTGAAAATAAAAGGATTTTGTCACCGCTTCTGAATCTCGAAATTGTTGAAACGGAAAAATCATTTCGATTATTCAATCCGCAAACCAAAGAATTTTTGCAGACAATTTTGACCGGCGAAGAATAATATGAAAAAGCTAAAATATACATTTTGGCAGGACGGAGAGTTTTTTATCGGGTAGTTAAATGAATATCCCGATTATGAAACGCAAGGTTATTCAAAAGAAGGATTGATTGAAAATCTAAAAGATTTATTGAAAGATTTAGGGTAGTAATTAGGATATGAAAATAATTGTTTTAATGAAACAAGTTGCCAATAAAGACGCGGTTTTGCGGATCGGCAAGGATGAAAAATGGATTGACGAATCGGATGTCGCGCGGCAGACGAATGAATCCGACGGTTACGGTCTGGAAGAAGCCCTACGCCTCAAAGAAGCGAAAGGTCAAGGCGAAGTAATCGTTTGCACGCTCGGCGGTCAAAGCGCGAAAACCGTGATTAAAGACGCGCTCGCGCGCGGCGCTGACCGGGCGATTCACGTCGTTGTCGAAGACAGCGAAAAATTATCGCCGTATCAAATTGCCAAATCGATCGCCGATGCCATTCGGGAAGAAAACGCCGATCTGGTTTTCACAGGGCTGCAGTCCGATGATGCGAGCTACGGGCAAACCGGCGTGATCTTAGCCGAACTTCTCGGATTTCCGAACGCGACGATCGTTATCGAAGTTGACCGCGAAAGTCTGGGCGAGAATTCATTACGCGTTAAACGCGAACTCGAAAGCGGCTGGTACCAATGGTTTACCTATCAATTGCCCGCGCTTTTGACGATTCAATCGGGAATTTCGCAGATTCGTTACGCGAGCTTAAAAGGAATTATGGCGGCGAAAAAGAAAGAAATCAAAGAAGTTTCGCCGACGGTTGAAAGTTTCGCTTCGGCACAAAAAATCGAAAAAGTTTATCTGCCGCTCAAAACCAAACAAACCCAGATGCTCGGTGGCGGCGATGCCAAAGCCGGCGCGGTCGAATTGGTCGAAAAACTCAAAACGGAAGTCAGGGTTATTTAATTTGATTGAAAAACTTAAAATTTAAATTTTGCCAAAAAAAAAGCAGTGATAAAACAATATCGCTGCTTTTTTTTTCTAAAAAATCAATTTCTAACTATCCTTTGTTTCTTTTTCAATTATTTTATTTTATACTCGTTGCACAAAGATAGAATTTTCAATTTTCAGTAATCCTTTCAAAAATAAACTATTTGCAGAACTATTCTGTTGAATTCTATCGCCCCTTATTAAAAAGTTAAAATTTATATTTGCTTAAAACTTGGAAGGGTAACGCTTTGCAAACAACTACAAGAAAAAAGTAGAGGAGAAAAAATGATTTTAGAAAAAAAAGTACGTTCAAAAAGATACTGGCTGACAAGTCTGGCTTTATCAGCAATGGTTTTGGCTATAATTTGTGTTTTTTCGTTCACGGGTGAAACGACTACTGTTCAAGCTGGAAGTAATGTCGGAAGTCCGTTTATTTATGACAATGCCCCAATATCGACCGGCACGACTACTATGAGCGGAGTAAATGCACCCGCCGGATCTCAGTGGAGTGAATTGCAGGAAAATCCGAATAATGATTCGAATACGACATTAGGCGCCGGATGTCAACAAGTTACAACAACCACACCGCCCGCAAATAATCGCTGTGCCGATGACTTCACGGTTCCTGCGGGACAAACCTGGACGATTACGCAGGTCGTTGATTTCGCCTATCAAACGGGTTTTACTGGAGGAACCAGCCCGTTTATTTCCGCAAATTTGCGAATCTGGAACGGAAGACCGGGCGATGTCGGAAGTACCATAATTTTCGGAGATACAACCACTAATCGCTTAGCAAGTTCGACCAATACGAATACATTCAGAATCGGAAATACGACCGGCGGAAACGGCGGAGTCAATCCTGCGACTGCCGGCACAACTCGCCGCATCTGGCAAAATAATATGAACGTCAGTCCGGCTTTGGTTTTAACTGCGGGAACATATTGGATAGATTTTCAATTTAATGCAGGTGCCAGCGGCAATTTTGTGCCGCTCGGAACAATTTTGGGTAGCCGCGGCTTGCCGAGCTGGAATGCCAGACAATTTCTCGGAGCAAGTTCAACCTGGCAAAACCTGATTGATATCGGTGAACCTACAGTAGTTGCTCCGAACCCACAACCGAACGTCGTTCCCGACATTCCCATGGATTTTGCCTTCAAACTCGTCGGAAGTATCAGCGGCGGAGTTACTCCGCAAAAGCCGAATGTTGATTTTGACGGCGACGGCAAATCGGATTTTAGTGTTGTTCGCGATGAAACTCCGGCATTGACGGGATCAACATCAATTAACCGCGGCGAAGCCGGCAGAGTGCGAATGAGAATGTTGGAAGAAAGCCAAGGACAAAATAATTTGCCCGAAGGTTCGAGCGCGGGAAGCTCTTTGGTCTGGTATAACCATAACAGCAGCAACGGCACTGCTAGGATTGCCGGCTTCGGAACTGCGGCAACCGATCTGGTTGTTCCGGCAGATTACGATGGTGACGGTAAAGCCGATTTAGCCGTCTGGCGCGCCACCGGTCCAACATCCGCTTCATTCTTTATTCTGCAAAGTTCAAACAACACGGTCAGAGTCGAAATTTTCGGACAACAGGGCGATAATCCGCAGGTCGTCGGCGATTATGACGGCGACGGCAAAGCCGATGTTGCCACGTTCCGCTGTCCGCCGGCAGGAGGACAATGTTTCTTCTTCTATCGCGGAACACTTAACAATCCGAACGGAAATATAACCTTTGTTCCGTGGGGCAACGGCACTCCGTTCACGTTATTCCCGAATGTCGGCGATTTTGACGGCGACGGTAAAAACGATTTCTGTCTGCAAAGAACAGATCCGTCTGCTCCTGGAAAAGGACAATTTGTTCTGCTGAGATCATCGGATTTCGGCGTTGAGTATATCAACTGGGGTTTGAATAATGACTTTATCGTTCCGGGCGATTATGACGGCGACGGAAAATCAGACTTTATGGTTCGCCGCAACGGTTCAAATCCTTATCAGTGGTATCTGCTAACGCGCACCGGCGGAGGCACAGGCGCAAGTCCGATTTTCTGGGGAATTCCGGGAGACGTTATGACACCGGGCGATTATGACGGCGACGGTAAAACGGACATCGCTATTTGGCGACCGAGTGCTACTCCCGCCAATAATCTCTTCTATGTCAGAAGATCAACCGACGGCTCACTACAAGGCTTTAAATGGGGCTTGCAAAATGATACGCCAACGGCAAACTGGATTGTTCAATAATTCTTAAAAAAAATTATTTTAGGATTGAGGCTGAGGACATATTTTCTCAGCCTCTTTTTTTTTGTAAAAAATAAAGACCCGGGGATAAATTTTATTACGCCCGTTTTATCGGCTCTGAACGTAAATGTTCAAATAAAAATAAAATAATCAGGTGGAAAATTGTTGATGGAAAGTTTTATCTTTGAAGAAAATAATCTATACTGGCTTAGAACTTTTTAAATTCCGGTTAATTTTTCAGTATTTTTTAATAATATGTAGGGAAATTACTACCGAGTCAGAAGTTTTGATTCTAATAAGAAACTTAGTGGAAAATTTGCATTTTGATTACGTTCAATGTGATAAACCGGCTTTAAAGATACAATATACAACTCATCATCTTTAAATACTCAATCCCCCTTTTGTTGTCACGCAAGTAATAAAGTTTTGTTCCATAAGTATCAGCAGAATCAATCTAAAATTAATCAATTATTTTCTAGGAGGGGAATATTTTATGTTTCAGACTTCAGTAAAGTCTTTTAAGTCATTTACTTTAAAAATGACCGTCATTTCGCTTGCCGTTTTCGGCTATAGTTTTATTATCGGTGCCGGGGGCGTCAATGCTCAGGCAATTAACGAGGGTTTTGAAAATGTGGCGGGATTACCGTCTCAGGGTTGGTTTTCGGTAAATAAAAGCCAGCCGCTTGGAGCTTCGGTCTGGTCGCAATGCAGCGGAACAACCATTCCGCCGGCACAATCCGGTCCGACAACCTCGTGTGCTTTGGTCAATTTTAACAGTACAACAGGGACCGGAACAATCAGCAATTGGCTGATGGCACCGGTTCGTACCTTAAATAACGGGGATACTTTTTCTTTCTATACAAGAACGCCCAGCAATACTTTCCCCGACCGGCTTCAACTCCGTTTATCTTTAAGTGGCAGCAGCACAAATACCGGAACAACGGCTCTTGATGTTGGTGATTTTACAACATTATTAGTGGATGTGAATCCGACATACGGCGCAAATTATCCTTTAACCTGGACACAATTTACGGCTACGATTTCAGGCTTGTCAGGTCCGACCAGCGGTCGGGTTGCTTTCCGTTATTTCGTAGAAAACGGTGGACCCACCGGCGACAATTCTAATATCATCGGTATAGATACATTTGTTTATACACCGGCTCCGGTACTTACACCGGGCAAAGCTCCGGTTGACTTTAACGGCGACGGCAAAACCGATTGGTCGGTTGTCAGAAATGTCAACGGTCAACTTATCTGGTATTACAACACCAACGGAACGGGAGCGGCAACGGCTGCTTTTGCCTGGGGATTACCGTCTGATATTTTAGTTCCGGCTGACTATGACGGCGACGGCAAAACAGACATTGCGGTTTATCGTCCGGGATCACCGGGAGTTTTCTACATTCTGCAGAGTCAAACCAATACGCTGCGAGTTGAAAACTTCGGTCTGCCCGGTGATGATCCGACAGTAGTTGCTGATTACAACGGCGACGGCAAAGATGATATTGCTGTTTATCGTGCCGGAGCGAACCTCGGCGATCAAAGCACCTGGTTTTATAAAACAGCTCCCGGCGGAAATACGACATTTATTCCGTGGGGCGTAAATGGTGATAAAGTTGCGCCGGGCGATTATGACGGCGACGGTAAAGCTGATTTTGTTATTCGTCGCAACAACGGCGGACAAGGTGTCTACTGGACACGTCTGGCTACCGGAGCGGTTTCGGTCGAAACTTTCGGATTTTTTACCGATATCATTATTCCGGGAGATTATGACGGCGACGGTAAAACCGATTTAGCTGTCGGACGCGTCGAAGGCTCATCTTATAGATGGTTTATTAAGCCGAGCAGCGGAGCAGCGGTTCAACAATTTGTCTTCGGCTTGGTTGGCGATACTATTGTTCAGGGCGATTATGACGGCGATGGAAAGACCGATGCGGCTATTTGGCGTAATGGTACTTTCTGGGTCAGAAACTCGACCAACGGTGCAACACAAAACTTCGGATTGGGATCAGCCGGAGATATTGCGACCGCCGGTTACAACACTCATTAATTTGTAATCAAGGTTAAAATTTAACTTTGGTGAATTAAATTGCAGGGAAAAGCCATCAATTAGTTTTTGCTAAAATGGTTTTTCTCTGCAATAATTTTGTCAGCTTAAATATTAAAAAAACAGATACATTTACAACTTATGATTCTTGTATTTATTGAACACAAAGATTGCATTTTAAATAAAACATCGCTAGAAGCGATTGCCGCCGCGCAGGGCATTGGAAAAGATTTGGGATTGAAGGTTTCAGCCGTCATTCCGTGCGATAAAGATTGCGCGCTGGCACAGGAGATGTCCGGATATAATCTCGAAAAAGTCATTGTTGCCAAAAACGAAAAGCTCGGCATCTACACGCCGGACGGCTACACGGATGCCTGGGAGCAAATAATCAAAAAAGAAAATCCGCAATTCGTGATTATGTCGCACACTTATCAAGTGCGCGATTTCGCGCCGAAACTTGCCGCACGGCTCAGCAGAGAAGTCGTCGGCGATTGCATCAGATATACAAATAACGATGGCAAACTCGTTTTCACGCGGCGAATTTTTCTTGGAAAACTGGACGCAGATGTCACAATCGAAGGCGATGCGCCGTATTTTGTTACATTTCAATCAGGCGCATTTCGCGGCGACAATGCAGAAAAAGGTTCGGCGGAAGTTGAATCAATTGATGTTGAGATCGGCGATTTGCGGATGATTCCTGAAGCTCCATTCCAGGAAGCAAAAGCGACGGTTGATTTAACGAAATCAGAAATCATCGTTGCGGTCGGTCGAGGCATTAAATCGGAAGAAAATATAGCAGTTGCCCAACAACTTGCCGATGCTCTCGGTGCAGACCTCGCGGCTTCGCGCCCGATTTGCGATTCCGAATGGCTGCCGATTGATCGCCAAATCGGATCAAGCGGTCAGACGGTTGCGCCGAAGGTTTATATTGCGCTTGGAATTTCCGGCGCGATTCAGCATATTGTCGGTATGAAAAACGCCGGAACGATCGTGGCAATCAATAAAGATGCGGAAGCTCCGATCTTCGACATTGCCGATTACGGTATTGTTGGCGATTTGTTTGAGGCAGTTCCGGTTTTGGTCGAAGAAATCAAAAAAGCGAAAGGTTAAATTTTTAAATAAAAACAAGAAGTGAGAAGTGAGAAATAAACATCCTTTCTCACTTCTCACTTTTCATTTCTAACTTCATTAAAAGTTTCTCCAATTTCTGCTGTTTAATTCCATAAAAATCTTTGATCGCTTGAATTTGCTGACTAAAATTTTCGCTTTCAAACTGCCGATTATGCCGCGTGCCGACGATCATATTATTTTTCGGCGTATGTTCGGTTGCGATAAATTCAAATAATTTTGTTGAATAACCGCTTTTTTCCAGAAGCAGCGCACGAAGTCCGTCGGTTAAGGTTTCGGCTTCGCGTTCGAGCATTATGCCGTGTTTGAGAATATTTTTCAGCATTTCCGGCGGCGTAATTTGCGGGCGAATTTCCTGATGACAGCACGGCGCACAGACGATTAAAGCGGCATTTGCCTCGATTCCTTTAAATATCGCGTCATCGGTTGCCGTATTGCAGGCGTGAAGCGCGATCAAAACATCAACGTCATTTAATTCGTAATCATTGATATAGCCGTGAACGAATTTCAAGCCCGAAAAATCGCAGGTTTTCGCAATATCGTTTCCTAAACGAACAAGTTGTTCCTTCGTATCAACGCCGATGACTTCGACATCTATTTTTCGCGTATTTTTGAAAAAATCGTAAGTTGCAAAAGTCAGATAACCCTTGCCCGAACCCATATCAACGATTTTGATTTTCTTTTTTTCGTTGAGCGGAGAATTTTCAATTAGTTTGCTTAAAGTTTCGATAAATTTGTTGATTTGTTTCCATTTATCCTGCTGTTTAGCGCGGATTTCGCCGCGGTCGGTCGTGATGCCGAGAGCTTTCAAGTAAAACGCATTCGGATCAATTTGAATTTGTTTTTCGCGGTTGTGTTCGAGATCGGGTTTTGCTTTAAATGTCGGTTTTCCGGTGTTTAAGCGCGATTTGCCTTTTTTGCCGACATCGAGTTGGAAATCGTTTTCCGTCGTAAAAAGATGACCGCTGAAAAAATCCGTGCCGAGCGCGTGGCGAATTTTCTTAAAACCTTCGTTAAATTCAAAATTTTTCGCCGTGTCGCGCGTGTCATAGCGATATAGAAAGAAAAGCCGCGTGCCTTTGTTGGTTTTGACCAGACGAATCAGAAGCTTTTGCAAATGCGCGTCGCTTCCGCGATAATTGCCCAAAGTCATTTTGACAAAAGTTTCTTCGTGCAGACTTTGTGCTAAATTGCTGATAAACTGTTCGATATTTTCTGCTGACATACGTTTGAATTTGCGATTTTCAATTGGCGATTTGCGATTGAAAAGATGTTGAAATTAAAGATTAACACAAAAGTTTACGGTAAATAAAAAAGGAAAAAATAAATGGATCAGATTGAAACGAAAGATTTTGTAAATTCGCTGAATTACCTATTTAAAGAAACATTTGAAGGCTCGCCGCCGCAAGGAAGTATTTATCTTGACAAAGGAATCGGAGTTTTTAATACAATCGAAAATCTTGACGCGCAAACTGTTTCGCGTGCCGGTTCTTCAACGACGATCGCCGCGCACGTCGAACATCTGCGTTACTATCTGGATGTTTTGAATAATTTTATGCAGGGAATCGTGCAAGCCGCCGATTGGGATAAAAGCTGGGCGAAAAAAGAGGTTTCCGTCGAAGAATGGGAAGATTTGAAAAAGAATCTTCACAAGAGTTACGAAGCCGTTCTCGAGGCATATCAAAAGATCGAAGGTTGGAACGAAGATAAAATGACGGAAGCGATGGCAATGATCGTGCATACGGCATATCATCTCGGCGCAATCCGCCAGCTTGCCAAAAGTTTTCAGCCGATTGAATTAAAGCAAATCCATTAAAATCAAACTTCGATTTTGATTCTTTCGATCTTTAGAGCTTTGCCGGAATTTTCATCAATTTCAATTATGACAGCGCAAATCCAAACATCGCCTTTTGAATGTGCGGCGCGCTTGTTCGGGAAATTCATAAAACGATTGATGACATCGAATTTGTCCATTCCGATTGCTCCCGCATAACTTCCGGTCATTCCGATGTCGGTAATATACGCCGTTCCTTCGTCTAAAATCCGTTCGTCGGCGGTCGGAACGTGCGTGTGCGAACCGACCACCGCCGAAACTCTGCCGTCGAGAAACCAGCCCATTCCGTATTTTTCCGAAGTCGCTTCGCAGTGCATATCAACGAGGCGAATTTTCACATCGTCGGGAATTAAATTTATCTGTTCGTCGGCAACACGAAACGGATCATCAACATTCGGCGGCATAAAAACTCTGCCCAGAAGATTGAGCGCGGCGATGCGGAAACCGTTGATCTCGCCGACAAAAAGACCGCTACCGGGCGTTCCCGGCGGATAATTTGCCGGACGCAAAAGACGCGGATTTTTTTGAATATAGGGAATAATCTCGTGTTTATCGAAAATGTGATTGCCGGAAGTCATCAGATCGATGCCGCTCTCGAAAAGTTCGTCGGCAATCGGCGGCGTGATCGAAAAACCGCCCGCCACATTTTCGGCATTCATCGTGGCAATATCAATCGAGTATTGCTCGCGTAAATCCTTTATTTTCTGCAGAACAGCCAGTCTGCCGGGACGCGCGACGACATCTGCAATCATTAAAATATTCATAAAAAACAAAAATCCCAAATCTCAAATCCAAAGTGCTTCGATTCTGAAGATTGGATCGCGGATTTGGGATTAAAATTATTGGCAAAAGAAGACCACAAAAGCCGTGCCGTGCGTTTGAATTGAACCTGTAATATACAGGTGGGTGACCTTTTGCTCCGAAAAGCATCAGAGCCGAATTCTATGGCAAATCTTCAACTTGAAAGATTGCACCGAATAAGCGGCGTTGGTCTCCCGTTCTTCAAATGTTGGCTCAATTATTGTTTCGCCCGGTCACTAACTTTGTAGAAAGTTTCTTTCGCCTGTTTCCGATTATAGCACAAGGCGGAAAAAGTAAAAAGCCAAAGTGGTTTCAATAGTCCAAAGTCCAAAGTCCAAAGTCCGAAGTCAAAAGATCAAAGATCAAAGACCTAAAAAGTTACGATAATTTTAAGATTTCGGAGTTTTTCAATTTGACCTGAAATGAATTTCAAGTTAAGAATTAGTTACGGATTTCTACCGACTTTCTTGTATTCTTCTTAAAAAATGCAAACACTGGATTTAGTCATAATTTTCGGCTATTTGATCGGAATAACCGCGTTCGGTATTTATTTTTCGGGCAGACAAAAAACGACGGAAGATTATTTCGTCGGCGATAGAAACGTGCCCTGGTGGGCGATTTCCGCTTCGATTGTGGCGACGGAAACTTCGACGATTACGTTTATTTCCGTTCCGGGCGTGGCTTTTGCGCGAAACGGAAATTTCGAGTTTTTGCAGGTCGTTTTCGGTTATCTCGTCGGACGCATCATAATTTCGCTGGTTTTTATTCCGCTGTATTTCAAAGGCGAGCTTCAAACCGTTTATCAACTTTTGGGGGAGCAGTTCGGCTTAAAAGTCAAAATGCTTGCCTCGATTCTCTTCGTGATAATGCGAAATATTGCCGACGGAATCAGGCTGCTTCTGACGGCGATTGTTTTAGCGGCGGTTTATACGGCATTCGTGCCGGATTCCGATCCGACGACGATTGTTATAGCTTCGATAGTTTTGCTCGGGGCGGTGATGATTGTTTTCACATTTTACGGCGGAATGGAAGCCGTGATTTGGGTTGAGGTCGTGCAGCTCGGTATTTATATCGGCGGAGCGATTGCCGCGGCGGTCGTTTTGATTCAGCAGATTGACGGCGGAATTGCGGGCGCGATTGCGATCGGCGAACAGTTTGATAAATTTCAAATTTTCGATTTTACGCTTGATTTCACCAAGACTTACACATTTTGGGCGGGAATTTTAGGCGGTTGTTTTCTAACGATGTCAACGCACGGAACGGATCAATATCTCGTACAGCGTTATCTCTGCACGGACAAGGCAAGCCGCGCTTCACTCGCTCTTTTGTCGAGCGGCGCGGTAATTTTGGCGCAGTTTATCGGATTTTTGTTTATCGGCGTTTTGCTTTTTGCCTTTTATGAGCCGTATAACTTTACGGTTGAATATGCGAACGCCGGAATCGCCGGTTCGGGCGTTCCGGCGACATTTCCGTTTGCCGGCGGCGATCAGGTTTTTCCCGATTTTATTACTAATAATATGCCATCGGGACTTTCCGGCTTGGTTGTCGCGGCAATTTTCGCGGCGGCTCTTTCTTCTTCGCTCAATTCCATTGCGGCAACTGCCGTCAATGATTTATATAAACCGTTTGCAAAAAACAAGACCGACAAATATTTTTTGAAAATTTCTGGTCGGCTGACTTTGATCGTCGGAATTATTCAAGTTGTTGTTGCCATAAGTTTAATAAATGCAAAGAGTTCTGCTTTGATTCAAGCTCTTTCGGTGGCATCTCTGATCAATGGTCCGATCTTGGGCGTTTTTCTGGTCGGCACGTTTTTGAAAAAAGCCCGCGAAATTCACGCGCTTTTCGGAATGTCGGCAAGCATTTTGCTGATGATTTATGTTTATTTCGGAACTCCCATCGCCTGGACGTGGTATGCCTTGATCGGGAGTTTAACGACATTTTCAGTCGCATTTGTGGCGAGTTTGATTATAAAAAAAAATGATTAAAAGTTTTTTGAGTTTATTGCTATTATTGGCACTTTCGCAAAGTTTTATTTTGCCTGCTTTTGCATCGACCACTTTCAAACCGGATGCGAAATCATTTAAATGGGCGGACAAAATGCTGGCAAAGATGACGCTCGACGAAAAGATCGGACAGATGATTCATATCGGCGTGAATGCCGATTATATGAATCAGGACAGCACGAAATTTCAGGAATTTAAGCGGCAGGTGACGACAAACAAAATCGGCGGCATCATCGTTTTTGTCGGCGGCGTTTACGACACGGTTCATTTTGTAAATCGGATGCAGGAACTTGCCGATATTCCGCTTTTGATTTCCGCCGATTTTGAAACCGGCGTGGCAATGCGTTTTCCCGACACGATAAATTTCCCTTGGAATATGGCTGTGTCGGCGACGGGAAATCCCGAATTTGCGCGGCGCGAAGGCGCACTTGTCGCAAAGGAAGCGCGTGCTTTAGGAATTCATTGGGATTTCGCGCCGGTTGTTGATGTCAATAATAACGCCGATAATCCGGTCATTAATGTTCGCAGTTACGGCGAAAATCCGCACGAAGTCGGAAAATTTGCGACCGAATTTATGATCGGTCTGCAAAGCGGAAACGTGCTGGCAACGGCGAAACATTTTCCCGGTCACGGCGATACGGCGGTTGATTCTCATCGCGGTTTGCCGGAGATAAATTTCACGCGCGAACGTCTTAACCAAACCGAATTTATCCCGTTTCGTGAAATTATCAAAAGCGGTGTCGGCTCAGTAATGATCTCGCATATTGCTATGCCGCAACTCGATTCTGAAAAAGTTCAGCCTTTGAAAAAGTCGGAAAAAGCCGCTTATACTGAATCCGAAGTAATAACGGAAGCCTCGACGATTCCGGCGACGCTTTCCAAAAATATCGTGACGAATATTTTGAAAAACGATATGAGATTTGACGGTCTGATTGTCACCGACGCGATGGATATGAGCGGTCTGACGCTGTATTTTAATCAGGAAGAAGCCGCCGTTCGCGCCGTGCTTGCCGGAAACGACGTGTTATTAAAACCTTCCAACGGCGATGCGCCGATTCGCGGACTTCTTGAAGCCGTCAAATCCGGCAGAATTACCGAAGAAAGAATCAATGAATCGGTCAGAAAAATTCTCGCGTGGAAATACAAATTGGGTTTGGACAAAAAACAATCTACACCGCTCGATTCGATTGACCTAACGGTCGCAAGTCAGGAAACACAAAAACTTTCCAATGAAATCGCGCAAAATGCGATTACTCTGGTTAAAAACGAAGGAACTGCATTGCCGCTTAAATTGGGACAAAAAGCTCTGGTTCTCGCCATCACAAACGGCGAAGACCGCAACTTTGTCGGCAATACATTAGTCAGAACTTTGAGCCGTAACGGTCTGCAAACGGAACGCATTGCGATTGACGAACGCTCGACCGAAAAGGAAATCGAAAACGCTCTGAAGAAAGCGTCTGAAGCCGATGTCGTCGTCGCAGGGCTTTTCGGGCGTGTGCGTTCGGGCGCGAAAAATTCGGTCGGCTTGCCCGAATCGGGTGAGAAAGTTTTGAATGAAATTTTAAAAGGCGAAACTCCGGTTGTCAGTATCGCGTTCGGCAATCCGTATCTGTTGCGTGGTTTTCCCTCGATGAAAACTTATATCGTCGCTTACGGCGATATGTCGAGTCTGCAAAGCGCGTCGGCTGATGCGATTGCTGGAAAAATCGAATTCAAAGGAAAACTGCCGATCACGGTCGGCAGTTTTCCGCGCGGAACGGGTCTGAGTTTGGCAAAATAATTGAATACAACTATTAAGGCGGGCAAAGCGACAAACTTTTGTCAGCGTTGCCCTTTTTCCTAAACAGTATAGCGAACGATAGTGAGCATCATTATTTATTCTCAATCTGATTATCAAAAGTGTTCGCTACCGCTCACTATACTGATTAGCTATTTTTTTTATGAAAATAATTATTTTGATTTGTTCGATTCTTATCTGTTCAACTTCCG
>JBGTIH010000020.1:0-1502 GCA_041745765.1 Pyrinomonadaceae bacterium | reverse complement strand
TGGCGCAATCTTTGATCAACGATCCCGAAATCGTGTTTTTGGACGAACCAATGTCGGGACTCGATCCGCTCGGACGGCGCGAGATCCGCGAACTGATCGCCGAACTTCGGACAAAAGGCACGACCGTTTTTATGTCAACGCATATTTTGTCCGACATCGAAGCACTCTGCGATAACGTCGCGATTTTGCGAAACGGAAAACTCTCCGCCACCGGAAACTTACACGATCTTTTAACAAAAAGCGGCGAGATTCAATCGTTTGAAATCGTCGTTAAAAATGTTTCGGCGCAAAAATTGGAAAGCGAGATCACAAAAATCAACGGCGCGGAAATTTCCGCAAAAGCAAACGGCGCGAATATCCACGCAGCCACCGAAAACGACATCGAAAAAATCTTGCAAATCGTCAAAAATTCCGGCGGAAACCTCGTTTCCGTCCAACCCATCAAACAATCGCTGGAAGAACTCTTTGTTAATGGTGAAATGTGAATGGTGAATGCTTTTAATGGTGAATGGTGAATGGTAAATGATAAATGTTATTAATTCACCATTCACATTTCACCATTCACCATTCACCATTATTATTATTGCGTTTTAATTGCCGTTACGCGCCAGCGAACCATTGCGCGGTCGGCTTTCGGCGGAAAACCGTCGAGCGTTTGCTGGATTTTTATCGAATCTTCCGGCGGCAAAACATTTGCTTGATAACTCGGAACAACAATCACTTCTTTTTCCTTAACCATCTGATTTTTCCGATCTACGACGCTTAAATTAACTTGCAGAAGTGTGATTGTTTTATCGCTTTTATTGCGAATTGTCGCCGGAATGTTCATCATAATCGTTCCCAAACCGGTGAAAGATTCAATCGTATTTTCGGCATCGGTCGTAATTATTATTTGCTTTGAAAGCTGTTCAAACTCCGGCGAACCAGGCATCAAAGCACCTTCCAAAACCATCTGTTTATGTTCATCAATCGTTGGCTGAAACGACAAAAGATAAACCGCTCCCGCAATCAGCAAAAACGCCACCACAATCGCGCCGAGCATCACTTTGTTAATGCCTTTTTTCTCTGTTTTTTCTTGTAAAAATGTTTCCATATCTTCTCTTAAATTTCAGACATTCATTTCAGGAAAATGTTTCTTTAGGTTATCATTTTAATTATAAAATCTGTAACGCCGTCGTCTCGACGGCTGTCGTGGCAGCGTCCCGCTGGCACGAATTCAATGTTGAAAAACGTGAACGTGAGTGCGGGACGCACTCACGTTCAGCCAGCGGGACGCTGGCGATACTGTCTGAAATCGTAAAATGTCTAAACCAGCCTCGAAAATTTTTCCGAACGACAAATCTTTGCCGAAATATGTCGAAGTCGCGCTGCCTATTCCTTTGAGGCAAACTTTTACATATAGTTTGCCCGCCGCTTTGCGCGAAAATATCAAGATCGGCGCACGGGTTTTAGTTCCGTTCGGAACAAGAAGTTTGACGGGTTATGCCGTAATTCTGCACGAA
>JBGTIH010000019.1:0-33699 GCA_041745765.1 Pyrinomonadaceae bacterium | reverse complement strand
GTTTTCATATCTTTCTTCATCCGTGTTTATCTGTGTAAATCTGTGGCTAAATTATTTCTTCCTAAAAATCCGAAAACCGAAAGGCTTTAAACTCAGGCTCGGCAGACCGTTTGAAGAATTTTCCATATTCGGCGTGATTTCTTCGTAACCGCCTGACGCTTCGACCGAACCGAAAAACGGCGCGTTTGTCATATTGACTGCGACTAAGATTTCTTCGTTGCCCGAACGCCTCACAAAAGTCAAAACTCTTTCTTCATCCGAATTTTTTATCCAGACTGTTTCGCCGCGTCTTAATGCGATTGAATTGGCGCGAAGTTTTGTCATTCCGTCATAAAACGCCGGAAATTCCGGTCGGCGCACTTTTATATCCCAGAAGATCGGCATTTTTTCAAACAACGCGGGAAAACCCGATTCGGTCGTGTCGCCGACTTCCATTCCGTTATAAACAAGCGGCACACCGTCAATCGTAAACGCTAGAGCCTGCGCCGCCAACGCGCCGCCTTCGCCGAAACGCGCGATGGCTCTTTTCTCATCGTGATTGTCGGAAAAACGCAGATGCAGAGAGTTTTTCGGAAACTTCGCCTTTTCCGTTTCCCAAGTTTCGCGGATATGTTTCGCCGCTTTTTCCCCGTGCAGAACTTCGTCGAGAGCCGAGTGCATTGACCACGAATAATCGAGATTAAACGCATTGACCAAAAGATCAGGCTCGTGCCATTCGGCAAGCCAGATCGTGTCCGCCTTTATTTTATCAACTTCGCGCCGCGCTTCTTCCCAAAACATCGTCGGCACAAAACCCGCAACATCGCACCGAAAACCGTCGAGATCGTAATCACGAACCCACGATTTCAGCATCTCGATCATATATTTCCGCAATTCGGGATTTTCATAATTCAAATCAGCGACATCAGCCCAATCCGCGACCGGCGGAATGATTTCGCCTTTCTCATTGCGCGTATAAAACGCCGGATTTTTCATCATCACCGAATCCCAAGCCGTGTGATTGGCGACAATATCAATGATGACTTTCAAACCGCGTTTGTGCGCTTCGCTGATTAGTTTTTTCAAATCTTCTTTCGTCCCGTAATCGGGATTGACCGCGTAATAATCCTTCACCGCATACGGCGAACCGATTGTGCCTTTTTTCTTTTCCTGCCCGATGGGATGAATCGGCATCAGCCACAAAACCGTTACGCCCAAATTTTTCAAACGGTCGAGATCGTTCGTGATCGCATTAAAATCGCCTTTGTTTGAATACTGGCGCGGAAAGATTTCATAGATTACGGCATCTTTCACCCAATTCTGCGAAGTTCTGGCAGTTTCCTTTGAAAAATCTCGCGGCGGATTTTGTTGAGTAAAAACAAAGTTTGAAAGTAAAAGCGTTGCAATTATGATTTTTATAAAAAATTTGCCAGACATAATTCTCCTTTCAAATAAAATTTATAAATCAACTCCGCCGACCACCGTTTCGCCCGGCACGGCAATTTCTTCGTCGCTTTCGAGTTTCATCTGTCCGATGTCGTTGACGAGAAAAACGCTAACGGCGGCGATGAGCATCGAAATTCCGCCCAAGATAACGACATTGAGCGAATTTCCGCCGAGAACACTCTGGTAAATTTGCGGAATTAAAAATGACATAACGATTTGCGGGATGACGATAAATAAATTGAAAACGCCCATATAAACGCCCATTCTTTCCGGTTTGATCGCGCCCGCGAGGATGACATACGGCATTGCCAGAATCGAAGCCCACGCGATGCCGACTCCGATCATTCCGATGATCAGAAAATACGGATTTGTCGCAAACATCGTCGAGATCAATCCCAGACCGCCGAGCGTTAAACAAACCGCGTGAACCGCCTTGCGGCTGACATTATTGGCAAACCACGGAATGGCGAAGGCAACCAGAAAACAGACGACATTATAAGTTGCAAACATTAAACCCGCCCATTCGTTTCCCTGCTGAAAAAGTTCGGGAGTCGCTGTTTCATCAACCGCGCCGAAGGCAATTTTCCCGACCGTAATCCCATAAAACTGCCACATACACGGCAGGGCAAACCACGAGAAAAACTGTACGACAGCGAGTTGTTTCATCGTCAAAGGCATATCTTTGATCGCTTCGCCGATTTCCTTGAAGATCGAAGCGACAAGATGTCCTTCCGCTTTTTTACGGTTAAACGCTTCCATATCTTCGGGCGGATACTCGTGCGACGTGAAAACCGTCCACAAAACCGCCAAAAGAAAGAAAACCCCGCCGACGCTAAAGGCAATCAGCGTCGAATAAGGAATTCCGCTTGTCATCACGCCGACCACGCCGAGCGCGGTTAAGATAAATGGCAGAGCATTTGCCAGCGTTTGACCGATTCCGATAAAAAACGACTGCATTACAAAACCGAGTGTGCGCTGTTCCTCCGGCAGATTATCGGCGACAAATGCGCGAAACGGCTCCATCGTGATATTGATCGAAGCATCCAAAACCCAAAGAAGTCCCGCTGCCATCCAGAGCGCGGGAGAATTCGGCATTAAAATCAAACAAATACTCGCCAAAATCGCGCCGACCAGAAAATACGGGCGGCGACGACCGAGTTTTGTCCAGGTTCGGTCGCTCATCGCGCCGACAATCGGTTGAACGAGCAAACCCGTCATCGGTCCGGCAAGCCAGAGATACGGCAAATTCGCCTCGTCTGCGCCGAGATATTTATAAATCGGCGACATATTCGCCAGCTGCAATCCCCAACCGAATTGAATGCCCAAAAATCCGAAACTCATATTCCAGATTTGCCAAAAACTTAAACGCGGTTTTTCTTGCATAAATTTATGTTCGGGAAACTCCGAATTACTTCCCTCTTTTCTCCTTCAAAAACATCATTACACCGATAATTGTCATAAAAACCAGAATTAAAACTCCGCCGATTATGACGGTATTCCCCAAAACATCTCCGGCAGTTTCTTTGGACGAATAACCCAAAATGATTAAAAACGCGGAAAAAATAAATCCCATAAAAAAAAGTGCTTTCATAACAAAATAAACTCCCTCGGTTCAAAGTCGGGCGGCTCTGCCCGGTGTTTTAAAATATAAACAAACTAAAACTCTATTTCGACAAATGCTGGCAGCAAGTCCGCCTCAAAAACCGCGAGTTATTTTTTTGCCGTAAAAATTCCCGCCGTTCGCGCCGGCATCGTAATTTTGAACATTCCGCAATCAATTTTGACATCGCCGGATTTGCCGAGTCTGTCGGTTAAAATGTTCCCGTTCCAAAGCCAAAGCTGCTCGATGTCAGTCGGGTTTCTATGCCAGCTTCGCTCGAAATATGTTTCTTTGCCTTCCTCTTTCGTTTGACAAGTTCTGTCGGGCGTAACTTGAAATTCGACATTTGCAGACTTTGTATCATTATTAAATACAACAATTACAGGTGTTTTCTTATTTCCTGCGCCTAATCTCGCATAGACAAACTGTTGTTCTTCATCTAATAAATCAAGCGTTTTTCCTTTCCGCAAAGGCTCTAATTCGTTACGCAATTTACCTAAAAGCGCAAGATGATTCCAAACGTCATTTTCCTGCGCGGTTCTGCCTTGCTGGGTAAAAGCATTGCGCGAATCATTCGGAAAACCGCCGGGAAAATCGCGCCGGTTGTCGGGGTCTACACCGCCGGGCATCGCTATTTCGTCGCCGTAATAAAGCAGAGGCGTTCCGCGCGAGGTCATAACAAGAGTTTGCGCGAGTTTCAATCCTTCGGCGGTCGCGCCGGGTTCGTTCATAAAACGCGGCATATCGTGAACGCCCAGGAATGTTGTCAAAACATCCGAATTCGGATAAATCCAATCTCTGGAAAACATCTGTTGGATTTCCCGAATCGGTTTTCCCTGCGCGAAAGCATTGCGAATCGGATAAAAAAGTCCGAAATCGAAAAGCGTGTCAATCTGCGTGTCAACGCCGTCGTGTCCGCGCCGACCGCTCTGAAAATAGGCGAGCAAAACCGGATCGCTGTCATAAAGTTCGCCTAAAATATTGACGTTCGGATATTCGCGTTTAATGGCAGTTCCCCATTTTTCCCAGAATTTTCTCGGAACGTGCGGCAGAGTGTCCATCCGAATCGCGTCGAAACCGAACATTTCGAGCCACCACAGCGAATTTTGAATCAAATAGCGTTCAACTTCCGGGTCGTCCTGATTAAAATCCGGCAGAATGTCTATAAACCAGCCGTCAATGTTGCGCGATTGCGTTTGATATGTCGCGCGCGGATTCATCGCCGTCCATTTTTGCCAGTTGTTATTCGGATGATTTTCAACCGTGCCGTTCCACCAGGTCGGAGTCGGCGGATCGTCCGCCCAGACGTGATACGGTCCGGTGTGATTTGCCACCTGATCTTGTATTACTTTTATTCCCAAATCTTGCGCTTTCTGAACGAGTTCGCGCAATTTTGCCGTGTCGCCCAAATGTTCATCAACCGCATACATATCAACCGCACCGTATCCGTGATAGCCCGTTGTTACGGGAAATTCGGGATAAACTTCTTTTGTGTCGGGTTTGTCGTTATTATCATAAACGGGCGTTTTCCAGATCGCCGTCACGCCTAAACTCTTCAAATACGGCAGTTTATCAATTACACCTTGAAAATCGCCGCCGTGGTAATGACGACCTTTTGTCCGGTCATATAAACCTTTTGATTTCAGCGGATCGTTATTTGCCGGATCGCCGTCAGCAAAGCGGTCTGTAACGATAAAATAAATTACATCGTCGGGCGTAAATCCCCGCAAACGATTCTGCCGGTTGATTTTCGGTGAGATTTCAAACGGGGAATTCACATTTCCAGCTTGCGTCCGAATCTGCAAATCATATTTTCCGATCTTCGTTTTTCGGGCAATTTCGAGATCGAAAAACAGGTAATTTCCGTTTTCCGAAGCGCGAAAATTATAAGCCTTCAAACCGCTTCCCTTCGGCACAGAGACATTCGCGCCCGAAAGATTTTTCCCGCGCACCAGAACGCGCACCGGATTGATCGAATAATTCGCAAACCAATTCGGCGGCTCGATCTTTTCGACCGTCGGCATTTGAGCAAAAGTTGCTGAAACTAAAAACAGCAATAAAACGCAAAGACGCATCGGCGCGAAGGAATTTAAGATAAAAGGTAAATGAGAAAATGTAAAAACATTCCGAACTTTTACCTTTTTACCTTTTACTTTTTCATTAGTAAATCTTTGCGTCTTTACATCTTTGCGTCTTTGCGTTAAAAATTCGTTTTTCATATTCATTTCGTTCGTCCGTAAATCTCCGTTAAATCTCGTAATCTTTTTGCAAGTTCGTCTGAAAAACAATTATTTTGACACCGCCAATTCCAGTTTCCAGATTCCGATGCCGGCAGATTCATTCGTGCTTCGTTATCTAAACCGAGCAAATCCTGCATCGGCACAATTGCCGTATTTGCAACACTTGCCCAAACTGCGCGGATAAAATCCCAGTGAATTTCGCCGCCTTCCGAATTTAAATATTTAAGACAAAAATCGTGTTCTTTTGAGATTTCCGCTTCGTCGCGCGTCGAACCCGCACCGACTTTTGAATTAAACCAACCGACGGTCGTGTCGTTGTCGTGCGTTCCGGTATAGGCAACGCAATTTTTAATATAATTGTGCGGCAGATCAAGATTTTTCGTGTCGCCGCCGAAGGCAAACTGCAAAATACGCATTCCCGGAAAACCGAAACTATCGCGCAATTCTTCGACGTCAGGCGTAATTACGCCTAAATCTTCCGCCAAAACCGGCAATTCGCCAAGCGC
This sequence comes from Pyrinomonadaceae bacterium, assembly GCA_041745765.1. Classification (GTDB taxonomy): domain Bacteria; phylum Acidobacteriota; class Blastocatellia; order Pyrinomonadales; family Pyrinomonadaceae; genus JAHCHG01. Next base: position 27,928 of record JBGTIH010000019.1, on the reverse strand, counting down.
GAATTTCAGCGTAGAAAATAAATCTTTTCCGGGAACATTTACCCAATGCCCGTTTTCCGCCGTCAGGTCTCCGCCCGGAACTTCCCAACTCGCGGCAAAACCGCGAAAATGGTCAATCCGCAGAATATCAACCGTTTTCAGAGTAAAACGCACGCGGTCAATCCACCATTTGAAACCTTCGCCGCGCATTTTGTCCCAGTTGTAAATCGGATTTCCCCAAAGCTGTCCGGTTTTTGAAAAATAATCAGGCGGAACGCCCGCGACCGTCTTCGGCGAACCGTCTTCATTTAATTTAAATTGCGAAGGATTCCGCCAGACATCCGCCGAATCGAACGAAATAAAGATCGGAACGTCGCCGATGATCTTGATTCCTTTTTCACTGGCATATTTTTTCAGACGCGACCATTGTTTGAAAAACAGGAATTGATAAAACTTTTGCGCGAGGATTTCCTCCAGTAATTCTTCTCGCGCATTGTTGATTGCATCTTCGTTTCTTAAGCGCAGCGGTTCGTCCCATTCGAGCCACATTTTCTGATTCTGCGTGCGTTTGATCGCTCGAAAAAGCGCGTAATCTTCGAGCCACCAGGCGACCGTTTGCGTAAATGTTTCAAACGAACCGCGCAGATTCACGCTCGTCGTCAGACGAAAACGCTCGTAGGCTTTTTTCAGTAAAGAATTTTTCCAATCAATGACTTTTCCGAAATCAATTTTTCCATCGGGAAAATCCGGCTTTTCGTCAATTTCTTCCTGCGTAAGAAGCTCTTCTTCAACCAGAATTTCCGGTGAGATCAGGTTCGTATTTCCGGCAAACGCCGAAAAACATTGATACGGTGAATCGCCGTATCCGGTCGGACCGAGCGGCAAAATCTGCCAGTAAGTCTGTTTTGCCGATGCCAGAAAATCAATAAATTGATAAGCGTTTTTGCCCAGATCGCCGATGCCGTAATCGCCCGGAAAAGATGTCGGATGTAGCAGAATGCCGCTCGCTCTTGAAAAGTTCATATTTTTTCTTTTTACTTTTGTTTTGCTTTGAAACAATTATAAACAATCACGCTTTTTGCAGGAAAAGACAAATGGATGTCTTGATTTTCCACACCGCCTTGAAGACTTAATCTCGGTTCATTATTTTTATAAAATGCGTCAGGCGAACAGATAATATTTGTTTCAGGTAAACTTAAATCTTTTTTCTTGAAATTTTCGCTGATACTTCTCTCGGATTTGTTAAAACCTAAAATTTTAACTTCATTTTCAAAAACGCGGGCAAAAATATAAACATCGTCGCCGTAATCAAGGTCAATCGTTTTTCCGAATTTGATGGCATTCGATTGTTTTCTTTTACCGATCCAAAACTTTGTAAATTCAAACATCTCCTGTTCATCGGCGGTTCTTCCCGGCTCAGTAGATTTATCCGCTGAATCTCCGGAAAACCCGCCGGGAAAATCTTTGCGATTGTCGGGATCGTGTCCGCCTGTCATTAAAATTTCTTCGCCGTAATATAATTGGGGAATTCCGCGCGTTGTCAGAATAAAGGCAATATGAAGTTTCGCGCCTTCTTTCGTTGCGCCTTGCAAACTCATAAAGCGATCCGTGTCGTGATTGTTTGCCAGAACCGTTACGTTATTGATATCGGGATAAAGTCCGTCATATTTCAAAACATCCCGAAGTGCGCGTGCAGGCTTTTTGCCTGTGAAAACTTCTTGCGAAGTGCGCCATAACTTAAAATCGAAAACCGACGGGAGATTCGTGTCAATTTTGTCCCAACCGATTTTTCCACCTTGAAAAAAAGCGGTTTGCGCCGAGTCTTCTTCGAAAACCTCGCCAACCAGATAAAAGCGCGGATATTGTTTTTTTATCGCCGTTGACCAATCGCGAATAAATTCTCTGGGCATATACTGAATCGTATCTTGTCTGATGCCGCTGATTCCGGTCATTCCGATCCACCAGAGCGCATTTTGAATCTGATATTTTCTGACTTCCGGTTCGTAGTGATTATTATCGGGAAGAAGTTCGTTAAACCAGCCGTTTATCAAATTTTCTCTTTCGCGCGGCGAAGCATTCGGGCTCAAAAGCACCGAATTGTTAAACGAATTTTGGGCGAAAGGCGAAAACCAATTTTCTAACGGCGGATTTTTTACCCAAACGTGCTGAATGCCGACATGATTGGCAACCTGATCCTGAATAACCTTTATGCCGTTTTTTTTGCACGCGGCAATCAGTTCCTGCAAATCCTGCATTGTGCCGAAATGATTTTCCACGCCGTAATAATCTGTCGCGTGATAACCGTGATAATTTGTGTATGGACACCAGTTCTTGTCACATTCATTGGCTTCGTCGGGATTCTCATACCAGGGCGTGAGCCAAATTGCCGTTATGCCTAACTCCTTTAAATACGGCAATTTGTTAATTATTCCGCGAAAATCTCCGCCGTGCCACGCTCGCGGATTTTGGCGATCAACCTCTTTATTATTTGATGAATCGCCGTCGGCAAAACGGTCAGTCATTATCAGATAAATTATGTCTTCGTTCGTTATTGTTTGCGGATTTTCCCTCAAAGGCGCGAGAATTTCAAACGGAATACGGGATTTTCCGTTTGGGTTTGAAATTTCAAAATCGTATTTTCCGAACTTTGTCTGCGGCGCGATTTCGACATCGAAAAAGACATAATCGCCGCGTGCATTGATACGGATATTTGAAACCTTTAGATTTTTATCGGGAGATTTTACCGAAGAATTCAGAAAATTTTCACCGCGCACTAACAGCCGAACCGGATTAAGCGTATGATTCGCCCACCAATTAGGCGGTTCTATTTTGTGAACTTGCGGAAATGTTTGGGTGTTTTCCGCATAAATTCGGCGTTCAATTGCTGAAACGCCAATCGTAGATATTAGCGTTATCCAGAAAATTATTCCGATTATTCTTCCGATCATCTTAAAAAAAGTAAGAAAAAAAGGCGTGAAATTATGATGTTTCACGCCTTTGAAAAGAACAAGATGTCAAATTGATAAAAACTTTGACATCTTCCGTTTGGAATTAAAACTGGAGACGCACGCCTAATTGAATCTGCCGATTCGTAAAGGCTTGCGTTCCGCGAATCGTGCCGAAACCGAAAACCGGATCGCTGTTTCCAAGATCAGTATTCGGAACTCCTAACTGCGGAGTGTTGAAAAGGTTAAAGAATTCGGCTCTGACCTGTAATTTGAAACTTTCGGTAACAGCGATGTTATTCGTTAAACCGAGATTCAAACTATAAGTCGCCGGCGAGCGCAAAGAATTTCTTTCCAGATTTCCGAAACGTCCTGCCGGAGCCTGGGTAAAGGCGTTTAAGTTCAAAAAACGCCCGTCGGTTGTTCCCGTGTAAGGATCGCCGACCAGATCAACTCTGACACCGTTGCGCCGGACATCAAACGCTTGTCCGCTCTGAGCGCGAAAAATTCCGTTTAATTGCCAACCGCCGATAATCGCATTGAGAACGCCCGGAATATCAGAACCGAAGCGTCTGCCGCGTCCAAACGGAATATCCCAAATAGTCGCCGCCGAGAAGACGTGCGGAAAATCAATCCGCGAAGTCGTGAAAGGCTCGATGAAATTGATTCCCGTGTCGCCGACGCTGTCAAACGCGCCTTCGCCGTTGTCTTTCGTTTTTGAAAAAGTATAAGCCAGACGATACTGCCAGCCTTCTGAAAAACGGCGTTCAAGCTGAACTTGCAGCGAATCGTATTGCGATTTGCCGTTGTCATCGCGGACATTGACGCGATTGATGTTCGGGAAACAACGATTATTGACCAAAGCCCGCGAACATCCGACGTTTGTTCCAGTCTCGACGATTCTTCCGTTTAAGTTGTAATAAAGTGCCAGATTTCTGCCGCGTGTGCCGACATACGCCACACTCATTGACGTATCTCTCGATAGTTGCTGCTGCATCTGAATATTAAATTGCTGAACATTTGCCGTCTTATTGTCCGGCAAAACCGCCAAAACATCCACATTTTGCGGATTATTCAAATTAACACCGGAAACATCGCCGATTGGCAGCGGATTAGTTGCCAGACGCGAATCAAGCGAACCGTTGGGCGCACGACCGGACAAGGTTATGCGAAAACCGTCTGTGTAGCTGAAAACCGAAAAGCCGCTGTATGGCGGATTTTGCGCCAATTGATTATCAATGCCGCCGCGATCCAGGAAATAGAAAATTCCGTAGCCGCCGCGAAGTATTGTTTTGCCTTTGCCCGTTAAATCATACGCAAATCCGGCACGCGGGCTGAAATTATTTTTATCGTTTTCAGTCAGCGAATCTTTGCTGTCCGCAGCGACAATTAAGCGTCCGCTCGAAATATCAAAATTTGCCTGACGACCGTACATTTCTGTCGGATTTGTAAAATACTCGTAGCGCAATCCGAGATTTAATGTCAAACGCTGTGAAACACGCCAATCATCTTGAAAGAAAACACCGTTTTCCCAATTTCGTGTGCCGACCGTGCCGAACGGCGGTCCGATCTGATAATTACAGACAAAACCGATCAGCAAATCGGATTGCTCGAATCCGGTCGAAGCCGCACCGCCGCATTCTCCGGGACTGCCGTTGCCGATCAGAAAAAAGTAGCCTTTTCCGCGATTCGGACGATAGAGCGCAACATCACGGCGCAAAAGTGTTCCGCCGAATTTTAACGTATGTTTTCCGGCTGAATAACTCAAACTGTCAACAATTTGATACGTCGTTTGCGGAACGATGTAGGGTCCGAAATCGCCCGTATATTCAAGCTGTCCGTTGTATCCGCCGATCAGCGCACCGCCGCCGAGTTGTTCGTCGCGATTGGCATTCGGAATTCCGAGGTTTGCCGAAACCGGTGTATTGAAAAAAGGAGGTGTATAGCCGAATTGAATCCGGTTGACCTGAATGCGAAATTCATTAATAAATGTCGGAGTAATCACCGAATTGATTCCGACAACCATTCCTCGCGTGTCAATCGGGTTCGTTCCAGACCCGAATCCGGCGGGAAGATCGGGCAGACGCGACGAAGTCGTCTGATCGGAGCGTCCCCAGCTGAAACGTCCGAAAGCCTGTCCGCGTTCACCGATGTTTCCGTCAAGTCTGATGTCAAAGGTGTCGGAATTGATGGTTTGATTTCTGGTCGTTATGTAGTTATTGAAAACGCCCGGACGATTCGGCGCGGGAAATGCTCTCAGATAGTTTAACGCTATCGTATTCAGACGATTTCCGGGAAGCTGATCGAGCCGGTTTCCCGGAATCGGCAATCCGGTTAAAGGATCGTTTAACTGGATATTGATCGAAGGAGCGAGCAGAGCCGCAAAATTACCGTTGCGAAATTCGGCGGTCGGAACGGTTGCTGATTCCTGACCAAACGGCAAAAATTGCCGCAAACCTTCATAGTTTCCGAAAAAGTAGAACTTTTTAAATGGATTTTCGGCTCTGCCAAACGGCAAAACCAGCGGTCCGCCGAAAGTTCCGCCGAATTGACCGCGCCGAAACTCGGTTTTTCTGTCGTTAAATGTCGGACGTGCATCGAGATTGTCATTTCTCACGAAAAGAAACGCACTTCCGAAAAAATTATTTCCGCCGGATTTTATCACCGAATTGATGATCGCTCCGCCGCCGCGTCCGAATTCAGCCGGAGCAACACTCGTCTGCACGCGAAATTCCTGAATTCCTTCCGCCGCGGGGAAAATATTGATTGTATTGACCAGCGATTCGTTATTATCAACACCGTCAAGCAAAAAATTGTTTGCCTGCGTGCGTTGTCCGTTAACAGAAAGTGCCGCGCCGCCCGTGTTTCCGCCGCGGTACGTTTCCGCATTATTGCCGACTCCCGATGCGAATCCGCCCGGAACTCCTTGAGTTACACCCGGTGTTAAACGCGCTAACTCTAAAACATTTCGACCGTTCAGCGGTAGTTCGACGGCTTCACGACCTTGTATAACTTCACCGATTGCCGAAGTTGCCGATTCGACCAGCGGCGCATCGTCGGTAACTTCGACAATTTCCGAAATTCCGCCGGGTTCGAGCGCAAAACTTAACACCGCAACTTGTTGGACTTGCAGTGTTATCTCTTGCCGCGACGTTTTGAAGTTTTCCTGCCCAACCTCAATCCTATAACGTCCGGGCGACAGCGACAAGACGCTGTATTCGCCCTGATTATTAGTTTGCGCAGTAATTACACGACTACTCGCAATATCCGAAATAGTTACGGTAGCTCCCGGCAAAGCCGCGCCAAGATTATCCGTTACCGTTCCTTGTATGCGACCTGTTTCGGTTTGTCCGGAAATGATACCGGCTAACGAAAACAGAAAAACAATCATCAGACCGAAACTAACAAATGTTTTTTCTCTCGAAATCAACATATACTATCCTCCTTAAATGCTCCTTTTAATGGGATTCCTTTTAATTTTTTTATTTTTATTTTTTCCTATTCGTTTCAAATAGAAAATTCGATTCATTGAAATCTCAGATTTTTTAGGAGAAATTTTTATCTATAATTGTAGATTTGCAATAAGCGATAAATTTGCAGACTGTTTTGCCGAAAGTGCTTTAACTACTAAAATGTCATGCAAATACTCTTAATACTCCAGTTGCGGTTTCTTACGAAACGTGCGGAGTTTTCAAACAATTTCCAAGCCTTATATTTTGATAAAATTTACCGCCGATTAAACTGATAAATAGAAAACTTCTACTAACTTCTAATTTTTTATTTCATTTGTTGTTAATAACAACAAAGCAAACAAATGTCAACAAAAATATTTAACAGTTTTGTAAAATCCGTGATATATCCAACTATAAAACTAAAGTTATCTTGAGCTTTTGCAGTTATTTACGAAGATTTTGCGGAGATTAAAAATTTTCTTCAAAACTCGAACTTATTCATTGTCATTTCAGTTTGTTGATGCGGGAAACAAAGTAAAAATGGAGATTGTTTTTCCAGGCAGGTCAGAAAAATAGTAAGGTATTTTGAAAATGCTAAAAATTTCCGTAACTTCCGTAGTCAACAAAGGTTAGAAGCTTTCTTACATTTTCCGTTATCCATTTTTCATTTTCCATTGTTGCTTAACTAGCTGAGGCAAATTTTTTCGCCAAAACCAGACTCAGAGAACCCATCAGAGTCGGATTATCTCCGAGCGAAGAGGCAAAAACAATGGTTTTCGGCAAACCGCGCCTGACACTTCTTTCTAAGATAGAATGCAAATCATCAGCAATTAAACTCCAAACTTTTGTAATCCGACCGCTGACGACGACGGCTTGCGGACTCAGCCCGACGATTAGATTTGAGATTCCGATTGCCAGGTATTTTGCCGTTTCGTGCAGAACTTTGACGGCGTGTTCTTCACCTTGAATGGCTAGACCGATCAATTGATTTACGTCTATATTAGTGATAAAACCCGCATCGCTGTTCATTAAATTTCGGTATCGGGCGATCATTGCATTTTCTGAAGCGTGTGCTTCCCAACAATCAAACCCGCCGCACGAGCATTTAACCGGAGCATCCGCACCGACGATCATATGCCCGAATTCGCCCGCCGCGCCTTTTTCGCCGCGATAAACCTGTCCATCGAAAACGATTCCCGTTCCGACACCTTCGGCGACCAGAACAGTTATAAAATTGCTGATTTTTCTGATGTCTTCACGTCCGAACCATAATTCAGCCAGAGCGATTGCATTGGCATCGTTTTCGATCGTCACCGGAATTCCGATTTTTTCTTCGATTTGTTTTCCGATGTCCCAATCACGCCATTGAAAATACGGAACATAGCGCACAATCCCGACTAATTGATCGGTTACGCCCGGAACGCTGATGCCGACTTCTAGTTCATATTCGGCGTATTTTTCGGCAAATTTTGAAATTGTCTGAAGAATTTGCTCATTCATAAACTCCAAAATCGGCGAAGTCGGGAAAGTTATTTTTTCCAAAACCGTACCGGACAGATCGGCAAGTGCGATGTTTGTTTCACGAGGTGTAACATCTACGCCGATCGCCACCGGCGTTCCGGTTCGGAGTTGTAAAAGCGTCGGTTTCCTGCCGCCGGTCGAAGTCCCGCTGCCGATTTCTTCGATCAGTCCGGCAGTTTGTAAAGCATCAATAATCGAAGAAACGGTTGATCTCTGCAAAGCGGTCTCGCGGGCAATATCAGCACGGGAAATCGGCGAACGATCCCGCACATAATTTAAAACAATCTGTTTATTTATGCCTCTAATCGTATTCGGTCGGGCAATCTGGGTTTTTGCTTCTTGTAAATAAATTCTTTTCATTGATCTAAAAGAAATTTTCAGGCTAATCTGAAATCAAATTATCTTTTTATTTATTCACACTTTGTTGTCTAAACAAATTAACTTTATTTAATAAACCTTTTTTGGAAATAATTCAATGTCAAATTGTCATTGAATAGGTCTTTGGCTTTAAGGAATTTGATTTTTGAAAAAGTCTTTTTAATAGAAAGTAACTGATTTTTGAAACGGAACTCAGAGTATCAGAGCAAAAATCAAAGACCAAAGTCCTAATCAGCTACATTTTTTTACATTCATTAACGTTTTTTTTTCATCATATATACGGTAACAGACTTTACAGTTTTTATTTTTTGAAAGAAGATATTTTTGAGGAAAATTAACGATGGCGAAAAAATTTATTTTACTGCTGATATTTACGATTTTTACTGTTTCAGCAATTAGCGGACAAGAAAAAACGGCTGAACCGGCGGCAATCAAGCCGGAAGAAAAAACGGTTAAAAAAACTAATCAACGCCCTGAAAAGGCTGAACCGAAGGAGAAATTCGATGCGGCGGACGTGAAAACTCTGGCAAGCCAATGCGTCAGATTTGAAACCGAGCAAGGCAATATCGAATTGGAAATGTTTCCCGAAAGTGCGCCGGAATCGGTCAGAAATTTTCTAAATCTGACCGCACTCGGAGTTTTCGATACAACCGCATTCAGCCGCGTCGTTCCCGGTTTTATTGTGCAGGGCGGAAATATCGGTACGCGCGAAACCCGAACAAATGAAATGTCAATCCGCTCGTATCGAACAATTCCCGATGAACCGAACCTGATCAAACACGAACGCGGTATCGTTTCAATGGCACGCGGCGAAGAACCGAACACTGCATCGAGCAATTTTTTCATCCTCGTCGGCAGCGGTAGCCATCTCGACGGTACATTCGCCGCTTTTGCCAGGGTAACGAGCGGAATGGAAACTGTTGACGCAATCAATAAAATGCCCGTCGAAAATGAACAACCGGAAAAACCCGTCAAAATCAAAACCGCGACAGTTTTTCCCTGCGCGGTTTAATTTTTGTAAATAAACAAATAGTTTCTTTCACTTTTCTTGAATACTTTCCTCTCTAACTTCGCTAATCTGTTTTCGCACTTTTTTGACGGTTGAATACGCGCCGATAATAATCAGCAAAACGACCGCACCATAAACCCAGACGGGAACATTTTTTCCGGCAAAAATCAAATAAATATACGCGGAAATAAAAAAGAACATCGCCGAAAGTGCGGGCAGAACAACGGATTTCTTTTGACGGTAATTTCTAATCAACCAACCGATGGAGATTGAAAAAAATGGAATCGCGCCGACGTAAATTGCCCCGAAAATCAAAGGATTCACGCCATATTCCGCACCTAAACTCAAAAACCAATTTTGTATCGCTTCCCATCTCATAAATAATATAAAGTCATTCAAACTTCATATTATTCCGTAATTTCAAAATAAATCCAATGAGTTTTTTTAGAAAGTTTCGGGTGTGAATTTCGCCGACGGTGTTTTGTCAAAAAATTTGAAAAACTTTTGCGAAAATACCAACTTATGTTATCTTTTCGTTAAATTCTTATTGAGCAAAATTGGTATTCCAAATTAAAATTATGAAGATATTAATCGGATATGACGGTTCAGACTATTCAGATGCGGCATTGATTGATTTGCAGCGCGCCGGGTTGCCCGATAATGCCGAAGCTACGGTTTTATCGGTGGCTGATGTGTTTCTTCCGTCAAAAAGCGAAAATTTGCCGAATGAAGAAATTTTCCCGCTTTATATACCGCACAGTCAAAGAATTGCGCGTGAAAAAGCTAGTCAGGCTTATTCAGAAGCTGAATCTATCGCAATCGAAGGCGGTGAAAAACTCGGCAAAATGTTTCCGAATTGGAAAATAAAAACCGAAGCGCGAGCCGAAACGCCGTATTGGGCAATCATCGAAAAAGCTGAAAAATGGCAGCCTGATTTAATAGTAGTCGGCTCACGCGGTCGTTCGGCATTAGGAAGATTTGTTTTCGGCAGTGTTTCGCAGACAGTTTTATATGAAACAGAATGCTCGGTCAGAATTGCACGAATCAGCGATAAATCCGGCGACGAACCGATTCGTCTGATTCTCGGCACGGACGGCTCACCCGATTCGGATAAAATGATTGAAACGGTCGCGTCGCGCCATTGGAAAAAAGGAACTCAAATCAGATTAATTACAGCCGTCGAAATTTTTAATGAATATGCAATTGAGCCTGTGATTCAAATGACCAATGTCCGCGCTTTTCAAAATGCGGCGGCAAAGAAATTAGAGAAAAAAGGGCTTGAAGTTGTCCCCGTTTTAACGGACGAAGACCCCAAACATTTTATTGTCCGAAAAGCCGCTGAATGGGAAGCTGATTGTATTTTTCTGGGCGCGCAAGGACACCGATTTTTAGAACGCATATTAGTCGGCAGTGTTTCATCATCGGTCGCCGCCCGCGCACATTGTTCGGTTGAGGTTGTTCGCCGAAAAAAATAAATAAGCACAAATGGAAAATGGAAGAAAACTTCTAATTATTGCTGACTCTATAAGTTACGCGAGTTTTTAGAATTTTTATAATACCTTAAAACTTTTTCTGACTTGCCGAAGAGTCCGTTTAAATTTCGAAAATTTGTCTGTTTTGTCCCTGAAAAGAACATATTAAATAGCGTCAGGTGCAACCCGACTTTTGATGCGAAAATCTATACGTCCCTGATAGAGCCGTGCATTGATTGCTTATAAAGTTTTACCCGCCCGCTACCGCAGGCGGTTTTGACCTGTTGAGCATTATTACTGATTGCTGCACGGCTCTATTGCTTAGCTTTTTTTATTTGAAGTTTCAGTAACTGAAAATTATTTCAAACTGGCTTGCGATTTAGAGGTTAATTTATTATTGGAAAAAGTTGCGAAAATCCTCGAATAGTTGGCACCTTTCCAATTATAAGAAGTAATTTCCATACTTCCGGCTTTTGAATTGCTCAACTGCTCGCCTTGCGAACCGATGATTTTGACGACTTCTTCATAACTCATACCGTTTTTGATCTGATTATATTTGTCCATCGAAAGATTGGCATCACCGTCTTTTGAAAGCGTGCTGCCGGATAAACCGGACTGCGATTTTGAATTTACCTTGTCGTCACGGAAATTTACCAAAATCCGCTTGTAATTATCGCCTTCCCATTTATACGATTTCATTTCGATTTTTCCAATCGTCGAACTGCGTGTTTCTTCGCCCTTTGAACCGAGCAGTTTGACGACTTCATCATAAGTCATATCGTTTGTTATTTTTTCATAATTTGCCATCGTCAGTTCGCCCGAATCGCTCGAAGAGGTTGTAATTTTCGGGGTTGGATCAGTTGTCGTTGTTGAATCGGTCAAAGGTGTCGGCGTATCTATTCTTTCCTCTTTTTGGCTCAACATATTACACCCAAGTACGACAAACAACATAATTATCAACACTAAGCTGAATGATTTCTTCATTTTCTTCTCCTCGTTTTTTGTTTTTTTTATTGAAAATTTGAATTAGTTTCAAACTCTTTACATTCTCAAAATTTCAAACTAAGGACGTATTTTTTAGTTTAATTTGCAAAATTATACATAAACTCAATAAAACTTAAATTTTCATATTTCCTCCGTTTTCTCCAAATAAATTATTCTCGCGTTTTTTTCGACCGATAAATATAAAAGTGCTTATTTCTACTTTGTCAGATCAAAAATCAGCTGCAGATAAATCAGTTAAAACCGTTAAAATCAGAGAAAAAATCTGCGTTTATCAGCGTTCATCTGCGTTCATCCGCGGCTGATTTTCTTGAGTTTCAACTTTCAAACTTAGTCTGACAAAGTAGAATTATGTAGTTTACTTTTTAGATTTTGGAGCGCGGGATTTAGAATAAATTGGTCTGCAATGCGCCGTCGCGCGTTTTCCAGGTGAGAATTTCTTCGGTTTCGATGTTTCTTTGTTTTAATTCGGCGATTATCAAGCGGCGATGACAGTCTTCCGGCTTTTCGCAAGCGCACATTAGAATGGCGTTTGTATTCAAACTCAGAACGGTTTCGAGTCCGAGTTGTAAATTTTGAATCGTAATTTTGCCATCTTCTTTATATGTGCGGTTTCCGAGATTCGGAATATGGCGGTAGCGATTTCCCAAAAGAGCTTTCAGATAAACTTTCTGCCAGTGCATAATCCGGCTGTAAGGCGCAAACCGAATGTCAATCAAAATCGCCTCCAAAGCCTCAAGCATCGGTCGCAAATCATTGATATTCTTTGCCGTATATCCGGTCGTAAAAATTTTCTGAGTCATTTATATTGTCGGCAAAACAAATGTTTTACTTTTGTCTTTTTATTTTGTTTTACTCTTCTTCATCAGGATTATAAATCTCATATCCGTGATCGTCATCGTAATAATAACTTTTTTCCTGCTGATCTTTGCTCCACGAAGATTCTTCGCCGATTTCGGGCGCGAGTTCGGGAAATTCTTCGATTTCCGGTTTGTTTTGTTTTTCCTGATTCGATATTTTCGGCATATTTAATTTATAATTCGTGCAAGACATTTCTACAAACATTAAATTTGATTAAACAAAATTTAAATTTCCCGTAAACGCGCCGAGGTTTTGCCAAACTCGAAATTTTGCGCGAAATTTTAAGCGAAGAAGAAGAATAAATTCTATGAAAACAAAAAAACTTTCCGTGTTTTATTTTTTACTTTTTACTTTCTACTTTTCTCTTTTCCTGAGCGTTTCGGCGCAAAATCTGACGGTCAGAGAAATAATGCGTGAGCCTTCGGTTGCCGGAACGCGCGTCCAAAGCGAAACGATTTCGCCCGATGGCAAAAACGTCGTTTATCGCTGGAACGCCGAAGGCAAACAGCCGCTCGATCTATATTTAGTTCCGACGAGCGGCGGCGAAGCGCGCAAGATTTTGAGTCCGGCGGATTTATTGACTAATCCACCGCCCGCGGAAAAAGATAATAAATTAAATTACGGCTTGATCGTCAACGATGAATTCGTAACTTCCCGAAGAAATCAGATCGGAAATCTGCAATGGTCGCCCGATTCAAAACGCCTTCTTCTTTCGCAAAGCGGTGATCTGTATGTTTTGGACATCAACTCGCAAATAACTTCTAAAAATCAACAATTAATTGATAAAAGCTGGACGGAATTTGAAGCCTCGATTCAACGCCTGGCGGATTTAATTCCGAATATATTTAAAGTTTTACAAATCAATAAAATTCAAGAACAAGAAATATTCGGCAAGATTTCTGAAGCTCGATCAAAACTGCTCAGTAAATTATTGGAAAAGCCGCAAGGAACGAACGGAAGTAAATCTGAAAAACAAAGACAGGACATCTTACAAATAACAAAAGAGTTGGAAAATTTATTTAATCTTTTGGAAAAGTTCCCCGAAAAATATCCTCAATTACTTTCGACCGATTCGTTTATAAAAGTATTCGATGAACTCGCCGGAACAAGAAATAGAATGGCAGTTCGCCGAGCAGATTATAATTATGCTTTACAGGATTCAGACAATAAGCCGCGCCGTTTAACGAATACGCGCGGATTTGAAGGCGGCGCAAGCTGGCTCGATGATCGGCGGATTATGTTTTCGCAGAGCGGAAATCTTTTTGTGATTGATACGGAAAAGTTTTCGCTCACACAGATTTCCACGGAAGCGAATCCGCAGAGATTTATCTCGGTTTTCGGCGGAAACGCCAGTAAAAACGGCGAATTCGTTGCCTACGTCGTTTCCGATGGCTCAAGCCATCGCGCGCTTTATGTGCCGGATTATCTGGACGAATTCGTGCAAACGCCTTCCTTTCGGCGCGGCTGGTCGGAACAGAAAGTTCTGGTCGCCAAAACCGACGGAAGTCTGGAAAAACCTTTTGAAATAAAACTGCCGAAACCGGAAGGCAGAAGCTATTTCAGCGGCGTGAAATGGGCGGCGGATAATTCTTCGCTGATCGTTAACCGGATTGAGAAAACGACTAAACGCCGCCAGCTTTTCTATATTTACAACGTCGGGCGCAAGGACGAAAAAACGATTCTCGTAACGGAAGAAACCGACGAAAAATGGATCGCGCCGCTCTCCGGCATTATCGAACCGCATCCGCAAAATCCGGCTCAATTATTTTTCGGCTCGGAACGCGACGGCTACAATCATCTTTATCTGGCGACTTTGGAACGCGCAAAACCCGAACCGAATCCGACGGGCGAAATTCGCGGCGAAAATCCGTCGAATCCGGGATTTACGGATAAAGTTGATGTCAGACAATTGACCAGAGGTGATTGGCAGATCGAATGGGCGAGATGGATAAATCAAGGCAATGAAATCGTTTATTCTTCAACGCAGACGACTTATACCGAACGCGAATTTTACGTTTATAATGCAAATTCCAATCAGATATCGAAAATTCCGGCAAAGGAAAACGGGATGAAAACGAGCATTCAGCTTTCCGAAGAAACCGACAAAGATCCGGTTTTGCTTTATGAAAATTCGAGATGGAATGTGCCGGGCGAATTGTTCGCTTTAAGAATTTGTCCGTCCTGCCGAAAGTCGGAAACGGCGAGAAAATTGACAAATACAACGCCCGCAAATTTCTTAAACCGAAAATGGAACGAGCCGAAGTTTCTCGAAATAAATTCGCGCGACGGCAAAAAAATTCCGGCGAAAATTTATCTGCCCGCTAGCTTTGATAAATCGAAAAAATATCCGATGGCGATTTTCGTACACGGTGCGGGTTATCTGCAAAATGTGATCAACGGCTGGAACAATTATTACCGCGAATTTATGTTCAATCAGCTTTTGACGCAGCGCGGCTATGTCGTTTTAGACATTGATTATCGCGGTTCTGCCGGCTACGGACGCGATTGGCGAACAGATGTTTATGATTTCCTCGGCGGAAAAGATTCGGACGATCACATAGATTCGATTGATTATATGGTCGCCAATTATTCGGTAAATCCCCAAAAAATTGGAGTTTATGGCGGAAGCTACGGCGGCTTTATAGCGGGAATGCTCGTGATGCGTTTTCCCGATAAAATCGCTGCGGCAGCCGCGCTTCGTCCCGTTTTTGACTGGAAAAATTATTACGCGGCAAATCCGACATATACGGCGCAGCGTCTGGGAATTCCAAGCGAAAACCCGGAAGCTTACAAACGAAGTTCGCCGATTTTTTACGCCGACAAATTAGAAAAACCGCTGCTTATTCTGCACGGACTCGTTGACAGCAATGTTCACGCGCAGGATTCGATTCAATTGATCGAAAAATTGATCCGGCTCGAAAAAACTGAATTTTTCGAAGCGATGCTTTATCCGTCGGAAAATCACGCCTTTGAACGCCCGACAAGTTGGGCGGACGAATATATTCGCATCCTCGATTTCTTTGAAAAACACTTAAAGAATTGATAATTGATAACGGATGACAGATAATTGTAGCTGATTTAACATTTTAGGTTTCAATAGAATTTACGCATTTGAAATTCAAGAAAAAATAATTCACAGGGATATCAGGATGAACAGGGATAAAAATTGTTAGTTAAATGCCAATTTATCCTTGTTCATCCTGATATCCCTGTGAACTTATTTCTCAAATTGTGTAACCGATATTTTGATATTTTTAGAAAATAATGAGAATTTTAATCACGGGCGGAGCAGGATTTATCGGCTCACATCTCTGCGAAAGGCTCTTAAACGAAGGCAACGAAGTAATTTGTCTCGACAATTTTTTCACCGGAAGAAAAGAAAACATCTATCATTTGATGGACGACCGCCGTTTTGAATTGATTCGGCACGACGTAACCGAACCAATTTTTCTGGAAGTTGATCAAATCTATAATCTGGCGTGTCCGGCATCTCCGGTTCATTACCAATATAATCCGGTTAAAACCGTCAAAACAAGCGTGATGGGCGCGATCAATATGCTCGGTCTGGCAAAACGCGTTAAGGCGCGAATTTTTCAGGCTTCGACTTCGGAGGTTTACGGCGATCCGCTCGTTCATCCGCAAACCGAAGACTATTTCGGAAACGTCAACTGCTTAGGATTGCGTAGTTGCTACGACGAAGGAAAACGTGTCGCTGAAACTTTGTTTATGGATTATCATCGCCAAAACGGAGTTGATACGCGAATCATTCGTATTTTCAACACTTACGGACCGAAAATGCTTGAAAATGACGGGCGCGTCGTTTCTAATTTTATCGTTCAGGCACTTCGCGGCGAAGATTTAACGATTTACGGCGACGGAACTCAGACGCGTTCTTTTTGTTATGTTGACGATCTGGTCGAAGGATTTATCCGTTTGATGAATACCGAAGCGGAAGACATACATTTGCCCGTCAATGTCGGGAATCCGGGCGAATTCACAATGAAAGAATTGGCGGAAGAAGTCGCCAAAGCAGTCGGGAAAGACATCAAAATCAAACATCTCGAATTGCCGCAAGACGATCCGAAACAAAGAAAACCCGACATCACGCGCGCTCAAAATCTTCTCGGCTGGAATCCGACGATTCCTCTGGCGGAAGGTTTGAAAAAAACGGTTGCTTATTTTGCCGAAAGATTGGAAAATTCAAATGTTTCACCCAAAGGAAAATCGGCTGTTGAGATGAAATAATTGTGAATGAAGAAAGTTTTGAAGAATTTAACGAAAAATTTGCCAGCGTCGAGGAAGCTCTGCAATACATTGCTGATTCGCAGGCTAAATCGGAATTTATTCACAAACGGGAAAATGTTGAGTTCCGAAAAAGAGCGGAAAAATCAGAAAAAGAAATTGCTGAAATACGCGAATTGCAAAAGCAAACTCAAAAACATCTGGATTATATAACTAAAGTTTTGCGTTTCAATATCGAAGAATACGAATTTCAAGAAGAAAAATTGGAAAAAGCAGGGAAAATCTTAGCCCGCAAACGGGAAAAATAAAATATGAAAATACTTATCACAGGCGGCGCGGGATTCGTGGGAAGCCATCTTGCCGATAAACTTATTAACGAAGGACACCAAATTACGGTGATTGACGACCTTTCGACCGGGCGTTATCAAAACGTCGCGCATCTCGAAGGACAGGAAAATTTCCGTCTGATCATTGACACGGTTTTAAATGAAAAACTGATGGAAGAACTGATCCGCGACACCGACCGCGTGTTTCATATGGCAAGCGCGGTCGGCGTTCGCCTGATTATGGAACATCCCGTGAAAACCATCGAAACGATCTTTCGCGGAACGGATGTCGTTCTCGGATTCTGTTCGCGTTATCGCAAAAGAGTTTTAGTTCCAAGCACTTCTGAAGTCTACGGCAAAGGAATTTCCGTGCCGTTCAAGGAAGAAGACGATCTGCTGACCGGTTCGACCGACAAACATCGCTGGGCTTATGCCTGCGCGAAAACTCTGGATGAATTTCTTGCATTAGCGCATTGGAAGGAAACACGTCTTCAAGTCGTTGTCGTTCGTTTATTTAACACGGTTGGACCGCGCCAGACCGGACAATACGGAATGGTCGTGCCGAATTTCGTCAAAGCGGCGATCAAAGGCGAAGATTTAACGGTTCACGGCGACGGTTCGCAATCGCGATGTTTCGGACACGTTTTGGATGTTATCGAAGGATTAACAAAGGTTATCGAAACGCCGGAATGTTTCGGACAAGTAGTAAATCTCGGCAACGCCGAAGAAGTTACCATCAAAGGACTTGCCGAAAAAGCGATTGCGATGACCGGAAGCGAAAGCCAAATCAAATATATTCCCTACGAGGAAGCTTACGGCGAGGGTTTTGAAGATATGCAGCGCAGAGTTCCTTCGCTCGAAAAAGCCAAGCGTCTGATCGGCTATCAGCCAACCCGAACACTCGAAGACATCATCAATGATGTAGCGGAACAATTTCGTGAAGAAATAAAATTTGAAGCCGCGAATGCGTAAAGTTTATAAGAAAACTTCTTGAGAATTGATTTTTTGACGAAAAATCAATTCTCAAGACTTCTTTACACTTATATTTTTGTTTTATATGAAAAAATTCTTTTTGTTGATTTCAATCGTGATTCTGTCGGCGGGCGGTGTGTTTGCTCAAACAGGCGGTATCAAAGGAAAAGTCCGCGATCCGAACGGCGGAGGGATTTCCGGTGCGACCGTTACCGTGCGGCAAGACGGCGACGACATAAAATCCGTCAAATCGGATAATAAAGGAAATTTTTTGCTTCAGGGCTTGAAAACCGGGAAATATAACATTGTTTTCAGCAAAAACGGTTACAGTTCGGGATTGCTCTACAACGTCGAAATCGCGGATAAAAAAGTCAGAGATTTGGGCGACCGTTTGATCTTAAGTGTTGATCAAGGAACGCAGGTGATTATAAACGGAAGTGTTTATAATCAAGCCGGATTTGCAGTTTATGGCGCACGTGTGCGGGTTGAGAGAGTTTTGAGCGACGGTTCGACTAAAAGAATTGACACCGGATACACCAGCCGCAGCGGTGAATTTACGTTTCGTTTTCCCGAAGAAGCGGCAAAATTTCGCGTAACCGTTTCTGTCAAAGGAATTGAAACAAGCAAAGATGTCGAAGTTGACATCGCCGCAATTTATCGTGTTGCCCTCACCTTAAATGTGGAAAGATAAAAAAATTCAGTTTAAAGATGGATAACGGATAGTAGAAAAGTGAATTCACCGTTGATTTTTCAGCCTGTTTCAACAGGCTTTCCGCGCTTCGCGGTATTTAGCCGCGTCATTTATGGCGCGGGTTGTTTCGGCAAATTATCCAATAGGGCGTTTTAACGTCCTTTCTAACGGCTTGAGCCGCAACGTCTAAATTGCTCAAGCGGGAAAAGGACGTTAAAACGCCCTTTCGGAATAAAAGAAATCGTGTCCGCACCATAAATGGACGCGGCTAAAACGTGCGCGGACGCACGAAAGCCTGTTAAAACAGGCTGAAAGAATGAAAACCAAATGTTTTCAACTCTTGATTCACATTTACTTTTATCCGTTATCCAATTGTTTGAATTTTTTTGATCGAAAAAAGCCGTTTATTTCAGATTTAATTCACTCTTTGAGAAATTTCTTCGAGTGGCGCGTTCGACTGGGCATTAGCGGCATCTGTAACAATCAGCGGAAATTCTTCCAAAAGTTCTTTATTGGCAAGAGTTTGAACCCAATAAGTTCCGGCTTGCTGAAAAATCACATTAACAAAAAAGCTGACGTTATCGGTAAAACCTCCGGGCGTTAGCTGAATTCCGGTCGGCTGCGACGTAACGACCAGACTCTTTTTATCCGGCGACATTATGCGGACTTCCGTTTGATGTGTTCCCTCGCCGCGCCAATGATTGACGACCGCAAATTTAATCAGCGAAATCGGCAGTTTTTCGACCATAATATTTTGAAAAACTCCCATCAAAGAAATTTTATTTCCCATTTCAAGCCGCACATCGTCGCACAAAAGCGTATAGACCAGTGTCAGGTTTTCATTTATCATTTTATTTATTATTGCAAAAACTTTGTATTTACTAAGCAAAAGTGCCAATCAAAGAAATTTTTCATTTTTAAAATGTTCTAATTTCCGATAACCGCACGAAAACTTACTTAATGCGATTTTTTTGCCGCTTTATCAATTTTTTTCTCTATTTAAAGATTTTTGCTTTTCCTTTGCAGTTGGTCAAGGTTATAATCTGTTTTATCGGAAAATCTTAACCGGAAATAGCGGAGTAAAAAGTTATGATGTGGTATGTCTTAATTTGTTTATGCTTATCTTTAGCAGGCGTTGCGGGTTTGCAGTTTTTTTATATGGTTTATCTCGAAAGAATTGACCGCGAACGCAAAAAACGTATTTACCAATTGGAACGCCACGTCAAATATATCTCCGGTCGCCTCGAAGAAACGGAACTTCAACTCGCCGACCAGAATAAACTTCTTAATGAATTTTATGACGAACTTGAGGATGAAACAGAAGAAGAAGAAGTCTGGGCGGATGTCATCGAAGAGAAATGATTTTTCGGAAATTTTTATTACTTAAAATGCACAATCGTCGCGCCCCAATTGCCTGAAAATTCCGCGCCATTTTTATAATTTTTAACAAAATCCGTTTTTTCCAGAACGCTTCTGACGATTTCCCTCTGCACGCCGATTCCTTTGCCGTGAATTATTCTAACAAGACGAAAGTTTTTCTTTCGCGCTTCTTCCAGATAGGTTTCAACGACCGCCTTGACATCCTTCGGGCTGAAAGAGTGCAGATCGAGCGTGTCGGTAATTTCCAGTTCGACTGGATCGGGAAAAGGATTGTATAAATCTATTTCTTCTTCATTCATAGTTTTATGCAGTTAATAAAAAGGTTATAAGATATTTTGAAAACTCTGAACACTCGCGTAATTTTAGTAATTACGCGAGTGTTCAGAGTTTTTCTGCCAATATCCGTTAGTGCTTATTTCTTCCCTTCAATAGCAATTCCATCCGGCACGGTGGCTCTGTAATTGCCGCCGCCTTCTTTAAAGACGATAATGCGTTTTTCTTCCATTTTTCCGTCAGTGTTCAGAAGTTGTAATAAAACGGTTCTTTTATCGCTGCTGCCTTCGACCTTCAAAGGAAGCATTCCCCAAACATTTTCGATGCGCCTGATGGCGTAATGTTCTTGCCGGACTTTGTCATAACCGAGCATTAAAATACCGTCAAATTCGGGTTCTACGCCGTCTCTCGCCTTAACTTCATTAGTGCGCGACAAAATAACCCAACTTCCCGGTCTGGAGATTTTGACGGATGTATTTTGCGAAACTTTATCATCAGTCGCGACGCTGTCCAATCTTTGCCAGGTTACAAATTTTCTCGTATTTGTTTGATAAAAAAGAATATCGCTCGGAACTTGAAGTTCGACTTGTCTGCCGAAAAGCCAACCGGCGGGCGCGGGCGAAACTGATGGATCAAGCCGGACACGATACCAGATGTCGTATTTATCATCAAGTTTTTCCGGTTCGTTACTCTCTTTCGCAGCTTCGATGTCGGGATTTTTTGAATTTGAAAGATCTGAATTTGAAGAATCTTCCTCTGTAACAGTTTGTTCTTTCGGTACAAATTGCCAGTCAATAATTTCAAAAGTCGAGCCGTTATCTAGCCTGTAAAGCAAATTTTCATTGCTGATTTCGGGCGAAAGACGCAAGTTTGAAGCGGCGCGAAGTTGTCCGGTCGCCTGTGCGGGCAAATCTTTGTTTTCCTGTGCGATCTCGATGGATTTTTCCAATAATTCGCTGGTAATGATATTCTGCGCTTCGATCCAGCCTTCGGTTTTGTCTTCGTCCCCGGCGCGGACGCGATACCAGAGAACTTTTTCAAATTCGACCTGATCTAAAATATCGAGTTTGTCGCCGCGTTTGACTTCCAAAAGATCGGCGGCGACGACCGCATAAGATGAACGAATCTGCGCCGTATTTGCCGTCACCGTTCCGGTTTCGCTGAGTCCGACGACCGACGATAAATTTTCGACCACCGTATCAACCAGACCGCATCCGCTAAATGCCGAAACAGAAAGCGTTAATGCGATAAAAACAAATAATTTCGCTGCTGAATTTCTAACTCTCATTTTGATCTTTCCGCAAGTCTGCGCCAGTTATTATAACCCAACTTGTCCAATAAATCTTTCTGCCGCTTGTTTAACTTGTCTTTTACACGTAATTTTACGCCGGAATTTTCCCGAATTTCTTCGATTCCGAGAAGTTCCAAATCCCGCGTCCAATCTATCTTTTTCGTTCCTTCGATATAATTTTCGATGACAAATCGAAGTTCTGCACGAGTCTTCAAAATTCTCAAAACAGCTATGTTGCCGTCTTGCGCCGCGTTTGGCAAGCGGTGAGTTTGATAAATTTCCCGAAAAATTTCCGAAAGGTCGCGGTTTCCTCTATTTTTTTGCAAAAGCGCAACATCGCACAAAAAAGCCGCCAGCAAACCTCTGGCATACACCTCTCGGTTCGCGCCGCTCTTTCTCGTCTTTGATGCTTCGACAAGCGATATTTGTTGGTTTTGAAAATTCGCTAAATTATAGCTCTGTGCCAATGTTTCGAGAAAATCCGTAAAACTCAGACGATTCATTTCAAGTCCGGTTCTCAAAGATTGATAAACCGTAAAACCTTCGTAAAACCAGTCATAATTTCCCGTTAAAGAGAGATTATTCGGAATCCAAAGATGAAAAAGTTCGTGTCGAAGTTGTTCGTGCAGACGCTGGACGGATTGTTTTTCAAACGGCATATCGCCCGAAATAATCGTCAGCGTATCGCCGCGCGTTTCGGCTTGCCAGCGACCGAAACTGTTTTCTGCCGGCACGAGATTGATCTGCGCCTTTTCGCCCGCAAATCCGCCGAAAAGATTTTTGTAATTTTCTAAAATCTCCCGCGTCATCTCTGCGGCTTGCGCGTCAGAAAAACGCCATTCACCTGTTAATAAAAGATTTACGACAGAATTTTCTAACTTTATTTCTCTTTTGCGCCAATTTTTGCCGATGGCGAAAACCGCTTTTCGGATATTTTCTAAAATAAATGCATTTTCATTTTCGCGTTTTTCGCTTGTAAAAATCTTCCAGTTTTCAGGTAGATCGAATTTAATTCGGGCGGAAATTTTTTTTCCGTTTTTTCCGAAAAACTGCGGCAGTAAATCACCGGTCATCAAAATTCCCTGCTCATTTTCCAGCCAGGAATTATGCGCTTTTGCAGTAAAGTTTTCCGCAGATTTTACGTCAATTTGATAATTCCAAACGGCAGTTTCCGCGCTTTCCGCTAAATATTCTCCCTCGATCAATTTTTTAACGACGATCTGCCGATTTTCTTTATCGATCAAAGTTAAATCTTTAATCGGTCGCGCAAACGCGAAGTTTTTCGGCGACTCTAAGATGTTTTTTTTCAAAAATTTACCTTCTATTTGCAAAATGCCCGAAGCCGGATCAAGTTTTACGGTCGCTTCAAAATCCTGCGCCGCGCTTTGCGCGCAGAATAAAAATACGCAGAAAGACGCGATAAATAAAGTTGAAAACCAATTCTTCATCTTTGACATCGAAACGATTGCGGAATTAAAATACTTTTTTGCACGTTTCATTTGTTCAGGCTCTTGTTTTAAGGATAAGAAATTTATGAGTGTTATCAAAATCGTCATTTATACAATAGCATTTTTGTTGAGCCTTTTGTTTCTCGGACGCTTTTTTTCCTAAAGCGAACGCGGCAAGAAACAAATTTGAATTCGGAGTTTATCTTTGGCAGAAAACAACGAATAAGTTTTCTCTGCGTTAATGTGCAAATAAGTTTTTATAACACGAGAGCGGTCAAAAACTGACCGCTAATTTTATTTTCAGGCACGATTATTATGAGCGAATTGAGAAAAATAAAACGCGCTTTGATCAGCGTTTCGGATAAAACAGGAATTGTCGAATTTGCCCAATCTCTCGCGGAGTTCGGCGTTGAAATAATTTCAACGGGCGGAACGGCTAAATCTCTGCGCGAAGGCGGTTTAACCGTAACGGAAGTCGCGGAAGTTACGGGTTTTCCCGAAATGATGGACGGACGCGTGAAAACTCTGCACCCGAAAATTCACGGCGCATTTCTCGCTTTGCGCGATAACGAAGAACATCTCGAAGCTTTGGAAACACATTCAATCGAGCCGATTGATCTCGTTGTCGTAAATCTTTATCCTTTTGAGCAAACCGTTGAAAAAGAAGACGTTTCGCTCGAAGAAGCGGTCGAACAAATTGACATCGGCGGTCCGGCAATGATTCGCTCCGCATCGAAAAACTGGCGCGATGTCGCCGTTGTAACCGACGCGCGGCTTTATGAAAATGTTTTAAGCGAAATGAAGCAAACGGACGGTTCGCTTTCTCTCAAAACACGCCAGCGTCTTGCCGCGCTTGCCTACACGCGCACTTCCTTTTACGATCTGGCGATTTCCGGTTATCTGGCTGAACAGCTTTCCGGCGACGATCTCGATTTTCTCGAACCGCTTAATCCTTTCGGAAATCTCACCTTTATCGAAATGGACGAAATTTTTGAAGATGAAACCGAAAAAGAACCAACTGAAGGTCAAGAATTGGAAGATTTTGTTTCAATCGAACTCGAAAAAGCCGCTGATCTGCGCTACGGTGAAAATCCGCATCAAAAAGCCGCGCTTTATATAACGGGAGAAAAAGGCATCGCCAATGCCGAACAGCTTCACGGCAAGGAAATGTCTTTCAATAATTACGTTGATGCGGAAGCCGCCTGGAATCTTGTCGGGGATTTCGGTGATCTAGCCTGCGCGATCATCAAACATACGAATCCTTCGGGAGTCGGCACGGGCGCGGAAACCCTGGAAGCCTACACCCGCGCACTCGCTACCGATCCGGTTTCGGCATTCGGCGGAATCGTCGCTTTTAATCGAAAAGTTGACGCGAAAACCGCTTCGGAAGTTAATAAAGTTTTTACCGAAGTCGTCATCGCGCCGGATTTTGACGCGGACGCGCTCGAAATTTTCAAAAGCAAAAAGAATCTGCGCGTCTTACGAGTTGAAAAAAGCGAAAACGAAGATCCTTTTGAGTACCGGACGATTTCCGGCGGATTTCTCGTGCAGAACCGCGATATTTTAACGATTTCGGCGGAAGATTTAAAAATCGTTTCCGAAAGGCAGCCGACCGAAGAAGAAATCCGCGCGATGCTTCTCGCCTGGAAGGTCTGTAAACACGTCAAATCAAACGCCATCGTTTTTGCTAATGAAAATCAAACCGTCGGAGTCGGCGCGGGACAGATGAACCGCGTTGATTCGGTGAGAATCGCCGCGATGCGCGCCGAGCGCACCGAACTTGATTTAAAGAACACGGCATTAGCTTCCGACGCGTTTTTTCCTTTCCGGGATAATGTTGACGAAGCCGCCAAATTCGGCATTTCCGCGATCATTCAGCCGGGCGGGTCAATGCGCGACGACGAATCAATTCAAGCCGCCAACGAACACGGTTTAGCGATGGTCTTTACCGGATTCAGACATTTTAAACATTAGAAATTTGATTTTCGGGTTAAGCGTTTTTTTTGTTCAAAACTAATAAATAATCGCTTAACCTGAATAAAATAAATTGCTTATAGTTTTCGATTTTTATTTTTTCGCAAAAAAAGTGCTTGACTTTAAATCTTATATGCGATAAAACTAAGACCATCAGGATTTCAAAAAGGAACGCTCGAAGGTTTTTTATAAAAAAAACTTTTCGGGCTTTTGCGTTTTAAACCGCTTTTTATTTCAGAAAGGTTTCGACACTTAAATCTTTGCCATCCGTTGAAATAGTTACAGTTCCGCGCTCGCCCGTCGTCAAAACCTTTGCGCCCGAATTTTGCCAACGCTCGACGACTTCGGCGTGCGGATGACCGAATCTCGATTTTCTGCCAACCGGAATTATCGCGTAATCTACCTTCGCACGTTCGACAAATTCCAAAATTGAAGAAGTCCGGCTGCCGTGATGTGCGACTTTGACGACATCTGCTTCGAGTACGGAGTTTTCCGCTAAAAATTTTTCCGCTTCCTTTTCAATATCGCCAGTCAGCAAAAATTTTCTGTTTCCGAAAACAAGGCGCAAAACGAGCGAATTGTTATTGTCGGAAACCGCTTCTGGCGACGCATCTCTTTCGGGATAAAGTATTTCGATTCTGACATTTCCGATATTTAAAACATCACCGCGCGCGAGTATTTCCGGCTCGATTCGTCTTTTTTCCAGAATCGCAAAAAGTTTCAGGAAATCTTCATCATCAAACGGAGTTCTGCCGAAAAACGCTTTTTTTACGCGGAAATTATTTGCCGCGTCCGCAAGCCCTTGAATATGATCGGCATCGGCGTGCGACGTTAAAATATAATCAATTCGTGAAAGTCCTTTTTCCCACAAGAATTCCGAAACGACCGCTTCGCCGATTGATTGCGAATCAGGCTCGAAAAGTAACGGTTCTTCGCCGCCATCGTTTGGCAGGTAAATTTTGTTAAAATTCAATCTGCCGCCGCCGTCAATGAGCATCGTTTCGCCGTTTGGAAATGTAATTAAAGCCGAATCGCCCTGTCCGACATCGAGAAATTCGACGCGCAATCTGCCGTCGGCAAGCGGCGCGCTAAAGGGATGAAAAATAATCAGACAGAAAAACGCGAGAAAAACCGCAAATGAAAGATTTTTGATCTTTGATTTTTGATCTTTGATTTTTGATTTTAGAGAAAACGGGTTCCAGTTATTCAATAAAAATGTCAGCGCGAGCAAAGGAAGAAAATACAACACGTAAACGGCTTTGAAGTTTCCCGAATAAACTGGAATTCTGGTTGAAGCCAGATCATTTTCGATCAAAACTCGCGGAATCCAAAGCAGAAACCAATTCAAAGCTTCGGTCAATTTGATAAACGGCTGGGCGATGTGTTCGCTAATTTGCGCGAGAAATAAAGCGAAAAATGCCGCAAACCCTTGAAATGCGACAGTTATTCCAACCCATAGATTTAATATCACACTGAAAAATGAAAGTCTGTGAAAATAAAGAATCAAGACGGGCAAAAGCCAGATTTGTACAACAAAAGAAACGATAATGCCTTCAAACGCAAAGCGAAAAATCTTTTGCCCGTCTTTTTCGGCAAATTTCTTTAAAAACGGCGATTTGAAAAGATTGGCCGACCAAATCTGCTGCGAAACATTGCGTTTCCAGACAATTTCGCGCCAGTAGAGCATTTCGCAGAATCTTTCCAATAGCGGCGAAACATTCGGAGGAAAAGGATTTTCGGCGGACGGCGACCATTTTCCGATTGCCCGCAGATTTTCAATAATTGGGAAAGCCATTGCGATTATTGAGGTTACGCTTATTAAAGTGAGATGAAAAGATTGACTGAAAAGATCATTCGGTCGCCAGACAAGCAAGATCAAAACGCACGCGCCTAACGCATTCAGAAGCGTTCCGCTACGGTAAATCACTTGCGAAAAAAGCAGAATCGTGAACATCAGAGCGGCGCGCATTACCGGAACTTCCGCTCCGACCGCCAGCGCGTAAATCCATAAAAACGCGCTTGCCAAAAGGAATTGCCAGAATCTTTTTTTGGTAAAAAAGCGCACGAAAAGCAAAACCAACCCGCCGATAAATGTGATGTGCAAACCGGAAATAACAAGAACGTGAAAAGTGCCGCCCTCGCGGAAAACTTCCGCCGTTTGTTTATCGAGATAATATTTGTTTCCAAGAAGCGAAGCGATCAAAATACCGGACGTTGCGGAATTGAAATTATCCCGAAAAGCTTCGATCAACTTTTGTCTGTATTTATAAACGGCGGAGAGCGGCGCGAAATTATTATTTTCAGAAACTTTCTCAATTAATAGCGGACTTTTAAGGCTTCCGGTCGCATCAATATCCTGCTGATCGAGAATTTCCCGGCGCGAACTTACGCCCGGATTTAAAAAAGAATCTTCGTGATGCAAAATCGCGGCAACGCGGATTTTTGAATTATGCCGGAGATTTAACTCTTTATATTCATTTGAGATTTGCTCATCCAAAAACGGTGCGAAAAGCCTGAAACTGCCCGAAACTTCGAGAGTTTCATTTTTGTAAAATGCTTTTTCCGCTCTTATGTAATGCCTCAACTATAAGTTATGACTGAATGTTAGACAGAGTGAATTGTTGGACTGCCGAATAATTCTTCAGCGATGTCCAAATTTTCGTTGTGGCTTAGATTATTTAAGGTTTCGACTAATTTATCTCGCGGATTGTT
>JBGTIH010000018.1:0-25336 GCA_041745765.1 Pyrinomonadaceae bacterium | reverse complement strand
GTACGCTAGTAAAAGCTATGCGCTTTTAGCGCAAGAATTTATTAAGTTTTCTTTTCTTAATCAGAAAAGAGCAATAAAGCGAATTTTATTCGCGTTCCGATTCCAAAACCTCTGCACTTGCAGTGCAGAGTGGTTTAGTTATCCGTCAGCATTTATTTTGGCGAGAATTTCCTGAAATCGCGGGTCTTCGCGGAGCGGGGCGAGCATTTTATCGGTTTCATACCACGCTTTATTTTCGTTGCCGAGTTTGATGGCGCGTTCCATCCAGTAGAACGCTTCGTCAATTTCGCCGAGTTGAGCGTTTGCCGAAGTCATCCAATAAGCCATATCGTGATCAGCTTTAGCCAGATTTTTCGCTTCGTCGGTTAATTGCGCTCGCGCTTCTGCGGTCTTTCCGCAGAAAGCCAGAAACATCGCGTAAAGCGGGCGAATTCCGTCCATTTTCGGATTTTGTTCCAAGACATCGCTCATTATTTCGATAGCTTCGTCTTCTTTGCCGTCGTATAAAAACACGCTTGAGCGGAAAATTCTGATTAAAGGATGATTCGGTTCTATCTTCGCGCCTTTGTCGAGTTCGCGTAAGGCTTCCGCATATTTTCCCTGATAGAGATAAATTCTTGCCTGATTATAACTGGCGACGACGCGCGCCGCCGGATCGAGCCGGACGAGTTTTTCCCACGCCTTGATTGATTCGGCATATTCACCGTCGAGCCGGTGCATCGTGCCTTTGACAAAATAAAGTGGAGGTTCATTAGGGAATTGATCTTCCAAAATCTTTATTTCCGCCCGTGCTTTTTTCTTTTCGCCGCGTGAAAGATAAATCAAAATCATCAAAACCCGTGCTTCAACAACATTCGGATCATATTTGAACGCTTTGCTGAACGCGGCTTCGGCGTAAGTGTAATCTTCGGCACTGCCCATTCCTTTGAAGACGCGATTGGCATAACACGCGCCGAGTCCGCTGTGCGCGAGGGCGAAATGCGAATCGAGTTCGACGGCGCGTTTGAAATTCGCAATCGCCGCTTCGCAGTCTTCGTTAGAAACGGTACGGAAAATAAATCTGCCGAAATTATCGCGTCCGCGCAGGTATTCTTCGTAAGCTTCGGCATTATCGGTCGGTCGGCGACCGAGTTTTTCCTGTTCGCCGGTCGAAAGTTCGAGGCGCAAACCTTCTAAAATTCTCTGGGCAATGATGTCTTGCAGAGCGAGTATGTCTTCGCCTTCAGCATCAATACGGTCGCTCCACAAAATTTCACCGCTGACGACATCGAGCAGCTGCGCGGTAACGCGAATTTTATCGCCCAGACGCAAAAATCCGGCAGACAAAACGGCGTGAACGCGCAATTCTCTGCCGACATCTCGCGGATCAAATTCTTTACCTTGATATTTTGCAATAACAGACGACGGACGAACGATTAGCGAGCGAACTTGAGCAAGTTCGGTAATAACGGCATCAGCCAACGCGAATTCATAAAAATTCGATTCCGGCGTTTGAGTCAGATTCTTAAACGGCAAAATTGCCACGGTTTTCTTTTCTTTTCCGGTTGCCGTATAAGTCGTATCGGGCGAATAGGTCGGCGTAATGGTCAGCGACGGCGTAACTTGGACGGAATCATCTCCGACCGATTTTCCGGTCAGCCAATCCCAGGCGCGTTTAACCGGATTTTTGTCGCCGATGTGTGAAGGCTTAAACGTATCGGTCTGCATTAACGGAACGCCTGAAATCTCTTGCAAAACATACCGCAGATCATCGCGCATCTCGGCAATTTTCTGATAACGGTTTTTCGGGTCTTTTGCCAGAGCTTTGTCAATAATCGCCTGAATGCGCGGTGGAGTCGGTTCGGGACGCATATCGGCAACCGGGCGCGGCGTTCCGTGCAAAACCTGATGGCGCACATCTACTACGGTTTTTCCCTGAAAAGCCCAGATTCCGGTGAGCATTTCGTAGAGCAAAACGCCGGTTGAAAAAATATCCGCACGATGATCGGTTTTTTCCCCTTTTGCCTGTTCGGGCGCGGCATACGTCGCGGTTCCGTAAGGAATTCCCAATTCCGTAATGTCCGATTTGTCGCTCTGACTCTGGACGGTTTCGTCTTCCATCAATTTGGCAAGCCCGAAATCGAGGATTTTCGCCTGTCCGCTGTCCGTAACCATAATGTTTCCCGCTTTTATGTCGCGGTGAATGATGTTTCGGGAATGAGCGTAGGCGAGCGCATCGCAGACCTGTATGGCGATGCTCAAAGCACTTTTTAATTCAAGCGGACGACCGTTGACGAGCTGACGGACATTTTTTCCCTCAACATACTGCATTGCAATATAGAAAATTCCGTTGTCTTCGTGGTAATCGAAAATCGTGCAGACGTTTTGGTGATCAAGCTGTGAGCAAAGTTGGGCTTCGCGGGCAAAACGGGTAAAATTGGCGGTTCTGGCGGTTAATTCCGGAGGCAGAACTTTGATTACAACAAGGCGGTCGAGTTTTGTGTCTCTGGCTTTATAAACCGTTCCCTGACCGCCTGCGCCGATTTTTTCCAAGATTTCGTATTGATTAATTTTTGAGCCAACCATACGTTAGTTTGGATTTGTTTTTCTTGATCTTGGTTGGAATTTAATACGAATTAAGTTTTGTAAATAATTGTAAAAATACGATGATTTCATAAGTGCAAAAACTCAATTTTATTCAATCCAAGATAATTGAACAATGAATTTTCACTTATTCAAGATTTAATGTCAATCACCTTGAAGTAAATTAACATCGCATATTGTTGAAATGTTTTATTGTCAGCAAACTGCTGACTAATCAGGTGTCACCGTTCAGCCGCGCGGCGGGTCGCCCCAACCTGATTGAATGTATTCGCCGTTTTCGACAATACACGGCACGACCAGATCGCCGCCCGAATAATCGAGCATTTCTTTCTTTCTCTGCGGATCGTCCTGCGCGTTATATTCGGTAAATTCGATACCGTTTTCGTTATAAAATGCGCGCGCTTTGTCGCAATACGGACAATCCGGTTTTGTATAAATTACTAAAGCCATTGTTTATATCCTCCTGTTTTTGTTATTTTATCAAAGTAATTTGTATTTGAAAGTTTAAAAATTGCAAAGTTGAAAATAAACTTAATCCACAACATTCCCGAAACAACCGATAAACGATAGCTTTATGAATCTTGAAGATTACAAAGACATTTTCGAACCTTTTGAAAAACTCGTCGAAATCGAAATTTTGGACGAAAACAGAGAAGTTCCCGAAAACAATTCGCTTCTTCGCTGTTTTCAATATCTTTCCATCGAAACAATTTCCCTCGGCGATTTTTGCTGGAACGGCGATTGTGCCAATTGTCAGGTTTGGCTTGAAAGTAAAAGCCGGGACAAACCTGTTTTATCGTGCCGTACCACAGTCAAAGATGGAATGAAAATTGTAAAAATGGCAAATGAAATAGTGTTAAAAGCTGTCGCGTCAGTCGAACCGGAACAGCCGAAAAGAAAAACACAACTCAAAACAAACCCGACAGATTCTATTTTTTAATACTTCGGAACTGAGGCATCAATTTCTTCCGACCAAGCGGTAATTCCGCCGCGTAAATTTTTTAATTCGCCTGTGAAACCGGCTTGTTCAAGAGCCATAATCGCCCGCGCACTTCTGCCTCCGGCGTGGCATTGGACGATGGTTTCTTTTGTTTCGTCAATTTCGTCCATTCGCTTTAAAACTTCGGCAAGCGGAATCAATTTCGCGCCCTCGATTTTGGCAAATTCGTATTCATTCGGCTGGCGAACATCAATTAATTGAATATCTTCGCCCGCGTCCATTTTTTCTTTTAATTCTTTTACGGTAATTTCCTGCATAATTTTATTTTTTAAATTTAATCGAATTTAATTTATCTAAATCTTATCGAAACATATCTGAAAAACAAAGGCACACAATTATAATTTAAGTTTTGGTGTAAATAATTTAGGAATAGGTACAAGATAACTTATAACATACCTGATGCGGCAGACAATTTCAGCCCGATTTATCGGGCTTTCCGCGCTTCGCGGCATTTAGCCGCGCTATTTATGCGCGATTCGGCGGCGAGAAATAAACAAAAAGGGCGTTTTAACGTCCTTTCGGTAGTAAAAAAATCGTTCCGCGCCATAAATGGATGCGGCTAAAACGTGCGCGGACGCACGAAAGCCTGTTAAAACAGGCTGAAAGTAATGAAAACCGAAAGATTTTTACTCATGATTCACATTATCATTTTTGAATAAAACTAAGGAATCTGGAATTCTTAAATTTTTCAGGACATCGAAGCAAAATTGAAAAAATGAATACCGGAAAATTAAAGAAAATCCTTAAATTATTATTATTCTGGTATTTAAAGAAATTTTTGATATCTTGTAAAACCATTATTCATTCTTGTTTGATGGTGTTTTATCTTCAAATGAGCAGTTAGATTTAACAACTTCATTTACAAAACTTTACAGTCATAGTTTTCTATTTCTGAATCCAAGTGTAATACAATTTTCATTCGGGTAAAAAATTACGAGAAAGTATTTTATGATATTTAGCTGTCACATTAAGCAAAAATTTTTTTATCAGTTGCTTCTGTTTATTTTGATAATCGGAGTTACTGTGTCTTGCAGTACCTCTAAAGCCGTCAATGATAATGCTAATCAAAGTAGTGAAAATAAACAAGTTATAGCAGTTACGGTAAACCAATCCGTAGCGCGTGATATTCCGGCGTTTATTCAGGCAACCGGAAGTTTGGTTGCCGATGAAACCTCAAACATCGCTCCGAAGATTGCCGGAAAGGTGACGAATGTTTATGTCAATGTCGGCGAATTTGTTCCGGGCGGAAAAGTTGTCGCGCGAATTGACGACAAAGATGCACGGCTTCGTTTGGCGCAAGCTGAAGCCAATGTCAAACAGGCACAATCGGCAGTCAGACAAGCCGAAGCGCGTCTCGGTCTTACGCCGAAAGGTACTTTTAATTCTTCGACAATTCCCGAAGTTCGGGCGGCAAACGCCAATTACGAACAGGCTCTCGCCGAATTGCGCCAAGCCGAAGCCAATGAAAATCGTTACCGCGATCTGGTCGAAACGGGAGATATTGCGATGGTCGCTTACGAGCAATATCGCACAAACCGCGATACGGCGCGGGCGCGTGTCAATGCGGCAAAGCAAAATCTGGAAGCAACGATAAACACGGCGCGTCAAAGCAATGAAGCGATCAACAGCGCACAGGCGGCGGTCGAAGTTGCACGAACTCAGGTTGCCACGGCGCAGCAGGAAATCGCCGATACTGTAATTCGCGCACCGTTTTCGGGTTATATCAGCGAACGGCAGGTTTCGGTCGGCGAATTTGTTACATCTTCAAATCCGGTGGCAACTCTTATGCGGTCGAATCCAATCAAAATTCAAATTCAAATTCCGGAATCGGAAGTTCCGCAAGTTTCACTCGGACGCGGAGTTTCGATTCAGGTTGATGCTTACCGGGATCGCAGATTCAGCGGAGTCGTGGTTGGTGTAAATCCGGCGATTGATCCGACCTCGCGTTCGGCAATTGTCGAAGCGTCAATCGAGAATAACGATAACGTTTTGCGTTCGGGAATGTTTGCGACGGCACAAATCGGGCGGGAAGGCGGAAGTGCCGGGGTTTTCGTGCCGAAATCAGCAATTTATAACGATCAGGCAACACAGAGCTACCGCATTTTTGTTATACAAGATAAGGTTGCCAAACTTCGTGTCGTGCAGCTCGGAACTGAGGAAAGTGAATTTTATCAAATTTTATCCGGCATAGATGCCGGCGAAACAGTTGCCACAAGCAATTTAGACCAATTGTATGAAGGCGCGAATGTTTCTTTTTAGTCCCAAGTCTCAGAAGTTCCAAGTCCCAAGTCTTTGAAGCTTCAGGTCGGTTTTTTGATATTATAAATTATTTTTTAGAAAACCCGATAACTTGAGGTACTAAAAATATGGCTGGAATAAAAAGATTTGAAGATTTGGAAGCGTGGAAAATTTCAAGAGAGGTAACAAGCGAAATTTATCGAATTTGTAAAAATGATTTGTTCTTAAAAGATTTCGGATTACGCAATCAAATTTGCCGTGCTTCTGTTTCGATTATGTCAAATATTGCCGAAGGCTTTGAGCGCGACGGAGATAAAGAATTTATTAATTTTTTATCAATAGCAAAAGGTTCGGCAGGAGAAGTTCGTTCACAGCTTTATGTTGCGCTCGACCAGAATTATGTTTCGCTGGATGAATTTAATTCTGTATTTAGAAAAATTTCGGAAAACAGCCGTGTTATTTCCGGGTTGATTAATTATTTGAAACAATCAGAACTAAAAGGTAGAAAATTTAAATAATTCGGAATTTTCACTAAAAAGTTTGATTATTAACAACTGGTCTTGGGGCTTTAGACTTCTGAGACTTGAGACTTTTAATTATGCAATGGTTAGCTGAAATTTGTGTCCATCGTCCGGTTTTTGCGACTGTAATTGTTTTATTTTTAACAGTTGTCGGCGGTTTTTCATTTTTTACGCTCGGCGTTGACCGTTTTCCCAAAATTGATCTGCCGACCGTTTCGGTTTCGACATCAAACACGGGTGCCGCTCCCGAACAGATGGAATCGGAAATAACCGATATTATCGAAGGTGCGGTTAATACTGTTCCCGGAATTGACGAAATGCGTTCATCGTCTTCGCAAGGACGCTCAAATGTTACGCTGACCTTTAATCTTGAAAAAGACCCCGACATTGCTACACAAGAAGTTCGCGATAAAGTTGCCGGAATCGTCAATCGCTTGCCGGAAAATGCTGAACCGCCGCAAGTTCGCAAAGCCGATCCGGATTCACAGCCGGTTTTGATGTATGCGATCAGCGCACCGCGTTCGGTTGTCGAACTGACCGATTTGGTTGATAAGCAGATTCAGCAGCGCATACAATCTGCCGATGGTGTCGGCGAAGTAGTTATCTGGGGCGGACGCGCCCGCGAAATCAAAGTTTATATCAATCCCGACCGACTTCGTGCTTACAATATTTCCGTTACCGAAGTTTCAAATGCGATTCGTTCGCAGAATATCGAATCTCCGGGCGGAAATGTTAATGAAGGTGCAAAAACTACGGCTTTACGGACGCTTAGTAAAGTTACGGAAGTTCAGGGTTTCAGCGAACTCGTAGTTGCTACGCGCAACGGTTTTCCAATTAAAATCAAAGATATTGGAAAAGTTGAAGACGGCGGAGCTGATCCGACGCGGGCGGCATCGCTCAACAGCGTTCAATCGGTTTCGCTGGGAATTCGTAAACAGCCCGGCTCGAATACGGTCGCTTTGATCAAAGAAGTTAAGAAAAGAATGGCTGAACTTCAGCC
Source organism: Pyrinomonadaceae bacterium (assembly GCA_041745765.1). Taxonomy (GTDB): domain Bacteria; phylum Acidobacteriota; class Blastocatellia; order Pyrinomonadales; family Pyrinomonadaceae; genus JAHCHG01. The sequence goes on along the minus strand of JBGTIH010000018.1, from coordinate 17,994 downwards.
GAATCTGCCGCCGGATGTAAATATCGCCGTCGTTCGCGATCAGTCCGAATTTATCGAAAATTCGCTCCACGCCATCCAAGAGCATTTAATCATCGGCGGTTTCTTGGCGGTCGTCGTCGTTTTTCTGTTTTTGTGGAATGTCCGCTCGACGATCATCGCCGCACTTGCCATCCCGACCTCGATTATCGCCGCTTTTGCCGCAATTGCCGCGCTCGATTATTCGCTTAATCAGATGACGATGCTCGCTCTGACCTTAATGGTCGGAATCGTCATTGATGACGCAATCGTTGTGCTGGAAAATATTTACCGTTTTGTCGAAGAAAAGGGAATGCATCCGGTTCAGGCAGCGATTGAAGGCACACGCGAAATCGGTCTGGCAGTTTTGGCAACGACGCTTTCACTGCTTGCCGTATTTATTCCGGTCGGGTTTATGACCGGAATCGTCGGCAGATTTATGTCTTCGTTCGGGCTGACTTCCGCTGCGGCGATTGCCGTCAGTTTGATCGTTTCATTTACGCTAACGCCGATGCTGGCGGCGCGTTGGATCAAACCGCCGAAGAAAAAAGAGAAAAACAAAAAAGCCTCTGATGCTGAAATACTCGATAATACCGATGTAAAACGCACAAAAGCTGAAGAAGACGTAAGCGACGTTTCTGCGGAATCAGTCACTAATCACTCAAAAGATTCCTGGTTTTACAGCAAAATTGACGGAACTTATATCTGGTTGCTGAAACTTTCGATGCGCTTTCGGTGGGCGGTCGTCTTGATTTGTGTGATTGCGGTCGCTTCGATCTATCCGCTTTTCAATCTGGTCGGAATGGCTTTTCTGCCGGACGAAGACGAATCGGCGTTTCAGGTTTCTCTGCGCGGTCCGCAGGGAACGAGTCTTTCCGCAACGCAGTCAATTTTAGACCGCATCGGACGCGATATTCGCGCCGAAATTCCGGGCGTGAGAGATACACTTGTGCTTGCCGCCGGTTTCGGCGGTTCGGCTAATACGGGTTCGATTAACGTCAGTTTAGCTCCGGTGAAAGAGCGGCAATTTTCGCAAGCCGAATTGATCGGACGCACCCGGCAATTGGTTAAAAAATATCAATCGAAGGATTACCGGATAAATGTTTCGAGTTCGTCATCTATCGGGCAGAGTCTCGGATTGGGACGCGGCGGTTCGGGAGTGGGTTTTTATATCGCCGGACCGGATATTGATAAATTAGATCAATACTCCAATCAATTGGTTGAAAAATTAAGATCAGACGACACTTTCCGCGATGCCGACCGCTCGCTCGAACTTGGAAATCCTGAAATTCAAGTAAGCATTGACCGCGCTAAAGCCGCCGATTTAGGTGTGCGTTCCGGCGATGTGGCACAGGCATTAAATATTCTTTCCGCCGGACAGCGGGTTTCGGTTTTCAGCGAAGGCTCGAATCAATATGATGTCGTCGTTCAGGCAGAAGAAGCATTTCGCCGAAGCCGCGATAATTTGCAGTTCTTTACAGTGACATCAACCAATGGCGGAACGGTCGGTCTTGAAAAACTTGTGAAAATCGAAGAGGGCGTAAGTCCGGCTTCGATCAGCCGTCTGAATCGCCAACGACAGGTTACAGTTTCCGCCAGTTTGCCGCCTAATGCTTCGGAATCGGACGCGCTCAGAGTTTTGCAGAGACACGCCGCATCCCTTAATATGCCGGAAGAATATTCAACCGGCGTAACCGGACAATCGAGAGAACTCGAACGCGCCTACGATTCGTTTATGCTGGCATTTCTGCTTTCGTTCGTCTTTATGTATCTGGTCTTGGCGGCACAGTTCGAGTCGTTTATTCATCCGATTACTATTTTGCTGACATTGCCGCTTGCCATCCCGTTTGCTTTGCTTTCAACCTTGATTGCCGGACAGGCGCTGAATATTTTCTCCGCGCTCGGCATCTTGCTTTTATTCGGGGTTGTGAAGAAAAATGCGATTCTGCAAATTGATCATACAAACGGTTTGCGCGCCAAAGGAATGAACCGTTACGATGCGATCATTCAGGCAAACCGCGACCGTCTGCGTCCGATTTTGATGACGACGCTCGCTCTGGTCGCCGGAATGATTCCGCTGACTCTCGGAAGCGGCGCGGGCGCGGCGACCAATCGTTCAATCGGAATTTTGATCGTCGGCGGACAAAGTATGTGTCTGCTTTTGACGCTTCTGGCAGTTCCCGTTTTCTATTCGCTGTTTGATGATGCTCAGGAATCATCCATCTTTCGCGGATTTTCAAACCGGTTTGACCGATTCAAACAAAGCACTTTGCGTCCCGCATTTCAACGTATTACAGGAAATTTTAGAAAGCCCGAACCGGAAGAAGAAGAGATTGAAGAAACAAATTTAGGTGGTAGTAGTGAGAGTTATGTCGAACCGACCGGAAGAAATTAACAGTAACCGTTGTAAAACTGTTCATAAACTTAATAAAAAGTCAGCTTTTATGACTAATTTATTGAAGCATATTTCTTCAATTATTTTAGTGATTTTTGTTTCATTTTTTGCGGCATCGGCACAAACTCCGCAAGCGACTCCTCCGGCAAATCCGCCGACTGATCAGTTGCAACCGCAACCGCCGACACAGCCGAGTCAACCCGCACAGCCGCAAACACCGCCGGATGTTACGCCGAGCAGACAGATTCCGAATCCGGCGACGGTTATTCCGCCGTCGCCGACGCAGGATGTCGGAACTTCGGGCGGCATCGCTCCGGCAGTTTTGCCCGACGATCCGCCGCCAGTTGCACCGGATTTCCAAGCTCCGGCGCGCCCTCTGCCGAGTGCCGAGCGCGTCGGCGTTGACAATTCCAATCAATTACCGATGACGCTTGAACAAGCCATCGAGATGGCTTTGCAAAATAGTAATGATATTGACGCGACCCGCAATGATGTGCAGATTGCCGAATTTAACCTGCGGGCGGCGCAGGGCGTTTATGATCCGGTTCTGGCTTCGCAGAGCTTTTACGAAAGCGCGACCAACCCGACGGCTTCGACCATCGGCGGCGCAACCAACGGTTCGGTTACGCTGAGAAGATTTTTCGGGACTGCCGGAGTCAGCGGATTTTCGCCGTATTCGGGAGGGTTTTATTCGGCTGACTTTACGTCTTCGCGGACAACGACGAGTAATACGAACGCTACGCTTAATCCGCAATATCCGACGGCTTTGACCTTTCAATATATTCAGCCGCTGATTCGCGGCAGACGTTTCGACAATAACCGCCGACTGATCGAAATAGCCAAGAAAAACCTGAGCCTGACCGATTCGCAATTTCGCCAACGCGCCATTGAAACAATCGCGCAGGTCGAACGCGCTTACTGGGATTTGGCTTATGCTCTCAGAAATTTGCAGGTGCAGATTGATGCTGTTAAACAAGCGCGTTTGCAGCTTGAAAGCAATCAGAGATTGGTTGCCAGAGGTGCGCTTGCGCCGATTGACATTATCGCCGCCAATTCGCAGATTACGACCTTCGAGCAAAATGTCTATACGGCGCAAGAAGATGTTACGCGGGCGGAAAATAATCTGAAAACATTGATGCTTCCCGACCGGACGGCTATCGAATGGACACGACCGATTACACCGGTTTCCGAGGTTTCACTCGAAGCCCCGCGCGTCGGTCTGGAATTGGCAACAGCCGAAGCCCTGAGAAATCGCCCTGAAATTGCACAACTTCAGACAAATGCCGAAATCAATAAAATTGAAGAACGGTTTTTTCGCGATCAGACAAAACCGCAGATTGATCTGGTTGGAACATATACGATGCAAGGTTTGGCGGGAACGGAACGGCAGCGCGCGACCGGCACGACCAGTTCGGCTCTGAATGATAGAGTCAATCAGCTTTCTGTCATTGCCGGACTCGAACCTTTGCCGCCGACACCTCCGCCGACCAGCAATGTTCCCCCGAATCTTGTCGGCGGTTATTTCAGTTCGCTCGGAAATTTAATCGCGCAGGATTTTCCGACCTATCAGGTCGGCTTGCAGATTACTCTGCCGTGGGGAAACCGAGTCGCTAAAGCCAATCTCGGACGAACTCTGGTGCAATCCGACCGCATCGGAAATCAGAGAGCGCAGGTCGAACAAATTATCGAAGCCGAAGTTCGCAATTCTTTGCAAGCTCTGCGTTCCGCCGAAGCGCGTCTGGCTTCCGCATTGGCAACGCGCCAATCCGCCGAGCAACTTTACGACAGCGAACAGCGTCAATTTCGCTCCGGCACGACGACCTTTTATCTTGTTCTTCAGCGTCAGACCGAATTGATCAATGCCCGCGGGCGCGAATTGCAGGCGCAGACTGATTTAAACAAAGCAATCTCCGAATTCCAACGCGCTACCGGAACGACGCTTTCGGCAAACAACGTCAGCGTTAGCGAAGGGGCGAATCTGATACGGAAAAATATCCGCCGAACGACGGCATTTAATTTCGGCTTAGTTCCCAATTCAAATGATAAATAATTAAACTCAAAAATGACCGGCTGATAAATTGTCAGCCGGTCATTGCAATTTATCGCATAATTATCGTCAAGAATATATTCTAAACATATTTTATGTCGCGCTTAAATTGAGTTTATATGTCAACTTTCAACAACCGCAACGATCAGAAGCCCGGAGATTTTGAGGGAAGTTCAGGAATTGAAGCCAAATTATTTGCACTGGAAAGCCTTGAGAATTTGGAAGAAATAGAAGATTTTAGTGCCGCCGTTCGAGATTACCGGAAATATTTCGTCGTCTTTTTGATCGGCATAGACGACACTCAGGAAATCTTTAAAATTCCCAGCATTAACTCAATCGAAGCCGTGCCGGTTTTTCTTGCAGAAGATGTGTTTTTATCGTTTGAAAAGAATTATCTCAAAAAACACGGACTTCTCGACAAAGTTGAGAAAAACCGGGACATTTTAGAAATTCGAAGTTTTTCCGGCGCGGAGCTTTTCGAGATTCTTCCGAAATCTCCGCATTCAAGTTTTTTTGTTCTGCCATCAAATGAAAACGAATTTTTCTTAAACTTTAATATGGCAAAAACTTTTATGGAATGTTTTCATAAAATCGAGTCAGAATTTGATTGGGATGCTTTGATTGACGAGATTCAAATTGATCAAGCCGAAACTGTTCAAGAAGCCGTTGAAGTTTGCCGAAAATACCGGAAACTGTTTGAAAATAACGAATGGCTGATTCTGATTTCGCAGCCGACGATGAATAAATTGCTCAAAGCTGAGATCACGCGGGATAATTTGAAACTCGACAGATACGGCGACCGGCGGATATTCGCTTTTTCCGATTCAAATGCGCTGGAAGATTTTAAGGTCGCTACGCGGCAAACTCACATAAAACTTAATAATATAAAAGTTCCCAAAAAAACCATCTTCGGCGCGGATTTATCGGATTACGATATTATTATTACGAATCCCAAATCACCTTCGGCGATCAAAATAGAAAAAGATAATTTCAAACATTTGCGAGATTTATTTGAAGCCTCGGAACTGGAAAATAAACTGTCTCGAATAAAAAATCTCAAAATTAAATTCGGACAGGAATATGTTGCTGTCAAAGAATTTCAAAACTATATTGTGCCGCTCGACAGCAGATCAAACGCAGTAATTTATCTGCCTTTCGGTCTTCCGGTTTATTTGATTCAGGATGCTTCGGGCAAAACATTATTTCCCGTGTTCACTGCCAGAGATTCTTTTGAATCATTTCGTCTGCACTTACGCGAAAAATCAGATTTTAAGACGACTAATTTTATCGAACCGCACTTTATCAGCGGCACGAAACTCTTTCAAAAATGCGGCTTTATTAGAAATTTAAACATAATTTTCAATCCTAAAAGTTCACTTGAACCGATTATTTTTGAACCGAACTTTGGCTTGAAAGTTTATTGTGCTTAATTATACATACGAATCAAGGCTGCAAACTTGGTTTTTGTGTTCTAATAGAACATATTTTCAACAACTCAAAATTGTTCCCTTTCGCGGTCAAATTGTTTTTCGAATAATTGGCATAATATGAAAATTGAAGAACTTGCTTATCATAGAACACCGCTTGGCGATCTGGTTTTGCGCCGCCGTCCCGAACCTCTTTTGCAAAATAAAGAGGTTTTTGAAGTTAAACTCGGTGATGAATTTTTGATGTCGAGTCTTTTTACGGAAGGAGAAAAAGAGCTGGCAAATTTAGGTCTGGCGGAACTCGTTGGAAAGCTCGATGTGGTTGTCGGCGGTCTCGGTTTAGGTTATACGGCGGCGGCGGCGTTGGAGAATGAAAATGTTCAATCTCTTATGGTGATTGATGTGTTTCAGGAAGTTATTGACTGGCATAAACAAAATCTCGTGCCGCTCGGTAGAGTTTTATCCGAAGATCCGCGATGCCGTTTTCTGCAAGGTGATTTTTTTGAGTTAGCTAAAACAGGTTTTGATATTTCCGCTAATAAAAGAATGTTTGATGCGGTTTTGCTCGATATTGATCATTCACCAAAACATTATCTCAATGAACGAAACGCATCTTTTTACGGAGCCGAAGGACTTAATCATCTCCGCAGCCAACTCAGAGAAGGCGGCATTTTTGCTCTCTGGTCAAATGATGTTCGGGATGAAGAATTTAGAAAGCATTTGAAATCCGTATTTGGCGCGGCTTCTGCTCATCACGTCGAATTTGCAAATCCATACACAAATTCGACATCTGTTAATTCCGTATATATTGCTCAACGGCAACCGCAAAATTTGAACGCAAAATAATCGCTTGGAAATTGCCGACTTTCAGATATACTTTCTTTATTCTCTTTTGTAAAAGTAAAATAATCTATTCAAGGGTAAATTATGAAAATAACATTTAAGCAAATCTTTGCATTTATACTGGTTGCACTGTTTCAAACTGCATTTATTCAAGCACAGGTTACAACCGATATTGATAATTTAATGAAAAATGCCAAAGTGAAAAATGCGTTTGAATTTATTAAACAGATCGAACCGGAAACGGTTGAGGAACAAATAAAAATCGCCGAAATTCCCGCACCGACTTTTGAAGAACAAGAGCGCGGAGAATATTTCAGAAAGCGTTTTACCGAAATCGGATTAAAGAATGTGCGCGTTGACGCGGTTGGAAATGTGATCGGCGAACGATCGGGAAAGAGCGGAAAAACTGCGCCGACGCTGGTTTTAGCGGCACATCTCGACACGGTTTTTGCGATGGACACGCCGCTTAAAACCGTCCGCGAGGGAACGGTTATAAAACTTCCGGGCATCGGCGACGACGCGCGCGGTTTGACTCTTTTACTCGCAATTGCCCGCACGCTTGAAAAACATAATATCGAAACTGTCGGAAACTTAATTTTCGTTGCAAATGTCGCCGAAGAAGGCTTGGGCGATTTAAAGGGCGTGCGCCATCTTTTCAACGAAGAATTAAAAGGCAAAATCACGCATTTTATTTCGATTGACGGAACGGGTTTGGGCGTAACGACCGGCGCGGTCGGAAGCAAACGCTACCGCGTTACCTTTTCCGGTCCGGGCGGACATTCCTACGGCGCATTCGGAATGGCGAATCCGATTCACGCCGTCGGCAGACTAATTGCCAAAATCTCGGAATTTCAAACGCCCGCCGAACCGAAAACGACTTTCAGCGTCGGTGTCATTCGCGGCGGAACGAGCGTAAATTCCATCGCGGCGGAAGCTTCGTTCGATCTCGATATGCGTTCGGTTGACCCGAATGAACTCGAAAAACTAGATAAATTATTCAAATCAAACGCGCAAGCCGCGCTCGACGAAGAAAATGCCCGCTGGAAAAATCAAGGAAAACTCAGTCTTGAAATCAAGCAAATCGGCGACCGACCGACCGGCACTCAACCGCCCGATTCACCGATTATCAAAACCGCATCGGCGGTCAATAAATTTATGAAGATCGAAGATAAATTCACTTTTGCCAGCACCGATTCCAATCTGCCGATCAGCCTCGGAATTCCGGCAATCACGATTGACGGCGGCGGAATCGGCAAAGGTGCACATTCTTTGGACGAACAATGGGATTCGACCGACAGCCATATCGGAAGCCAACGCGCCTTATTGATCGTTTTGGGAATTGTCGGAGTTTCAAAAAATTAAAGATTACGAATAGGGATTTATAAAATGTCAGAGACATTCTCTCCGGATTCGGCAAAGCAGAAAGCAGAGGATCATTTCTTAATTGGTTTAGCGCGCGCCTTTGCCGGAGCGATTTTGTTTTCATTTCCGATTTTGATGACGATGGAAATGTGGCAGCTCGGTTTTTATATGGACAGATTCCGGCTTGCGCTTTTTATCGTTGTTTTTATTCCTCTGCTGGTTGGGTTGTCCTATTTTGACGGTTTTGAAGATACGAATGGTTTTAAGGAAGATATAATAGACGCATTTGTTGCTTTTGCGGGCGGTTTTGCGGCATCGGCGGTGATTTTGTTTATTTTTAACATCGTCAATTTTTCGATGTCTTTGGATGAAATAATCGGGAAAATCGCGCTTCAGGCAGTAGCCGCGAGCATCGGGGCATTGGTCGCGCAGAGTCAATTGCGCGGCAACGGTAAAGACTCAAACGAAGACGAAGAAAAAACGGAAACGATTGCCCCGCGCAGCTATTTCGGCGAATTGCTTTTGATGATGATCGGCGCGATATTTCTTTCGCTGAATATCGCGCCGACCGAAGAGATGATTTTAATTGCTTTTAAGATGACGTATTGGCAAATCGTCGCGCTCGCGCTCGGAAGTTTGCTGATGATGCACGCATTTGTTTATACCGTCAAATTTCGCGGGCAGGAACAACGCCCCGAAGATCGTTCGTTTATCAGCGTTTTTCTGCGTTTTTCGGTCGTCGGCTATGCGTTGGTTTTGTTGATAAGTTTATATCTTCTGTGGACATTCGGCAGACTTGACGGAATGGGAATCAGCGAAATTACGCAGGTTACGATTGTTCTAAGTTTTCCCGGAGCACTCGGCGCGGCGGCTTCGCGCTTAATTTTATAAAAAAATGGCGGATAAATATTTAAAAAAATCTGAGAATATACCGATTTTGGAATGGATTGTTGCCACCGCCGGTTTGATTCTGGTTGTCGGAACAGTCGGTTTTATGATGTATCAAGCCTTTACTTCAAAAGACACGCCGCCGAGTTTTAAGGCTAATTTTGAACGAATTGATCAAGTAGATTCGGGATATATTGTAATTTTCAAAGTAATAAACGAAGGCGAAGAAACGGCTGCCGGCGTGGAAATCGAAGGCGAACTCAAGCGCGGCGCGGAAAGTATCGAAAAAAGCAATGTTACAATTGATTACGCGCCTTCGAAATCCGAACTCAAAGGCGGTCTGTTTTTCAAAAATAACCCGCACGAATTTCAAATAGAAATTCGCGCCAAAGGTTATTTGGAACCATAAGTACTGAAATGTCTGAATTTTAAATAATTCAGACAAACACGAAAAACGAATTAAACTTTAGTCCAACGGAAAGATTCGTGTTAAAAAAGAAAATCCAAAAGTCCTTTCTCATATTCAAGCGGGTCTTTCTGTTGGGTTGAATGCTAAAATTACTACTCCCGGAGGAGATTTGTTTTTAGATGAAAAAAAAGATGATTTATACAAATACACCGGATGTTCCGGGCAGAGAAATAACGGAAATACTTGGCGTGATTACGGGAAATGTCGTTCAATCAAAGCACGTCGGGCGCGATATTATGGCGGGATTTAAGACAATCGTCGGCGGCGAGATAAAAAGTTATACCGATATGCTGACCGAAGCCAGACATATTGCGATCAGCCGACTGGTCGAGGAAGCGTTAAAACTCGATGCGGACGCGGTTGTCAATCTCCGTTTTACAACGAGTTCGATTATGAGCGGCAGTTCGGAAATTCTCGCGTATGGAACCGCCGTCAAATTAAAATCGTAAGCAGACGGCAGATTTCAAAATAAAAATACGGAAGCTAAAAAATCGTAATTGATTAGGTCTTTGGCATTTGGTCTTTGAAAAAGTCTTTCTTATACCATTTTCCTTTAGAAATTGTGCAACAATTTTTTAGTAAGTATAAATTAATCAGTAAGTTACGCATTGATAAATGTTCAATGGTAAATGAATTAAGAAGCTGTTTGAAAATTCAAACAGCTTCTTAATTCGGCTTTAATCCAAAGCCACGCGCCTTTAGCTACGTGGCTAAAAGTCCGCATCCGGCGAAAAGCCTGTTAAAACAGGCTGATTTCAACTCTTGATTCGCATCTATTACTTATAAATATCAAATGCCGCTTTAGCCGGCTCGACGACGATTAAACCGAGATCGATCTTTGTTTTATCATCACGAACGCGGAAGATATGACCTTTGAAAGAGTATCCGTCAAAAACCGCGCCCGGTTGAATCAGTCGGTCAGACGGTTCTTCTTGACAATCAAAGTTAAACCAATTGACGCGAATCGGTACGCCGGTTTTATTTACCCATTTGATATTTACTTTTTCATCGGTTCTTGATGAACACAGATTATCTTTCCTGATGATTTTGTAGGTAACATTGAATTCACCGCTGTTATCACCGTAGTGATTTGTTCCGTCATTTAGTGCAAAAAAGAGATTACCGCTCGTATTTGCTTCAGTCGCGATCAACTTTCTAACTTGAAAATGGTTTCCTTTATTACCGATCCACATAACTAACGAATGCTCGGCAGCATTAGCAAATTCAAAGTAACTCGTAGATTTAGTAGTGTTTTTGTTTCCTTCATGCGTGATACCGCCTTTGCCGTCGGCAGGACCCGAGAGCTTTATCTTTCCGGTAACGGCGGTAACTTCAACAATGTCGCCGACATTAATTTTAACTCCGGTATCTACCATTTTTAGTTTCGGATCAACCTTTAAGGTTTTAATTTCCTGTGCTTTAATCTCCGACGCGGCGGATATAAAGACAACTAACGTGATTACGAGTAATGCAAAGATTTTTTTTGTGTACATAATTTTTTCTCCTATAGTTTTTAATTATTTGTTAATTTCCAATAGCGGCTCGAAAAAGGATTCAATCGCGCCGCCGTTTCTCACCGGCAGCTATTTGCCGGTGTTAGTGTCTGCTCTGCGTCCAAAAAATCAGCCAAAGATGTTATGCAAATTATCACCGCGCCCGCGCCGGTTTCGGTAAAATGCGCCGCTTCGGTTTCGATTATCTGAAAAATGCGGCGTTGCTTGATGCCGAAAAAATCGGCGGCTTGCTCGACTCTCAGCATCGGTTCGCCGCATTCCGCGCAGGCGGTCTTTTCGCTTGGCGGCATTTGCCGAATGACGTAGCGGCGGTTGGTTTCAATCAATAAGTCAAATTTACGCTTGATTTCCATTTGTTTTTGAACTTAGAATACTGGATAACCAAAACGAACCTAACAACTTTTAGTTTTTATGTCTGGAGTTTAATCGGATATTTTTTGGATATTTTTTGGATTGTAGTTTAACTTCAATAAATACGGGACTTCATTATTAGCGGCAATACTCAAAAAACAAAGGAACTTTACCATTTCGACGCCTTTCGGCTGGACGCGGCGGAGCGTCTTTTGTGGTGCGGTGACGCTCCCGTTCAGCTTACGCCGAAACAATTCGACCTGCTTGTTTACTTCGTCGAAAACGCCGGACGCGCGGCGAAAAAGAGCGAACTGCTCGATGCTGTTTGGGCTGATACTTATATCGAGGAAACAACGCTGGCGCGAAATGTTTCGTGGCTGAGAAAAAAACTCGGAGAATGCGCGGACGGCGAACCTTTTATCGAAACAGTGCCGAAATTCGGTTATCGTTTTACGGCGGAAGTTACACTCTCCGCTGATGAAGAAAACACGCTCATCATCGAGGAACAAACCGTTCAACATATTCGCGGCGAGGAAATAATCGAGTTTGGCGATGATTTTGCGGAAAGAGTAGAAGAAGGGGATTTTAAGAAAATTTCCCCGTTTCCCCTTCTCCCTTACTCTTTTTCTCCCCTTCTTCTTGCCGCGCTCGCGCTCGTCATCCTCGCCGGCGGCGGTTTTATCATTTATCAACAGTATTCAAAAAATGACGCGCCGAGAGCGATCGTAGTTTCACCGGTCGTGCCGTTTACCGGCGCGGCGGGATACGAAAACTCTCCGGCGTTTTCGCCTGATGGCAGACAACTCGCTTATTCATGGAATGGCGGCGAAGGCGGCGAGAGCGATATTTACGTTAAACTTATCGGCGCGGGCGCTCCCTTGCAGTTAACAAAAACCGAAACTAACGAACACTATCCGACATTTTCGCCGGACGGCGATCATATAGCATTTATTCGCGGAAAATACGGCGAACCGGGCGAACTTATTATGATTCCGTCGCTCGGCGGCACGGAACATCGCATTGCGCGTCTTTTTTCCGGCAATTACAGCATTTCCTTTTCGCCCGACGGGCAGCATATCGCCGTCATTGATACCGAAGATTCGAAAGAAGGCGGACAAGCCGCAGTTTATATAATCAATGTAAAAAACGGCGAGCGCCGGCGCGTTACCGCTCCGGCAGAATTTTTAGGCGAAACCACGCCGCGTTTTTCGCCCGACGGCACGAGTCTCGCTTTCATTCGCGTTTTCAAAGAAGACGAACACGCCCGCAAACTCGCCAAACAGGATTTATTCGTCGTTCCGGTAAGCGGCGGCGAACCGCGACGGCTGACATTTGACGGATTTATCATAAATTCATTGGCGTGGAGTGCGGACAGCAGATCTATTTATTTCGTGCCGGTTCGACCGCCGAATCAAACAGTTGTTCGGCGCATTTCGGTAAGCAGCGGCGAACAGGAAATCGTTTCGACCGGCAGCCAAAACATTACGAACATCGCCGTATCGCCGGACGGCAAGACGTTTGTTTTTGCCGAAGATGTCCGGCGATGGTCTATCTGGCGCGTTTCGCCGAACGGACAAACGGGAATTAAACCGATCAATTCGGATTTCAACGAATTCTTTCCGCAGTTTTCACCCGACGGCGCGCGCGTCGCTTTTCAGACAGACCGCACGGGCGAGTATCAAATCTGGACGATGGATCCGGACGGCAAAAATCTGCGGCAGGTTACGGACACGCCGTTTCCGTCGAGTTCGCCGCAATTTTCGCCCGATGGAACGATGATCGCTTTTAATCAAAAAGAAGGCGAAAATTTTTATAATTACATAGTTCCGGCAGAAGGCGGCGCGGCGCGGCGGATTTCGCCGGAAGGAGTTCAGGAAGATTTTCCGGTGTGGAGCGCGGACGGCAAATATATTTATTTCCCGTCAAATCGTTCGGGGATGCGAAATATCTGGAGAACGAACGCAGACGGCACGGGCGAAGCCGTCCAGATCACGAAAAACGGCGCGTATCGCGCAATGGTTGCGCCGGAGTCCGGCGCGGTCTTTTTTATAAAGCCGGATAGTCTCGACCAATTATGGCGTATTCCGGCGGAAGGCGGCACGGAAGACGCCATACCTGAAATCGCCGCCGCCGGATTTTACAGTCTCTGGACAGTAAAAGAAACGGGAATATATTTTCTCGCCAAAATTTCCGACCAGAGTTTCAAAGCGAAATTCTACAGTTTTGCCGAAGGACAAATAAAAGACGCTCCCGGCGAATACACCATACCGCCGAACCTTGACGGTTTTCAAATCACAACCAATGAAAATATCCTTTTGTGTTCGGTAATCGAAAAATCCAGCCGCCTGATGATCGCCGATCTGCCGTGATAAGAATGAAGCGATTTTAGTTTCCAGAAACCTCAAAGATTTTGAACAAGTGCCGGATTTAACAGTTCAGGATTGGACGCGATAATTTTGGCAAAATTCAATTTATGGTAAAATTTGATTCGAGGTAAAGAAATATGATTTCAACTGAAACGATCAATACCAAAATACAAATGCTCCCGGTTTCGGCACAAAAGGAAGTGATTGATTTTATTGATGATTTGCTGGAAAGATCGGCAAAATCGAATCAAACGGAAAAGGCTTCGGCTTGGGAAGATTGGGCGAAAAGTCATTCAAACAATACCGTCATTGTTGACGACAGCCGCGAAGCGATTTACGCCGAAGACGAATAAATGGAAGATATTCAAGCCGACACAAATATACTTCTGCGAAGTGCTGAACCTGCTCATCCGACTCATCAAAAAGCCGTCAACGCGGTGAAAACCTTTCTTGCCAACGGCGACAGAGTTTGTCTGATTCCGCAAAATCTGATCGAATTTTGGAACGTCGCAACCAGACCGCTTGCAAATAACGGTTTCGGTTGGACACCCGCGAAAACCGATGTCGAAATCTCGCGTCTGGAATCTCTGCTGACCGTTTTGCCCGACAGTCAAGCGATCTATCGTGAATGGCGAAAGATAGTTTTAGCCAATTCCGTTCTCGGCAAACAAGTCCACGATGCCCGAATCGTCGCCGCAATGAATGTTCATCAAATCACAAAACTGCTCACTTTTAACACGAAAGATTTTAAGCGATTTCAAAATCTTACGCTGATTGATCTGAATACTTTGTGAAAATTGTCCTCGTTTTTTGCTTGCCCAAAAACCGTAAATTGACCTAATTTACACTTGCTTAAAAGCCTGAACTATAAACTTCACGAGTTTTTGTATGAGTATTCAGTCTGCAAATTACGCGAATAGAGGAGAATTTAGAAAGTATAATTGGAATAATTTCATTTCATTATTGGTTTATTCCTTTTTTGAGTTAAAATTTAACCAGAATCCAGTAAAATAATTTAAAACAACAATGAAGCTAAAAAAAATAACTGTAAAAAAACTATTTGGTGTTTTTGACCATGAAATACCCGTTAATAATTCATCAGGAATTACAATAGTAATTGGGGAAAATGGGCTAGGTAAAACTGTGTTACTTGAAATGATTAAATCATTTTTTGATGGTAAATATCGTTATTTTGATAGCGTAACCTTTAATGAAATAATTTTTGAATTTGATGATAAAGTTAAATGGACAGTAAAAAAAGAAAAGTTTGATGAAGAAGAGGATGATGATATCTATCTTACTTTGACTCAAACCAACAAATCGAAAAGAAGTTTCAAACCTTTAATCCTATATAGATTTGAAAAAAATCACTTTAGGTTCTCAGAACACAACTATAAAAGAAGAAGAAATGCTTTGGTGCACAAGCCATATTTCGTTCAAGTAGATGAAAATGTTTTTTTAGATGAACGCACAGGAAGATTATTTCATATGGATGAATCAATAGGAGAGCAATTACATTTTGATTTTCGAATTGATGAAAAAATACCAGAATGGTTTAGTGACAGACACGGTAAAATTGACATTAGTCTTATTGAAACACAAAGATTGATTTCAATTGAAGGGAGAACTGAAAAATCTCCAAGAAAAGCGGTAGAAAAATATTCAAGAGAATTAGCAGAAAAAATTAAAGAGTTATTAACAAAATCGACTCAATTGTCCTCTACTCTCGATAGAACATATCCAAACAGGCTTGTTGAAAAATTAAAAACGTCTTCAAATGTCACAGACGAATATTTAAAAACACAACTAGAAAAATTAGAAGAAAAAAGAAAATTATTAAATACTGTTGGGCTAATTGTAATAGGTGATGAATCTGTTCTTTCTGATTCAGAAATCAGTGATTCAGAAAAGGGTGTTGTAAAAGATGTTTTAATGCTTTATGTAGAAGATAGCTTTAATAAAATAGAGATATTCGATGATGTTTCAAAAAAAATCTCCCTTCTACTAAATATTATTAACAATAGATTCAAGCATAAGAAATTACATATTGATAAGGAAAAAGGATTTTTACTCAAATCAACTATAATTAAAAATAAAAAAGGCGAAGGACAGGAAATAGATGTTAATAAGTTATCTTCTGGAGAGCAAAATGAACTAGTTCTTTTTTATTTACTGCTTTTTGAAACAAAACCAAACTCACTAATTCTAATTGATGAACCGGAAGTTTCATTACATATATCGTGGCAAAACCAGTTTATCAGTGACCTTAGCGAAATTCGTAAATTGAATAGCTTTGATGTAGTTATTGCAACACACTCACCCGATATTATTGGCAATAACTGGGACTTAAAGGTTGAATTACAGGGATTAGAGTAAAATGGAACAAAATATCACTCCTGAACGAGTTGCTAATGCTATTATGCAAGACAACACGTTTGATGGATTCTATTTAATTTTGGAAGGAAATAAAGACACAAAAGTCTTTCAAAAATTTACGAATAAATCCGTTTTGCGGATAAAAGAAGCTTTTGGCAATGAAAATGTGAAAGAGATTTTAAGACTCTTAAATGAAAGAGGCTTTAAGAAAAAAATTGGTGTAATTGATTCAGATTTTAATCAAATATTAGCAATAGATGCCTCAGAGGAGGATTTATTTGTTACTGATGACCATGATATTGAAGTCATGATTATAAAAACAAAGACTTTGGAAACTGTAATCAATCATTTTTGTGCAGAATATAGAATTAAAGCATTTGAAAAATCAAAAGCTGTAAGCATTAGAGAAATTTTGTTTAAAATAGGTAGCGAAATCAGTTTTTTAAAATTGGCAAATAAGTTATTTGCCCTAGGTTTGGTCTTTAAGCCCGAGCGAGTGGATGGAAATCAATTAAAATATAAAAGGTTTATTGATGAAGATGAAATAACATTTTTAGGAAAGCAGAAAATGATTGAAACAGTTATTAACTTTTCAACTAACAGAGGAACAAAAATATCAGATAGAAATGAAATCTCTGATAAATTCGATGAAGTTCGTAAAAATAACTATGACTTAAATCATTTGGTAAATGGACACGACCTAACCCATATTCTATTTCTGCTAATGAAAAAAGCATTACGAAGTAACAACAAAATGTTAATCGACTATAATGCTGTGGAAGATAGTTTAATTCTTGCGTATGAATTCGCAGATTTTCAAAAAACAAAGTTATTTGAAAATCTTTCAAAATGGGCTGATGAAAACAAATGCGAATTATTTATTAAAAGTTAGTATTTTCTCATTTTACGCGACTAAATAGTTGTTATTCCAAATAAAACATCTCCTCAATCGGTCTCAACGGACGATTCAGCCAGAGCGGACGGCGCAGATTATTCGGTCCGGGCGCGGGGCGTGTTAGTTCGAGCCATTCGCGGTAAATCTGCATTGATTTTTCGGTGTCAACGAATACGTCGCCGTATTGGTCTTCGGCGTGCGCTTTTTCGATGGAGACTTTTTGATGCCAGCAGTGCATTCCTGAGATCGGGTCGGGATGGACGGGGAAGGTGATGTTTTGGTGAACGCCGCCGTCTGACCAGAAGATGCGCGAGGTATCGGGATCGCTCGATTTGGACGGGCGGATGCCGTCAACGACGCGCATTTTGTATTTTCCGTCCGATGATTTGTCAATCGTAACTTGATTCATCGCCCAACGATTATTTGAAGCGTCCTGCTCTCTGCGCCATCTGCCGAGGTGATGCGAACAGGCGACAACGCCGGGTTTCATTCCTTCGGTGACCCACGCGCGGTTGACGAAATAGCCGATGTCGGTGTTGATGCGGACGAGATCGCCGGTTTTGATGTCCCAATTTTTGCCGTCTTCGATGCTCATCCAGAGCGGATTGCGGTTGGAAATTTCCGCGAGCCATTTGGCATTGCCCGAACGCGAATGGATCAGCGTCGGCAAACGGAAAGTCGGGACGAGAACGATCTCGTTTTTCGATTTATCGAGATTGTCGGCGTGGATGTGGCTTTTGATATAGACGGGCGTTTTGTATTCTTCCCATTTCCAATCCTTGATCGTCTGCGAAAAGAATTCCTGTTTTTTCGACGGTGTGCCGAAACCTTTACGCGCCTTTCCGTCAATCATCACGCCAATATTTTTGCCGTCTTTGATAACTTCATTCGTGCCTTCTTTGATCTCGGAATCTTTTAATTCGTCGTCTGAAAGTGTTTCGAGATGGACGTTGTAAGTCTGCTCTTCGACCTCGAACGCGCCGTATTTCCGCATATATTCGAGCGCGGTCATATTTTCCAACGCCGCTTTTTCGTTCAAGCCTTTC
>JBGTIH010000017.1:0-21797 GCA_041745765.1 Pyrinomonadaceae bacterium | reverse complement strand
CTCGCTCCCGGTTTTATTGATATTCATAATCATTCCGAATCGGGACTTTTAACGGAAGGAACGGCGGCGAATCAGGTTTCGCAGGGAATTACGACGATCATGGTCGGATCCGACGGCGGTTCGCCGTTTCCGATTGCGGATTATTTGAATAAACTTTCAGGCAAAATCGCGCCGAATGTCGGTGCATTTATCGGTCACGCTGCTTTGCGCGAACAAGTGATGAACGGCGATTATAAACGCGAAGCAACCGTCGAAGAAGTTGAAAAAATGTCCGCGCTGCTCGAACAAGCGATGAAAGAAGGCGCGTTCGGGCTTTCGAGCGGGCTTGAATACGATGTCGGTTTTTCGGCTTCGACCGAAGAATTGATCGCGCTTGCCAAAGTTGCGGCGAAAAATAAAGGAATTTATATGACGCATATGCGCGACGAAGAAGAAGGTTTGCTCGGCGCGATTCGTGAAGCGATTCGTATCGGCAAAGAGGCAAAAATTCCCGTGCAAATTTCGCATATAAAAGCAGGAAACCGCAATGTTTGGGGAAAATCCACCGAAGCAATCGCGCTCATTGAAAGCGAAAAGAAAAACGGTCTTGACATCACGGCGGACGCTTATCCATACACGGCTTGGGCTTCGACGATTACGGTTTTAGTTCCTTCAAGGAAACACGAAGATAAAAACGAAATTGAAAACGGTTTGAACAACGTCGGCGGCGCGGATAAGGTTTTAATTACTTCTTGCGCCGCGCATCGTGATTATGAAGGCAAAACGCTCGAAGAAATCGCAAGATCGCAGACTGTTTCGCCCGCCGATGTTTATATCCAAATTGTCAAAGACGGCGGCGCGGGCGTTGTCTGCAATTCGATGAACGAAGCTGATGTTAAAAACTTCTACCAACAAACTTGGACGATGGTTTCGAGCGACGGCGGAATCGGCAGTCGTCATCCGCGCGGCACGGGAACTTTTACGAGAGTTCTCGGACGTTTCGTGCGCGAAAATAATTGGTTTCCGATTGAAGAAGCGATTCGCAAAATGTCCGCATTTCCGGCAAACAGACTCGGCTTAAAAGATCGCGGTTTGATCAAAAAAGGAATGAAAGCTGATTTGGTGTTATTTGACAAAAATAAAGTAATTGACCGCGCCACATTCGGCGAACCGCAAAATTTGTCGGAAGGAATCGAAATCGTTTTTGTCAACGGCGTGAAAGTTTGGGAAAATGGAAAAGTTGCGGGAAATTTGCCCGGAATGATCTTGCGAAGAAAATAACCACTTCACAGACTAACTTATGAAAATTGCAAAAATCGTTAAATCAAACTCACATATAGATTATGTCGGGCGCGTGATTGATTCATTGGACGCGGAAAATCCGCCGTCCGACGAAGATTACGGCTTTGCTCAATTTGTTTCTCTGCCTTTGGAAGCCGAGGAAATCGTCGGCGTGATCTATAATTCGATGCTCGTTAATCCCGAATATGCGAGCTACGGTCCGCGTCTTTCGCCGAAGCCCGATCTAGTGAATTTCAGTCCCGATTATATTAACGAACAGGGTTGTTTGATCGGCATTTTATTGCTCGGCGCGTTAGATAAGATGGGCAAAATTATGCACGGAGTTCCGCGCAAAGTCGTTCCGCCGGGACAGGAAGTTTTTAAGGTCGAAGCAAATGAAATCAATAAATTTCATACCGACGAAAACGATTGTCTGCAAATTCATTACTATTCGCAAGTCGTTGCACACGCGGGACTTTTCGCCGTTCCGCTGCTCGAAGCGATTATTGATCAGTTAACGCTCAAATGCCGCGATGAAGATAAAAACCGGCTCGGCGTTTTAAAACAAACGCTCGTCTGGCAACGCGCCTTCGGCGGAATGCGTCTATAGGTTTGGAATTTCCAGTATCTTAGAATTCAAAATTATGAAAAAGTTACTATTTGTATTTACGTTAAGCTTATCGCTTTTGGCGGTTTCAGTTGCGGCGCAGCCGCGTCCGGTTGATAAAAAAGCGGATGAAAAAGTGGTCGCGCCCGCGCCCGCATCTTTTGAAGCAAGATATGAAGGCGGAATGCTCGGTTACAGCAAAAAAGAAAAAGGAACGCTTAAGTTTGACGACGTTAATGAGCGGATTGTTTTTTACGGAAAAAACAGCAAAGAAGTTTTTTCTATTGCTTACGATTCGATTTATTCGCTTTCACCGCAATCGCAATCGGTGCGTTCAACAACAGGGCACGTCGTCGGTGCAATTCCCATTCCCGGTGCGGGACTTGCCGGAATGTTTATCAAGGAAAAACGCCGTTATTTGATTATTCAATACTCCGATAGAGATGCCGATCTTAACGGCGTAACGAGTTTTAAGATCGAAAACAAAGATTTGCTTGATTCAGTCATAAAAACTCTGGGCGAAAAAGCCGAACTCAGAAAACGCGGAGATTCTTATATTCGTTCGAGAAGTATGCCCAACGACGATATTTAACGCAAATCTCCGAAATTATGCTGTAAAATTCCGGTAATCGAAATGGCGGCGGTTTCTGACCGCAGTATTCTGCCGCCTAAAGTGATAATTTGAAAGCCTTTTTTCTCTGCCGAAACAATTTCCGAATCTTCCCAACCTCCTTCCGAACCGATGACGGCGGTTATTTTTTTGTCCGCTTTTATTTCCGAAAAACTTTCGCCGTTTCGCTCGGCAAATAAAATTTTCGCGCCTTCCGGCATTTCAATAAAGTCTTGAAATTCAATGAGTTCTGAAATCTGCATCAATTTTGCGCGACCGCATTGTTTTGATGATTCGATGACGATTTTTTCCCATCGCTCAATTTTTTTTGTTGAATCTTTTATTTTTACATCGCATCGTTTTGTAACAAGCGGAACAAAATTTGCAACGCCGAGTTCGACCGCTTTTTGAATGACCAGATCGAACTTTTCGCCTTTTAAGACGGCAACTGCCAGAGTTAAATCCAAACCTGATTCCGGCGCGGAAGGCGAGATTTTTTCGATAATTTTTAGCGAAGTTTTCTTTTTTTCGATTTTTTCAATCTCGCACGAAAACTCATTTCCGAGTCCGTCAAAAACGCGAATTTTATTGCCTTCCGTCAAACGCAAAACACTACTTAAATGTCGGGATTGTTCCATGTCCAGGAAAACTTGCTGATCGTTAAAATTTTCCGGCGAAGCGTAGAATCGGCGCATAATTTACAACTCTTTCGTTTTAAATTTTTCCTTAAAATCCTTCGATTTTTGCCGCAGTTTAACCCAGCTTTCAAACACTTCGGGCGATTGCAGCCAGAGCGTAAACCATTCGGCAATTTCGGCTTTTTCAGCGCGTTTTTCTTGCTCGACATTCGGATTTTTTGAAATCATCAACGCCCGGTTTTTGCCTTTGATTGCTGTTTCTTTCACTAAACGCAAACCTTCTTTATCGTTTTCCAGAGCGAATTTTTTCCGCAGATTCTCCAGTTTGCGAATCGAAATCAGCGTTTGCAGAAAATCGGAAAATTTCAAAATATTGCGAAACATCGGCGCGTAAGGCGATTCAAGCCGTCGCTTTACGTCGAGTTCCAAAATCTCCGCGTGGCGCAGTTCCGCGCCTTCATCGGCGAGCAGACGCGCGATAATCATCGGGCTTTCAATGGCATTCGCACCGTATTTTTCGCGCACCGCATCTTCGATCGCCATAATTTCTGCTGCCCCGACATTTTCGCAATCGAGTTTTTCCCAAACTTCGATAATCAGATCGTTTTTAGTTTTCGCCTGCCACATTTTCACTTTTCATTTCTCACTTCTTCAATCAGTTCCGTTGACGAATGATCTTTCGGATCGCCGACGATGGCGACTTGTCCGCCGCATTCTTTGACGATTTCGCGTTCGGGAACGGTTTCGGTCGTGTAATCCGTGCCTTTGGCGTGAAAATCGGGGCGAATTGCGCGAATCAATTCCTCAACGTTCGGTTCTTCAAAAATCGTTACGAAATCAACAAACTTAAAAGCCGAAACGATTTCGGCGCGTTCATCCTGCGGCATAAACGGGCGTTTTGCGCCTTTTAATTTCCGCACTTGTTCATCGGAATTTATCCCGACGATCAAAACTCCGCCCAATTCCTTCGCGCCCGCCAAATATCGAATATGCCCGACGTGAAAAAGATCGAAACAGCCATTTGCGAGAATGATTTTTCGTCCCGCGCGCCGCTCGATTGCCGCCCGCGCCACAAGCCGCGTGCGGTCTAACACCGGCGCAAAGTTATTTTTTGAAAAACTCATAATATATCTTCAAGATGAATTTCAAATTTACGGACAATCGCAAATCGCAAATTATAAAGGGTTTTCCTCGATTGATTTTAACAATTCCCCCAAACTTGCCGAAGCCGTTCCTTTTTTCATAACGACGATTCCGCCCGCGTGATTGGCAATTTTTGCCGAATCCGCAAAACTCAAACCGGAAGCCAGACCGAGCGCGTAAGCCGCAATGACCGTATCGCCCGCGCCGGTTACGTCAATCGGTTCTTTTGCTCCGACGGCATCGAAACGAATCGGTTTTTTGCCTTTTTCAACCAGCATCATTCCTTTATTTCCGAGCGTAACGAGCAAGACTTGATAATTTAATTTTTCGCACAATTCTCGGCAATTTTCTTCCGTCAAAGTTTTGCCGAGAAGTTTTTCGGCTTCTTCCTGATTCGGCGTTGCGCTCGTTGCGTTCGGGAAGCTTTCGAGCCGAAAGCGCGAATCTACGAGCATTGGAATTTTTTTATCCTCGCAAATCTTTTGGGCAAGATCGGCGATTTCGATACTTGCCGCGCCGTAATTGTAATCGGAAATGATAATTGCATCCGCGCTTTCAGCAGCAGAAATCAGATTTTCTTTTAATTTTTCGTGCAATTTGTGGCTGATTTGAGTTTGATTTTCATAATCAATCCGAATTACCTGCTGGCGCGGCGCGTAATGCTGTCCGGCTAAAACGCGAACTTTCGTTGTTGTTTGAAAGTCTTTTGATCGAACAATAAACGCGCAATCAACGAAAGATTTTTCTAAGACATTTAGAAGATTTTCACCGTTTAAATCTTCGCCGACCAAACCGACCGAAACCGCTTTGCCGCCGAGTGCAGCGACATTGACCGCTGCATTTGCCGCACCGCCGGCAAGTGTTTCGGTTTCGTCGTGGCGCAGAATAAAAACCGGAGCTTCGCGCGAAACGCGGCTGATCGTGCCGCGCAGAAACTGATCGGCAACCAAATCGCCGACGATGACGATTTTTTTGCCGGAAAATTCCGTTTGAATAATTTCGGAAAGATTTGGCATCTATTAACTAAATAAACAAAAAGGTTGAAGACCGCAAAGCCTCCAACCTTTTATTCAAACATTTAACGCTAATATTTAATGTGTATCGTAGCTGGCAATCGGAAAATCGCTGGGCGATCCCCATTGAACAACACCGAGTCCGCCGTCCGAACTTCTCAAGACATAAAATCTTCCCTCAGTGTCACGCCAAATCGCAATATCCGTTTTTCCGTCGCCGTCATAATCGTTTTGAACATTTAAATCTACTGCCGTAAGTCCAAAGAGGCGCGCGCTAAATCCGGCGGTGCTTCCCAGAATATACCATTCTAGGTTCGTCGCTCCTTCCCGAACAACGGCAATATCCGTTTTTCCGTCGCCGTCGTAATCGCCGGGAACAACCAGATCATTGCTCAGACCGAAGGAAGTGATTGTAAAGCCGCCGTCGCCTGATCTTTGAATAAAGAAGGTCGCCTGGTCATTTGCCGTCGCGCCCGGTCTTTGAATCGCATAATCGAATTTGCCGTCGCCGTCATAATCGCCCGGAGCGGTAAAGTCGGTCGCAAGTCCGAATTGTTGAGCCGAGAAACCGCCGTCGGAACTTCTCAGAACATACCAGATCATCGCACCGCCCGTGCGGCGGACAACTGCCAGATCGGTTTTACCGTCGCCGTCATAATCTCTGGCAACCGGCTCGTCGCCGGTGCTTCCGAAAGCCGTCGCAACGAATGTATTGTTTGAACTGTTCAAACGATACCAAACGCCGTCCGTATCGCGCCAAACTGCAATGTCGCCTTTGCCGTCGCCGTCATAATCGCCCGGTGTCGGATAATCCACATTAGCCAGTCCGAATTGTTGAATTATAAAACCGCCGCCGCTTTGCAGGTAATACCAGGCATTATTGCTCGGACGAAAAATTCCGTAATCGGCTTTGCCGTCGCCATCAACATCCAATGCGGTACGCAAGCTGAGTTGAGCCGAAGTCGAAAAAGCTAATAATATAACACAGGCAAAAATTACGCTAAATTTGCCGCTTGCGGTCAAAATACTTTTCATTATTTAATCCTTCTTTTTATAATAAGAAATTTCTTTATTTTAAGGTTATTTGGGCAATATCTTATGCCAAATAGATACAAATTTCAAATATACTATCTCAAACAGTGTTTACGCAAGAAGTTTTTGTAGAAACCTGTAAAGACGATATTTCTGATAGTTTTTTAAATTTTACCTTAGATACGTGGATTTAGACGCATCAATTCTGTAAAAAGTTCGTTTGTAAGAACATTTTTTCACAAACTTATTGACTTTTGATCAAATTTCCGGGAATTTTCATATCCGATTTTCCCCAGCTGAAAGCCGAAAAGCCCGAAAAACCGGAATAAACGTAAAATATTCCCGATTCATTTGGCGTTGCATTCGGTCGCCAGACTGAAAAATCGGTTTTTCCGTCGCCGTCATAATCTCCCGGAGTCGGCAGATCGCCGGACATTCCGAATTGAAAGACATTATAACTTCCGTCCGAGCTTTTCAAATAATGCCATTCTCCGGTCGTTTCGCGCCAGACGGCAAAATCCGTTTTGCCGTCGCCGTCGTAATCAGCCGGAACGATTCTATCTATCGTCGAAATGCCGAAAGGCACGACCATTAAACCGCTGTCGGAACTTTTCAGTACATAAAAGGTATTTGCCGGAGAACCGGATGCAGGACGATAGACGGCAAGATCGGCAAGTCCGTCGCCGTCAAAATCGCCGCGCAGAGGTTTATCGGTGTCATTGCCGAATTGCTGCACACGAAAACCGCCCGTCGAAAGCGCGATATACCAGATCAATTTTCCGTCCTGTTTGCGCGTAACGGCAAAATCGGCGCGTCCGTCGCCGTCGAAATCCTGCGTGATCAAAGGATTATCACCCGAAATTCCGAATTGAAAAATCTGCACCGTATTGGTCGCGCTGTTTAGAATATAAAAAGTTCCGTCCGAATCGCGCCAAACGCCGATGTCAGTTCTGCCGTCGCCGTCGAAATTTTCTAAAACCGGAATATCAACTTCGAAAAGTCCGAAATTCGTTGCCGAATAGCCCGTCACGCTTCGGTAATTATGCCAGAGCATTCCGCCGTTTGTGTTTTGAATCGCCGAAAAATCTGTTCTGCCGTCGCCGTCAAAATCCATAAATGTATTCGCGCTAAACGAAATGCCCTGCACGATTGTAAAAGTTTGGTCGGCTATATAAATTCTTCCGACGCGCTGAAGATCGGGAAGGTTATTCATCTCAACCGTAAAATTAACGGTCGAATTTCCGCTTCCCGTATTCGCAGAATTTACCGAAATCCAAGCGGCATCGCTTTTAATCGAATAATCGCAATTCGCCGCCGCCGTTACGTTCACGCTTCCCGATTCGCCGGCGGAAGAAACCTGAATACTCGACGCGGAAAGACCGAAATTGCAAACGGTTTGATTTTGCAGAGCATTTGCCGCATTTAATCTGCCGCCTGTTTTGACAATGCCGTTCCAATTGGCGAGCGGATCAACCGAATTCATCAGAGTCGCTTTGAGCGAGGCGGCGGAAAGACTCGGATTAAATGAGGAAAGCAGAGCCGCCGCGCCTGCCGCGTGCGGACTTGCCATCGAAGTTCCGCTCGAAAAGCCGTAATTTGCGGCGGTCATTGTCGTGCTCAAAATAGACGAACCCGGCGCGGCAAGGTCAACGCTCGTTGCGCCGAAATTAGAAAATCCCGATCTCGTATCGGTCGAGGTCGAAGACGCGACCGACAAAAGCTGCGGACTCGTATAACTTGCCGGAAAAGCCGGAAGATTATCTGTATTTCTGCCGTTATTTCCCGCCGCGAAAACACTTAAAATGCCGGCATCGCCCAAAGCATCGAGCGCGTCTTTCGTCGCCTGATCGTAACCGCAGGCTTCGTCGCAGCCGCTGTAACTGTTGTTCGTAACGCGAA
The DNA here is from genome assembly GCA_041745765.1 of Pyrinomonadaceae bacterium. Taxonomy (GTDB): domain Bacteria; phylum Acidobacteriota; class Blastocatellia; order Pyrinomonadales; family Pyrinomonadaceae; genus JAHCHG01. The sequence goes on along the minus strand of JBGTIH010000017.1, from coordinate 13,595 downwards.
TGTTTATGCCTCTCTCCTTCATCAAACGCACGTAATTATAAGCGTTTATGAGCATTGTCGAGGTCGTGCCGATACCGCTCGAGTTAAAAATTTTAATCGTCATAATCCGCACGTTCCAATTTACGCCGACTACGCCGAGCGAATTATTGCCAACCGCGCCGATTGTTCCGGCAACGTGCGTTCCGTGTCCGTTTTCGTCCATCGGGTCGGAATCGTCGAAAAAGAAATCGTAACCGTAGTAATCATCAATAAACCCGTTACCGTCGTCGTCTATTCCGTTTCCGGGGATTTCGCCCGAATTCTTCCACATATTCGCCGCAAGGTCTTCGTGGGTATATTTAATGCCTGTATCAATCACGGCGACGACCGTGTCTGCGCTGCCGGTCGTTAAATCCCAGGCGGCAGGCGCGGAAATTTTCTGCATTCCGTAAAGTTCGGAAAAACGCGGATCGTTCGGCGTTTGGGTGAGCTGGTAATAATAATTCGGCTGAACCGCTTCGATGTCCGCAAATTTACTGTAAAGCGCAATCGCTTGCTCGACCGAAACATTCGCCGGAAGTTTGACTCTCTGCCATTTGAGCGCGGGAAATTCTTCCAAAACCGTTGCGCCGATCTGCGCGTTTCTTGCAAAAGCATCGGCGGAAACCGTTCCGTTTCTGTATTTTACAAGCAGTTCGCTTTCTACGTATTTTTCCGCAAAAACGCTCTGTGCGGAAAGAAGAAATACAAATAGCGCAAAATAAATAAATTTAAACTTCGGCATTTGGCAAACCTCGCAGAAAAATAATTAAAAAAAGTATAACACCAGCGTCTCGCTGGCTGTCCGGTGTGCGTCTCGCGCGCCGCCGGTGTTAACTTTCCAAAAAGTAACACGGAGTCTGAGACCGAGACTTCTCTCAGGACGTCAGCAGTACTTCTTTTAAAACAGTTTCTTACGGATTATATTGTAAAATTATTTTCGAGTATAGGTTTGAGGAAAAAAAGAAGCGGAAAAATAATGGGGCGGCTAGTGGGGCTCGAACCCACGACCTCCTGAACCACAATCAGGCGTTCTAACCAACTGAACTATAGCCGCCATAAAAAGTCTTCAAAGTTTGAAAGACCAATCGAAGTTTTCAATTATTACAAAATTTTTATCTTTTGTTCAAGCAAACAAACCGTCTTTTAAAAAAATATTGAATAAAAAACTTTTTCGTTTATTATAAAGCAAACAATTTCCGCAACTTCCTGCTGAACTTCAAATTCCTAAGGAGAAAAAAACGATGCGAAAAAACGCTCTTTTATTGGTTATCTTTTTATTTTCAAACCTTTATGTTTCCGCCCAAAATATCCCGATCACGGAAGGCGCGCTCGATGCCTGTAATTCCAAAGGCAAAATGATAGATCAAGCTGCCAATCTCGTTGATTTGCAGCTTTCCACAACAATCAACGGACAGCGTGTGATTTTGGAAAATTCGCCAAAGCCGGAAAATATTTGGATAGCAAACAATATGGCTTCAAATTATTTGCCGAATTCCGGAAATTCAAGCACCGTTTTAAATGAAATTCTCAAGCGAATGGAAGCGCACCAGAAAAATCTGAAATCGCTTCGCGCGGATATTAAAATGATAAATTATGATTCTCAATTTAATGACAGAGAGATTTTCGAAGGCTCGGCAATTTATCTGCCCTCTAAAACTCAAGATTCAATGGTCAGAATTGATTTGGCAAAACCGAGGAAAGAAATTTTTGTAAGTCTTAAAGGCAAATATCTGGTTTATATGCCGATTTTGCAGCAAGTCTTTACCGGAAACCTTGACAGAAAAACACGTGATCCGTTTGTGTTTTTGAATTTCTCGCGGGAAAAACTTCAAAATCCGTTAGCCTTTTTGAATTTTTCGCGGAAAAAATTTAAAACGAATTTCAAGATTAAATTTCTCGGACAAGAAAAATTGTCCGACCAAATTCCCGTCTGGCATCTCGAATTTACGCCGAAAGACGGAACTTTCTACAAATCGGTCGAACTCTGGCTTGACATAAATGGAATGCCGGTTCAGGTAAAATTGATCGAAAAAAATGATAATTATTCGATCATTCATTTATCGAATGTGCGAAAAAATGTGCCGGTTAATGCTTCGGAATTCAAGGTAATTTTGCCGAAAGAGACAAAACTCGTGAAGAATTGATTTCTGAAACCGCCAAAAAAAAAGCAGTCGTTTCAACTCTCGTTGAAGCGACTGCTCGAATTATAAAATAAATTTGTTGTTAAAAGTTTAATTATTATCGTTTTCGTTTGCCGACGACGCTGACCTTGATGTTTTTGCGTCCGAAGCGTCGGGCTTCCGAGCAGTTCGGCATCCAGATGTCTAAAATGCGACCTCTAACCGCTCCGCCGGTGTCGGCAACCGTGTATGTTCCCGAATAAGAACCGGCTTCGATTTGAATTTGTGTGCCGAGCGGCAAGACTCTCGGATCGGCGGCGACGATTCCTCGTCTGACACCCGACCCGTTAGCCGTTCTGCCTTTCAAACAATAAGCGGTTGCTTTGAAGGATTTTCCTCCTCCGCTTGCCGCTGCTGAAGTGTTGGTTGTTTCTAAAATTACCGGATCGTCGGTTGAAAAGGCTTCTAAATCTGTAGTGTATAATTTTTGAATAAATAAGTTATCTTCTTCTAAAATTTCTTGTATATTAAGTTGTGTATTATGCGAATCTTTCGCTATAACGAGAGCGGCTTCGGCGGTTGATTGAAAGACAAACATTGTCATTACCAACGAAAAAACTCCGAAGAATACGCTTCCTCTAGCTATGTATTTCATTATCAAATATGCTCCTTATTGTGTTTTTTATAGTTAGCCAGATGATTTTTGTTAGATTTATATAGTTTATTTTATTAGTTTTTATTAGTTTAATATTGACTAACCTGAACACCTACGGGATTTCCCTTAGGTGTTCTTACGAAAAACGTTTTTGATACTATCACTTCAAAACGCAGATTGTCCAGTTGAAAAAAACACGAAAAAGTCCGGCTTAGGAAATATTTCACAATCTTGAAAGACACAAACTTGTGTTTAAGTTAGACTTAGGTTCGTTAATTTCGTATATTTCAAACGGCAAAAAAACTTATCTGGAGAACGATTTTTATGCAGGAAAAAAGACTTGGAGCGCGACACGTGATTTCTTTTCCGATTCGCTTAAGGTGGAAAGACGAAGACGGTAAAGAAGTAATTCAGGAAGGTTTAACGGAAAATGTCGGACCTCACGGAACACTTGTATTTCTACCGAGAGGGCTTCCGCCGGTCGGCAGCAAATTGAATCTGACAATAACGGAAAATGCCAATGATGAAGTCAGTGTTACGGTACAGGTCATCAGAGTCGAGCGCAATCCGTCGCATCCGCAAGCCGCTCTGCAATTGACAGATTCCATCAGAATTTGGAAGAAAAAAGTTTGGGAATACGCCGGAGAAGTTCTGGCTAACGAAAAACCCGAACTCTGGGAAGATTGGAATTAAGCAGTTGAAAGAAAGTTTTGAGTTACAGATGAGTTGCAGAAAGTTTTTATTTTCAAGAAACTATATTTTTCAATGTGTCTTCAAACTTTTGCTCATCTGCTTAGAAAATAATAGAAGTAAATGGTTAATTGCTGTTTTCAAATGAACGAAAACATTTTAAACTAATGCAAAATTTACGCGAAAAAAGGACAGTTTCTAGAAACTGTCCTTTTTCAATTAGCTCGATAACTTCTTAATCATTCAAAGTTATCGAGCTAATCATATTGCGGAATGCATTTGAATATCTTGAGGCTTCATTTTCAGGCGAAACCGTTACGACATAGAACAAAGCTCCGTTGCGAAGTTGTGTGGTATAAACCGTAGCGACTTCGGTATTTCCGGTAACGGGCGAACGCCCTGCCAGCACAATGCCGTAGGCTTGTCTTCGGCTGATCGTCGTGCTTGCATATCCCGTCTGTTTTCGCATAGAAGGATTAGCTTGCAAAACGCCATTGATATATTCTTCGGTTGCCGATCCCAAGTCGCGGCTTCTCGTTTGCATCAGCCCGACCATCGCTCCGTGCGTGATTCCGTTATCTCCGAATGCGCCTTCGGGTGCAAAAGTAATGGTTTCTTCCGTTTCAAAAGTTCTCCAATTATTCGGAACTCGCAATTGCAACAAATTACCGTTGCGATAAACTTCTGTGCGTGTCGAAGGAAGCGCAACTCTCGCATTGTATCTGCCGCCGGCAGTCGGATTAGACGTGCGCGGATTATTTTTGGCATTTTGCTCTATTTCCTGCATTGTCTGAGCGCGCGGCATTCCTCTGAGTCGGCTTTGAATCCGCTCAAAATCAGCCGTATTGCGAATCGGATTTGAAGAAACCCGCAAAAGCTGGGCTTCACGATTGATATTTTCAAAGCGGTTTGCCGGATTCGGATGGCTGCTTAAGAATTCAGGCGCACGATTTCCGCCGCTCTGCTGTTCGATAGTTCTGAACATATTTGCCAAATCCCTCGGATCATATCCGGCATTTGCCATAATTTGTGATCCGAGAACATCCGCTTGAGTTTCATATTCGCGGCTGTATCTGGTCATCCACGCCTGAACGCCGAGTGCGCCGATCTGTGCGCCGGCTTCTCCGGCTAGAATCGCGCCGCCTAAAATCGCGCCGATTCCGAGAATCTGATTAAGCGGATTACTCTGTTTGGTGGCATTAGCCGTTCCGTGCCGCAGGGCAACGTGCGCGATTTCGTGCGCCATCACACCAGCCATTTCGCCTTCGTTTGTAGCCGCTTCGATCATTCCGCGATTAAGAAACATCGGACCGCCGGGAAGCGCAAAAGCATTAATATCACGGGCATTGACAATTCTGAATTGATAATTAAATTCAGACCGCTGAAATTCACGCGGAATACCCCGAACCAAACGATCGCCGACAGTTTGGACATAGCGCGTTGCCTGAGCATCATTTAAGATCGGCATCTGTTGCTGAACTTCGTTTGCCGCTTGTTGTCCGATCTTTACATCATCTTGCACCTTATACTTGTTTCTCGGCATATTGATGCGGGTTTGCCCGAATACTGCCATCGGCAGCACCAACATTGACCAAACAATCAAGTATGTCGTTAAATTCTTTCCCCAATTATATTTCCTCATTTTTTTTCTCCCAAGTCTTATCCGTAAATTGTCTTTAAAAATTGCATTGATTTTATACAAAAACGTATGTGCAAGCAATTGAAAGAGCAAGTAGCGTTCCAAAGATGAGCAGAGCGGTGGCTTGCGTTTGCTGAAAAACCAAAACGCAATAGTATTAAATAGATAATAAATTGATGTTAAATGTAATATTGGAAGGCAGGGCTTTAATTAACTTAATTGTTTAATTTATGTAACTTACAGCAACATAAAGGTCAACAAAAAGTAATTTTCAAGGCATAAATAAGGAAACCGGAATCAGTGCGCCAGGGCGTTTTCGGCAATTCCCGCAACTAAGACATTTTCATTGAGTTTTTCGTCGGTCGAAAGTGGTTTTAAGACTTCGCGGATTTTGTTAAGTAAAACCAAAACCTCTTTAGAATCAATCTTTTCCGAATGCTTCTTTTCAACTAAAAAGGCTAACGCTAAATCATTTTCTAACTCAGATGCTAAGTTCATATTTTTTCCTTTTTGTAAAAATTATTATCTATTTTTTACACACTAAAAGAGTATTTGTCCAGACGAAATCGTAGATTTTAAAGCGGTAGATTAAGTGATTTATTTTTTAATCAATAAATCTGCGCCTCAAAAGCAAATGTTAAATAAATGTTAAATTTGTATTACTAAAAATTACCGGATTTTCAAATTCGGGTATAATTCACATAATAAAAAAATAAATTTTTAATGGGTTGTTATCGGCAAATAAGTATAAAAAATTGATTAAAAACAAGATTGTTTCGGTAGTGCCGCTAATTTTTAGAAGCTGTTTGGAAACTATTTCTAAAAATTAGTTATTGCTCGTTTTAAATGATAAATATCGTGGTTATCTTCTTGGAAAACAACAATAGTGTCGCAAGATTAGCCCATTTTAGGAGATTACAAACAGCTTTTTAGAAAAATAATTCATTATTTGCAAATTAATAAAAGGTTAAATAATTTTTTGGAGAAATGCCTTTAGATGAGATTTTCTGTTAGAATTTCAAAACTAAAGGCATTACTCTGAAAGGATTTCATAAAAAAACAAGACAAATTATAAATGCAAAGCAAAATCAGTATTTCAAACTTAAATTTCTTTTACGGTAAAGTGCAAGCTCTGTTTGATATTTCGATTGAGATTCCCGATCGCGAGGTTATCGCTTTTATCGGTCCGTCCGGTTGCGGAAAATCAACATTTTTGCGAACGCTCAATCGGATGAACGACACTATTCCGATTGCCAGAGTTGAAGGAAAAGTTTTAATTGACGGAACAGATATTTATTCGCAGAATACTGATGTTGTCGCTTTGCGCCGCAAGGTTGGGATGGTTTTTCAAAAATCGAACCCGTTTCCAAAGTCAATTTTTGACAACATCGCCTACGGAATTCGCATTAACCGCTTGCACAAAGACAACACGGATTTGCAGGAAAAAGTTGAAAAAGCCTTGAGAGATGCCGCGCTTTGGGATGAAGTGAAAGATCGTCTGAATACCTCGGCTTTCGGGCTTTCGGGCGGACAGCAGCAAAGACTTTGTATTGCCAGAGCTTTGGCAGTTCAGCCGGACATTATTTTAATGGACGAACCGGCATCTGCCCTTGATCCGAGTGCGACACAGAAAGTCGAAGAACTCGTTGTTCAATTAAAGAAGGACTACACCATCGTAATTGTGACACATAATATGCAGCAAGCCGGACGCATTTCGGATAAAACAGCGTTTTTTATGCTCGGCAAATTGATTGAATTTAATCCGACACAGAAAATGTTTATGAATCCGGACGAAAAATTAACGGAAGATTATATAACCGGCAGATTCGGATAACAGCTTTATTTAATTGAGTTTAAGGTTTTATAAAATTTAATAACATTTGCTTATAACAACAAAGATATATTATAAAGAGATAATAGATAATGGAAAATAGAATAATAGATCAACAATTAGACCTTTTGCGCGACAAACTGCTCCTTCTCGGCGGAACAACCGAAAAAGCACTCCAACGCGCAATGCAATCCTTAACCGAACGCGACAGCGAATTAGCACAGAAAGTTTTAAAAGAAGACAAGATCATTGACCAGATGGAACTCGAAATTGACCGGTTCAGCATCGAGATTCTCGCGCTTCAACAACCTGCCGCCCACGATTTGCGCTTTGTTATTTCGGTAGCGAAAATTACGCCGATTCTCGAACGCATCGCCGATCACGCCAGCAGCATTGCCAAAGCCGCTTTGATTTTGAATAACGAACCACAGTTAAAGCAATATGTAGATTTACCGAAAATGGCGGAAAATGCGGCAGATATGTTGCGCTCTGCGCTTGATGCCTTTACAACGGAAGATGCTGAAAGTTCGCGGCAAATTATCAAACAAGACAAAATTATCAACGAATGTTATAAACGGATTTTTAATGAACTGATCGAGATAATGATTGATAACCCGTCAACGACCAACAGCGCGGCGCAGTTGCTTTTTGTTGCCAAACATCTTGAGCGCATCGGTGATTATGTTAAAGACATTTGCGAACTCAATGTTTATTTGACCGAAGCCGCGTTTATCAAACACAGCAAAAAACATTAAATAATAAGTTAAAATAAAAAAAGAATCGTCATTTTCTTTTCGGCGGTTCTTTTTTGTCGCCCCAATAGAATGTTTTGACAACCAGAGCATAGACAAACAAAACTAAAAACAGCAAAACGAAAAAGACTAAAATAAACCAGAATAAAGACATTTTCTGTATTTCCTCAAAAATTGGAATCCGAAAACTATTGCGGAATTTGTTTTTTCTCAGCCGAGTTTGTCTCCTGTGAACTCCTTTCTTGAAGAACTGCTGCTTCCGGCTTTTCAACTTTAGGATCAAGCAACCCGGCAAATAAACCGCGGCTTCCCGTGTGGTCGAGAATATGTCTGTAAAGCACGGTAACGAGAGCAACAATCGGAATTGAGAGAAAAACGCCGGGAATTCCGGCAACTTGCTCGCCGGCTAAAACCGATAAAATAATCATTAAAGGATGCAGATGAATACCGCCGCGAACGATTCGCGGATACGTTACGTAGTCGTGCGTCAATCGCAGAACAATTAAAAAAATTGCTGTCCAGAGCGCTTGCCAGGGCGAACCGCTGAAACCCGCGACGGAAGTTGCCAAAATTCCGATGCTCAGAGGTCCGATCAGCGGAACGAATTCAAAAATTCCCGCCAAAATTCCGAGCAAAAGCGCGTATTTCACGCCAAGCAAATAAAATCCGACGGTGCAGACAAAACCGATCAAAAAACAAGAAATCAATTGAGCGCGGGTATATGCGGCAAGCGTTTTATTGACATCTTTCAGAATGGAATCGGCACGCGAACGCCAGCGTCCCGAAGGAAAAACACGCAAGAGCGTCGTCCGAAAAACATCTATGTCTTTGAGAAAGAAAAACGATAAAATCGGCACTAAAATCAGACCCGGCAAATATGTCACCAAATTAAAAAGAAAATTTCCGAAAGTTCCGGTAACTTGTGTTCCGACATAATCAATTAATGCGCTCGCTTTTTCATTAATTTTTTGCTGAAACTCTTTCGATATTTTTAATCTACGGTTTAATTTGTTCAATTCCTCTATCCGCGATTGAAAAACCGTCGCGTAGCCTTGAGCGTTTGCCGCAAATTCCCTTGCTTGATTTGCCACACGCGGCGCAAGATTGGCAATACCTAAACCTAAAACCGAAAAAACAATCAGATACGCCACGACAATGGCGACGGGGCGCGGCATAAATTTTTCCAGATGTCTTTCCTTGAAAGGTCTTCGGATCAGTCTAACCAGCGGATTAATCAAATAAGCAAAAAATACAGACAAAACAAGGATAAAAAACAAATATGTCAGCGATGAAAGAATGTTTGTGACGAAACCGCCGAGATTCCAGACGAGAAAAGCGACCAAAACGACGCGGACAACCGTCCAACTCGAAGGCGTTGACGGATCGAGAAAAACCCGGCGGGCAGTTTGCCGCATCGCTCGAATTTTCGGAGTCGGTTTGGTTGCGCCTTTTTCGCGGATTTTCTCTTCAGACACAATGATTGCTTCCTATTTGTTGATATTATTATCGTTGTTTGCTTGATTGACGTTGTTGTTTTCAACGGCTTTCGCTGATGAAAAGTTTTCGATATTAAATCGTTCGCCGAGTTTTTCGAGAATCTTCGGCTCAAATTCAAAGGAAGAACCGGCGACGACGGCTTTGTCTTGATCGCTTAAAACGAAGCGATTTGTTTCAGCTGGTGAATTATCTTTGAGAAATTTTTTGTCTTCGCCGTCAAGAACGCCGCCGTCTTTGCGCCGAAATACAAAAATATAATTAAAATTCGCCGTTTCCATTGATTTAATATCTCTCTCAACCGCCGTTAATTTGACTTCCGGCGCGGAGTTCGCCGAATTTGCATTGTTTTGCAGCGCAGGATTTCCGCCGCAAGCCAGAGAAATGGAAACAAAAACCGCCGCCAACGCTGATGAAGCGGTAGAAAAAACATTTTTGAGAGAAAATTTGTTTCGTCGTTTATTATTCATTCGTATTTTCTCCATTGGAATTTTCTTTGATTTCTACATCGTCCGCATTTGCCGGATTTTCTTCATCTTCCAATTGTTTTAAATCTTCCGACTCTGCCGCGTCTTCATCAGTTGCATCTTCATCCGGATTGCCTTTTTCATCGCGGATTTTCAGAATAATTGCATCTTCATCTTGATAAGCCGTTTCGCACCAGCCGCTTTGCAGACAATTGGCGATAAAATTAACATTATCTTTGGCTTCGGAAAAGATAAAACGCGAATTGAATTTTTCGCGGATAACGGGCGCGGGATCTTCGATTTTGCCGGAATTCAATTCGCCCATCAGTTTATAGAGATCGGGATTTTTTGAATACAGATAATTCGGATCAAGCCCCCAAACGTAACGGTGTTTAGTGCCATAAAAAAACATTTTCGGAAAATTGTCCCAATTGCAGTTATAAATTATCTCGCCTTCGGGAACATTTTCATTGATCCACGTCATCGCTTTTTGATATTTTTCGTTCGGTTCATTGGCTCTGATGTTGGAAATCAAACCCGATTGCTTAAAATTAAACCAGCGTGTCAAATCTATTCCGGCAAGATTATATGTAATCCACGCCACCAAAATTACGCCGAGCGTCCAAATGCCGAGTTGTTTGAAAAAATCGAAACGCTTTTGCTGAATAGTTTTTCCGGCTTTGTCGAGATATGGTTCAATGTCTTGTTTGAAATCTTCCGGCAATTTAAAGAGATACGGCATTCTGAAAGCCTGCAAACTAAAAGCGGCAAACAGAATCGCAAACGGCGGAAAGTATTCGGCAAAGCGTTTTGAGCGAAATTGAGAAACCAGTAAAACCGTCACAAACATCAGAAAAAATGTTGATTTTTCAGGTAATTTACCGTCGCGCGGCGAGAACAAAATATAACCGATCAGAACCGCGAGCAAGGCAACCGGAAAATTTAACAAAAGTTCGACACCGTTATACGGATACCATTCGCCGCCGACCGCCACCGCAAAATCTCCGACCTTTAATTTTGTAATAAAATGTTCGTAAAAAAGCCAGAGATTCGTCGGAAAATATGGATTGATAATGTTTCCGAGAATCATTCCGCCGCCTGTGTAGGCAAGCGGCTGCCATTCAAATTTGCGCTCGTTCCAGGCGATAATGATGACCCAGAAAAAAGCCGCGATCAAGAGCATCGGAAAAAGGCTGTAAGTCCAGACAAAAAAGAACATCAGCGGAAAAAGCCAGATATATTTCCGCTCAAACAACAGATAAATTCCGGCGATTGTAAAAATGATTGTCAATGGCGGAGCTTTCGCCATATTCATTCGGAAATAAAATGAATTGGCACATCCTAAAATAGCGGCAAGCCACAAAAGCAGGTAATCAACCCGGTAGCGAAACATCAGCCAATAGACCGAAAAAATCGCCAGACTTCCGTAAAAAACGGTCGAAAGTTTCGCCGCCATCACGGGTTCAAAAAACCACAAAAACGGAATCTGTAAAAGATGAAACAGAAAATGATGATCGGCGTAGGTTTCCGGACCTAAAACAGTAAAAGGCAGCCAATGAAAGTCCGGCAGCCATTTGCCCTGACTAAAATTTTCCCAGAGCAATGCGCTCCAGCGAATATGATAATAACCGTCCCAATCACCGCAGCAGATCGCACTAGTGGAAAATTGAAGCAGCACCATTATTAAAATAATGGCAAATAAGCCGAATATCAGATAAACCCAGCGGATTGCTTCATCCGTGCCGAACCAGTAATTCCAGGTTTTCTGTGCCGGTTTGTTCTTCTCGGCAGGTTTCTCGGTGGTCGTTTCTTCGGGGGTTTCGTTATAAATCTCTTCCATTATTTCTGTCGTTTATAAATTGCGAGTAAAAGATAATTCTTTCAAAAAATATCACGAAATCGGGGTAAATATCTAATCAGCAGAAAAAGAAGTATTGTTTTCTCAGAGCATTTTGAGAGCAGAAAAGCCCGAAACTTTTTGAGCAATTTAGATGTTGCGGCTTAAGCCGTTAAAAAGGACGTTAAAACGCCCTTTTGAGTAATTTGCCGAAAACCGGCGCCATAAATGACGCGGCTAAACACCGCGAAGCGCGGAAAGCCCTTTAAAACAGGCTGAAAAACCAATGGTGAATTCACCTTTCTACTCTTGATTCACATTAATTAATCAGGTGAGCAAAAGTTTTGCTGGTTAATGAGAGTTTAGAGTTCAAACTTTAGTTTGCGCCCGCCGCGATTCGCTGGCGGGCTTTGGCACAGACTTGTGCGCAGACTCTGAACAAGGGCTCAAAATGTTTTGTTACTTTTGCTCACCTGCTTAGCTTGATTATGAAAAAAGACAAGTTAAAGACATTTGCAGATCGGAAAAGAATAAAACTTCCGCGTTGATTATTTTTTATGATTGATCCGCCTTGTTCATTTATGCGTTTTGCAAAATATCAAGCGCGACGGCTTCGGCGGCTTTGATGCCGTCAATTCCGGCGGAGAGAATTCCGCCCGCGTAGCCCGCGCCTTCGCCGGCGGGGAAAAGTCCGCTCGTGTTAAGGCTTTGCCCGTCTTTGCCGCGCGTGATGCGGATCGGCGACGACGTGCGCGTTTCGACTCCGGTAAGGAGCGCGTCGCGCATCGCAAAACCTTTGATCTGTTTATCGAATGCCGGAATCGCTTCGCGAATTGCGTCAATTGCAAATTTCGGCAAGGCTTCGCTTAAATCCGTTAAAGTTATTCCGGGCGTGTATGACGGCTTAACTTTGCCTAAGTTTTTTGACGCTCGACCTGCGAGAAAATCGCCGACGAGCTGCCCCGGCGCATTGTAATTTTCGCCGCCGAGCTTAAAGGCTTTTTCTTCCAGACGGCGTTGAAATTCGATTCCGGCGAGCGCGCCGTCAGGATAATCAATTTCCGGCGTGATGCCGACGACGATTGCGCTGTTCGCGTTTTTTTCATTGCGCGAATATTGCGACATTCCGTTCGTAACCAGCCTGCCTTCTTCGGACGCGGCGGCGACGACCATTCCGCCCGGACACATACAAAAACTGTAAACCGAACGCCCGTTCGCCGCGTGGTGAACGAGTTTGTAATCAGCCGCGCCGAGCAGTTTGTTGCCCGCGAAATCGCCGAAACGGCATTCGTCAATCAATCTTTGCGGATGTTCGATGCGGAAACCGATGGAAAAAGGTTTCGGTTCGATATAAACGCCGCGCTCAAAAAGCATCTGAAACGTATCGCGCGCGCTGTGTCCGACCGCGAGAACGACGTGCGAACTTTCGATAAATTCGCCGTTTGCTAGAGTTACGCCGCGCACTTTGTTATTTTCAATTTCAATATCTTCAACGCGGCTCTGAAACCGAATTTCGCCGCCCAAACTCTCGATCGTTGCCCGCATATTTTCGACGATCATTACGAGTTTATAAGTTCCGATGTGCGGTTTGTTGACAAAGAGAATTTCTGGGTTCGCGCCCGCTTCGACGAGTTCGGTCAAAACCTTGCGACCGAGATATTTTGAATCCTTGACCTGCGAATAAAGTTTCCCGTCCGAAAAAGTCCCCGCGCCGCCTTCGCCGAATTGCGCGTTCGATTCGGGATTAAGCCCGCCGTGCCGCCAGAAACCGAACGTATCCGCGCTCCGTTCGCGCACGGATTTTCCGCGCTCTAAAATAATCGGGCGAAATCCCATCCGCGCGAGCATCAATCCGGCAAATAATCCGCACGGTCCCGTGCCGATGACAATGGGGCGAAGCTTCAAACCGTGCGGCGCGCGCGCGACCAATTTATAAGTCGTATCGGGAGTTTCGGAAACGTGTGGATCGTTTTGAAATTTTTTCAGCAGTTCGGCATCCTTCGCCGTTTCAACATCAACGATATAAACAAAAACAATCGCGCTTTTCCGCCGCGCGTCATAGCTTCGTTTGAAGATCGAAAAGTTTATT
>JBGTIH010000016.1:0-16730 GCA_041745765.1 Pyrinomonadaceae bacterium | reverse complement strand
TTAGGGCGAACGCATTATAAATACTTTTTTTCACAAAGTAGCGTTTTTTATGGAAAACTACGGAAAAATGTCCTACTTTAGACTTGTATTTCCTTTTGAACAAACTTGTTTGACCTTTGCGATTTACAAAATTGTCCAATTTTTATTAAATTTGCAGAAAATACAAAACAATTGCTATCAAAAATCAAAGATATAGTGTGATTGAGAAAATTTTCACTTATAATGCGTTCGCCCTATCTTCCGTTTTTTCTCCTATTTTTCTCCTTTCGGTATTAATCGAAAACTTAAACGCATTTATGAAAGTAAATAATAATAAGGGATTGTATAACTTCGGATTGAATCACTGATTACTTATGCAAGAGGTCTAATTTTTATTAACTTCACGTGAGATTTGAAAATTACGAGAACATTGTGGATAATTGACCAACTTTTTCAAATAAAACTTTTTATTTCCTAAAAATCTAAAACACTCTTTAGAAACCAAAAAATCTAAATTGACGAAAAAGGTAATTATGAAAGAAATTTCATCAAATAATTTAAATGATATGCAAACAGCACTTAGTCCACAACCTGAACAAAGTTTTGAAAACAATTTTTCTTCCAACCGCGAACTGCCTGAAAATCTACGATTTTTAGAAAAACTAGCCTGGAATTTCTACTGGTCTTGGCGACCGGAAGGAGTAAATCTGTTCCGCGAACTCGATCCGCGTCTGTGGGATAAATGCGAACAAAATCCGCGTCTTGTTCTGAAAACCGTCAAAGACGTGCGGCTCTGGCAAAAGGCGAATGATGCGAAATATGTTGAAAAACTCGAAGAATTCAAAGGTGAATTTGAAAATTATATCTCGCAAACGCCGAAGGAGTTCAGGCGAATTAACAAAGAAAATCCGGCGGCATATTTTTGTGCAGAATACGGTGTGCATAATTCCCTGCCGATTTATTCGGGCGGTTTGGGAATTTTAGCGGGTGATCATCTTAAATCCGCCAGCGATATGAACGTGCCGCTCGTGGCGGTCGGGCTTTTTTACCGTTACGGCTATTTTCGTCAATCAATTTCTCACGACGGCTGGCAGCGGGAGCATTATCTGAATTCTTTTGACAATCAACTTGCCTTAAAACCTGTTTTAGATGAAAACGGTGAACGCGTTTTGGTAATGATACGTATGCGCGGACGCGAAGTTTACGCGCAAGCATGGCTGGCGCAGATCGGCAGAATTTCGCTATATCTGCTTGATACGAATGTCGAAAAAAACGCGGAAGTTGACCGCCTTATAACCGGACATCTCTACGGCGGCGATACGGAAACCCGCGTCGTGCAGGAAAAAATCTTGGGAATCGGCGGCGTCCGGCTTTTGCGGAAACTAAAGATTACGCCTTCGGTTTATCATTTAAATGAAGGACATTCGGCATTTTTAACTCTGGAACTGGCACGCGAATTTTTGGAAGAAAATCAGGAAAAAGATTTTAACGACGCAATCTCGGATGTCCGCGAAAAATGCGTGTTCACGACGCACACGCCCGTTTCAGCTGGAAATGATGTTTTTTCGCCGAAACTGATCGAAGCGTGTTTTGATGAAAACTTTATACATTCGCTGAAAATCGAAAAGGAAGAACTTTTCGCGCTTGGACGCACCGATCCGGAAGATGAAACAGAACTGTTCGGAATGACACCGTTTGCGATTCGTATGACTCGCTCGGCAAACGGCGTGAGCGAAAAACACGGCGAAGTTTCGCGTGCGCTGTGGCAGGAAATGTTTCCCGGAGCGGAAATTGAAGACGTTCCGATCACGCATATTACGAACGGCGTTCACGCGCCGACGTGGGTTGCGCCCGTTTTTCAGAACCTCTTTGAAAAATTTATCAGCAAAGATTGGAATGAAGTTTTGAAAAATAAAACCGATTGGCAGGAAGCCGTCAATCAAATTCCCGATGCGGAGATCTGGAAGGCGCATAAATCATTGAAAAATCTTCTGATCGCCTTTATTCGCCACAGAACTCTGGCATCCGAAACCGGCGATCTCGATACGATAAACGAACACGAAAATACGAATAAATTGTTTGATCCGGAAGTTTTAACTATCGGTTTTGCGCGTCGCGTGGCGGCTTATAAACGCTGGAATCTGTTGATGAGAGATTTGGAAAGACTTCTGAAAATGGTTGACGACGAAAAACGTCCCGTGCAATTCGTTTTCGCCGGAAAAGCGCATCCGCAAGACCGCATAGCCAAACAGCTTTTGCAAAATCTGATGAGTTTGGACAACGATTCTAAATGGCAAAGACGGGCGGTTTTTGTCGAAGATTACGATCAGGAAGTGGCGCGTTATCTGGTTCAGGGCGTTGATGTTTGGATGAATGTTCCGCGCCGCCCGATGGAAGCGAGCGGCACGAGCGGGCAAAAAGCGGCGATGAACGGCGGTTTGAATCTTTCGATCTTAGACGGTTGGTGGATCGAAGGCGACAACGGACAAAACGGTTTTTCAATCGGAGTTTTAGATGATAACGAAGATCTGTCGCCGGATGAAATTGATGCCAATGATGCTGAATCGCTTTATCAAATTCTGGAAAACGAAGTAATTCCGACGTTTTACGAACTAGATGAAAGCGGTCTTCCGGCAAATTGGATCGCCCGAATGCGAAATTCGATTGCCACACTTACACCGCAGTTTTCGAGTGATAGAATGGTCAAAGATTACTTTGAAAAGATTTATAATCAATGATTTAGCAAATGGTTTAATGATATTCGCAACTATAAGGTCTTTGGCTTTTGGTCTTTGGTCTTTGGATAAAGTCTTTTTAATAAAAGCAACTCAATTTTGAAACTAAAATCAGAATATCAGAGCAAAAATCAAAGACTAAAAGTCAAAGCAGCCCAAAGACCTATTCAGCGACAGATGTTCTTTTTTTTAGAACACTTCCGCCCGCCGAATCATTTCCTTGAGAATCGCTTTTTCTTCAGCGGTCAAAGTAAAGTCATATTTTTCATAAAGCGCGGCGAGTTTGGCAAGACGCGCCGAACGGCTCGATTCGTCGCGAATTTCCGAGATAATTTCGAGGTTTTCGTGTAGAAATTCGCGGGCTTTTTCCGTTTCGCCGTATTCATAAAAACGTGCGGCAAAGGCATTAGAGGCTTCCGAGCGTGAAGCCAGTTGCGGAACGGTTTCGCAGAGCGTCGCGGCTTCGTTTAAGACGGCGAGGGCTTTTTCTTTTTCTCCGGCTTTATATTTCGCATCGCTGATTCCGACGAGCGCAAACATTCGGGTTGAATCTTCAAAAATCGCGTTCAAAGCCAAATTCGACATTTCTTCATTTCCGTTTGCCGCACAGATTTGTGCGATTTGCGAAAGCGCCGATAGCTGTTGCATTTCATCTATGTTTTCCTGCGCGATTTCGATGGCGCGTTCCGGTTTTTTAAATACGGCAAACTGCACCGCAACCACGCCTAAAAGCCCGAAACGCGCACTGCTGTCGCGGATTTCATTGTCGCGCTGAGATTTTAAGATCAAATAGGCTTCATCGAGCGTTTCGACTGCTTCATCGTGTTCGCCGTTTTTCCAAAAAATACGGGAAAAACCGCCCAATGTCGAGGCAATCTGTGTTTTGTCGGCGACGAGATCGAGAGTTCGGTCTGCCGATTCCAAATTGCCGGCTTGCAATAAACCGAGCGAAATTGAGGCAAAAAGTTTATCGCGGTGAACGCCGTCAATTCTCTCGGCGAAAATCCGCGCGTTTTCAAATAATTCGACGGCGCGCATTTTATTACCGGCTTCGTCAAAATTCAGTGCAATATCGGCAATTGTGCGGACTTTTTCTTCGTGATATTCGATTTCCTCTGCCGCTTCGACCGCCGCTTCGAGAAATTCGGCGGATTTTTCGGTGCTGCCGTTTTTCAAAAAATGAACTGCAATATTCTGCAAAGCGGTTGCTTTTGAAGCCGGAAAATCAATCATTTCAAGCGTTTGCAAAGCCGCTGATTCGTCATTATTGATTAACTGATGAAGTGCAATATCGGCATAAGCATCGTCCGGGTGCGAAAGACTCTCAACTATTTCAAGAGCTTTTTCGGTTTCATTTTTGGCGGATTTTTGCAGTGCAATCCGTTCCCGTGCCATTGATTGTGTGCCGGAATCTTCAATAGATTCAACGAGTTGAAAAGCATATTCATCGTCTTCAATCGCCGCGCATTTTTCCGCGACATTCATCAAAAGACGGTCGCGCACGAACGGATCGGCAACCGAGTCAGCAAGCTGCGCCGCCAAATCAACATCGCCTTTAGCGATATAAAACGGAATAATTTCGTTCATCGCCGCGCCGTGTCCTTCCGCGCTACCGATATTTTCCGCCAGAAATGTCGCGCACGCAAGCAAATCCTGTTCCGCATCACTAAGAGAAATAAGATGTTCAGCCATATTTTAAAGTTGAAAAGTTGAAAAGTTGAAAAAGTTTTTGTTTTCTAAGTTAAAGTTTAAAGGACAAAATTATAAAATCGGAATTTTACTTTTAAAGAAAAATAAAACTTTTTCACTTTTTCAACTTTAAACTTTTTCACTTTTTCATTTTAGGCAAAGACGAGCCGCGCCGATTCGGGCATCCAGTCTGCCAGAGATTTAGTTACGGAATCCGCTCCGGCTTCGCGCAGACGTTCGGCGGAAACCGTGTTCGGAACGCCGAGCGTTTTTAAACCCGCGCTTTTTCCGGCGATAATTCCCTGCGGCGAATCTTCTATAACAAGGCAATCTCTGTGAACCATCGGATTCCGACCGCGCTGCATTCTTTCCGCATCAATCAGACTAAATCCGGTCAGATAACATTCGGGATCGGGCTTGTGCGTCGTGATGTCTTCCGCGCTGACGATCGTCATAAAAGACGATCGCAGACCGGTTTTTTCCAGCACGAATTCGATCTCATCGCGCAAAGCCATACTGACAATGCCGAGTGCAAAATCTTTTTCCATCTTTTTGATAAAATTCTCCACGCCCGGAAAAAGCGGAACTTCCTTTTCGACGAATTCGCGCCAGCGCGCCGATTTTACTTCGATTATCTGCGCCGTTTTGTCTTCCGCCAATTCTTTTTCGGCGCGCTCAAAAGCACTCTTAATAAAGGCTTTATCATTCATTCCGAGACACGAGTAATATTCTTCTTCGGTTAAATTGATGTCTTCCGCCTTCAAAATTTCCTGATAAGCCTTGAAATGCAAAGGCTCATCGTTGATAATCACGCCGTTGAAATCCATTAAAATTGCTTTGATCATTTTAGATTTTCCTTGTTTTTTAATAATCCAGATTCACACTTATAAACTCGGATACTATTTGATTTTTCGAAAAAAATCCGTGTTCATTTGTGGTTTCATTTATTTTCAATTGAATTGATAAAGTATTTTAACTTTGAAAACGATTTGCCGCAAATTAAATAAATTTCTCTTCAAAAATATTTCCGCGCCCTAAAATTCCGTTCGGGTCAAAAGCGCGTTTAAGCTGCGCCATTTCGTTCAGGAATCTTTCGCCGTACATTACGTAAAGATAATGTTTCTTTAATTTACCGATTCCGTGTTCGGCGGAGATCGTACCGCCGAGCATTATGCTCTGCGCAATAAATCTGCCGTAGAGATGTTTGGCTTTTATTGCTTCGTCCGCATTTTTCGGCAAAATATTAGCGTGCAGATGATTGTCGCCGATATGTCCGAAAATCACGTATTCCAGACCGCTTTCGTTTAATTTCTGTTTGTAAAATTTCAGAAAAGATTCTAAAGTTTCGTCCGGCACAGCCATATCCGTTCCGATCTTTCTTTGTTTATTTCGGACGACTTTTTCATTGACCGAAACGGGCAGAGAGTGGCGAAAGAGGCGCATTTTTTCGAGGTCTTGCGCGTTTATCGCAAACCACGAACTTTCAATTTCGGCGTTGTGTTTTTCAAGCAGAGCGTTCCATTTTTCAAAAAGTTCGTCTTCCGTTTCAATAGAGGTTTCCTGCTCGAAAAAGATCGCGCCCGCCATATTTGAGGGAGTTTCAGGGAATTTTTCGGAAATAAATTTCAATGCCTGATCGTCAAAATACTCCAAATGCGAAGCATCGATTCGATTTTGGATTTTGGATTTTGGATTTTGGATTTGTCTTGTTTCAAATGAAGTTTTTCGGGCTTCTTCAACAAAATCAAGCAAATCCTTTTCGTTTTTGAAAAAGACGATTCCGCTCAAAAAACCTGCGGGTTTCGGCAAAATTTTTAACTCAATTTCGGTGATTACGCCGAGCGTTCCTTCGCTGCCGATGAAAAGATCAATTGCGTCGAGATTTTTTGACGTAAAATAACCCGAAGTGTTTTTGCGCGTTTCGGGCTGCAAATAAGTCGGCAAATTAGCTTTGATTTTATTGCCGTTTTCAGTTTCGAGTTCTAAAAAACCATCTTTAGCAAAACATTCGCCGCGTCTTAGATTTAATAAATCGCCATTTGCTAAAACGATTTCCAAGCCTTCGACATATTTGCGCGTCGCGCCGTATTTAAAACTCCGTGCGCCGCTCGCGTTTGTCGCGACCGTTCCGCCGATCTGACAACTCCATTCAGTCGGATCGGGCGGGTAAAATTTCCCTTTCGCTTCGACCGCTTTTTGCAGATCGGTCAATAAAACGCCGCTTTCAACGACGGCAAAATCTTCGCCGATCTCCTTGATCCGATTAAATTTTTCGAGCGAAATCAAAAACCCGCCGAACGGAATCGCGCCGCCAACTGTTCCGGTTCGCGCACCGGAAATCGTGACGGAAATCCCTTTATCATTCGCTTCTTTGATTATTTCCGCGATTTCGGCGGCAGATTCTGGAATAAAAAGTTTGTCGGCAAAACCGCCAAGCATATTGCTAGCATCAGTTAAATAATTCTGTAAATCATCGAGTTGAGTTTTTACCTGCATAAAAAGATTATACAAAAATTCATCTGAAAAAGCTTAAAGCACGGCAAATTTAATTCCAAAATATGTTTAAACACTTGTTAAATCTGCATTTTCGATACGATCGTGAATTTTCTGTTTTTCGTAATCGGTTTGCAAAGTTTGTTCGGCAAAATCTTTGACTAAATCAATTTGTTCCTGAATTATTGAGCGGCGTTCATTATTTTCAGCGCATTCGGCAACGAAAACTAAGGCTTTTATAAGTCTTTCAAAAATCGCCTGATTTGCTTTTCCGCTGATTCTTATTTGGTCGAAAGCAGTTTCGACGTATTTTTGAAAATTATTCGCTTTGACCAGAACGCAGAGATTATCATTTTTAACACGAACAGTTTCAGGAAGTTTTTTTCGAGCAATTTCGCCGATGATCACGCCGAGATAATCAATGCAGGAAATGGCTGTTGTCGTGTCATTGATGCCCGGAGAAAGTGCCTTCAGCGCGATGTCAACGATTTGTCTGATTCCGAATCCTACGTCTTGCTCGATTGTTCGATGAAGATTTATGCTGAATAAATCATTAATTTCCGTTTCGGTTTCATCGGTGATTTTTTGTTCGGAATCTTGATTTCTGCCGGTTAGAGAAACGAGTGTTGCGCCTTCGCCGATAAATTGACCGATTCCGCATTCCATTTTTATGACAAATTCGTTTTCATCCGCCCATTCGACTAATTCTTCCGTATCAGCAAACTGTAAATAACCGCTTTTTTGCGCCGGGATTTCGCGCCAGTTTTTGAATGCGCTGATTATTTCAGCTTCCGTCCGTTCGGCTATTTCGGCTGCCGAGCCTAATTCTTCGGGGAAAAGATTATTTATTGAGTCTTTCGTCTCTTCAACGATTTTGTTGATAATTTCAGTAACTTGCAGTGAACTGGCGATGTGATGAATAAAATATATGAGAACCACAATTCCGCCGATTGCTAAGATCAAACCGCCCATTACCGCCAAAGAAGGAACGAATTTCATATCGTCTTCTCCGCGAATTGTTCGCAAAACAATCAAACAATAGGCAAAAACGCTGACAAAATAACCGAGAATAAATTGATTTATCCGGTCGCGCATAAAATTTCGCAAAATGAGCGGCGTGTATTGCGCCGAAGCTTGAGCTAAAGCGGTTAAAGTCAGCGAAAAAGCCAGCGCGGCAACCGTCAGCATTGAACCGGCGATTGCCGTCAGCATTCCGCGTGAACCGTCCGCTCCGAGTCCGAAAAGACGAGGATAATTCAAAAGCCACTCGCTTTTTATATACGATTGGCTTTCAATCAAGATCAAAGCCAGAAGGATCGAACCGATAATCATCAATCCCGGCACAAACCACAAAGATGAGCGCAGAGCATACCAAAAGTTTATTATCTTTTGCATAATATTCGGTTTGGACAATTATGAAAGTTGAATTTGCCGATCTCTTAAATAATTTATCCTATCACGAATTTCCGCCGCCTGTTCAAATTTCATATCGCGTGCCGACTGGCGCATATCTTGTTCTAATTGCGAAATCGTTTCTTTTAATTGTTTGGGAGAGTATTCTTCGAATTTGTCCATTTCGAGCGGAACTTTGAAATAATCCGCTTCATACGCCGTTACCAGAGTTGATTCGATTGATTTCACGATGGTCGTCGGCGTGATACCGTGTTTTTTGTTGTACGCTTCCTGAACTTTGCGGCGGCGGTCTGTTTCGTCAATCGCGACTTTCATTGATTTCGTGATTTTATCGGCGTAGAGAATCGCAATTCCTTCCGAATTTCGTGCGGCGCGTCCGATGGTTTGAATCAGACTTCGTTCGCTTCTTAAAAATCCTTCCTTATCCGCGTCAAGTATTGCAACCAAAGACACTTCCGGCAAATCCAGACCTTCGCGCAAAAGATTGATTCCGACCAGAACATCGAATTCGCCGCGCCGCAGGTTTCTCAAAATCTTGATTCTGTCGAGCGTCGTGATGTCGGAATGAAGATAATTTACTTTTACGCCGACTTCCGCAAAATATTCGGTTAAGTTTTCCGACATTTTTTTTGTAAGTGTTGTAACTAAAACCCTTTCATTCCGCTCGGCGCGTTTGCGGCATTCTTCCAGCAGATCGTCAATCTGCCCGCGCACCGGGCGCACTTCGATTATCGGATCAATCAAACCCGTCGGACGAATAACCTGTTCGATAAATTCTCCGCCGGTTTTTTCGAGTTCATAATTTCCCGGAGTTGCCGAAACATAAATTGTCTGACCGACTTTTGCTTCAAATTCTTCAAAACTCAGAGGGCGATTATCTTTTGCCGACGGCAGACGAAAACCGTATTCGACGAGAGTTCCCTTGCGCGATTGATCGCCTTTATACATCGCGCCGATCTGCGGAACGGTTTGGTGCGATTCGTCTATGACCATCAGCGAATCTTCCGGCAGATAATGAAGCAAGGTCGGCGGCGGTTCGCCCGGTTTTTTGCCGGTCAAATGGCGCGAATAATTTTCGATCCCGCGGCAAAATCCCATTTCTTTGATCATTTCCAGATCATACATCGTCCGCTGGTGAAGGCGTTGCGCTTCAACGAGTTTGCCCTGTTTAATCAATTCTTCTTCCCACCAGACGAGTTCTTCTTTGATCGTTTTGAGTGCGCGTTTTATCGTCGGTTTGCTCATCACATAGTGAGTTTTCGGATAGATCGGTAGCCGCGATTCGTGTTTGAAAAGAACTTCGCCCAAAAGCGGATCAATCGTCGAGATCGAATCAATTTCTTCGCCCCAAAATTCGATGCGATACGCTTGGTCTTGATAACTCGGATAAATCTCAACGACATCGCCGCGCACGCGAAAAGAGCCGCGCTCGAATTCGATATGCGAGCGTTCGTATTGCAATTCGACGAGTTTTTTCAAAAGATCTTCGCGCTTCAATTGCTGTCCGGGTTCGACAAAAAGAAGCATTCCGAAATACGCGTCCGGATCGCCTAAACCGTAAATACAGGAAACCGAAGCAACAACAATGACATCGCGCCGCTCAAAAAGTGCGCGAGTTGCGGAAAGTCTTAAACGGTCAATTTCTTCGTTAATTGTTGCTTCTTTTTCTATGTAAAGATCGGACGCAGGAACGTAGGCTTCGGGCTGATAATAATCGTAATACGAAACGAAATATTCAACTGCGTTTTCGGGAAAAAACGTCTTAAATTCCTGATAAAGCTGCGCGGCGAGCGTTTTATTATGCGCCAGTACGAGCGTCGGACGTTGGACTTCTTCAATTACTTTCGCGACTGTAAAAGTCTTGCCCGAACCAGTAATGCCAAGTAAAACCTGATGTTGCTCGCCTTCGCTCAAGCCTTTGACAATCTGCGAAATCGCTTGCGGCTGATCGCCTTTCGGTGTATTTTCTGAAACTAACTTAAATCGCATTGGTAAATTGTATCGTGAATGAAATACAAATGCACGGGTGAATTCACAAAATTAGCGAGATTTTTTGTTCATTATTATTAGTTTGAAAATTTTTACGGATTCTGATTACAAAAGATAGATTTGTATATGAATCAGGTTCTTATTTTATATTTTTTGAAAACGATATTTTTACAGTTCACGCTTAGTTAAAATAGACTCATAATTTTCATAAAGCGCATCGGCGCGGGCGGCGTGAATTGCCGTAATAACGCTTCGATCTGCGGGGCGAAAAGCGCGCAACATTATTTTTTTCGTACGGATAAATCCTTTGGCATCAATAACGACAATTCCGCGTGTAAATGAAACCGGATATAACCAGTGATTCATATAAATTTTGGTTATTTTACTGTCCGTGTCTGCCAGCAATGGCAGTGGCAGTCTATATTTACCGGCAAACTTTAAATGGTCTTCTTTGTTTCCGGGAGACAAACCGATGACAATCGCTTTTGATTTCAAATAATCCGACCAATTATCACGCAATGAACACATTTGTTTAGTGCAAACAAGAGTTTCATTTTTCGGGTAGAAAAGAATAGCGGTTACCTGTCCAACTTGATCAGATAACCGCCACTTTTTCCCTTTTTCATCATTTAATACAAAATCGGGAGCTTTTTCACCAACATTTACCTTCAAATTTTGGTCTGAATCTTCTGTGAACTGTAGTAATCCCATTTGCTGATACTCATTAATTATGTTCGTCTGCAATGATTGTAAAATTAAGTTGTTTAGAACAGTGGCTAAACGGTTACGAATCCCATTTCTTCGATTGTTTTATCAACGTCTTCTTGAATTTCCGGCGAAAGATTTTCTGCTTTGAGCAAGGAATTTAATCCGTTTAACGCATCTTTGTTTTTACTTACTTTAATTGTATGCAGAATTGCCCGACGCAGTTTTATATCTTTATTTTTTTTCAGGAAATCAGAAATTACTTCCAATTCACCTGAACGAATCAGCAAAGTAACCAGAGCAAAGGCTTCGGAAGCATACTTCCTGTCCTGATGTATAAGTCTTTCAAATGACCTCTCAACTAAATCGGCTTCGATGGCAGCGCGTGCAATTTGTCGCATTCTGCCCTTTTCACCCGAATTTGCAATTCGCGCCCAGGCATCAGCGCGGTTGAATGTCAGATGAAACAACGAACGCGCTGCCGCCGCTCTAACTTCGCGTGTCGGATCGGCGCAAGCCAGCAAAATTGTTTCAAAAACAGAATCGTGATCGAATTCCGATAGAGTCGTCACGGCTTTAGAACGAAGATTTGAAGAAAGATCGTACAACGCGACCTGTGAAAGAGCCTCGACCGAATTACTTGTGCGGAACGCTGCCAGAATTCTGACGGCTAAAGCGCGAATTTCCTCGTCTTCTTCAAATTCCTCGTGAACTTGTTCAATTGCACTCATTAGAGCTTCATCATTTGAAATCGGTAACGCATCGAAAGGTTTTGATTCTTTCAGTTTCAAAAATGAATAAATCGGTAAAACCGTTGAAACTTCACTGCTATTTTCAATTACCAAAGGCGACGGCTTAGCCGCCCCGTTTTGTTTTTCTGATCCATTTTCCGATTTTGCTCTTGTCGGTGCTTGAACTTTTCCGATAATTTTTGGATTTTTTCTCAGCCATTCAAGTTCTTTATTCGCAGAAATCAGGTCTTTGTTTGAATTATTTTTTGTGTAAGAAACACGCTTGTAAGTGGCGGCAGAAAATTCTTCGGCATTTTTTATTTTGTATCTGTAAAAAATTGCGACAGCTAAACAGCCAACCAATACAAACAAAATAATCATCCACCAATTTGAACTATCGGATTGTAAATTCTGTGCGTTACCGGAAGTCTGGGCTGCACTTTCCGTGGTAGTAAAAATTACAAACAAAGCAAGATTTACTAACCCTAATTTCACTTTACGAAATTTTAAACACTCTTTTTTGAACATATTTTTTTTTACTTTCCAAAATCTTGAGAAAATTGGAATAATTTGTTATATCGAGAAGCGGTTTTTTGTTGAGAGTAGCAAGATTTTATCTGGTTTAAATACTTTTTTTAACACAATAGAAACTGCCACTAAACATTATGCACAGTTTTATATAAAATGTCACGTAAAATTTTACATTATTTTTCTTGTTTGAACATTTTTTTACATTTACTGTTTTTTATAGAAAAAAATGATTCCAAACCTTTACCAAATCTAAAATTCATATTAAAGTTAGCTTGATAAAAAAATCCAAACTAAACTTAAAATATGTCAGCAGTAAGAACGGTTTCAGAAACTAACATAGTCGGATTGTCTTTAATCCATCGAGGAAAAGTTCGAGATGTTTATCAAGTCGGTAATTCGCAGATGCTGCTGGTTGCGACCGATAGAATTTCGGCTTTTGATTGTGTGATGCCGAATCCGATTCCGCTGAAAGGCGCGGTTTTAACAGCGTTGTCAGTTTTTTGGTTTGATAAATTAAAAGATGTGACAAAACATCATCTGATCACGGCGAATTTTGAAGAAATGCCGCCCGAAGTCCAGCAAATGGAAGAATTGCGCGGTCGTTCGCTGCTGGTGAAAAAAACAAAAGTTTTTCCGGTTGAATGCGTAGTTCGCGGTTATCTGGAAGGTTCGGGCTGGAAAGATTATCAGGCAACGGGCGAAATCTGCGGTCATAAATTGCCTTTGGGTGTAAAGCAATGCGATAAACTGCCCGTGCCGATTTTCACGCCAGCGACCAAAGCCGCAACCGGACACGACGAAAATATTTCAGAAGAAAGATTTTCGGAAATCGTCGGCGAAGAAACCGCGCGTAAATTAAAATCTTTAACATTAACTATTTACAAAACGGCAAGCGAATACGCGCTGACTCGCGGAATAATCATAGCTGACACGAAATTTGAATTCGGTCTGGATGAGAGCGGCGAAATTATTTTAATTGACGAAGTCTTAACGCCGGATTCATCGCGTTTTTGGTCGGTCGAAACATATTCGCCCGGAAAAGCACAGCCGTCATTTGATAAACAATTTGTCCGCGAATATCTGGAAACTCTCGATTGGAACAAACAACTGCCCGCACCGGAATTGCCGGCGGAAATCGTCGAAGCGACAACCTCCCGTTATTTAGAAGCTTTTCGAATTTTAACCGGAAAAAATCTTATAAATGGATAATTGATAACGGATAATAGATAACGGATAGTGTTTTTTCTTTATCAATTATCCGTTATTCATTTTCCATTTTTCCATTTTCCGTTAATGAAAATTATGCAGCTACGCGACCGTATGGAAATTTTAATCGAGGAAATGCTCGACGGGCAGATTTTGCTCAATGAAGCAATGTCGGAATTTGAGAAAATTTATATCGAAAAGGCTCTGGAGCGCAACAAAGAACACCTTTCCAATACCGCCGATATTCTCGGCATTCATCGAAACACGCTTTCAAAAAGAGTCGCGGCTTATCAAAATAATATTTCAAAAACCCCGAAAAGACTTCTGAAACGAAAAGCCCGTTAAAGAGATTCGCCGCAAAAAAGCTCAAATTCTCAAAAATGAAAAATCTTTTCTGTGTTTTCTGTGCCTTTTTGCGGCTGATTTCTTCTTTTATAGATGATGATTAGTTTATTTGCTAATTTCGATTTTATCGCCGATTTTTACAATTTCTCCGAAGTTTTCGGCAATCAGATTTTGTCCGAATAAAACCGCCGTTTTGTCCAAATCTAATTCCGCGTAATTTTCCGGGAAAACGTCTTTTGCCATTCGATATGCTGCCAGAGTTTTAAGCGGCTCCTTGCCTGTAAAAACGCCTTCTTTTTGATCAATCGTCGTTATCACGCAACGAGCACAAGGTTTTGAACTGCGAAAAACCGTTTCGCCGATCTTGATTTTTACCCACGAATCTTCGGCGAACGGTGCAGAACCGGAAACAATCAAGTTCGGGCGAAAACGATTCATCGGGATTTTATCCGCGAGTTTTTCGTTTAAATTATTCAGAGAATTTTCGCCGATCACGAGCAGCGGATACCCGTCGGCAAAACTGACAATATCGTTGTTTTTATCAAACGATTTATTAATGCTTCTTTCCGAACTTTCCGGCATATAAACGAGTTTGCAGTTGGTTTGCAAAACTTCGCTAAACCATTCATTTACAGATTTTTCGGTAACAAGCGCATCGCACACGCTTTGCCAAACGCGCACTTTTACAGTTTTTCCGCTTTCTTCTGATTCAAAAGAAATTGCCAAATCTTCAAAATTCTCCGCCGAAACCTGCAAACCGTTTTCTTTGATTTCGGTTGAAATTGTTGCCATTTTCGGAAATTCGCGCTGAGTGAAAAACTCGCCGACTTCATTAACTAACATCCAACGCCGGTCATATTGCAAACCGCGCTTTTCAACCGGAGAGCTTTCCAGCGAAATTCCCTTTAGAGATTTGATCGGATAAATAAAAATTCCTGAAATTTTCATACTTTTGTAACAAACTTGATAATGCCTTTATCAGATTTTATGCAAACGCATTCACCACACTTGAATTTTTATAAAACTTTCCTTATACTAGCACTCACTGATTACGAGTGCTAAAAAATTCAATTTACCACAAATGTAATCACAAATCATAAAACTTTTTATAGATTATTAAAAGGAGTAACAAACTATTATGGCAACAAAAATCAAACCTTTGCACGATCGTGTGATCGTCAGGCGCATTGAAGAAAGCGACAAAACCGCAGGCGGACTTTTTATCCCGGATTCAGCAAAAGAAAAACCGCAGGAAGGCGAAGTGATCGCCGCCGGAGAAGGAAAATACAAAGATGACGGTTCGCGTCAGACATTGGACGTAAAAGAAGGCGACCGCATTCTTTTCGGCAAATACAGCGGTTCGGAAATCACCATTGACGGTGAAGACCTCTTAATTATGCGCGAAGATGAAATCCTCGGAATTATCAACCGCGCCGGCGCAAACGCCAGCTAGTTGACCGAGTTTGCAGAGTTTGCCGAGTTGTGAGTTTTGAAAAACTCGACAAACTAGGTCAACTCGGAAAACTCGGAAAACTTTTTTTCATAAAAAACATTTAATACAGAATTTAGGAGATTTAAAAAGATTATGGCTAAACAAGTTGTTCACGGTGAAGAATCACGTGCCGCGATTTTACGCGGCGTTAATCAACTCGCAGATGCAGTTAAAGTTACATTGGGACCGAAAGGACGCAACGTAGTAATTGACAAGAAATTCGGCTCGCCGACGATTACCAAAGACGGCGTCACGGTTGCGAAAGAAATCGAATTGAAAGATTCATTAGAAAATATGGGCGCACAGATGGTGCGTGAAGTTGCTTCGAAAACTTCGGACGTTGCCGGCGACGGAACGACGACCGCGACCGTTTTAGCACAGGCGATCTTTAAAGAAGGCGTTCGCACGGTTGCCGCCGGTGCCAATCCGATGGCTCTCAAACGCGGAATCGACAAAGCGGTGATCAAAGTCGTTGAAGAAATCAAAAACTTTTCGCAGCCGGTTTCGGGCGATTCGATCGCGCAGGTTGGAACGGTTTCGGCTAACGGCGACCGCAAGATCGGCGAGATCATTGCCGAAGCGATGGACAAAGTCGGAAAAGACGGCGTCATCACGGTCGAAGAATCGAAAACGATGGACACCACATTGGAAGTTGTCGAAGGTATGCAGTTTGACCGCGGCTATCTTTCGCCCTATTTCGTAACCGATCCGGAAAGAATGGAAGCTGTTTTAGACAATCCGTTTATCCTGATCAACGAAAAGAAAGTTTCTTCGATGAAAGATCTTCTGCCGATTCTCGAACAGGTTGCCAAACTCGGCAAACCGCTCTTGATTATCGCCGAAGACGTTGAAGGCGAAGCGCTGGCGACACTCGTTGTCAACAAATTGCGCGGAACTCTGAATGTAGCTGCGGTCAAAGCACCGGGATTCGGCGACCGCCGCAAAGCGATGCTCGAAGACATTGCAGTTATGACGGGCGGAAAAGTCATCAGCGACGATCTCGGCATCAAGCTCGAAGCGATCACCATTGAAGACCTCGGACAAGCCGCAAAAATCACGATTGACAAAGACAACACGACAGTCGTTGACGGCGGCGGCGCAGGCGAAGATATTGCCGGACGCGTTAAATTGATCAAAACGCAGATCGAAGATACGTCTTCGGACTACGACCGCGAAAAATTGCAGGAACGTCTGGCTAAATTAGTCGGCGGCGTGGCAGTTATCAAAGTCGGCGCGGCAACCGAAACCGAAATGAAGGAAAAGAAAGCACGCGTTGAAGATGCGATGCACGCGACACGCGCAGCGGTCGAAGAAGGAATCGTTGCCGGCGGCGGAGTCGCTCTGGTTCGCGCTTCGAAAGCACTCGAAAACTTCGATACCGAAAGTGCCGATTCCGACGAATTGATCGGTGTTACGATCGTT
>JBGTIH010000015.1:0-12117 GCA_041745765.1 Pyrinomonadaceae bacterium | reverse complement strand
CCTAGTGCTCTTCTGGCTCTTTTTTGTGCTTGAGCTGGTGCCGAGCTATTTTCTGATTACGCGGTGGGGGACCGGCACGGGTCGACAGCGAGCCGCACG
Source organism: Pyrinomonadaceae bacterium (assembly GCA_041745765.1). GTDB lineage: Bacteria > Acidobacteriota > Blastocatellia > Pyrinomonadales > Pyrinomonadaceae > JAHCHG01. The sequence goes on along the minus strand of JBGTIH010000015.1, from coordinate 12,018 downwards.
TGAATATGTCGCGTTCATGATCATCGGATCGGTGCTGATGCTGGTGGGAATCGCACTACTGGGAAATAACTACCACAATGTCCTGCTGGCTTCGGGTCAGGCATCCGGCTACTCGTTCGATTTTCTGCATCTTCTTACTGTGCCGGTTCCAGAGAAGCTGCAGACTCTTATCTTCTTTCTTATATTCTTCGGGCTTGCGGTCAAAGCGCCGATATTCCCCTTTCATACATGGATGCCGAAGGTCCTTGAAGAAGGGCCAATCGTCGGCATGAGCGTCTTCCTGGTTGGGGTCAAGCTGGGCACCTACGGCTTTCTTCGCTTAGTAATTCCGCTTCTGCCGGAAGCCGCAAAAGAGTGGTATTGGCTGATGGCACTACTCGGCGGTATTAGCATTGTTTACGGAGCACTGATCGCGCTTATTCAGACCAACCTGCGTCGCATGGTGGCTTTCAGCAGCCTGAGCCATATGGGAGTAGTGATGCTGGGGATTTTTTCACTAAATCTCTACGGCTTCCAGGGCGGCCTATTGCAGATGATCAATCTGGGAATCACCGGCGCCGGGCTCTTCTTTCTCGCAGGCTTTTTGCATACCCGTGTTGGCTCACCAGATACTTCGTCGCTGGGGGGATTGGTGCATAAGGTGCCGCTGCTTACCGCGACGTTTCTTATTCTCGCTCTGGCCGGTGTCGGTTTGCCTGGCACAAATGGGTTCAATGGAGAACACCTCGTCATGCTCGGAGCCTTCGAACGACACTGGTATATAGCGGTCACTGCAGGCCTGGGGACTTTTTTAACGGCAGCCTATTTTCTCTGGTACTTCCAGCGCGCCTTTATGGGACCGGTCAATCCAGCCTTACAGATGCTGAAAGACCTACGACCCCGCGAGATGATCATTATGGCGGTTCTTGGGGGAATGATCTTCTGGATCGGCCTTGACACAGGCCCTATCTTGCGGCGGATGAACGGTTCGCTAGAGGCACTTGCGATCCGCGTTGAACAGGGCTCGTATCGTGAAGCCGGCACGGCAGCAGCCATGGAATAGCCGCGGCTGAACACAGACCGACGGGATTGAGACAGGTAGTCATCTGCGAATATCAGCGTTCAGCCGTGGCTGGATTTAATGTGTAAAAGTCAGGATGTAATTTGACAGAACTGAATGTCCGATATAATTTCAATAAAGGTAGTTTATAAGGCGAAATGTTTCCTTTATTGACGGATTTGATTTGACTTAGCCATCACACAACTGTTGTCGGTTAAGTCCTGATTAAAAACTTCTATTTGAACGATTAAATTTTGATTTTTACAATTTAGGAGGAACATCGTGACCCTTGAAGAAATTTTTGCCGCGCAGCAGATCGGTTTTCCGATCCTGAGCACTCTGATCCTGATTCCGGTCGCATCTGCCATTGTCCTTAGTTTCATTAAGGACGAGAATCTGGCGCGTTGGATAGGGCTGACGGGTGCTCTCGCTGTCTTGGTTCTCTCGCTGGTCATGGTATTTGAGTTTATCCCTGGCGTTTCGCACATCCAGTTTGCCGAGCGCATCGGGTGGATTTCCACGATCGGCATCACCTATCACGTCGGCGTTGACGGGATAAGTGTACTCTTCATTCCACTGACGGCGTTCTTGTCGGTGGCGGCAATCCTCATCTCATGGCGGGCCGTGCGGTTTCTTAACAAGCCTTTCCTCGCTGCCATACTTGTCTTCGAAGCGACGGCTATCGGCGTCTTTGTTTCCCTCGATCTCTTTGTCTTCTTCATTTTCTGGGAGCTGATGCTCGTCCCGAGCTATTTTCTCATCAAACTTTGGGGGACGGGACCTGACCGACAGCACGCCGGATCAAAATATGTCATGTACATGCTGATTGGCTCGGCGCCGATGCTGATCGGCATCATCCTGCTCGGCGTAAACTACGCGAATGTCACCGGCGGAAGCGGTGCCGCTTCCTCGTATTCCTTCGATTTTCTGACCCTTCTCAACGTTCCCGTTGCTCCAGAGCTTCAGACCTTGATCTTCTTCCTGCTCGCATTCGGGTTTGCCGTTAAAGGTCCGCTCTTTCCCTTTCACACATGGATGCCCGCTGCGCTTTTGGAAGGTCCCGCAGCAATTTGTATCTTCCTGGTCGGACTCAAGTTAGGAGTTTATGGATTCGTCCGCTTCGTCATTGCACTTCTCCCGGAGGCAACTGCGAATTGGTTCTGGCTAATGGTAGTAATTGGTGTCTTTGCGAGCCTCTACGGCGCGTTGATCGCGATGGCGCAGCCCAATCTTCGACGGCTTTTGGCCTTCGCCAGCGTCAGCCATGTCGGGCTTGCCACGCTTGGGCTGTTCTCCCTGAATCAACAAGGAATTCAGGGCGGGATTATGATGCTGATCAATCTGGGGTTTGTCTCTACCGGGCTATTTATATTAGCCGCAAGTCTCCACGCACGGTCTGGTTCATCCGAGCTTTCGGCATTCGGTGGACTCGCGAAGCAGATGCCGATTCTGGCCACGTTCTTTTTCCTCTTCGGCATGGCAAATATCGGACTGCCGGGAACGAGCGGTTTCACCGGAGAGTTTCTGATCTTCCACGGCACATTCCTGGTGCATCCGGCGCTTGCCGGTGTCGCTGTGTTGGGAGTCATACTGAGCGCCGTTTATGTACTGGTTTACTATGAGCGAGCTTTCTTTGGTCCGGTGACAAACGAGGCGGTGAAGACTTTTCCTGACCTGCTCGCCCGAGAAACCGTAGTCGCCGCCGCAACCGGCATAATGATTCTCTGGATCGGCTTATACCCAGCTCCATTCTTGCGAATCACGGAGGGTTCGGTTCAGGCGCTGGTGGAGCGTGTCAGGGATAGTCGGACCACTGAGTTGCGTCTCCAGAATATGAAGTGAAAGGAAGTTAAGGCATACGCATGGAAATCTACTCGATAAAACCTTTTCTGACAATCGTCGCCTCATTACTGGGTGCGGTCCTGATCGTCGCCACCCGAAAAAACCCTAATCTTCGAGAGGGCTGTTCCATCGCCGCAGGTCTTGTCCAGCTGGTCATCATTCTCAGCATGATCCCCGCGGTTCTTGATGGCGCCGTTTTTCATTTCACTCTCTCGTCATTTCTTCCTCAAGTCTCGATCAGTTTCCGTGTGGACGCGCTCTCGTTAGTCTTTGCCGCGACCGCGTCTTTTTTGTGGATCGTCACCACCTTCTACTCAATCGGTTATATGCGCCTGCACGGCGAGCAAAACCAGACTCGTTTCTACGCCAGTGTGGCTCTCACCCTGACCGCCACCATGGGAATCGCATTTTCCGCCAATCTATTCACCCTCTATCTCTTTTACGAAGCACTGACCTTCAGCACCTACCCGCTCGTGACACATACCGGGACGAAAGAAGCCTACGCCGCGGGGAAGAAATATATTGCCTATCACTTGGGCACGTCGATCGCTTTCCTTTTGCCAGCAATCATAATTACCTACACCATCTCCGGCACCTTTGATTTCAGACCACAGGGCATCTTTCCTGATGGAGCAAATACAACAGTTCTCGTTATCCTCTATTTTCTTTTTCTGGCAGGTGCCGCCAAAGCCGCGCTCGTGCCGTTTCACGCTTGGCTACCGGCAGCCATGGTCGCTCCCGTTCCGGTCAGTTCATTGCTGCACGCCGTCGCCGTCGTCAATGCGGGTGCCTTCCTGATCTTCCGCGTAATACTGGATGTCTTTGGGCTGGAGCTGATTCAGCTGTTGAATCTGGGTATTGCTACGGCCATTTTGGCCTCGATCACGATCATGCTGGCGTCGTTTTATGCGCTGAGGCTGGATAACCTTAAGGCCCTCCTGGCTTACTCAACTATCGGTCAACTCGCTTATATGATTCTCGGAGCAAGCCTTCCCAATCAGACTGGAGCAACCGGCGGACTAATCCATATTGTCAATCACTCGTTCTCCAAGATCACCCTTTTCTTCGCCGTGGGATCTATTCTGCTTGCTACTCACAAGACGAAGATCTCGGAGATGGCCGGAATAGGGCGTTTTTTGCCGTGGACGTTGGGCGCATTTACCGTGGGCTCGCTCAGCATCATTGGCATTCCGCCGACTGCCGGCTTTGTCACCAAATACTACCTGGCGATCGGGTCGATCCAGTCTGGATGGCTTGCTGTGTTTTTCGTATTGCTCGTCAGCACATTACTCAGCGCGGTCTATTACATGCGAGTTATTCGTACTGTCTTTTTTGGATCACCACGGGAAAATTCCGACGTTGCGAGCGGGGAAGATATAGAACAACAGCACGATGTGATATACTCACCGGGCGAGGTTTCGTATTTCATTGTCGCGCCGATAGTGCTGACTGCCGCCATTACAGTGGTGCTTGGGCTGTTCCCCAACTGGGTTCTAGTTCTGGTTCGGCAGGTGTTCCGATGAAGAAGCCACCGGACTTTATCTTTCTCGGAAGAAACTATTACAGTCTCGCTGCCTCGCGCAGCGATCCGATCCGATCAATTTAACAGGAGAAGAATAATGCTAAGATTCCAGCATTTGCACCCAATACAGTATGAGTTCCCGTTTGTCTGCTTGCTGCGGCTGACTATATTCACGCTTTTGCTGTCACTCGCCGTTGGCGCACAGTCACACGCGGGCGAAGATGACCACGAAGGAGAAGCTCCGTTCATTAAGACATCGCGCGTAACCATTACCAATCCTGCGGAATTTCAGAAAGCCGGCGTGCTGCAACTCGAGTATGGCTACGACTCCTACTTCCGCGCGCGAAATTTTCGGTTCGAACAGGCTTCGCCGCTCACCCTGCGCTTCGCCGCGACCGACCGCCTGCTGCTCGCGTTAGACGTTGTGACCTTTATCTCGGAAAGACATCATGAACACGATCCGCTCGTGACGAGCGTCGGCGACACAAGGCTTGGTCTTCAGGTCGTCGCGCTCAAGGAGACCCCTGAGCGTCCGGCGCTCTCATTTGCTTATTACGTCAAGCTGCCTACAGGCAGCGAAGAGAAGGAACTCAGTACGGGTCGCGTTGACCACCGCTTTGTTGCCCTCACCAGCAAGAAGTTTGGCAAAACGAGCGTAGATTTTAATGTCGCGCTACTAAGGGTTGGTCGCCCCCACGCACGCGGCTGGACGAATGGCGGACAGGCTGCGTTTGCCATTTCGCGCAGCGTCGGAAAGGGTTTCGGCGTAGTTGGAGAGCTTGCCGGACAGACCCGCAAGGACGTTCAGCCGAGCGGACTTTATGCGCTTGGGCTGGTTAACTACCACGTCAACCACCGACTCTCGCTGGATGCGGGCATGCGTTTTGGGCTTAACCCCGGATCGCCGCCGGTCGGGATTGTCTTTGGAATGACCGTTGGTCTCTTTGACTTTTATAAGAAACATTAACAACAAGACGTGGAGAAACCCAAGACTTGGGAAGCGCCGAACGCGCAATGGCATTAAGTTAAGCGATAATGCGCTTAGAATAGCGGTAATGCCGAACCTTCCGGGCATGGGTAGGCTTTTCTCGCGCCTGTTTTCGACCTTTTCTTTGCCGTGTCGGGTTTGTCCAAAACAAATGTTTCAACTCTTTTAAGGTTTCTTCGGCTGTCCTGTTTTCCTCTGCCAACAAGAACGCCACTCTCGAAACCAGCGCCACATAACTGATCGCGTGATTGACTTGCGGCATCGTCTTGTTTTCTCGCTCCTGCGCCGCTTCCTGCATCTTCGTTTCAACATCTTTGGTCAACACACTTTCCAGATTCGCCAGAAATATCACCCCATAAAAGTCTTGTTTGATACTGCTTTCGGTTTGCCCGCTGAAACGCTCCACCTCAAAGATGTTCTTGATCTGGTCAAAATAAGCTTCATTATTCCACCGAATTCCATACACTTTGAAAAACTCTCGACGCGGGTATCTCTTCTGATCGCACAGCGTCGTCAGCAACACTTCTTCCTCGCCCGTCTTAAGCCGAAACTTTATCAACTGAACCAAAACTTCCGGCGGCAAGCCGTGTTCTTTGACAAACTTTTTCGTTCTCGCGCATTGCGATACTTTTAGTAAAACTATTCGCTCGCGATCTTTGCTCGCCCAAAAATCCTCGACTGCTGAAAAGCTTGAATGCGGACACCGAATCACTACTTCAACCCCATCTTGCTTGGCTTTCGCGATGATGCTGTAATCGGCAAAGTTGCGATCCAAGACCAACACATCTCCTTTTTCCAGCGATCTCCAAACCTCGAATAACAAACCCTTTTCCGAACTATGCGCCTTGCCTAATGCGCTCTGCAAGCCTAAATCATTCAACAAATCACATGCCACGACGGCAGTTGCCTGGACACATCCGCCCGTCTCGCCGCTTGTTTGATTCCGCTCAATCCCAAAATGAGCGCGCAAATCAGCCGTGTCCGGCAAATTCAGTTTTGTTCCGTCTCCCCCGATCAGCCGATGCCCGCGCCACAACCGCACTTCCTCATCCGCCCCATACAGCCGATAGAAATCTTTACTTAATGTTTCAGTTAAATGCTCGAAGACTTCCGGCTTTACTTTCTGCTTCGCCTGACAATAAGCAGAATCGGTCGGCACCCTTAAACACTTCGCCGAGCGCACTGAAAAACTTGTTTAGCGTATTCTGCAATGATAACTTTTTACCACTCAAGATCATCACTACTACTCGTCCAAAACTCAACAACCGATGCCGGGTAAAGTCCGGCAACGACTCCTTGTATTTCTCACAAACCTCAGATGAATTTATCTCCGCTTTCAGCCTCGCAACAATTATTCCCTCTTTTTTTTCATAATCTCAATAACCTAAACCATTGATTACTTTACAGTAAACCCTTAACTTAATGCCATTGGGGCATAGTCCGTCTCCTTTTGATCTTTCTGTGGTATGGAAATATCAAAATAACTTACTTGGTCTGCGTTCTGTTTTCAAACATCAAATTGGTTAAAGTCGAGCTAACATTGAGATTAAGCAAAATGGCGATACGGTAAATTTTCTTCGTATCGCCATTTTGCTGTTTCGCAGTTTAACTTTTTATGATTTAATTTTCTTAATGCAATTGTTCGATTTTTTCAAATTTTTCAAACAGCAGATACAGATCGCGCATGTCTACGGCATTCCCATTCGTGCCGATTACCGCTGGTTTTTCGTGCTGATCGTTTTGTCCTGCGTTACAGCGGCAAGCGTTAACGCGCAGCTTGGAAATTTTTTGACAAGCCTCTTTTTCGGCGTTCTGACGACGCTTATTTTCTTCGGCTCGATTTTTTTACACGAACTTGCTCACGCTTTTATTGCGCGGATGGAAGGCATACAGGTTTTAGACATCGTTCTGCATCCGTTCGGCGGAATAACCAGATTTCGCCGCGAACCGGACACGCCGCGTGCTGAATTTCGCATCGCCATTGCCGGACCAACAGCGAGTTTTCTGCTTGCGCTCATTTTTTTCGCTCTGATGGTCGCGGCTAATTCGCTCGGCGAAGGCAATATTTTATCGCCGCTCTTTTTTCTGCTTTTTCTGCTCAATTTTCTGCTGGCGGTTTTCAATATGTTTCCGGGTTATCCGCTCGACGGCGGCAGGGTTTTGCGCTCTTTTTTATGGAAACGCGGCACGGATTTAAATGAAGCGACCATTTTGACGGGAAAATTCGGGCAGATCATCGGCGGCGCAATGATCGCTTTCGGCATTTTCGTCGCTTTTGTTCAAGGTCTTTTCTTTATGGGATTTTGGACGATTCTGGTCGGAATTTTTCTATATGATTCGGCAAAAGGAATCATCAAAGAAGTCAAAAATATGGAGAAACTGATCGTTGAAGACGTGATGACTTTGCCGGTTTCAATCAAGCCGGAAACAAATGTTCTTCATTTTGTAGATCATACTTTGCCCGTTAATCGCCAGACTGTTTTTCCCGTTGCCAGAGATCGTCAGCTTTACGGTCTTTTAGTATTAGAAGATTTAAAGAAATTATCGCGTGAAGATTGGCATAAAACGGAAATCCAAAATGTGATGCGTCCGATTACGACTGAATATTTTGTTGAATCGAACACTCTTTTAAAGGACGCGAAAGAATTGATGAGATTAAACGGCATCGGCGCGCTCGGCATAATTGATTCAAACGGGAATCTCGTCGGGTTTATGCAGAGCCGAAAAAACAGATAAAAAATCTAAATTTAATCCGCATATTGAGTTAAATTTAGAAGAAAAACGGCGCATCGGCAAAGGTTAAAGCCATCTGTCCGGCTGAATTACTGCATCAAAGCGTTGATTGAAATAATCAAAATAATTAAAAAAATAAAACAAAGACGCACCAAAAGTTGTTATTATACTTTTAGAAATAGCACGCATCAGAAGTTTTACAGACAATTTTGATCGAATTCGGAAAAAATATTTTCATAGCTTAAGTATAGAATGCTGCCATACGATTATTTACCGACAATAAACACTCTGCGAAGCGCACTGGATATAGTGATTGTCTATACTATTGTCTATGTCGTGCTGAAGCTTCTGCGCGGGACGCGAGCCGTGCCGACGGTTGTCGGAATGGTGATTTTGGCGTTGCTTTACTGGTTGTCAGTCGCACAGGAACTTTTCACGCTTCAATTTGTTTTGCAATGGGCGGTTTTTGTTTATCCGTTTTTGATTATCGTTCTCTTTCAATCGGAAATTCGTCAGGCATTGATTTATTTTGGAAACCGTCTGCAATTTCCGATGTTTCGACGCGTGGGCGGAATTCTCGGCGAAACGATTTACGATGAAATCGTGCTGGCGGTAACAACGCTCGCATCGGAAAAAACAGGTGCGTTGATTGTTTTTGAAAGAGCGGTCGGATTGCGGAATTTTATTGACGCGGGCGTTCAATTGGATGCGCGCATCAGCTATGATTTGATTGTAACTTTGTTTAATCCGTCAACGCCTTTGCACGACGGCGCGGTGATTATCAAAAACGAACGGATTGCCGCGGCTTCGTGCTTTTTGCCTTTGACAAAAAATCCGGGCATTTCGCGCGAACTCGGCACACGCCATCGCGCCGCCATCGGCATTACCGAAGGTTCGGACGCGATTTCGGTCGTTGTTTCGGAAGAAACGGGTTTAATCACATTTGTCGAGGACGGCAAAGTAAAACGCAATGTTGATCCGACAAAATTGCGTCGGCTGCTTCTTAAATCAATGAATTTAGCGGCTGAAAAAAATCACAGCGAGGAAAAAAAAACAATTAAAGAGGCGGAAACGGAGATAACCGTCGGATAATTTTCAGATTATATAAAGATGTTTGCGTTTTCCACAGAAAAACTTTTTCCTGAAGAGCAAGGCGGATTTTCATTTCGCCGATTGCTTCAGCGTATTTTTCTTAATGACTGGCTGATGAAATTGATTGCGCTTTTCATCACGCTCGCGCTTTGGTTCGGCGTTACGGGACTTCGTCCGCCGATTGAAAGACGGCTTGAAAATATAACGCTTAAAATTCGTGTTTCCAATGAAATGACGATTACAAATTTATCCGTTGAAACAGTTAATTTGATTGTCAGAGGCGACAAAAACCGGCTTGATGCGATCAGAGAAGAAGACATTATAGTTTCGCTTGATTTAACAACTGCCCAACCCGGCAATCGAACGGTTGAGATAAAACCGGAGAATGTCAGTCTTGATCTTCCGACGGGCGTAAGGCTCGAAGATGTTCAGCCTAGTAATATCGGCATAACTCTGGAGATGGTTGAAAAACGGGAGATTGCCGTCAGAGTTGAAACGGAAAACAATCTGCCCGAAGGCTTCGAGATTTATGGTGTTTCAGCAATTCCGCAGAAAATTCCCATTCGCGGACCTGCCAGTTTTGTTTCGTCAATTGAATATATTTCAACGGAAAAAATTGATCTCGAAAACCGTCAGACGGATTTTACCGCTCAACAAGTTCCGCTTAAAATTTCAAATTCAAAAATTACCGTTGTCAGTGAAACGGTCGTTGACGTTTTTTTCCGCATCGGCGAAAAGCGTATCGAAAGACTGTTTATTGTTCCGGTCAAAAACGAAGAAAACCGGACGGCAACCGTTGTCTTATACGGCGCACGTTCACTCTTAAATTCTATAAAATCTGATGATTTAGATGTTGAACTGAGCAAAACCGAATCAAATACTAATTCTCTTAATCTGATTCTGCCCGCCGCACTGCAAGGAAAAGCCGAAATCAGAAAATTGCAGATCAACGGCAGATAAATACACCTTTAAGCAATTTAAAATCTGCGGTTTGCGATTGGCAAAAAATCCAATAAAGTATAATTGTGAGTTTTTTTCAAGGAAAATAAAAACAAGAATTTATGGAATTGGCAGTTGAAAAATACAAAGTAGAAAACGAGCCGTATTATCTTCCGGTCGGGCAGGAAGTCGAGCTTTTTGAAGCCGCTTACGGCGCTAAATTGCCCGTTATGCTGAAAGGTCCGACGGGTTGCGGCAAGACGCGTTTTGTCGAATATATGGCGTATCGAATGAATCGCCCGTTGATAACGGTCGCGTGCCACGAAGATTTGTCGGCGACGGATCTCGTCGGCAGATTCCTGCTCGAAGGCGACGAAACCATCTGGCACGACGGACCGCTGACAGCGGCAGTCCGAAGCGGCGCGATCTGTTATCTGGACGAAGTCGTCGAAGCGCGAAAAGATACGGTCGTCATCATTCATCCTTTGACCGACGACCGGCGTAGATTACCGATTGAAAAACGCGGAACGGTTATCGAAGCGCCGCCCGAATTTATGCTCGTCGTTTCCTATAATCCGGGCTACCAATCAATCTTAAAAGATTTAAAGCAATCAACCAGACAAAGATTCGTTGCAATGGAATTCGATTACCCGAACGCCGAAGACGAAACGGCAATCGTCGCCAAAGAAGGCGGAATTGACGAACAAACCGCAAGAGACCTTGTAACCATCGGGCAAAAGGTTAGAAACCTGCGCGGACACGGGCTCGAAGAAGGCGTTTCAACGCGCCTTTTGATCTACGCCGCCCAAATGATCGCCAAAGGAATTTCCCCGATCAACGCCGCGGAAGTCGCCATCGTTTCGCCGATCACCGACGACCGCGAATTGCAGAGAAGCATTCGGGAAATTGTGACGACGATTATTTGATTTTTGTAGATTCGTTTAAATTGTTTGATAAAATTTAATCTGTAAAAATTATGGAAACAGACTTAGTTGCAGATACATCAACTATTATCGCGGTTATCGCCAACGAACCGGAAAAACCGCAGTTGATTGCGAAAACTCAAGGCTGCGAGTTGTTTGCTCCGTATTCGTTGTATTGGGAAATCGGCAACGCATTTTCGGCAATGATTAAACGCGGACGCATTACTTTAGAGCAAGCGACGGCGGCAATCGAAATCTATGAGCAAATTTCGCTCACTTTGGTTGATGTTGATTTGAAACAAGCATTGGAAATTGTTGACCGGCACAAAGTTTATGCTTACGATGCTTATATGATTGCCTGCGCTTTAAATCGCGATTGTCCTTTGCTGACATTAGACAGCGGTTTAGCATACGCGGCTAAAGCGGCAGGTGTCGAAGTTTGGGAGGTAAATTAGCAAATGCAAATATATTCTGAAACGCAGGAAAATCTTTCGGTTTTGCTTGAACGCGCCAGCGAGAAAGGCGAGGTACGCATCAAACGGGCAAACGGCGAAGTATTCATTCTCAAACCGGAGAAAAAACATTCCGCGCTTGACGTAAAAGGCATTGACTTAGGCATTTCGACCGAAGAAATCGTAGAATTCGTGCGTGAAGGACGCGAGAGATTTTAAGAATTGCCGAAATCCGGCGGAAGTCGCCATTGTTTCACCGATCACCAACGAACGGGAATTGCAGAGAAGCATTCGGGAAATCGTGACGACGATTATTTGATTAATTTAATTTATGTCTAAATTGATTAGTTGGGAAACACCTTTTACAAAAGCATTTTTTCCATCAGTTATTTTATTAAACCTAACAGACGTTTATAAATCAACAGATTTATTAACAATTATTGTTGCGCCTGATGGAATAGACAAATATCCGAAATATCTTGCCAAGT
>JBGTIH010000014.1:0-29918 GCA_041745765.1 Pyrinomonadaceae bacterium | reverse complement strand
GAGTGGTCGAAAACAAGCAAGTAATGATATTATATCCATAGAAACGAGATTCCCTTTTAGTTAAAAATTGTTGTAAATTTTATTCTACTAAAATCTCGTTTCTTTTGTTTTTTTAGATCATCTTCTTTGGCGAAGGTATTGGGACATCTAAAGCTTTTTTAATTCAAACGGTTGGAAATCAGCGAATTAAACCAGGAAAGTAAAACGATAGTAAAATAGTTGTCAGATAAATCAATAGAACTGCCAAAAAAAGTAAAAAAAGCATCAGCCGGAATAAACTATTCGGTTGATGCTTTTTCAATTAACAACTCTATTGTCAAATGACTCAGAAAGTGTAATTTGTGAGACCCACCCGAAACCTTGTCTCAAATTATGTCTCATATTATAATTCTCAAAACGTCTTAGTTAAAGTGATACGATTTTTAAGGATTTTTGTAACTGTTTTCGTCAGTCAAAAAAGGATATTTTAGCTGATTAGATATTTGATAACAATGTGGAAGTGAAATTGCCGGAAACAATTGAAGAATGTCATCAACTGATTGGAGAGTTGTGTTCTGTAATTAAGCAGATGCAAGTTGAGATTGACGAGTTGAAAGCGCAGTTGAAACAGAATTCGCAGAATTCGCATCGTCCGCCGTCGAGCGATGAGTTCCAGAAACCGAATCCGAAACCGGCGGTGCGGCGTAAGAAAAAGGCGCGAGGTGGGCAAAAAGGACATCGCGGAGAGACTTTGAAAAAAGTCGAGAATCCTGATGTGGTGGTTGAATGTGAACCAACGGGTTGTGTCTGTGGCGGAGCGGCGTGGGTTGGGATTGGCGAGATACTTGATACGAGACAAGTCTTTGAATTGCCTGAGCCGCGCTTGGAAGTGTTGGAATACCGAAGAATTAAGCGGATTTGTCAATGTGGGCAGGCGAGTTGCGGAGAGTTCCCGGAAAAGGTCAGCGGACAAACGCAATATGGCGAACGAGTGCAGGCAATGGTGTCTTTGATGAGTGTCCAAGGGTGTTTATCGCATCGGAAAATAGGTGAGTTCTTTGCGAATTTGTATGGTTATGAGTTGAACGAAGCGACCATTCAAGAGATGTTGCAAAGAACTTCTCAGGTGATGCCGATGGAAGAAATCAAGTCGGAAATTAGTGAGGCGCAAGTAATCCATGTGGATGAAACGAGTATTCGAGAAAACGGGATAAAAAAATGGTTACACACAGTTTCGAGCAAAAGATGGACCTATCAATTTGTCCATCGCCAAAGAGGACGAGCAGCCATGGATGATGAAAAATCGGTATTGCCTCAATATAGAGGAGTGGCAGTGCACGATTGCTTAGCCAGTTATTTTGGATTTACCCAGATGAAACACGGTATCTGCAATGCTCATATTTTGCGAGAAGTAACGGGAATCATTGAAAATAGTCAGTCCCGCTGGGGGTGGCGCATGAAGCGATTGTTGTTGAGAATCTATGTGGACAGCGATTATGGAAAAGGAACGGTCGCCGATTTCGCCGGCTATGAAGAAAGATATGACAAAATCTTGGCAGAAGCAGAAACAGAAGAACCGCCGGCGGAAAGAATCCACCAAAAAGGGAAATTAAAAAGGACAAAAGGGCGGAATTTATTAGAGCGAATGAGGAAACACAAAGAAGCAATCTTGAGATTTGCAGTCGAAAAAGAAGTTCCATTCACGAACAATCAAGCGGAGCGAGACCTGAGAAATGCCAAAGTGAAGCAAAAAATGAATGGTGGATTTCGAGCGGCAAGTGGAACGCAAAGCTATGTCAGAATAAATAGCTACTTGATGAGCCTCAGAAAACAAGGTCGGCAAGTGTTTCAAGAATTAGTCTCAATCATCAAAGGACAACCTTTTTCCACTTGCCAGACCTAAACAACTACGGATTTTTAGGACATTTGGAAATTATGGCATTAGTCGGTTACGCGCGCGTTAGTTCGATCGGTCAAAGTCTGGATGTCCAGCTCGATAAATTAAAACACTGTAAGAAAGTATTTCAGGAAAAGAAAAGTGCCGCCGGGGGAAAACGTCCGGCGCTTGATGCCTGTCTGGAATACGTTCGGGAAGATGATATTTTAGTCGTTACAAGATTGGATCGATTGGCTCGTTCGACTCTGCATTTGTGTCAGATCGCCGATGAATTGAAACGCAAAGGAGTCGCATTGCAAGTAATCGACCAGAATATCAACACGAGTGATGCAACCGGACGGCTTTTATTTAATATGCTCGGGGCGATAGCTCAGTTTGAAACCGAAATCCGTGCCGAACGGCAGATGGATGGCATTACCAAGGCAAAGCAAAGGGGCATAAAATTCGGAGCGCAGCGGAAGCTTTCCGACGAGCAGATTTTAGAACTAAGAGACAGACGAGCCGAAGGAGTTTTGATCAAAGATTTAATGAAGGATTATAAGTTATCAAAGGCGAGTATTTACCGGTATTTAGAATCCACTGTCGGCACGAAACCGGGCAGTGCCTCCAATTCTGAATAAAATTCCAATTGAAAATTTTTTCACACTTTGACATCAAATTTTACCCGAATTTACTCAGTTCTCAATTTCAGTTTCAATTTACCTCAAATGTCATTTTTAACTATTTTTACCGCCGGCAATTTGTTGAAAACACAACAGATTTCTTCAATTTGCCGGATGCTTCCTTGTAATGAATTTGCCCGATTTTGCATATATCAATAGAGTGCCAAAAATATCTAAATTGAAAGACACGTGTTCTGATGGAATGCTTTTCTATAAATTCGACGGGTTATGCTTTCGATGGGGAGAGTTTGCGTTAAAGGCTCAGTAAATTACCGATCGGCGGATGTTTGCCGGCATCTGCTTTCAATCGCCGGAGAAGAAAAAACTGCCTGAATCATATTAAATTTCAGATGTGAAGGAGACGATGATTTATGTCAAAAATCTATATGATCAAAACGCCGAATAATGCCGTGAACTTTGCCAACACGAGACAGGTTATTATGAATAATGCGATGATGTTTGCCGACGGGACAAAGGATTTCGGCATCGGCGCGGAAGCCTATACGGAATGTCCGGGATGCGACAGAAATCTGCCGCTGGTTATTTTTCATCTCGATCATATCAAGTCCCGCGCCAGATATTCTCAGACAAATTTAGGACTTCTCGGAAACGACGATTTTGTCATCATCGATGCTGCTGCGAGTCGCTCGGGTGATGCGCGGGCAACGGCAACGGGCGGTGCGGTAACGATTCAGACCGGTTCGGTCTATAACCCGCGCGTCGGCATTGTTCACGCGGTTAATGTCTGGGAGAACGATCTGCGGAATCTCCAGTTTTTATGTCCGCATTGCAATACATCAAAGGGGGCGTGGGATTGGGAGACGTGGGGGCAAGGCGGACTGGCAAGCCAGACCGCTGTCAAAAACATGGAAGAATTTCGGCGGGATGGATCCTTAACGCGCACCGGGAGTGTTTCCCGAAAAACCGTAAATAGAAAGAAAGAAGAACACATTTTGCATTTTTTTTACTGGAAATAAATTTACGAAAACACAAGCCGTGCGAGGATTATCGGATAAACTACAAAAATAATGTAACCGCTTGTATTTATTCAGGATAATGGTCGGCGGAGAATTTTTTTTTATCAAATAAAGCAACCTTCAGAGAAGTTCGGGTATCTTTTAGAAAAAGTTACAAAACAATTAAAAACGAAAATTCCGGCTTGACGGATATTTGTTTGATGTTATATAACATTTTCTATTGCTAACAAATCCCCTTAAGACAGTTCATATTTTCATGGGCAGTTTTGATTTATAAAAACTGAATATTTACAAGAGACGTTTTGACCAAACGGTTTTTAAGCTCACGAATTTTGTTCTCAAAGTCAGAATTTTCCCCTTAGAGTTTCCAAACCAATCCTAAAAAAGACGCGCGATTTGAGAAGTCTAATTACTCTCAAACCCAGGGCTAAACTATGTCTAAACATAAGAAGAGAAGAAATCAAAATAAAAGTCGGCAGTCCTGAAGGAGCCGAACAGGTTGAACCTCTGAAAATACATTCAGACCTTACTTGGATAAGTCATTATATATGGCTTTTTGAATATATCCGGCATTTTGAATCGTCATTCTATAAAAAATATTAGAGGTGCCGGAATCATCATTTTACTGTATTTGGCAATTATTACAGCGGTTTCAAGGCAAACTGGTAGTAAGCACTTACAAATTTAATTATTTTGAATTGACGACAGTAACGGATGGTCACATCCTGATCAGACCTTTATTAAACAAGATTAAATATCTCTGTTGACGCGTTGAATGACGCGTTGAAAAAAAGCGTGGAGAAAAGAAAAAGAATGAAATCATATTTGAATAGTCGGAAAGCATTTATCGAAACTCTTACAACAGGTTTATATTATCGGGCAATAAAACTAAATTTACCAACACGTTTTGTGGCAGGAGCAATGATAGCGGCGTTATTGATGCCGATGTTTTTCTTCAATAACTGGCAGAAGACATCCGCGCAGGTTCCGGCATCTTCTTTGAAAATAAATGTTCCCGCGCCGGTTTCCGCTCCGCCGCAAGCTTTTAATCTTTCTTCTGCCGATACGGTTTCTTCTAAAACCCTCGCTTCCGTTTCGAGTTTTAATGCTTCAATGCTTTCTGCCTACGGCAGTTTTGTGAATGCCGTAACCGCTCCGGTTTTGCCTGAAGGTTTTAAGATGGCGCAGCCCGTTTCTCCGCTTTATTCTTTTATTTCATCTTCCGCCTCTTCCGCCTCGGCGACTTTAGGAGCTTTTCTCGGATTTTCCACGACGACGAGTGAAACAACCGCCAATCTTTTAACCACCGAAACGGCATTTAATAATACGGCATACAATTTCGCCGGCGACGGCAAATCCGATTTTGCGCGCTGGACTCCTTCCAACGGTGAGTGGAGCATAAAACCGAGCGGCGGCGGCACTAATATCACTTTTCCTCTCGGCAATTCCGCCTCTGTTCTGGCACCGGGTGATTTTGACGGTGATCTGATAACCGATCCGGCTGTTTTCAATGCGGGAACATGGACCATCAAACCGAGTGGCACGGGAACGCAATATACGATTTCGTGGGGAACTTCCGGTGATATTCCGGTAACGGGCGATTATAACGGCGACGGGCGTTCCGATTATGCGATCTTTCGTCCTTCGAGTTCGACCTTTTGGGTGATGCACAGCAATGATCACAGTTATTACAGCGTAGCTTTAGGCGCGGCGGGCGATATTCCCGTTCCCGGAGATTACGACGGCGACGGCATCACCGATATTGCCGTTTATCGCCCGTCGGAAGGAGTCTGGTATATCAAACAGAGTTCAAACGGAATAACGATCAATCCGCCGTGGGGAGTCGCCTCCGATATTCCCGTGCCGGCGGATTATGACGGCGACGGTAAGACGGATTTAGCGGTGTATCGCCCGTCATCGGGAACCTGGTATATCTACAAAAGCACGGGCGGCGGCTACATTCAGCAAACCTGGGGCAATTACGGAGATCAGCCGGTTCCCGCCGATTATGACGGCGACGGCAAAGCGGATATTTCCGTTTGGCGACCGAAAACCGGAGTCTGGTTCACGTATAAAAGCTGCAATTATAATGGTACGGGATGCGGAACTGATCCGCAGTATATTTATGAAACTCTGGGAATGAACGGGGATGTGCCGGTCGCCGCGGCATATATCAAGAAGATCGGCGGTCTGGTTCAGGATTACGATCTGGCTAAACTCAGACTCTCGCCGAAGAATGCTACCGGCGGAACCGACCTTTATTCGAGAAATTTCAGTTGGGGAACAGGACTGGTCGGTTTGCCGGGCAGAGCCGGGCTTGGGGCGGGCTTCGGGATTTCGTATAACTCTCTGGTCTGGCTCAAGGATACGACGAATAATGTGATGATCTTCGATCCCGACCAGAGCAATGTAAGCCCTGGATTCAAGATGGGATTTCCGACCATCGAGCCGGTTTATTATGATACGGATACCGAAAGATTTTCATATCTGATGGTTACGCCGTCGGGAGGAAGAGTCGAGTTTCAGCAAACTGCCGCCTCCGACACTTATGATACGGTTGATTCATCCTACGTGCAGCTGAAAACACGGGGTGCGGGTAATCCGAACGAGCCGGTCGAAGACATCGCGATTACGGTAACGGGAACGGACGGCACGCGAATGACTTACGAGTGGCTGGCGGGAGCGTTCCGCTGCGGTCAGATCAAGGACAGAAACGGTAACTTTATCACAATCGTTCACGATGAATACGGGCTTCTGAGAACCGTCACGGATACTTTGGGCAGAGTCATTACGGTCAATTACGACACGGAATTTTACCCGACCTCGATCACACAGCAGTGGCAGACTAATAACGGTCAAAGTTCGACTACTACAACGCATACCTGGGCGAGTTTCGCTTACACGACGAAGACGATTACCACGAATTTTCATTCCTCTTTGGGAGTGTTCGGACCGGGCAACGGAACTGTTATCAAAGTTCTGCAAAAGGTGACATATTCGGACAATAGCTACACGACATTCGACTACAACAATTACGGGCAAGTGTGGCGGATCTACAACTTTGCGGCGGATTGGAATGTGTTGAATTATGTCAAAACGAATCTGGAAACGCCTGCGGCGAATCAAACGGATTGTCCGCGGTTTTCGGAAACTAGAACGTGGGTGAAGAATTTCAATCTCAATCAAAATAATCAGGAACAGGAAGTCGTCGTCACAAATGAAACGGCAACGGGTCATCAGATACCGGACTTGGATGGGAATACGGTAACGGCATCGAGAATACAGGTGGCGATGCAGAATCATCCGCACGGGAATATTACGAACATCTATGTCGGAGAGTCGGGCTGGATGGAAAGTCTGCCGATTCTGGTTAATGATTTCGCGAACGGCAGCGGCTTGGAATTAAAGAGATCGAATTGGACAAAATGGACGCAGGATGACGAGAATCTCTCCTTTATCAAAAATCCGCGTGTCGTTGCCACAAAGGTCAGCGATAACGTCAGCTCCAAAAAGACCGAAATCGGTTATAAGGTACTACCCGATACAACCATCGCCGAATATGGTCTGGTCGAAGAAGTCCGCCTCTATGACGGCAGTAACACTCTGCTCAAAAAATCGAATACGACCTACAATCTCAATACTGCTTACGTTTCCAGACGAATCATCGGCTTGCCGAGTCAGAGCATTCTTTACGACGGCAATTCTAATCCGATGTCGAAGGTTACTTACGACTATGATGAATTCAACTTTGACGGAAGCGGCGGTTTGCAGCAGAACATCTCGCCGATCCAGCACGACAACATAAATTTCGGAGCATCTTTTATTATCGGTAGAGGAAATATAACTTCCATGACGCGCCATAACGTGTCGAATGCAAGCACGGTAACATCGAATTTGAAATACAACACGGCAGGTGCGGTCGTCGGCAGAATCACGCCTTGGAACGGTTCTTTAACCCGGCTGACCAAAATTGATTACACGGATAATTTCAACGACGGCGGCAATTCGCGCGGAACATTCGCTTATCCGAAAACGATAACCGATCCCGCCGGATTCAGTTCGACCATTAAATACCGTTTCGACACGGGAGCGAATGTCGAGGCGCACAGCCCGACACCGCACGGCTCGGGAAACAACATCGGCAAACATACGAAACGGCTTTACGATTCGTTAGGCAGATTGGAAAGGGAAACGGTCGTCAACACCGGAGCTTATACCAGATACCAGTATTTCAGTAACGGCATTCAATCGAAAACATTTGCGACCATTACGGCAGGAGCCGGTGAAGCCGAATCGGAAAGCTGGACGGACGGAGCGGGCAGAGTTTTAAGGTCGAGAAGCGAACTGCCGGTTGCGGGAAGCACGAGCCGTTGGAGCGGGAGTTTGGTTGAATACGACAAATTAGGCAGAGCGATCCGCTCGACCGTGCCGACGGAAATCGACTCGAACTGGACACCGGCGGGCGATGACGACCGGGGATTGGACAGCAATAATAATCCGGTTTGGCTCTGGAATTCGCAGGAATACGACTGGCAAAACCGTGTCACGAAAACGATTAATACCGACGGAACATTTCAGACAATCAGCTACAACGGGTGCGGCTGTTCGGGCAATATGGTAATGACCGTACAGGGCGAAGAAATCTTTGAAACCGATTGGAGCGGCAATAATCCGGCTTCTCTGGGGAAAAGAACGCAGAAGATCTATCAGGATGTTCAGGGCAGAAACTGGAAAACGGAAATCCTGAATTGGGATAACTCCGTCTATTCGACCACCACTACCGCCTTTAACGGGCGCGATCAGGCTACATCGGTGACAAAAACGCAGGAGGCAACGACAAATCCGAATGTTTCAGCCTTGAGTCAGGTTTGGACAATGAGTTATGACGGCTTCGGACGGTTGAGTTCGCAGCATCGCCCCGAACAGATCGATACGAGTAATGCACCGACCTATACGACCTACAACTACAACCCGGATGACAGCATCGAATCGGTTGTGGATGCGAGGGGAGCGGAAACGAGTTATGTCTATAATTCACGCGGTTTGGTGGATACGATTTCGTATGCAGTGCCGACCGCCTCGACCATACCCGTTCCGACAACGGTTACATTTGAATATGATGATGCCGGAAACCGCAAAAAAATGACCGACGGACTCGGCACGATCGATTATACTTATACGGAACTGTCGCAGTTAAAAACGGAAAAACGAACTTTCTCCACGACCGTAAACGGCACGCTAGATCACGCTCCGGGAGGAAATAACGATTTTCTGCTGACCTACGATTATACCTTGTCGGGACAACTTCAATTTATTACAGACCCTTACGGACAGCAGTTTAACTACTCTTACGATAAAGTCGGGCGATTGCAGACGGTAGCGGGTTCGACATCGTTTAACGGCATTACGACATACGCGAATAATCCGGTATATGATGCCAGAGGAACGCTGAAGGCTCTGCAATACGGCAACGGCGTGCAGATGCAGATCACCGGAATCAACAATAAACTGCAGGCGACCGGATTTGAAGTTAAGAAAAATAATGACCTTTATATTCAAAAAGAGTATAAATTTTATGAAGACGGTTCTTTGAAATTTGTGGATGACGGATTGAGCGAAACCTTTGACCGTTCGTATAAATACGATCATCTGGGAAGAACGGTGGAAGCAAAGGCGGGAATTGCGGCACGCGGCGGCTCAAGTACGCATCAACTAAAGATTGACCAACCTTACACAATGGAGTTTAAGCACGATGCCTTTGGACATCTGACAAGCAAGACCGGATATTATTACAATTCAGAGGACAATACCTCTTACGCCTATAACGCCAACAACCGGAATCCGAGTTGGGGGTATGATGTCGAGGGCAACATTACATATGATAATGATGCTACTTATCAAACGGATGCCGCCGGACGAGTGGTGAAAACTACTGTAAGAGATCTGGATGAATCTTCGGAGTTTTATCCGCCAATTAAAGACTATTTTAGTGGCGACGGACGTTTAGAGAAAAAAGTTAGAAATGCAGGTTCGACCGACCCGGCTGAAACAAAAAATTATTACATTTATTCCAGTGTTCTTAATAAAATGATTTCGGAAACCGATAAAACCGGCAAAAAATTAAAAACTTTTGTGTTGGCAAACGGAACCAATTTGGCTGTGCAGACGCTGATAACTATCAATGATACAACAACAGAGTATTTGGCATTCAATCATATAGATGTGTCAGGAACAGGTGTTCAACGAACAAATGCTGTCGGTAGTCTAATTGGAGATGTAACATTTAATCGAACGGGCGAATACTCTCCTCTAGGTCGTAATATTGGCAATGCGGGACCGTATATTTCTTTGAATACATACCAAGGTCCGGATGTAGGCGGGATGATTTTATTTGATACAGGACAGGGCTATCGCCCCGGTCAGCATGAATTTGTGCTTGATGGACAGCCGATCTCAGCCGAGGAGTTTATGATGCGAGTCAATGGCGGATCGGTAGCAATAGAACTGAGAAACGGCTTAGGGCAAACCATTCAAGCCCCAGTTTATGGAATACTAGGAAGTGTTATCATCCCAACCCAAATCACAATAGATAGGAGCAGCGAAGGTGGTCCATATGTTGACCTTACTGATTATTCTTGGATAAATTTCTTTAATTCGCCTCAGCAACAAGAAACTTACCCCGATGCAAGAAAATTGAACTTTATTGAAGTTCGGATATTAAGAGATACTGTCGAGAAGAATCTGTCAAGTGATTGCAAAGAATTTATTAAAAATCTTGTAGAGAAAGTTGCTGAGCGTGGTGGAACAATCGTTTCGACAAATGTGTTAGATATATTTGATAAAATTCTATTGGCAGATGGTGAGGGAAATTATCCAAATGGTATTTGGGGGTATCTTCAAAGGTCAAGTGTGTCATCTGCAACCGGAAACTGGGAAAATAATAATGCCAGTCTGTGGCTAGGAGTTTCAATGTTTATGTATAGCGATCGGGTTATTACCAATAAGAGTATTTCCACTTTTGTTACGCGATATAATGATGAAACATTTGCTAAACTTAGGATTGAGGAACAAAATAAAAGACGTTATGTATCATTGATGACTTTTATTACTTCTCAAGACGGAGCGGCAATTACAATTCACGAACTAATCCATCTATCGATCAATTCCCATGGAGGTAAATACCCAAGTGCTAGTGACACAGAATTAGCAAATGCTGCCTTGAGTTTTACAGGACAGTATCTAGATACTTCGGGTCTAACGCCACAGCAAGCAACGTATGCCGGTTCACGAATTTGGCATAATCGGTTAGCAAAAGCTTGCGGGTTTCCTGTTTATTCTGAAAAGGCTTATCTGAAGTATATTAACAATCGGTAAGGAGAACTATAAGGTATGAAGTGTAGTTTGTTGTTTTTGGGAATCTTTTTGATCGCCTTTAGCCAAGACTGGGCAGTGGAAAATGGTTGGCAAGAAATAAAAGTTTTTCAAACAAATCGTAGTCAGGTAGAAAAAATTTTAGGGAAGCCTCAGAAAGAAGACTTTGAAACTACATATTCAACTGAGGATGTTGTAGTGAACGTCATATATTCGGATATGCGTTGCGGGGATAGCAAAAGGCTTAAGGCAAAATACGATTTACCAGCCGAAACAGTCCTTCACTATGAAGTAAGATTCTTAAAAGATATAGATTTTTCACAGTTAATATTGCAACGAGAGAATTATGAATATGTTCAGGATTTTCATTTGTTAAACCTTTCTTACTACAGCAATTTAAAGAAAGGGATTACCATAACTATTTTTAATTCTGACGGTAATGAAAGAGTTAGCAGTATCAAGTATTTGCCAACAAAAGAACAAATGACACAATTTAAATGTGAATGAAATCTTAAAGGTAATAAAAATACCACAGGTAAATTTGGATGATTCAACGCAGTTCGATCCGCCGACCGAAGATCATTTCAACGGCGACGGACAGCTTGAGAAAAGAGTCAGAAATGCGGGTTCAACCGATCCGGCGGAAGTGAAGAATTATTACATTCGGTCGAGCATTTTGAATAAGGTCATTTCCGAAGCGAATGGAACGGGGAGAAAGCTGAAAACCTTCGTTCCGGCAAACGGGACGACGCTGGCAACGCAGACGCTTTATTATACGGGGCAGACACCGACGGAATCATTGACATTTATTCACACGGACGCTTCCGGGACGGGAGCGCAGCAAACGATGGCAAGCGGCAATACGACTTATTCGAGAACGGGCGAGTATTCACCGATGGGCAGAAACATCGCCGATGCCGGACCTTATATCTCATTAGATACCTACGAGGAACCCGGACAAAACGGCATAGATTTATTCGGATCGGGCGAAGGGTATCGTCCGGGACAGAACACCTACACGATAGACGGAATGAAGGTATCGGCAGCGCATTTTATGCTGGAGATCAATTCGGGAAGAATCGGCGGAATGTTCGGATTGATGCAAATTGCCTTTCGGATGTCGAACAGAAAAATCGGAGTCGGAGTTCACACATCGGAAGGCTGGGTGATTGGCGGTCCGGCAGAAGAAGGAGAATTCAGAGAGATTGCAAAAGCCAAAGGCTACACCTTACACCGCTTCTTTCTTCAAAGTGATAATTCGTGGTCGGCTTTGCTGACGATTGTTGGGCAAAATAATCCACGATACAACTCCCTTCACGATGCTCCGAACTCTGCCTACTCCGATTCAGATAAAGAGGCATTAAAGAATAAAGTAAATAAGGCATTAACAGAAAACTGCAAAAAGAAATTAAATGAACTTCTTACCAAACTAAGGTCGGATATAATGGATATTAGTGAACTTGCCAATAAAGTTTTTCGAGGAGATGGAATAGCATTATCTATAACCGATGCTCCTATTGATTCTGTTTACAAGAAAGGATTTTGGATAGGAGCAAAAACAACAAAAAGCCCTGCTCCGGCTGGTGAAACTCGAAACAGAAAATCAATAGTTATCAATAGAAATATCTTAGGGCAAGATTATGAAGTAATTACCTTTTTACACGAATTATTTCATACTGCTAAAGACAATTCTCATAAAGATATTGCTGTTGCAATATCAGAAATAGAGGGATTTTCAAGACAGTTTAAAGACCACATAAAAAATCTAAAAGGCGAAGATCAACAAGAAACAGAGCGGAGTAATTTGATAAACACATGGATACAAAGATATTGCACAGATGGATTTCCGGGACAATGGGAAAGAAACTTAAAAAAAATTGGAGTCAATTAATAGTTATACTATTTCTTATGTATATCTCATTCTTAGCTGTCAATCCAATTTACGGTAAAGAACCGGATTGGCTGATAAAATTAAAAAAATTAGAAGTTTTTAAGTCAACAAAAACCGAAATTGAAAAAATGTTTGACCATCCTGAAATAATTGAAACTTATAATTCAGCTGAAAAAGAAAAAAATGGATGGGGTGAGATAATTAAATATAAGACTAAAGATGGAATGCTTAAAATTGAATATTCAACCGGAAAATGCTCAGAAACTAAAAGCATTCTCGGATATGATGTAGAAAAAGATGTTGCAGTTGAATTAACATTTTATCCACATAAACCTATTCCTTTTAATGATTTGGGATATGATTTGAAAAAGTTTAAATACATATCAGTATCAGATATGTGGGAAACATATATTTTCTCAAATGAGGAACTAGGGGTAAGAATATTTATTGTAGATAAAAGGGTTGAGAATATTTCTTTTGGTTTTACAGATAAGTCCAAAAAGCTTTACTGTAAAAATACTGTGAAATAAACAAAAAATCAAAAATTTGTTAGAAATATCATTGGAAGCAGAGGATTTACCAACTATTTTGGATAAAAGGATTTGAACAAGGTCATTTCGGAAACCGATGAAACAGGGAGAAAACTGAAAACCTTCGTTCCGGCAAACGGGACGACTCTGGCAATGCAGACGCTTTATATACCAATCTCAGTCGTTAACAAAAACGTAGCACAGAGATATAAACCTAATTATATCAATAAGATAAGTGTATATTGACGTTTCTTGCCAACGGCACATCATAAAATAGCGGTTTTATGATATAGTTTTTTCTGAAATACACAAAAAATCCCGTAAAATATTTCGAGAAAAATTTTCTAAGTCGTTGATTTTACTGAGTTAAACTAAAATTATGAGTAAGTCCGCCGTTATCCGTATCCCTGAATCACAGATTTTAACCCCTGCGGGCGAGTTTGATACCCGTCTAAACGGTCGGATCGCCGGGCAGTTTATCAATAAATCGAATTCCGAACTGACCCGTAAAAATTATCTTTCAAATTTGGACTAGCGGGAACATTCGTGCGAAATGTTACGCTTTCGAGGAAAACTCTGATTGTAAAACATTTGAAACCGTAACATTTCGCACAAATGGCGATGCTAGTCCGATTTCGGATTTTTATCTGTTGTGGGAGCCGTGCCACAACTTTTCCACGTGGCTGACGGCTGATTCGGTTCGCGGCGGGTTTATAAACTCTCCGATAACATCATAAATTTGCTCAATCCGGTAAAAATACAAAAAGGATTCGATACCA
The DNA here is from genome assembly GCA_041745765.1 of Pyrinomonadaceae bacterium. Taxonomy (GTDB): domain Bacteria; phylum Acidobacteriota; class Blastocatellia; order Pyrinomonadales; family Pyrinomonadaceae; genus JAHCHG01. Next base: position 15,832 of record JBGTIH010000014.1, on the reverse strand, counting down.
CAGATGAAAAGGAACTTCTCAAGTTAGGCAATTAACAAAAGTCATATTGCTAAGTTCTTAACTTTTTCGGATAAATTGCAATTTTCTGTAAAACCCTTAACCCCAGCATTTATATAAGTTTAGTGAACAGTTGAAATTTGTAAATCGGTAGAGGTTAGAATAAAAGGTGAAAAAGATTGCAAAAAAATCTTGACACCTGAAATTTTTCTGTGATACCGTCTTTTTCAACCGACAACAAAAAAGCAAAAAATGTATTTTTGCGGGGAAGCATTTCTGAAAGGAAAAAAATACTTTTTTGTGGAAAGAAAAAGACCAAAGTTTTACGGGGAAACGAGAACAAGTTTTTTATTTTGTAATGGAAGTTTATCAATAAACTTCTACGATCTTTATTATCAGAATAATTTACCTTAAATTTGGACTTTTATTATGTGTAAACAAACTCCTGCCGTTTCACATCTTGAAAATTGCCAACACAGCTAATTATTTAATGTCGGATAATTTTTACAATGCAATAAAAATAACCTGCGAATCTTTCTGCGGATTTCAGGTTTCGGTTATTTGTGAGCAGAAGCGATTGCAAATAATCGAACAAATAAAAGTTTTAAGGAAAAGCTGATCGCCCTGAGTATTTCTAAGGACAATCGGCTTTTTTTGTGTCGTCGGTTACTAATCAAGGGGTTGGAAATAAGAAATATAAAGAAAAAAGTTCTTTGATGATTGTTGATTTTATTTAGATTTACCGCTTTTTCTGTTTTTTAAGCAGAAAAAGCCGGATTGATAACGCCAATTATCAATCCGGCAGAATCGGCTAATCTTTAGACCGGAATCGGTTCAAAAGATGCTAAACCGCTTTCAAGTTTGCATCTTAAACCTTCCGTTCATAAAAATCAATCAAATTCAGACATTCAAATCTAAAGCCGGAGGTGTATTTTCATTTCTTCGGATAAGGATTGATGTCTGTTTAACAGCCAAGAGAGAAATAACCAAAAAAATTATGTCGAAAAAGAAAAGAAGAAATGCGCTCAAAGTCGATGTTTCGACCAAAACCGGGTTATCAGAAAGTATTGAAAATTCTGAAATTAGGGAAAAAACGGATAAAACGGCTGCTTCCCGGAAAAACAAAACAACCGGGATTATAGGAAAACTGAAACTTTCGTATCTGAAACAGCATTGGGTCGCAGTCGGGATAATTGTGTTTCTCTCGCTCGGAGCGTTTGGTGCGGGGCTAAAATATCTGGAAGATGATGCTAAGAGAGTAATGACGGAGAGAAGCACAGCATCCCGGTTAAATCCTGTGAATGAAGGGTTTCTCTCGAAGATCAATCCGTTTCTTTCCGCTCCGATGCCTTCTCCGACACCGCAATTATCAAAGGAATATTTGTATGCCGGAGGCTCGCGGCTCCTGGCTGTCGAGGATGCGAATGCCTCTGCGGTGCCTCCGGCTGATCTGGCAATCTGGCGACCTTCGACCGGTGTCTGGTGGGTTTTGGGCGGCACGGGTTCGCAGCAGACTTCGCAGGGTTGGGGAACGTCGGGTGATATTGCCGCTCCGGGAGACTATGACGGCGACGGGAAAACCGATTTTTGTGTTTTCCGCCCTTCCGATTCGACCTGGTATGTGATGCGAAGCAGCGACGGCGGGGCAGAGTATTACTTGTTCGGCGCGAGCGGCGATATTCCCGTTCCGGCGGATTATGACGGCGACGGCAGAACCGATGCCGCCGTGTTCAGACCTTCAACCGGTGTTTGGTATATCTGGAACCGGGCGACATCTCAGGTTGATTCAGTCCAATTCGGACAATCGGGAGATAAACCTGCGGTCGGCGATTATGACGGCGATGGGAAAGCCGATCTTGCCGTGTGGAGAGAAAGCGGCACACCGACGTTTTATGTCTTGAGAAGCTCAGATGCTTCACTGCAATATCAGGCATACGGACTCGCGGGAGATGTTCCGGCGGTTGCCGATTATGACGGCGACGGGCGGGCGGATTACTCGGTCAGGCGAGGCAACAGTTGGTATGTCTTAAAGAGTTCCGATGCTCAGACTCTGTCCTATAGTTGGGGACTCTCGACCGACACGGAAGTTCCGAATGATTATGACGGCGACGGGAAGGCGGATATTGCTGTTTGGAGAGGCTCAACCGGTGTCTGGTATATCCTTAACAGCGCGGATTCCTCAACGAGAATCGTGCAATGGGGGATGGCGGGAGATATCCCGGTTCCGGCGATTTACAGAAGATAATCAGAAAGTGAGAAATAAAAGGTGAAAAGTGAAAACGGAGAAGTTAAAGCGGAAAAGTAACAATTAAATTCATCCGACGCAGCAATAATCCATTGAGGAACAACAGAAAATGACAAAGAGCAAACCCGCATTTTGCTCATTGAGGAAAATCGAAATGAAAAGTCAATTAATAACCAAAGAATCAAACAACGAAATAAAACGGAAAAACACGACAAACGGTTTCAGACGAATTGCCCTGAAATTTTCAATCAGCTTGATTTTAGCTTTGGTTATAAGCAGTAGTTCCGCTACGTTTGCACAGGAAAACGATAATACGGCTGACCGCGCCTTAAAAGGGAGCGGGCGGGTAAATCCTTCGACGTTGGCGATGGAGATCAGCATCCCTCTCGGCAGTTATCCGGGACGTGGGATCAACGTGCCGATTTCGCTGAGTTATTCCTCAAAAGTCTGGCGAATGGATAGTCTCGAACAAACATCGACAAGTGTCGGAGGGAGTCCCTGTTTTACGGTTAGCCACCCGAGATACGGCGATAATTCAGCATCGGGCTGGACGACCAGCCTTGAAACTCCTTATATCGAATATACCGGTTGGACAGATCGTTTTACCGCACAAGGCTTTCCCTTAATTGAGAGAACTTGTGAGGAGGTAGATCCACCGCAGCCGACAGCGGAAATCAGAAGAATAACACTGTATATGCCGAGCGGAGAAACCCACGAACTCCGGATGGATGCAGGACTTAACAATCAGGGAGACACCAATCGAAACGGTTATTATTATGCGGCGGACGGCTCGAACATCGTTTATTATGAAAGTTCTTCAACAAATACTTATAAACTGATGATGCCGGACGGTTCCTCTTACGAACTGGAAAATCTTTCGTCTCCGACTACTGTCGCGGAAAGAAAAGCAACAAAGTTCATTGACCGCAACGGTAATTTTACGAGTTATAATCCTTCAACAAAAGTTTGGACGGACACTCTCGGAAGAACTCTATCGGCACCTTTCGGAACATCTGCACCAACCGCACCGGAAATCAAAACGTATCAATTGCCGGGAATGACCGGAGAGTATAAATTTCACTGGAAGAAACTAGAAGACGGTCTGACGAATCCGTCAGACCAGCTAAAATATCCGGGTGATGTTTATGATGCCGGAACGGGGGGAATTCCGGCATATACTCAAAGACCGGCAGGCAATGCTTTATTTCACTCGAACGATATTACAGATAATCAGGTGAGAAATTCCGTTCAATTGTTCAATCCGGTAGTTTTAATAAAGATCGAACTTCCGACCGGGCAAAGCTATGAATTTTCATATGATGTCTTCGGACAGATCAATAAGATCAAATACCCGACCGGCGGGGAAGAAACCTTTACATATCAGCAGGTATTACCGCTCACGCCGGTAGTTCAGACCTGGACGGATGTCAGTTCGCAAACAAATCGCGGAGTTCAAACCCGTAAGTTATATGAATCGGCAAGTGCCGCTCCTTACGAATGGACATATTCCACTACATATACTGCTCCGAAGGGCTATAAAATTTCGATCATTAGTCCTGCCGATATTTTAACCGAGAGATTTTTATATCGGGGAAGTACTCCTTGTCAGGGATGTGATGTCGGCGACTATGGCTTTAGTGATGCATGGATCGGGGTGCCGTATGAAACAAGAGTTTTTGACGCATTGGGGACGGGCGGAGTGCGGAAATTGGTCTCCAGAAATATGACGCACTGGACCAAAACTTCGTATTCGGTCGGAAGCGGAAGCGCCGATTGGCATCTGCGGGCAACACATGATGAAAGTTATATATACGATCCGGGCGGAAACGGTGATTTTGTGAAATCAACCGTCAAATATGAATATGAAGATTTGTCAACGTTTGATAAACCGCTGTTGAGAAAGAAAACTTTGCAGTATGCCTTTGAAGGTTCGGGAAGTTCGCTAAGCGATCCGCTGCCCGAACCGGGAGAAAGCCCCGAAGGAAATCCCGTGCCGATGCCGACCCCGACACCACCGACGCTGCTGCGGACAACGGAAGCGATATATTTAATAAACGATCCTGCCATCACTAATAGTCAGAGTTATAAAGACCGGAATATGGTCGGACTGGTAACGGCTTCGGTGGTCAGGGACGGAGCCGGAATACCCGTGTCCAGAAGCGAGATGAAATACGATGAAAGCGGATTTTCTCCGACCGATTATGTCAGGGGAAATCCGACCACATCGAGAGTTTGGGATAGTACCAAAGGAGCTTCGACAAATTCTGGAGCTTATATTCAAACCCGCGCTAAATTCGATAGTTACGGAAATCAATATGAATCGATTGATGCCAAAGGCAATTCGATAATTACTACGTTTGACACGACACATAATGCCTTTCCAGTGAAGGTTACGACACCGATTCCGGGAAACGGAACGAGCGGTTCGCTTACGGCATTTGAAACGACAGCGGAATTTGATCCCATCACCGGACTTCCTCTAAAAACAACTGATGCCAACGGGCTCAGAACGGAAATTGAATATGATTATGATACTTTACGACCGGTAGGCGCGAAAACCTTTCATGGATCCAATCAGGTCGGAGGCGAATCGGAAACTATCTATCACGACGAGCCGAATAATTACTGGGTAAAAAACCGTTCGCAGATCGATGCCAATAACTGGGCGGAAAGCATCACGTATTTTGACGGTTTGGGACGCGCTTACAAAGCCGAACAGGTTCACTCGGACGGCAATATCTTTGCTGACAAGGAGTTCGATGCTGACGGCAGAGTTTTAAGAGTAAGCAATCCATACAGAAGCGGCGAAACCAAATACTGGACGACGAATGTTTATGATGATGCCGGTCGCGTAATTGAAGTCATTCTGCCGGACGGCGCAAAGGTGAAAACCGATTACGGCGTTTCCGTTTCAGATGTCGTCGGCGTTACTAAACAGATTACCGATCAGGCTGGCAAGAAACGCAAAGGGATTACGGACGGCTTGGGCAGAATGGTGCGTGTGATCGAAGACCCGGACGGGCAGCCATTAAATACCGATTATGTCTTCGATACGCTCGGGAATCTGCGAAAGACAACCCAGGGTGTGCAGAATCGCTATTTCAGTTACGATTCACTCGGCAGACTTCTGCGGGCAAAACAGCCCGAACAGGATACAAATTCGAATCTCGCGCTTTCGACCGCCGATCCGATCACCGGGCATAACGCGTGGTCGGTCAGTTATGAATATGACAATAACGGAAATATTACAAAAACGACCGATGCCAGAGGAGTCTATATTGAAGCGACATACGATAACATTAATCGTCTGATCAACAGAAATTATTCCGATCCTAATATGCCGGATGTCAGTTTCTTTTATGACGGGACGGGATTGGGAGCAGTTCCGAATTTCTCGAAAGGCAAAACGACAAAGGTCGCCAGCAATGTTTCCGAAACGAGATATACCTCATTCGATGTTTTCGGCAGGATTTTAACCCACGAACAAAGAACAACCGCCGAGCAGCTTACCGGGGCGCAACTACCTTATTCAACCGATTATACCTATAATCTGTCGGGGGCATTGATCGAAGAAACATATCCGTCGGGCAGAAAGGTCAAAACTACGCTCAACGCTGACGGTGAATTTGAAAAACTCGAAAGCAAGAAAGCTGCGGTTAATGATTACAAATTGTATCTCGATCAGATTACGCGCAACTCTGCCGGGTCAATCGAGAAAATGCGGCTCGGCAACGGAACGTGGGAATCTGCGGTTTATAATACGCGTCAGCAGATTACGCAGATTGCTCTGGGACATTCAGACAGCGATAAAAGCCTGCTGAAGATTGATTACGGTTACGGCACACCCACGGAAAATAACGGTGGGCTTCGTCAGCAGAAAATAAACTATGCGGGTCTGGCAAATGAGATTATTCAGAATTATACATATGACGATTTAAACAGATTACAAGCAGCTGAAGAAAAGGTTTCCAATGTAACGACCTGGGAGCAGACTTTTCAATATGACCGCTACGGCAACCGAACCTTTGATGCCAATAATACGACGACTTTTTCACAATCGAACAAAGTTACCAATCCGACGATTCAGACTTCCAATAACCGTCTGACCGAAGATCAGGACGGAGGCGGAATAGATTACGATTATGATGAAAACGGCAATCTTATTCTGGATGCCGAGAATCAAAGATTTGTCTTCGATGCCGAAAATCACATCAAGTCATTTTTCAGAGGCTCGAATCAAACTCAGGAAGCCGATGCGACGTATCAATACGACGGCGACGGCAAACGAGTGAGGAAAACAGCCGATGGAATCGAAACCATTTTCGTGTATAATGCGGGAGGGCAGCTGGTGGCGGAGTATTCCAATCAAATGCCGCAGGAGCCGAAGGCAAGTTATTTGACAGCCGATCATCTGGGAAGCCCGCGAATCGTTACCGACGGAATCGGAATAGTCGTTTCGCGCCATGATTATATGGCGTTCGGCGATGAAGTAACAGAAACGGTCGGCGATGTCGGCGGACGAACTCCAACGCAAGGCTACGGCAATGAAGATGAGATCAGACAAGGCTACACCGGATACGAGAATGATAAGGAAAGCGGATTGGAATACGCGCAGGCAAGATATTACAACGCCTCGCACGGACGCTTTACATCGGTTGATCCATTGACGGCATCAGGCAGTATCAGAGATCCGCAGACATTTAATCGGTACAGTTATGTCTTAAATTCACCATATAAATTTACCGATCCATTAGGGTTATTGCCGCTGGGTTCAGGAGCGTCTGGCTCATCGAATCAGGATGGTATAATAGGAGGAGGAGGAGCCTTTGATAGCGCTGTTAATGGAGGTTTTTCATTGTTTTCAACTGGTGTAGAAGGATATGAACTTGAACAACATGCTGAGTCTTCTGAAATGCGGGGACCTGCGGTTGATGAAAATGCAGACTTAAGTAGTTTTGATGGAGACCCCCGAATTAGATTTGATAAGATAGAAGTGTTTGATACTCCAGATTTCGCCCCCCCCCCACTATCAACAACAACCCCTCCTTTGTATGGTAGCGATAATAAGCCAACTGAAGTAAGTATTGGATCTCCTCCAGTAGGAGGGAAACAATATACTTTTTACGTGAAAGTAACGGTTTCGAATGAAAACGATGGTCGTATTGTCAAGAGCCGAAACCCTGAGTCGCCAGATGAGTTTGCTACTAGGGTTGAAGCGGGATCAAGACCTGATGCTGAAACAACAGCCGAATCTGGAAGATCGCAGAGATTTGGGTTGACGGAATTGGCTTCAGGACAAAAATCTCAACGGGTCGATATAAAAGAAAGTGGACAAAAAGCAGAAATTGTTTTTGCCGTAACGGTTAAAGACCCTACTGCTAAAAACAATACTTTTAATGTTATTGTACAGGGACAAAGCAATAAAATATTAGGGCATAGAGGGAGTTTGAACTCTCAAAATAACTATACAGGTAAATTAAAAATAAGTTTTACCACAAAGCATCCTGATCCACCCTCATTTTTAAAGAAACAGCCTTAGTCCATAATTAATGGAAAGAAACAACTAATGGTTACGACTGATTAGATTATTTGCCGAATAAATTGCAAATCGAGGAAAGAAAATGAAAAAAATATCTCTTATTATTTTATTATATTTAACTTTTACAACACCGACTTTTAGCCAAGAAAAGGTAAAAGCTGTTGAAATTCCATCCAAGTATATTTCTTTATTATTAGTAGCTGACCCAAGTTGCCCAATAAAATTGGATAATCCTAAAGTTATTAAGTATAAAAAAGGTGGGATTGAAAAAGTTTTTAATATCAGTAATTTTTCTAAAAATTCAGTTTTGAGTTTTCAAATAAAACAGATGAGTTGGTTCGGTAACGAAGAATTAATAATGAATCCCAAAGCAACAAATGAAAATTCTTTTTTACCATATGAGTCTTTTTCTACCTTAACGAATGAAAATGAAATACAGATATTAAATTTTGAAGATAAATATGCTGAAAAGTTTAGGTTAACAGAAAGTGCTAAGAATATATGGATTGTTATGGTTACAGAAATCAAATTCTTAGATGGGACGACATACAACGCAAAAGAAAAATATGAAAGCATTGAAAATTTTGTGAATAATTTAAAGGTAACTCGAAAAATGTCTTCATCCGAAACTATTAGGAAGGAAATGGAGTTAAACAATTTTATTTCGCAAGTTTTTGACAATTGATTTCAGCATCAAATTCGATGCCACGCCGGATGTCAGTTTCTTTTATGAAGGTAAATACAGGATATCAACGATAACTTGCAAACGGCGAGCGGCAACGTCAAAGGGAAAAACAACCGGAGTAAAATCTTCTGTTTCGAGAAAGAATTATACGAATTTCGATGATCTTGGCAGACTCAAAAACCATCAGCAAATTGCCGATGGACAGATCTACAACACGGGCTACACTTACAATCTGTCGGGAGCATTGATCGAAGAAACCTATCCGTCGGGCAGAAAGGTCAAAACTAGGACTAGTGCTTTGTAATGTTAATTTTTGGACAATACTTTTTCTTCGTTTTCTTTTTGTAGCATTGAAAAAGACTATCAAAAACGAAGATGTTTGTATCGTTACTTCAATTACAAAGCACTAGCGGGAGCATTCGTGTGATTTGTTACGGTTTCAGACTTTTTCCGGCTTAAATTTTTCTTCAAACCGTAACATTTTGCACGAATGTTGATGGTTGTTTTTCCTTTACGGAATAGCGTCGCCATTTGTGTAATTTGTTACGCTTTGGCTTTTTGGGCAACCTGTTCTTCACGAATATAGGCATATAGAGTTGGCTTGGTAATTCCCATCATTTTGCAGATTTCCTTCACGGTATGATTTCGCCGGTCATACATTTCGATTACTTTTTTTCGCTCTTTTTTATTCAAGGATTTTTTCCTGCCGCCGAGCCTACCTCTGGCGCGAGCGGCGGCAAGTCCGGCGTTAGTTCTTTCTCTGATCAGATTTCTTTCAAATTCGGCGAGGGCAGCGAAAAGATGAAAGACGAGTTTCCCGCTCGATGTGGTCGTGTCAATTGATTCTTGCAAACTCTGCAAACCGATTTTTTCTTCTTCCAGATATTCAACCCAATTTATCAAATCGCGGATTGAACGTCCTAAACGGTCGAGCCGCCAAACAACCAGGACATCTCCCTTTCGCAAGACATCTTTGGCTTTTTCCAAGCCTTCGCGCCTGGCGACTGTTCCGCTCGTTTCATCAACATAGATTTTTTCGCATCCGGCTTTTTCCAAAGCATCACGTTGCAGATCAAGATTTTGCTCAGCGGTGGAAACCCGTGCGTAGCCGATTTTCATAAAGTTAAATGGTAAAGAATCCCGAATTTTGATTTGCAAATCTTACCTAGTTTTCTTTACTGTGTAATTTTACCCTGTACGGCTAAATTTTCAAACTCGCCGGCGAGTTTAGAAAACGGTCAAGAAAAGGAGCGTTTCTTTTACTCCTTATCTGAAGTGATATGAATATTTTTGTAAAAGATTTTTCAGACGAAGAAATTGCCCGCGATTGGACTTTATCCGATTCGGATCTAAAGCAAATATCCGCATTTAGAAAATCGTACCAACTTTATGCCGGCGTGCAGATCTGTTCGGTTCGTTTGCAGGGTTTCTTTTTGGCTTCGGTTCAGGAACTATCTCCGCACATCATCAACTATCTAAATTCTCAAATCGGCTTGCCTTTGACAATGTATATCAATCCCCCAACTCGCCGGGCGACCCGTTCGCAGTATCACAGACAGATTTTGACGCATCTCGGTTTTCGGAAATATGACGAAAAAGCTCATCCGGAACTCGAAGACTGGGCAAGAAAAAAAGCCGAAGAAGGTTTGTTTCCACACGACATTTTATTACTCGCGGAAGAATTTCTCTTGAAAAAGAAAATCGTTTTGCCGAGTCGAATAACTCTCGAAAGACAAATTAATAGTTTGTGTTCGGAGGTTCACTCGAAGATATTTGAAAGTATTTATAAACAGTTATCTCCCGAGTTAAAAAGAAATTTGAACGACTTGCTTATTTCAGAGGAGAATCAGGTTTCTCTTTTCTCCCGGCTCAAAGAATCTCCTCCGTCAGCAAGGATTTCATCTCTCAAAATTTATCTCGACAGATATAAAAAACTCGAGGAAATTACATTGGAGCAATTCGATTCGTCCGTCTTTTCCGGTTCATTTACGGATTATCTGTTCCGGCTGGCAAAGTATTACAACGCCGCCCAATTAAAAAGATTCAGGAAACAAAAACGTCTTTCATTATTGATTTGCTTTTTGCTTGAAGTCCGTAAGGAACTGCTCGATAACCTCGTGAAAATGCACGATCAATATATTCTCGACCTGAGCCGCAGAATGAGAAATTTGTATGAGAAAAAACACCGGCAATCTCGCAAAAAGAATAAGCGAGCCGTTGATACGGTATTGAAAGCGGCGAAAATGCTTGTTCACCGGCAAAACGGTTCGCCGCCCGCTACGCAAGATATAATCGAAGCGGTTGGCGAAGAAAAATTGCTTGCATCAATTGCCGACCTCAATGAGTTCAAATATCTGGAAGAAAGAGGTTATGCAGATTTATTGATCTCTCATTATCCGAGTCTGCGGAAATACTTTGCCGATTTCATCGAATTGCCGTTTGCAGCCGAAGAAGGTAGCGAAGATTTGACGCAAGCCATTAAACTTATCCGTCAGTTAGATTCCGAACAGATAAAAAAGCTTCCCGAAAACGCTCCCGTTTCTTTTGTTCCGAAGGAATTGCGGCGTGTTTTGAAAAATAAAAAAGGACAACTTAATCGAAATGCCTGGGAAATCGGCTTGGCAATCGCAATTAAAGATAATCTGCGTTCCGGTAATCTATATCTTCCAAAAAGCAAAGAATACATTTCCTTTTGGAAGATGCTGCTCGATAACCGGCGATGGGAAAAAGAACACCAGGCGATTTATGAAAGTATCAATCAACCGCTGCCTGAAAATGCCGCCCGCTCTCTCGAATCAAACTTCCATAAATCCTTCAAAGAATCAAAAATCAAATTCACCGGCGATAATTTTGCCCGCATTGAAAACGGAAAATTAAAATTAAGCCGGGATAAAAAGACCGACATTTCCGATAAGGTCAAAAAACTTCAGGCAACGATCAATTCCGGGCTTCCGATGATCCGCATCGAAAATCTTTTAATGGAAGTGGATGCCGAAATCGGCTTTACAAAGCATTTTACGACTTTCCAAAAACATCAGGCACGTCCCCCGAATTTCTACAAAACGCTGATCTCGGCAATTCTTTCACAAGCCACTAATCTCGGTATCGTGGCAATGAGTTCCAGCGTTGAAGATATTTCGGTTGATATGCTCCGGTATGTTTTGAACGGATATGTCAGAGAAGAAACTCTGACCAATGCCAACGCCGAAATCGTTAATCATCATCACCTGCTGCCGATCAGCAAAATTTACGGAACGGGTGACATGTCGTCTTCGGACGCTCAGCGTTTCCGGCTTCGGGCAGACAGCCTGATCGCTTCCTATTATCCCCGTTATTACGGCTTTTATGATAAAGCCATCGGCATTTACACTCACGTTTCAGACCAATACTCGGTCTTTAATACAAAAGTTATTTCGTGCAGTCCGCGCGAAGCCCTCTATGTTTTGGACGGACTGCTTGAAAACAACACTATCCTTAAACCTAAAGAACACACGACCGACACGCACGGCTATACTGAAATCATCTTCGCTTTATGTCATCTTCTGGGATTTCATTTTATGCCGCGAATACGTGACCTCAAAAAACAGCAGCTCTATAAAATCACTAAAGATTTCAATGCCGGAACATTTTCGCCGCTGCTGAAAAAATCGGTCAATCTAAATCTCATCGCCGAACAGTGGGACGCGATGATCCGAGTCGCCGTTTCACTCAAAAACAAAACCGCTCCGGCACACATTATTGTTCAAAGATTAATGAGCAGTTCGCCGTCGGATCGTTTGAGTCAGGCTTTTACGCATCTGGGAAGAATCATAAAAACGCAGTACATTATTCGTTATATCAGCGATGCCGAACTCCGCCGCAGCGTCCGGATACAACTCAATAAAGGTGAATACAGACATAAACTCCCGCGCTGGATATTCTTTGCTAATCAAGGGATCTTCAACACGTCGGATTTTGAAGAAATAATGAATAAAGCCAGCTGTCTGAGCCTCGTGTCAAACAGCATCTTGTATTGGAATTCAATAAAAATCGAGAAAATAATCAATCATCTAAAAAGACAAGGCGAAGAAATTGATGACGCAGTGTTGGCACGCATATCGCTGCTGCCTTACAAACACGTTCTTCCGCAGGGAACTTACTTTGTTGAGAACAAATAGCCGCCGACAAAAGAACAAAATGTTACGGTTTCAAAGGTTTTACAACTAGAGTTTTCCACGAAAGCGTAACATTTTGCACGAATGTTCCCGCTAGTCCGAATTGTAACCTAACACAAAAAACACGAAAAATATGATATTAAGCTTTTATTTGATTTTTTTGTGGCTGTGTGCCACAATAAACTTCAGAGGTGATATTATGCCGACAACAAATAACACGACAAAAGATTTTGCGCGGTTGAGCGTTCGAATGCCTTTGCATATTAAAGAGCGGATTGAACAAGCCGCTAGCGCATCGGGCGTATCGATCACGGATTTTACAATTAGAAATCTTTCCGAATCTGCCGATGAAATCTTGCAGAATGAGCATTTTCGCAAATTATCAAACCGCGACCGCGACATATTTCTGGCGATGCTCGATGCCGATGATGATCCGAACGAACATCTGATCGAGGCTTTCAAGGCACGTCGCCAACTGATTGCCGAATGAGCATACCGTATAAAATAGAACAGCTCGATAAATCCCACGACCGCCAGGCATTCGACTGCGGCGAAGAAAGCCTGAATATTTTTCTCAAGCGTTTTGCCCGCCAGAACGCTAAAAAAGGATTAGGTCGCACATTCGTTTTAGTCAAAGAAGGCGAAGCGAAAATCTATGGCTATTATACGATTTCGAGTAATTCTTTCGGGTATGAAATCGTGCCGGAAAATCTGCCGCGTTATCCCGTGCCGGTCGTCCATTTAGGACGATTGGCAATTGACAAATCAGCGCACGGGAAGCGACTGGGCAAAGCACTTTTATTTTATGCACTTGAAAAAGCCGCGCACCTTGCCGAGCAACTCGGAATCTATGCCGTTGAAGTTTACGCTCTGAACGAACAGGCGCGAGACTTTTACCTGAAGTTTGGGTTTACTGAACTGAAAGATGACAAGTTTCATCTATACATAAAAGTTGACCAAATAATGAAACTCTTGTAATTGTGGGCGAGAGCGAAAAAAAACGGGGAGATTTTGGATAATCTGATGTAAAATATCTTATGGATTCCGATAAAGAACCGGTCATTTATTATCGCTTCCCCAATCCGTTTTTTCGTTCCACAATAATTTAAAACAAATACAGTGTTCAATTTGCAATCATAATGACATTGTATAAAATAATGACATACATTATAATTATGTCATTATGATTACGGAAACAACTAAATTATCGGATGGCAACAGAGTAGTCATACCCGCCGCGATCCGTAAAAGTTTGGGTTTGCAAATCGGCGATACGATCACGCTTGTCTTGCAGGAAAACGGGGAAGTCCGACTTCTGTCGCAAGCCGAAGCAGTCCGGCAGGCGCAAAATCTTGTCCGGCGATTCATCCCTGAAGAAACAAATCTGGTTGATGAATTGATCGCGGAGCGACGGAGCGAAAGCGCCAGTGAATAATCTATGTCAATTAAACACGTTCTGGACGCTTCAGCAGTATTGGCGGTCTTGAATAATGAAACCGGAGCGAACCAGGTTATTCCGTTATTGCCGGAAGCGGTTATTTCAAGTGTAAATCTGGCTGAGGTCGGATCGAAATTAATCGAAAACGGGATGGATAAAAATACTGCCGAAATTGCCGTTTCAATTCTCGGAATCGGTAAGGTTATTGAATTTGATGAAGATCTGGCTTGGGAAGCCGCCGCTTTGCGCCCGTTGACAAAACATTTGGGTTTATCGCTCGGAGACAGGGCGTGTCTGGCTCTCAGTTCTCAATTGAAAGTTCCGGCAATTACCGCCGACAAGGAATGGGCGCGGATTACATTCTGCAGAATAATTTTAATCAGGTAAATTTAGTTAATAATTGATGACCGCGCTGACTAAACAAAATCTTCCCCAAACTATTAACAAATCAATTATTGATTTTGCCGAATCAACTACGTCGCAAAAACTCAAACGAGTCAGGGACATTCGCCGCGACAAAATTGCGGCGGTTACTTCCTTTTTTACTCTGATTGAAAAATCACCCGATAAGGTTCTGGTATCCGACATAAATAAATGGCATCAATGGCTGCTCGAAAGCGGGAACGGGCGAGCAAAAGAAAACAATCGAAAACCACGCGGACTCGAAGAAACGACGATTTACACGAGATTTTCGCATCTGTCCGCGTATTTTGAATGGCTTCGCAAACTTCCCGAATTTGCCGGTTTTCTGCCAATCAATCCGGTCCGGCTGGCGATGCCCAAACCGCCGAAAAAATATAACTCACCGAAAGCAAAGGCATTGACCGATGAAGAACTATCCAAACTATGGCTGTACCTCGAAACCCTTGCCAAAGACGATAAAAACTTGCCCGCCGTGCGGGATTACGCCATCTTCCGGCTGTTTATGGCTACCGGGATGAGAAGGGAAGAGATCATCAACATCGGCGCGGGCGATGTCAAAATCGAGGATGATGCGATATTACTTCACACTTTGGTCAAGGGCGGAACTTACGAGTGGCGCACGGTTACGGATGACGAGGTAAAGACGGCTCTGGAAAGATATTTACGATTGACTCGAAGAAAATCCGTCATCGGCAGGGAAGACCGCGCTCTTTGGATTCGATTTGACCGGGGAGCAAAAGTTGCCCGGGCGCAGCATAAAGAGAAAAACCCGGATTACAGTAATGAACCTCGTCTTTCCAGTCATAGTTTTGACAAGCAGATCAAGAGATATGCCAAAGACAGTGGAATCGGGCATTTCCATATTCATCAACTGCGTCATACCTTTGCCCGGATCGTCGCGGAAGACACCGGCAGTCTGATCGAAACGCAGGATGCGCTCGGTCATAAAGATATTCAAACCACACAGATTTATGTAAATAGAATCAGATTTAAGAAAGACAAATTCAGCCGCACGATCCGCAATCGAATTCAGCAGCCGGACAAAGCGGGCGATTGAGCCACAAAGGTCATCGCAACCCATTCAGACAGAGAGCGGGGCGCATCATTGCAAGCCATAATTACTCACAGAAGATAATGAGAATAAAACGTCCGTGGCTCCATTTAGGGTCGGATATTACCCCTTCAGAGGGTATCAGGAATTTTGTGTAAGTTGGGGTAATTCTGCCAAGTTGATTCTGTCCTCAAACCTGATGGCAAATTGATTCATCGCTAATCCCCAATTCTGTAGTCCGCACTTGTCCACTTTTTAGCGGCAGTTTTCAAACCTAGAAGTCATTAGTGTCCGGTTAAA
>JBGTIH010000013.1:0-24710 GCA_041745765.1 Pyrinomonadaceae bacterium | reverse complement strand
CAGTTTGCATCTTTTCGATAACCAACAACAGATTCTTGATTAAACTATGGCATTCTTCAATTGTTTCCGGTAACTCTACTTTCACATTGTTATCAAATGTCTAATCCGCTAAAATTCCTTTTTGACCTAATCAATTACGTTATTTTTTACCTAAACAACAATGAAAATTTTATCGGTTAGCATAATTCTCTTATTATCCACTTTTACCTTTGCTCAAAAGCCGGAAAATTTTGCTTGCTCGAAAGATGACAAACCGCGAGTCAGAGAATATTTTGAAAAAGTTCAGATGTTTGCACAAGTTCAAGCAGATTGCCGAAATTTATTTTTAGAAAATGGCAATTTGCCGCTGTTTGATCTGGCATATTCTAATTGCCATTTGAGCAATAACGGTTGTCCGGTTTCGTTAGTTTTGCCCAAAATTTCCGATTCGATGCGAAGATTCCAATTATTCGGCGAAGTAAAGGTTGAAATTATTGTTGAAGAAAGCGGGGAAATTTTTTCCGCTCAAACTCTTAACGGACATCCTTTATTAAGAAAATCCGCAAGGGAAGCGGCTTGCAATTCGCGGTTTTCACCTAAATCATTTTGCGGGAAACCTGTAATGCAAAAAAGAGTCATACATTACAATTTTATACATTAGTAATAAGTTTGGAGTCCCGCCTTTAGGCGGCTTTTTCCGCCGCGCTTCGCTGGCTGTTGCCGCCTAAAGGCGGGACTCCAAATGCTTTTTACAATTTTTTAGTGCAATTTCAGAAAACTTGTGCTATAAACTTTCTATGCTTTTTAAGCCTGCTAAAACAATTCTCAACGAACTCGGCATCGCGCCGAAAGAATCCTGTTGTCGCTAGAGTTTTTATTTCCAATAAACATTTTTTTCCGCTTGTTAAACAAACCGTTGTGGACAAGTGCGCCATCTTACCGTTTAATGAATGATTCAGGAGCTTTCTTTTATGAAAAACAAAATTATTTTCTCTGCTGTTTTTGTTCTGATTTTTACGTTTTCGATCTTTGCTCAAGATACGATTTTGGAAACTCCGGTTTGCGAACATCCTTTTTCAACGAAATTCGATGAATTTGAATTTACAGATTTGCAAACTGTCAAAGAAAGATTGGATTTATTCGGTTTACAAATAAAAAATCTGAACGCTAGAGGTTTTATTATCGGTTACGGCGGAAAAATAACCGAAGCCAGTCAAGGATATAAAATAAGTTATAGAATAGAAGAATATTTGTTAGAGAAATTCGGTTTTTTTAAAAATAAATCATTGTTCGTCATTGATGGCGGACATCGTGAAAAACCGTCCGTTGAATTGTATATTAAACATCAAAGTTGCAGCACAGCCCCAAAATCTTCGCCGACATTAAGCTACGATGAAGTTACCTTCAAAGAAGAAGAATCCTTTTTTGATAAAACGATTGTTCGGAAAACTGTTGATGAATTAGAAAACCTTCTAACTCATAAAGTTGAACCTGTCTATCCAGCGGCGGCAAAAGCTGTCGGAGCGTGTGGAAAAGTTTTGGTTTTTATCATTATTGATGAAAAAGGAAATGTCATAAACGCCAGAGCGATTGCCGGACATCCGCTTTTACGCGCTGCATCGGAAGCGATAATAAGACAATGGAAATATAAAACAGTTCAAAAAGATGATACAGCAGTAAAATTCGGCGGAAAAGTCATCATTGATTGGGATCCGATTGCCGATAAATGGAATTCGGAATATAAAATAGCGAATAATTAAAAATGCTTAGATTTCATAACACTTTAACAAACCAAATCGAAGAATTCGTGCCGCTCGAAGGTAATAATGTGCGAATGTATATCTGCGGTCCAACCGTCTGGAATTTCGCGCATATCGGGAATTTTCGCTCGTTTACATTCGGCGATATTCTGCGCAGGTTTTTGAAATATAAAGGCTACAGCGTAACGCACGTGATGAATCTGACGGACGTTGACGACCGCATTATCAACGAATCGAAAGCAGCGGGAAAGACGATTGACGAATTCGTGCAGCCGTTTATCGAAGCGTTTTGGGAAGACTGCGATGCGCTCGGATTGGAACGCCCGGAAATCGCGCCAAGAGCGACACATCATATTGCGGAAATGATCGAGATCATCAGCACTCTGCTCGAAAACGGACACGCATACGAATCGGACGGTTCGATCTATTACCGGATCACGGCGTTTCCCGAATACGGCAAATTGTCGAAAATCTCGTTTGAAGGCAATAAAATCGGCGGTTCGGAAAGAGTTGATACGGACAAATACGACAAAGAAGATGCGCGTGATTTTGCACTCTGGAAAATCGTTGACCGGAGCGACACGGCAGGCTGGGACGCGCCGTTCGGCTACGGTCGTCCGGGCTGGCATATCGAATGTTCGGCGATGGCGATGAAATATCTGGGCGAAACCTTCGATATTCACGGCGGCGGAATTGATCTGCAATTTCCGCATCACGAAAATGAAATTGCGCAAAGCGAGGGCGCGACCGGAAAACTTTTTGCCAAATACTGGCTACACGGCGAGTTTTTGAAAATTGACAACGAAAAAATGGCGAAATCCCTGGGCAATGATTACACACTGCGCGACATTATCGAACGCGGTTTTAAGCCCTTGGCGATTCGTTATCTTTTGTTTTCCGTGCCGTATGATAAACAATTGAATTTTACGTTTGAAGGATTAAAAGGCGCGGAAAGCACGATTGAACGCTTGCACGATTTTAAGAAAAGGCTTTCCGAAGCGCATTTGACCGACGGCATCAATCCCGATTTGCAGGAAAAAGCAAAAGGATTTCTGCGCGATTTTGAAACGGCGATGGACGACAATTTAAACACATCGGTCGGACTCGCCGCGCTTCATAATCTGGTGCGCGAAGTAAATACGGCGCTCGCAAACGAAACCATTCTGACCGAAGACCGCAGTGAGATTCTGCATATTTTGAATAAATTCGATTCCGTTTTCGGCATTTTCGGCGAAATTAAGGAAGAAATGCTCGACGCGGATATCGAACAATTAATTGAAGAACGCCAAGAAGCGCGGCGCACCCGTAATTTTGCGCGTTCCGACGAAATCCGCGATCTTTTGGCGGAAAAAGGTATAATTCTTGAAGACACGAAAGACGGCGTGAGATGGAAAAGAAAATAGATTTTGGGAGATTTTATTATGAGCAACATAAAAATTCCGAAGAAAACCGAACGCGGTTGGATAGTTGAAATTGATGATGATTTTGCGGCAGAACTCGGCGTGGCAAAAGGCTCAATCGCTTTGATGAACGCTCGCAACGGCAAAATCGAAACTGAAATTTTATCACCTTCGCCCGAAATAGAACGAGTAATTGACCGTCTCGGCGAAAAATACAAAGACTATTTTGCGGAAATGAAAAAAATTGGCGACTAAGCAAATAAAGTATGTCGATCTTGCCGATGCGGTAATTATTCATCTGCGCTTAATGCAAAGATTTGCCGAAACGCGCTACGGAGTTGATCATTTGGAGTTGATCGAATCGGCATTGGCGCGTCCGCGTCAAGCCGCCGTTTATGAGAAAGCCGATCTGATTCGTCAAGCTGCGACTTTATATTTCGGTTTAATCAAAAATCATCCGTGGCTCGGCGGCAACAAACGTACCGCAACCGTTTTGGTTGACGAATTTCTTTATATAAACGGATTTGAAATAAAAGAAACTGTTCAAGAAACAATCAAACTCGTTCTAGCAATCGAAGCCGATGAATTCGGCGTTGATGATATTGAGATTTGGCTTCGTGAAAGAACTTTTCAAACTGTAAATTAATTTTGCTACCCCCGCGATCTTTTGGCGGAAAAAGGTATAATTCTGGAAGACACAAAAGATGGCGTAAGATAGAAGAGGAAATAAATTATGAGATTCATTGCAAAATTTTTGATTCTTTTTTCTTTTTTACTTTCCGTAAACTGCAACAGCAACGTTGAATCAAAAGACAGTAAAAATCAGACTAACACAAAAAATGTTTCCGAATATGTAGGACATTTTGACCTAAAGTCAATTTGTTTAAATTTACATTCTCGACCAAAACTCAACGAGAACGTTTGTGAAGCACCTTTAAGCAAAACTCTGGAAACTAATTCCGAAACTATTTGGGTTATTTTAGAAATTTGCAACAATGAAAGAAAAAATAATTGTATCGAACCGTTTGCCGATCCGAATAATGCTCCGCCCGAAACAATTCAGATCAGAGATAATGACTCAAATCTTATTACTTCTTGGGGAAAAGTTCGGGTTAAATTGATTGATAAAAAAAATGGCGATAAGAAAAACAAGCCTCTTGTTACTGAGATAAAAGAAATTTAATGCAGATTGATAAAATTAAAGGTGGAATTGTCGGATTACTCGTCGCCGACGCGCTCGGCGTGCCGTATGAATTTCACGCGCGGGAATCAATTCCGCCGTTCTATGAAATCGAATACGAACCGCCCGATTATTTCAAACGCGCTCACGAAGGCGTTCCGACGGGAACATGGTCGGATGACGGCGCACAGGCTTTGTGTCTGCTCGCTTCCCTGCTTGAATGCAGAAAATTCGATGTTGATGATTTTGCTGCAAAACTCGTCGCGTGGTTTCGTGAAGATTATCTGGCGGTTGATGAAATGTTCGATGTCGGAATTCAGACGCAGCGCGCGATCCTGAATCTGCGAAAAGGAATTCCGCCGCTCGAAGCCGGTTTGAGAGAAGAAAAAAATAACGGCAACGGCTCATTAATGCGCGTTTTGCCGCTTGCCTTGTGGCATCGCGGAAGCGTCGAAGAATTAGTGCAAATTGCCTTCGATCAATCGGCTGTAACTCACGGGCATCTGCGCTCGAAACTCTGTTGCGCGTTGTATTGCCTCTGGGCGCAAAATGTTTTAGGCGACACGGAAAGACCTTTTCAAAGCGCGGAAACCGTTTTAAAAAAATTGTTTGAAAATGATGAAGAAGCGTTAAAAGAAATTGAAATTATCGGTAATTTCGATGCGAAAAATCTGAGCGGTTCGGGTTATGTAGTTGACAGTTTGCACACGGCTGTTTATTGCTGTCGGGAAGATTCTTACGAGAAAGTCGTCAAAAAAGCGATCTCTTACGGCAATGACACGGACACAACCGCGTGCATCGCGGGCGGAATCGCCGGCTTGAAATTCGGTCTTTCGGGAATTCCCGAAAGATGGCGCGAAAATTTGCGCGGCACAGAAATTTATGAACCGCTTTTGGAACAGCTAATTGAATCAATAAGTTAAATGCTGTGGATGCAAAGAATACAAACCGATTGTGATACGGCGCAGGCTCGCCGCAAGCGCAGAGAATCCAAATCGCGCGGCAAATGCAAATCGAATTTAAGAAAACTCTGGCAAAAGAACTTGCCGGAATCGAAGAGCGAAAACGCGAACAATTGACGAACGAGATCGCGGATTATTTCGGCAAAGTTTTTGATACGGAAATTTGAAAAATTTGATTCTTGAGGTTTTCAAACATTTTTATGGCAAGTTTAGATTTTTATGCGATCGAACAAGATATTTCGGACGTTCTGGAATTCGTGTTAACTGAAACCGATTGCAAAATATTTGAATCTTATTCTGAATATGATAAAGAATTACGCGAATTCAAATCAATTTCGGAAGTTATTGGAGCGTATGATTCAAAATCTGTCGGAACTTTTTTGTTAGACCTTTGGTCACCATCGGTTTCTTCAAAAGTTGTCATCAAAAAAATTGTGCTTGATCCTCGAAAGTGTAATGGCGCAACGCATCGTTTTACTATAGAAGGTTGGGGACTTATGCAGCTATATTTTGGAAGAATTCAAAACGATGAAATTGAACATTCACATTACGGTCATAACAGCGAAAAAAGAGCAAGAAATTGGGAAAGCACTTATTTAGATGAATTAGGTTCGGTTAATGATTGGAATTGGGAGCTTTTGAAAAAAATATCCGGCAAAATTCAGTATCATATACGCAAAAGATTAGCTGTCTCAAAAGTCAGTTCAAGACCAATCCTAAAAACAGCCTTCGAAAAACATTCTAAAGGTTGTCGTTTCAAATATTTTTCATTTGACGACGAATTATAATAAATATTTGAACACCAAAAATTTCAAAATCTTTTCGGCTGATGTTTTAATTTTATTTCTCGTAAAAATACGGCTCGAATTTTCAAGCGAGTTGACGAATGCGAAAATGAAAAATTTACGAGCGAGATTGCCGATTATTTTGGGAAAGTTTTTGATACAGAGGTTTAAAGTTATTCTTGAGTAGTTGATTTTTATTTACAGAATCTTTAACACTAAACTTTACAAATTTGCAGGACAATATAATTTATGTATGTATTAGACAAATATTTTCAAGAGCTTCAAACTTCCGGTGAGATTGTTAATGTTTATCGTGAACAAACTGAAGGAAGTAGTGCAAGACTTTGCCGAATTAATGCGTTTTCCGACTTTGCCGTTTATGCGACAAATTTCAATGATGACGGGGAATATGACGGAATAATGATTTTTCGCAAAGATGATGTAACTCGTTTGCGTTGGGGCGATAATGAACTCGAAGCACAGAGAATTTTAATTGAGCGATTCAAAGATATTCCAGTTGCACCGAAACTTGACCTCGGTAATATAACTAAAATTATTGAATCCGTGCAGAATAATTTCGGTTATGTTTCTATTTCTACCGAAGAAATAAACGATGAAGTTATCTATATCGGTGAAGTTGTTTCTGTTGATGAGGATTTTTTAGTGCTAAATGAATATGGCTTCAAAGATGCCTTAGATCGCTCAATGCTAATTCTGCGAACTCCGGAAGTAACCCGAATTGATGCAGACGATAAATATCTGCGAACTATTTTATATCTCCACACAAAAACTAATAAATCATTGGATGAAACCGGAAAACAAAGGCTTTTTTAAATTACATTTCTGATGTTTTCAAATAATTTCAAAATTGATTTGACTGACTTTTCCGTTTGAACGGTCGTAAAAATTTGGCTTGGATTTATCAGTTAAAACAGTATTAAATTCTTTGAGATTTTCAATTTATGACAACGAAAAGTTAATCGTAACTTTGGACGGCGGCATCAAGCGGATTACTTTTTTATTCAAAATTCGAGAAATGCGAAATCGTCATTCTTTGCCCGCGAAATATGCGAAATGACGCAAAAGATTTTTTTTTAGCGATAGATAACACGGATAAGAAAAAATAAAATCAACAAGGCGAATCAAGAGTTGAAATCAACCTGTTGAAACAGTCTAATTTCAACTCTTGGTTGGTATCAACATTAAATTAATCAAATAAAATCTGTGTCTATCAGTATTCATCTATGGCTAAATTTTCTTAAAACTATTTCGCGCCTTTTCGCATTTATTCGCGGGCAAATAAAAAAAATTCCGGCAATCGGCGCGTTTTTTCGGAATTTGATGACGGCGAATTCGGTGTTGGTGCGAAATCTTCGGCAAAATTTCTTTTGACAAAAGGCTTTCCAAAAAACCTGAAAACCTTTATCATTCAATTTTAATCAACATTATGAATCTATTTGAAACAGGCGATATTTTCGCATCAATAGGCGAATTTTTGGCGGAAGACATCGGGCGCGGCGACATCACAACACAATCAACTGTCCCGAAAGACGTGCGCGGGCAAGGAAGTTTTCTTGCCAAAGAAGACCTTGTAATTTGCGGTTTGGCGATTGCTGAAACCGTTTTTCTGCATCTCGACGAAGAAAACCCTGAGATCGAAACTCACGTCAAAGACGGCGACGAGATAACTTCGGGAACGATCTTCGGCACGCTGAAAGGCTACGCCGATGTGCTTTTGACCGGCGAAAGAGTCGCGCTCAATCTTTTGCAGAGAATGTCGGGCGTGGCGACCGAAACGCGCAAATACGTCAAAGCGGTCGAAGGCACGGCGGCGCAGATCGTTGACACGCGCAAGACCACGCCGGGTTTGAGAATGCTCGAAAAATATGCGGTAACGGTCGGCGGCGGAAAAAATCACCGCTTCGGTCTGGACGACGGAGTTTTGATTAAAGACAATCACATCACACTTGCCGGCGGAATCACCGAAGCTGTAACTGCCGCGAAAAAACGGGTTGGACATCTCCATAAAATCGAAGTCGAAATCTCGAATTGGGCGCAATTGAGGGAAGCCATCGAAGCCGGCGCGGACATCGTGATGCTCGATAATCAAACGCCCGAAGAAGCCGAAAAACTCGTGGAAATGGCGCGAAATCTTAATCCGAACGTGATGATCGAAGCCTCCGGCGGGATGAATCTCGACACCGTGCGCGGTTTCGCCGAAGCCGGAGTTGATCTGATCTCGGTCGGTCGCCTGACGCATTCGGCGAAAGCAGTTGATATCAGTTTCAAAATCAAGACGATCTAAGACGAAATAAAGAAATTTATCCACAGATAAACACAGATGGACACAGATATTTATTAGGAAAAACATTTATTAATCAAAATAAAAATCCGTGTTAATCTGTGGATAATAATTCTTTTCGGTCAACAAAAATGAACAAAATCATATTTATTCTGGCAGGAATGTTTTTTGTATTTGTGGTGGCGACTCTGGTTATCGGGCGGACATTTTTCCCCGATAATATTGCCGAGACCGCGCCGGATGGCGGCGCGAAAGGTTTGAAGACGCGCATTTATAAAACCGATTTGGCAAACGCCGCGAAAGTTGTTGGCGAAACGATTCCGACGCTTTCGAGTTGGGGAATCAACTGGAAATTGACCGAAACCAAAATCGAAAATGACATCGCAATTATCAAAGCGGAAGTTCCGGTCGTGTTTTTTACGGATGATCTGGAAGTGAGTATCAAACAATTGGAAAATGGGATTTCTTTGGATGTGCGCTCGAATTCGCGCATCGGCAAAAGCGATTTCGGCGAAAACCGCCGCCACGTCGCGCAGATTTTAGAAGCGTTGGACAAAAAAATCGGCGAAAGATGATCCGCTGAAAAAAAATTGACACGGGTGATAAACTTTATTTATGACAGCTTTGCCGAAACGCAAAATTTTTACGGTTTCCGAATATCATAAAATGGTTGATGCCGGTGTTTTTGTCGGCAATTCCGATTTTGAACTCATCGAAGGAGAAATTGTCAAGAAAATGACTGTCGGCGATTATCACATTAGCTGTGTCAACAGATTAACAATGCTGCTCACACCGCATTTGGCAGGAAAAGCAATTGTTAGCATTCAAAATCCGGTCGTTATCGGCGAGCTTTCCGAACCCGAACCCGATGCGACTATCTTAAAATTCCGCGAAGATTTTTATGCTTCCGGCAAAGCGACAGCCGAAGATGTTTTGCTGCTCATCGAAGTTTCGGATTCGAGTGTAAAATATGATCGTGATGTAAAAATACCGATCTATGCCGAAGCCGAAGTTTCGGAAGTCTGGCTCATAAATTTGCCGCGTCAGATGATTGAAGTTTATTCTAAACCCGAAAAAGGAAAATATAAAAACGTCGAAAAAATTAAAAAAAATCAGACGATTGCGCCGAAGTTTATACCGGAGTTAAAGATCAAAGTTACGGATATTTTAGGCTGAAATTTCTTTTTGCGGATTTTCCTTGCTTGTCAGTTCCAGCATTTCTTCATCGGCTTTCAGAAACGGCGCAAACCAAATCAATAAAATGGAAACAATGAGCGAGATCGTGCAGGCGATTCCGCCTTCAATTCCGTAATTTTCGCCCGTCAGCCACGCCGGACCGCTGTCAATTTCCAATAGAAAAGGCGCGTTTGAAATATCTGTCGTGCCACTGACTTCGATTCCGAAAAACGAACCCTGCATCCAATTCCACATAAAATGCAGACCGAAAACCAGCCACAGAGTCCGCGTTTTCAAATACGCCAGACAGAACCAAATACCGGCAATTACTGTATTTACGGCTGCGATCCAACCGACATTAGGATTTCCCAGATGCACAAGTCCGAAAAATACGGAAGTCAAAGCAATGGCGAACCAGGCTAAACCGGCGCGTGTAAAGGTTTGCAACATATAGCCGCGAAAAAGTGCTTCTTCAAACGCGGCGGCAACAGCGAATACGATAAATGAAACGCCGAGCGTAAATAAAATCGCAGAACTGTCTTCATTATTCAACGAAAATCTCAAACCGCCGAAAACAGCCGCGATCAAAACAGCAAATGAAACCGCCGCCGCGCCGAAAACTAAACCTAAAATCAAATCTTTGAACCAATTTGGCGTGAACCACGCGCCCAGTGCGCGAAACGGCAAATCTTCCAGATATTTCCCGCAAAACCAACCTGCGCCTATCGCCACCGCCAGCGCAATAAATCTGTAGGTTGATTCGCTTAGATAAAGATTCGGTTTAAAGCCCAAAGTTAGATAAATTCCTTCGGCAAGAAATTGAAATAAAGTGCCGAAAAATATAAACAAAAGCAGAAAAAAGGCAAACCGCCAGCCGCTTCGCAATCGTCCGAAATCGTTGAATAAAATGTTTTGAATCTGCATTTAATGAGTTATTTTCTCGGTTTGTAATTAATTGAACATTATGACAAACCCGGCGAAAAGGCAAATTCCTTCATTTATCATTTATCATTTATCATTTATCATACAATGCAGACTCAAGCTTTCGAAGAATTTATTGATGAAAGATCAAAAGCCGGAAACAAAAAAACGAACGCCGCCCTGGTTTTTGGGTGTTATTGTGTTAATTTCGCTGACCTTGCTCGTTCTTTTGCAGTCCTCGAATTTGTGGAAAAATCTGGAAGTCCAATCCGCCAGCGATACGGTTCTGCTTTACGCGCTTTCCTCGCTCAATTTTTTCGCGTTTATCATTTTCGGTTTTATTTTTATTCGCAGCATCTTAAAACTCGCCCGCGAACGCCGTGCGCTCGAACTCGGCTCGAAGATCAAAACAAAACTTCTGCTCTATTTTATTGCGATCAGCATTCTCCCGATCATTGCGATGGCTGGTTTTTCGTATCTTTTTATGAATCGCGCAATCGAACGCTGGTTCACGCAGATTCCCGAAAATGTCGTCCGCGCACCGATTCTCGTCAAAGATCAGGCAATTAAAGAACAAAATATTAAACTCAGAGAAACGGCGGCGATGCTCGCAAATTTGTTGGAAAATCAAACGCCTGACGAAGACAAACTGCGCGAAATTGCCGCTGCCGGAAATCTGACGCGAATCGAAATTCTTTCCGGCGACGGACAAATTTTAGTTTTAAGCGAAAAATCTCTAAATTCCGCACAAAAAGCCGAACTCGATAAAACACTTGCGCTTATACGAGAAAAGAAATTCAGCGACATCGCGCTAAGTGACAGCATCGGTTTTGACGCGGCAATTGCGCGGTTGAAAGACGGAAATCTATTGATAATCGTTCCTGATTTGCGCTCCGAAGATAATGTAACAGAGCGCGTCGCAAACTCTTTGGAAGAACTCGACCGGCTCAAAGATAAACAGCTGACGATCAGACAAATCGGGCTTTTGACGCTCGGCGTGCTGACGTTTTTATTGATTTTCGCATCTTCGTGGACAGCGTTTTATATTGCCAAAGGTTTGACGCGTCCGATTCGCGCTCTGGCAAAAGGCGCGGACGAAATTGCGCGGGGAAATCTGGCGCATCGCGTCGAGGTTTTAGCGGAAGACGAACTCGATCTGCTGGTTGCTTCGTTTAACCAGATGTCCGCCAAACTCGAAGAAAATTCGGCGGAACTCGGCGAACGGCAGAAATATATCGAAACCGTTCTGCAATCGCTTTCGACGGGCGTGATTTCATTTGACGCGGAAAATCGCGTGACGACGATCAACAAAGCGGCGAAACAGATTCTAAAACTCGAAAATGCCGATTTTACCGATTTTGAATTGTCGAAATTGGTCAATGAAGAAAACCGCATTGTTTTGGAAAGGCTCTTAAATCGCGCCAAACGAATCGGTCAGGCGAGCGAACAAACTGTTCTGCAAAAAGAAAACGCCGACGAAAGCGAGGAAAATTTAACGGGTTTGCCGGTTGCGCTGACGGCGACCGCGCTGCCGCAATCGGGCGGCGTTGTTCTCGTAATTGAAGATTTATCGGAACTTATCGCCGCACAGAGAGCTTCCGCTTGGTCGGAAGTGGCGCGGAGAATGGCGCACGAGATCAAAAACCCTCTGACACCTATTCAGCTTTCCGCCGAAAGAATTGCCAAACGCTTCGCGTCCGTTCAAAGTTCAAAGTCTAAAGTTCAAAGTTTTCTGGACGTTTTTAAGTCGAAAAATGAAGGCGATGCAGTAAAAATCGAAGAGCAAAACGCCAAAGTAATTAAAGAAGGAACGGAAACGATACTGCGCGAAGTCAATTCTCTAAAATCAATGGTTGACGAATTTTCGCGGTTTGCGCGTCTGCCCGATGCAAAACTCGAAAGCGGAAATTTGAATGAAATTATCAAACAATCAGCCGCGCTTTACGAAGACCGCGACGCGCTGATCGAATTGAATTTAGCCGAAAATCTGCCGAAGGCGTTGATTGATGAAGAACAATTAAAACGCGTTTTTGTCAATTTAATTGAAAATTCGGTTGAGGCTTTTGCCGAAGCGCAGGAAAATAAACGAATTTCGATCAAAACCTTTTACGACAAAGCCCGCGACATAATCGTCGCCGAAGTTTCCGACAACGGCAGCGGCATCACACCGTCGGGTTTTCAGAAACTTTTCCAGCCGTATTTTTCGACCAAAGGGCGCGGAACGGGTTTAGGTTTGGCAATTGTCCAGAGAATCGTTTCCGAACATCGCGGCAAAATCAAAGCCGTCAACAATTCTCCAAAAGGCGCGAAATTTATAGTAGAATTGCCTGTAATCAGTTGAGGTGAAATTATGTTCGGAAAATGGTTTGAAGAATATCAAAAACTTTCTCAAAAGACGCGATTTATTTCGCAATTAGGAGCTTTTCTTATTGCATTATTTGCAATGTTAAGTCTTTATGACTGGCTTCAAATTTACATATCTTATCCAAATATAGTTAATGAATATAGATTAATGTCAGACGTTTTCATAAAATCTTTAATTTTCCAAGTTCTTATTGGATTAATTTTTTTTGCAAGATTTGTGTTGTTATTTTCAAAATCAGACAAAATGAATTGGGTGAAAGTTGCTCTGTATTTAATTGGATTAGGTTTATTAGTTTCATATAATTTGATTTCACCGCGTCTTCCTTATAATCCTGATATTGCTCATCATGATACTGATATTTTCAAATTTGCTTCTACAAGTTTTAATATTATTGCAGTATTTTATCTAGTTTTAAGTCCATTCATAAAATTTTGTCTTGGAGCTTTGGCACTATCTAAATCTAAATGAATCCAATTTTAATCGTAGATGATGAATACGGAATTAGTGAAACTTTCAATTTTTATCTGTATAATTTGAATTATGACCGAAACGCAAACTTTAGAAATTTTAGAAGTAATAAAATCTTTGCCTTCCGACAAAATTGATGAAGTAAAGGATTTTGCAATCTTTCTGCGCGAACGCTATGGTAAAAGCGAAATAAAAGACGAAAGCGATGAATGGACGGATGAAGATTTGCAGGATGCTGCAAATGATTCTCAATCGTCAGAAAGTAAAGAGCAAAAAAGAACTGCGGCGGAAATTTTAGCGGAAATTGCCGCTTTGCCGCTTGAAGGCAAAACTGATGAATTTTCAGGACGCGATCATGACAGAGTGCTTTACGGAGAAGATAGAGCAAAATGATTTTTGTTGACACAAGCGGTTGGTTTGCCGCGATTGTTCCAACCGATCAAGACCACGAAATTGCGCGGGATTGGTTTTTGCAAAATCGCGAACCTTTATTTACAACCGATTATGTGATTGATGAAACACTAACACTTTTTAAAGCTCGCGGTGAAAATACTCGTTCTCTCCAAATAGCTGAAGAATTTTTCAGCGGGGAATTAGCGGAAATTTATTTTTTAACCGAATCCGATATTTTGCAAACTTTGGAAGTCTTTAAAACTTTTTCGGACAAAGACTGGAGTTTTACCGATTGCTCGAGCAAGGTTGTTTGTGAAAAGTTCGAAATTACTCATGCTTTTTCTTTCGATAAACATTTTCGTCAATTCGGTACGGTAATCGTTGTTCCATAAAAAATGTCAAACTCAATTTTAATCGTAGATGACGAGCGCGGAATTCGTGAGACTTTGCGCGGGGTTTTGGAAGATGAAGGTTTCGAAGTCGAAACCGTCGTCAGTGGCGAAGAGTGTTTAAAGATGGTCGAAACCGCGCAGTTTGCGTGCATTTTGCTCGACATTTGGCTTGGCGACGGGATTGACGGACTTGAAACTTTGAAAAAACTGCGCGAAAACGGAAACGATTCTGCCGTTGTGATGATCTCCGGTCACGGAAATATCGAAACCGCCGTCAATGCGACGAAGCTCGGCGCGTTCGATTTTATTGAAAAACCTCTTTCGCTGGAAAAAACGGTTCTGACAATCGGAAACGCGATCAAACAGCGGGATTTGGAACGCGTCAATGCGCAGCTTACGGAAGAACTCAGCCACGAATACGCGATGATCGGCGAATCGGTCGGGATGCGGGCTTTGCGGAAACAAATCGCCATTGTTGCGCCGACCGACGGCAGAGTTTTGATTTCGGGCGAATCGGGAACGGGCAAGGAATTAGTCGCGCGGGCGATTCACACGCAATCGAAACGAAAAAACGCGCCGTTTATCGAGATAAACTCCGCCGCGATTCCCGAAGAATTAGTTGAATCCGAACTTTTCGGACACGTTAAGGGCGCGTTTTCCGGCGCGATCAAAGCGAAAAAAGGGAAGTTTGAGATTGCCGATTCCGGCACGCTTTTCTTAGACGAAATCGGCGATATGTCGCCGCGCGTTCAGGCAAAAATGCTGCGCGTTTTGGAAGAGCAACGCTTTGAACCCGTCGGAAGCAATAAACTTATCAAAACCGATGTGCGCGTAATTTCCGCGACTAACAAACCGCTGTCGGATTTGATCGAAAACGGCGATTTTCGCGCTGATTTGTTTTATCGCCTGAATGTCATTCCTTTTCAGATTCCGCCGCTGCGCGAACGGCTCGAAGACATTCCGCTTTTGTTGGAACATTTTAATCAGAAATTTTCGCTTGAATACGGTAAAAAGCCGAAGAATTTCACGGCTGAATCTGTCGAAGCTCTGCAAAATTATGCGTGGTTCGGAAACGTCAGGGAACTTCGCAATACGATTGAGCGCGTCGTTATTATGCACCAAAAACAAAAGGTAAAAGCCGAAGATTTGCCGGAATTCAACCCGAAGGACGAAATGCCCGCTTCGACCTTTCGTTTCCCTTCTTTCAAAGAAGCAACCGACGCATATCAACGTGAATTTATCCAACATAAACTTGCCGAATCAAACGGAAATGTTGCCAAAGCCGCCGAATTAATGGGCGTTGACCGCAGTCATCTGTATCGAAGAATGAAAAACTTAGGAATTCAGGGAAAATAGAAATCAGCTGGATTTCAAGACTTCTGAGAACTGCTTACTAATGTGAATGATAAATGATGAATAGTGAATGATTTACTTGTCTTCATTTGAAAATTCTCAAATGTTTCTTTAACTATTTAAAATGAAATGCTTTGAGCGTTTTCTTCAATTATCAATTTTCAATTTTCAATTAAGGCTTATATTACGCCGAATACGCTATTAAATCATCTGGCGCAAAATCCCGCGCAGAACGCCGATCACTTCAATTTTGTCGGCGGAAATACGAATTATTTCGTAATTCGTATTTGCCGGACGAAGTTCAACATTGGCACTAACGCGAAAATAATGTCTCAAAACAACACGTTTAATTCCAAGAAAAGCCACGACAATTTCGCCGTCGCGCGGATACGGACGTTTTTCGATCAACGCCACGTCGCCTTCGCAGATATGTTCGTCGAGCATCGCATTATCCGGCACGCGAAACGCCCGCATTCTTTCGGGCGAGTGATTTTCAAGCATAAATTTCGGCACGAAAAGCGGCTTTTCTTCCCAATCTTCCGGAAAATTTTCGGTTTGCGGCACTTCGAGCCATTCGATTTCGCTGATCAAATCCAGAATTGATTTGGTCGGCGTAATCTCGAGCTTAAAACTCCCGCTTTCCCGGTTGCGCGAGATCAAACCCTGATTTTCGAGAGCCTCGATATGCTTGGCGATTCCGGCTTTTGAAGAAACGCCGAGCTGCCACGCAATTTGTTGATACGACGGCTCATAACCGTGCTTTTCGATATATTGCTTGATATATTCTAAAACTTCCTTTTGTCTTCTGGTCCGCGGATGCATATACAAAAGGTAAAAGGTAAAAGGTGAAAAGTAAAAAGTAGAAAGTGATAAATGATAGATGATAGATGATAAATTATATCAAAGGTTTTTCATTTTCCACTTTTTACTTAAATCGAATATGTTATAATTTCAGTTATTGATTAAAGCATTTTTGGAGGTTTATTTTTTATCAGTAGTATTCACGGCTTTACGCAAGGATTAAAACACAATCAAATTCGGCGCATCGAGCGGCTTTCGTCGCGTCGCGTCGCACCCGAACAAATCGTCTCGCCCGAACTTGCGCGGCAATTATCAGAAATTTCATTTGAAACCGGCAGACAAATCGGCGTTCTCATCAATCGTAAAGGACAGGTCGAATATGTGATAGTCGGCGATGCAAAGCAGATCGAAATGCCTGATTTCAAACGTCTTCGCGTCGCCGAAGATCGCTTTCGCGGACTTCGCTGCGTTCACACGCATCTTTTGGGCGAAAAGCTTAATCAAGACGACTTGACCGACCTTGCATTGCTTCGCCTCGATCTGATGGCGGCAATTCAGGTTGATGAAAAAACAGGTTTGCCGAATAACGTCTATTCGGCGCATCTTCTGCCGACGACCGCCGAAAGCCTTGAAAACGAAAGCCAGTCGTTGCCTTACGAATTCTTAGAACCGAATATTCCTTCACAATTAGACACGAATTTTATCGCGCTGATCAATTCGCTCGAAAACGAAATGGCGCGGATTCGCCAAACCGGGCGAAACCGTCATACGAACCGCGACCGCGTAATTCTGGTTGGAGTTACGACCGGATATAAATCCGATGCCGAGGAATCAATCGAAGAACTCGAAGAGCTCGCGCTTTCGGCAAATGTCGTGGTTTTGGACAAAATCGTTCAGCGGCGAAATCAGATCAATCCGAAAACCGTTTTGGGCGGCGGAAAACTCGAAGAACTCTTGATTCGCGCGATGCGGCTCGGCGCGGATATGATCGTTTTCGACACGCAGCTAACGCCCGGACAGGTGCGTTCGATCAGTGAGGCAACCGAATTAAAAGTCATTGACCGACCGCAGCTAATTCTCGATATTTTCGCGCAGAGAGCGCAGTCACGTGAGGGAAAATTGCAGGTCGAACTGGCGCAACTGAAATACCTTTTGCCGCGTCTCGCGCAGGGACCAAATTCAGCTCTGTCACGGCTCGCCGGCGGAATCGGCGGACGCGGTCCGGGCGAAACGAAACTCGAAACCGACCGCCGCCGCGCCCGTGATAAAATCACGCAGCTTGAAAAACAGGTTGATAAATTAAGCAAGCAAAGACAGGAACGGCGCAAAAACCGTCTGAGCAAAAATGTTCCGATCATTTCGCTCGTCGGTTATACGAATGCCGGTAAATCCACTCTGCTCAACACTTTAACGAACAGCGAAGTTTATGCGGAAAAACAGATGTTTGCGACGCTCGACCCGACTTCGCGCCGTCTGCGTTTGCCGTTCGAGCAGGAAGTTATTATCAACGACACGGTCGGATTTATCCGCGATCTGCCGGAAACTCTGGTCGCGGCTTTTCGCGCCACGCTGGAAGAAATCAGCGACAGCGATTTATTAGTTCACGTCGTTGACGCTTCGAATCCGAATGTTTTGGCGCAAATCGAATCGGTTGATAAAATTTTACTCGATTTGAAGCTCAACGCCATTCCAAACGTAATTGTTCTGAATAAAGCGGATATGCTCACAACGGAAGAGATCGAAGTTCTGAAACGCCAGATTACGCTTGACAAAGACCTCGAATGCGTGGCAATTTCAGCTATCCGACCGAAAACATTAGAACCTTTGCTTGAGAAAATCGAGAAGTTTGCGATTACAGCCGATTTACACTTTGCGGTCAACCGTTGATTTTTGGCAGAACCAAAACTGCTAAAAAGCATCCAAAGAAACGTAAAAGGAAAATATGAGTAAGCGTCTTCAAAATTTAGCCACGCCGCTGGAAAAACTCCAAAAAATGGCGGTGAAATATATTCGCCAGCCATTTGAAAAACTAACTGAAAACCAAAAATTCTGGATCGGCTTCGCACTTCTCTGCATCTTTACGACACTTTTAATCAATAATCCGTTTTGGCGACCGACCGCCGAGCAATATAAGGTCGGCGATATTGCTTACCAAGATATAACTTCACCTGCTGATATTTCCGTAACAGATCAGGAAAGAAGTGAAAAGTTAAAAGAAGATGCCCGCGAAAGCATTCCTCCGATATTCTCTTACGAACCGAATTTAGGACAAGGCGCAGTTCAGAGTTTTCGTTCTGCTTGGGAAGATTTTCAAAGAAAAAGCGATAAATCGAGTTCAACCAACAAAGAAAATTCAAATGCCGGCGCAAACTGGATCGGGGCAGGCGGCGAAGAGGTTGGCGAAATTTTGGCAAGCAGCCGACTCAGCCCAAATAATATTGATTCGGTCACAAGCGTTTTGCGTAAAAATGCTGACGGTTATATTTTTGACGATAAAGACAGGCAGTATTTTAGAGAAGTAATTTCTCTGAAACAATTGCAAAGTCCCGGACAGGAACAATATCTTAAATTCCCTGAAAATAATTCGATACCGCTTTCACAGGCTCGCGCCAACTTAAAAAAAGATTTGAGCGGAATTATCGGTTTTACGCCGCGCGAAATTGAAGCATTTGATGCCGCGCTTTCGCCTTTGATTAAACCGAGCATTGTTTATGACAGCGTTGCGACGGAAAATCTGCGCGACGAAGCGGCAAACAACACGACTCCAATCACCATTTCGCTCAAACGTGGTCAAACTATTGTCCGCGAAGGCGATATGATTGACGAAACGATTATTTCACAAATTTCGGCGATTCGCAGTTACAGCACATCAACCCGTCAAGTCAATCGCTTCTTCGGGCTTCTCGCCTTGATTTCCGCGCTTTTTTGGGTAGCCTGGAAATTTATCCAGCATCGCGGAATCGTGCCGCGTCTGGTTTTGTCCGAGCAAAAAACCTTTGCCCTTTTCGGTTTTATTATCCTCGCGCAAACCGCGCTGATGGCAATCTGTTTTCGTCTGGCGGAATCTATCGCGCTGCAAAATATAAAAGCACCGCTTAATGATCCGACGCTCTGGAGTTTTGCGATTCCTTTTGCCTTCGGAAGTCTTCTGATGACTTTGCTTGCCGACCGCCGAACTGCGCTTTTTACGGGTTTATTCGTATCTTTGGTTGCCGGAATGATTGCGCCGAGAGCTTTAGAGTTCACGATTTACGCCGTGATTACATCGGCAGTTGCGGTGTACGGGATCGGACGCTACCGCAACCGGCAATCGGTAACCATCGCTGGTGCTTTGGTCGGTTTGGGAAGCGCGGCGGTCGCCGTCGCCCTGATCGGTTATACGCAGCAGCCGTTTATTTTGAACACGATTTTGCTGGCAATCAGCTGCGGTCTGGCAAGCGGAGTTATCACGGCGGCGGTTACAGCCGTATTTTTGCCGATCTGCGAAAACGCCTTTGGAATTTTGACCGATGTTAAATTACTGGAACTTTCCAACGCCGATCTGCCCGCACTCGGACAGCTCGCGCTGCGTGCGCCGGGAACGAACCAGCATTCGCACGCCGTCGGACAGCTTGCCGAAGATGCCTGCCGGAAAGTTGGCGCAAACGGTCTGCTGGCGCGAATCGGTGCGCTTTATCACGACATCGGCAAAACCGCCGCGCCCGAACATTTTGTCGAAAATCAGATGGGCAAAAATCCGCACGACCGTCTCAAACCCGAACAAAGCGCGAAAATCATCATCAGCCACGTAACTTACGGTACTAAACTGGCAAAAGAAATGGGGCTGCCGGCGCGAATCGTTGATTTTATTCCGCAGCATCACGGCACGCGAACTCTGCATTATTTTTTGAAAAGAGCGCAAAGTGAAGCCAAAGAAGGCGAAGAAGTTGCAGAAAACGATTTTCGCTATCCGGGACCGAAACCGCAGTTTAAAGAAGCGGCGATTATGATGATTGCCGATTCCTGCGAAGCGGCGGCGCGTTCGCTTGCCGAACCGACACCGGAAAATATACGTTTTATCGTCACGAAAATCATTGACGCGATCTTGAGCGACGATCAATTGGATGAATGCGATTTGACCTTGCGCGAACTGACGCAGATCCGCGAATCAATGATCAAATCTCTGGTTGCTATTTATCATTCCCGCGTCGAGTATCCGGGTTACACGCCGCCGACATCGCTACCGAGCATAAATATCGAAGCCGATTCCGAAGAACGCGGAATGCTCTATTCAAACCCCGCTGACATTCCCATCAGCAAAGGCGGCGAGGTCGAAGACGAAGCCATTGATCGTTCCCAGCCGCCAAATAAAGCCGAAGCTAAAACCGTGAAATAGAGCTAAAATAAGAAATTTACAGGGATATTCAGGATGGACAGGGATAATTTTTATTTATTTAAAATATACCTGTCTATCGTGTCATCACTGTAAATTTCTTATTTTTTCGTTTATGTCTAAAGTTTTGGTTCGACGAGCGGAAGATCAACGATCAGCGGGCGATGATCGGAGATGCGGTCTTCGACGACTTCATTGATTTCAGTTAAAGTCCGTCCAAAATGCGGCGCGAATTGATATGACGGATTATCAGAGTTTATCGGATTTGCGGGTTTGACGAAAATCCAATCGAGCTTATATTTTCCAATAAAAACGATCGGACGATTTACCTGATAAGTCGTGATAAATCCGAATTTTCCGCGTTCGTTTGAATTGGAAAGTCTTTTTCCCTTTCTGCCGCTCGAACGCGCCGAATCGCCGCGAAAATCGAATGATCCGCCGTCGGCAAAACGAAAATCTTCCAGCGTTGCAAAAAATTTCCGTTCAGGATTCGGCGAAATAATCGGGATACTTTTAACGGTCGGATCGGCATGAGTTCGCCCGAATGTAATCGCCGTCAGAGCAAAATCTTCGAGAAATCCAATGCCGAAAATCATCAAAACTCCCCGCTTTATCCAGAATTTCGGGCTTCCGAAGCGTTTCGTCAATTCGCGAATGAACGAAGTCGGCGTTAGATCGGAAGTAGTCGTATTCATATCGCCCGCCAAAATTACCGGATGGCGAATTTCTTTGATTTCCTCAAGCAATTCTTTCAATTGTTTATGACGATTGGCGGGTTTCGTGCGATTTTCAAGATGTGTCGCAACAACACTGACGCGCCCTTCAGGAAAACGCGGATCGGCAATTTCGGCAATTAAGGTTGCCCGTCCTCCGCGCCGGACTTCGGGCATAATCTTTTCCAGAAAAACTCTTTTCGAGATTTCCCTTTTCCCTTTTTCAAGCAGACTTGTGCCTTTTTTCTCAGTCTTATACCAATCGTAAGGCTGATTTTTAAACGGCAGTAGCCGCACGTTTTCCAACGGAAAACGGCTCAAAATAGCGACGCCTTGCAACCCCTTGTAACGCGCCTGGTCAACCGCGATCAATTCCAAAACTTCTTTTTGCCCTTCATTTTCGGGTTTGATTTCCTGTTTGATTTGAATCGGGCTGAGTTCGACGAATTGCACACCGAACGCGTAATTCATTCCTAATCTTTCGGCTAAATCGGCGGCGATATTGCGGTAGTCGGTGCGTTTTAAGCCCCAATCAACTTCGTTTAGAACAATTACATCGGCTTGTCTAAGCAGAGCCGCCTGCTCCAGAATCTCGCGGCGTTTGTCGCTTTCAGGCGGAAATCTTTCATTATCAAGCAGGGCGAGCAATTCTTTTTCACCTTTGAAAACGGCTTCAATCGCCTCGAATTCCAAACCGCGTTCGATATTCCAATGAACAACGCGCAGAAATTCGCCGATTTGAGCCGATCTCGTCAAAGACAAAGGCGCGTTGCTCCGAAACGAATTATTGACCAAAGGCTGTCTTAATAACCGATTTAGCTTGCTTTCAAGAGAAAGGGAAAGTTTTTCATTATCGTAGAGCTGTTTTAATTCGGTGTATGAAAATAATTCCGGCGAGTTGGGCGTATCGGATTTTGCCGAAATAAAATTGCTGCCGAATAAAATCAGCAGCAACAAAAAGATTAATCGATATTGCTTCATACTCTTTATGCCGTTCATAAATTTAATTATCCGAAAATAAACAGGTTGGGAATTATTTTTACCACAAATAATAATGTCGAAAGTCGTTTTTATCAAATACGTCAAATTATGATTTGACGTTCATTATCCTTTGTTTGTTTAAAGAAATATAGATTTTTAAGAGACCGAGCCGGACATTCGCATAAAATCGGCGACGACAGCGCGAATCTCGCCGTAACTGTAATCCTCGCCCAAAAATTCCTTGATCGGCGAAATTCCCTGTTCGGCGTTGAGTTCGATGATAGCATTTCTGATCGTTTCGATTTTTTCCGGCGCAACCAATTCGCCGAGTTTGATTTCGCCGGTCGGAATAAATCTGACGAGATGCGTTTCAATCGTGCTGACGGCTAATTCGCGCTTTCGGGCGATTTCTTCGATTGATGCGCCCGATTTAAACATTTTCAGCGAGATTGTATAAGTGTCTTCGCCTTTTTCGTTCCGTTTCGTCCGTTTCTTTGCTTCACGTTTCGGCGTTTTCAGACCAATGCGCGATTTTAAGTTATTGATGTCGCAATAATCGGTAATATTTTCCAGAAAATCCGCGCCGTATTTCTGCATTTTCAAATCGCCG
Organism: Pyrinomonadaceae bacterium; assembly: GCA_041745765.1. Taxonomy (GTDB): domain Bacteria; phylum Acidobacteriota; class Blastocatellia; order Pyrinomonadales; family Pyrinomonadaceae; genus JAHCHG01. The sequence goes on along the minus strand of JBGTIH010000013.1, from coordinate 1,797 downwards.
ACACCGGAAATTTTCAGCATTTCCGAAGTGTTCTGAGGCAAATATGTCGCCATTTCGATCAAAGTCGCGTCGGAAAAAATGACATACGGCGGCACATTTTCGCCGCGGGCAAACGTCGTCCGCAAGGTCTTCAGTTCATCGAAAAGTTCCTTGATATACGGATGCGAAACGTCCGAGACGAGCGAAGATTTTTTTGACTTTTCTTCCTTTTCGGTGACTTTGAAAAGCTCGACCGTTTGATTTCCTTTTAAAACATCCAGACTTTTTTCGGTAAAAACGATGGTCGGAAACTGTCCTTCGGTTTGCGCCAGAAAACCCTGAGAAATCAAATCCTTAAAATAATCAAACCAATTTTCCTTGGAAATATCCGCGCCGATGCCGTAGGTTTTCAAGTTTTTGTGCGAATCCCAGATCTTCTGCGATTTCGAGCCGCGCAGGAAATCAATTAAATATGTTAAACCCATTTTCTGTCCGGTGCGGGCGACTGCGCTCAAGGCTTTTTGCGCGATGATCGTGCCGTCGAATTTCTCGAAAGTTTTTTGGCAATTGTCGCAATTATTACAGTCTTCGGTGAAATCTTCATCAAAATAGCGAAGCAAAAACTTGCGCCGGCAATGTTTTATCTCGCCGAATTCGCCCATTTGATTGAGCTTCTTAAGCATTATTTCGGTCTGCGATTTGTTACCTTCAACTTCGGCAAATCCTTTTAATTTAACGACATCCGCCCAACTAAAAAAAAGCAGCGCGTGGCTTTCCAGACCGTCGCGCCCCGCACGTCCGGTTTCCTGATAATAACTCTCGACGTTTTTCGGCAGATCGGTGTGAACGACAAACCGCACATTCGATTTATCAATTCCCATCCCGAAAGCGATTGTTGCGACGATGATTTTTACTTCGTCGTTTAAGAATAATTCCTGATTTTTCTCGCGTGTCGCCTTGTCCAACCCCGCGTGATACGGCAGCGCGGAAAAGCCTTCGTCGCGCAAATCCCACGCCATACTTTCCGCCGAAGCGCGGCTCAGACAATAAACGATGCCGCTTTCTTCGCGCCGTTCTTCCAGAAAATCGAGCAGCCGCGCAAAGGAATTTCGCTTCGGTTCGACCGAATAATGAATGTTCGGGCGATTAAAACTCGAAATAAAAAGTTCGGCGTGTTTGATATTCAAACGCTCGAAAATATCGCGGCGGACGAGTTTGTCGGCGGTCGCGGTAAGCGCGATGACGGGCGTTTCGGGAAAATATTTTTTGAGTTTGCCGAGCTGAATATATTCGGGGCGAAAATCGTGTCCCCAGCTCGAAATACAATGCGCTTCGTCAATCGCAAAGAGCGAAACATTGATGGATTCGAGAAAATCTATAAATTGCTCGCCCGATTGCAGAAGGCGTTCGGGCGCGACATAGAGCAGTTTCAATTCGCCTTTTCTAACCGCTTGAAAAACCTCGGTTTGCTCGCGCGAAGTCTGCGACGAATTCAAAAACGCCGCTTTCACGCCGTTACCGACAAGCGCGTCAACCTGATCTTTCATCAGCGCGATGAGCGGCGAAACAACGAGCGTCAAACCGTCGTTCATCAACGCCGGAATCTGGTAACAGAGTGATTTCCCGCCGCCCGTCGGCATCAGAACGACCGCGTCCTTTTTCTGCAGAACGCACTCGATCGCCGCCTCCTGATTCATCCGAAACGAATCATAGCCGAATTGATGTTTGAGAATTTCCTTTGCTTGTGTGATGTTCATTGTAAGTTGGAACACCGGCATCCTGCCGGTTTTGAAAGCGCAAAGCACTGAAATTTTTCTT
>JBGTIH010000012.1:0-56439 GCA_041745765.1 Pyrinomonadaceae bacterium | reverse complement strand
AAAGTTCAAAGTTCAAAGTTCAAAGTTCAAAGTTCCGAAATTCAAAACGTAACCTGGACGAGCGGAATAGAAACGCCTTCCGCAGAAAACAATACGGCTTACGCGACATTTTTTCCGTTTGAAAAAGATAAAAAATCGGCGGTCGTCGTGCTTCCGCATTGGAACGCAAGGGCGGGAACATATTTCGATCTGTGCAAATTCTTTAACAAAGTCGGCGTTTCCGCGCTTCGCTTGACTTTGCCGTATCACGAAGAGCGAATGCCGCCCGAACTCGAACGCGCCGATTATCTGGTCGCGCCGAATGTCGGGCGCACGCTGCAATCTCTGCGGCAATCGGTCGTTGACACACGCGCCGCCGTTCGCTGGTTAAAACAAGAAGGTTATGAAAAAGTCGGCGTGATCGGCACGAGCATCGGCAGTTGCGTCGGATTTTTCGCCTTCGTTCACGACGAAACGATTGACGCGGGCGTTTTCAATCACGTTTCCGGCTACGTCGCCGATGTCGTCTGGCAGGGACTTTCGACGTATCACGTCAAAGCGGGTTTGGAAGGAAATATTTCTCTCGAAGACCTGCGCGAATTCTGGATGCCGATCTCGCCGATGGCTTATATGGAAAAATTAGCCAAAAGCAAACCGCGCCCGCAACGCTACATTTACACGCTCTACGATCTGACCTTCCCGATTGATCTTTCGCGCCAAATGATGGAAGAATTAAGAAAAACCGGAGTCAAACACGATGAAGTCGTCATCCCGTGCGGACATTACACGCTCGGCGAAAAGCCCTGGGTTTATCTCGACGGTTATAAAATTATTTCATTTTTACGGAAAAATTTGCGGTAAATAAAATTTTAAATTAAAGAAGATTATGCAGAATCAAAACACAACCGCCGAACAGATTTATCGAATTTTGATGATTATCTGGTGTGCGCTTTTTATGACGCAGTTTGTATTTTTCGTCGTGATTTATCTTGCCAAGCCCGAACTTTTTCAGTTTGATTTTACAAAATCGGTTTTGAGCGAAAATCCGCCGGTTATTTTAATTTTTGCGATGCTGGCAGTTTCAAATCTGATGCTTTCGCTCTTTTTGAGAAAGAAATTTATTGACCGCGCCATCGAAGAACAAAGGGTTACGCTGGTGCAAACGGCGATGGTTCTCGGTTGCGCTCTGAGCGAATCAATCTCGCTGATCGGTCTGTTTCTGGCGTTTGCTTTTTCGTATCAATATTTCTTTATGTTCATCGCGCTCGGCATTGTCGGGATGGTTTTTCATTTTCCGCAGCGCGAAAATATTTACAGCGCGAGCTTTAAAAAGTGAAAAAGTTTAAAAGTGAAAAGGTAAAAAAGTTTTGTTTTGTGAATTTATAGATTTTTATTCAGAATAAAAAACTTCGGTTAAATAAAGTAGAATCAGTAGATCCAAATTTTATTTATCCACAGATAAACACAGATTTTTTTTAGATTTTTGGTAATTGCATCAAACCATTTAACACTTGACTTTAGATTATTTCTAATAAAAATCATCCGTGTTAATCTGTGTTCATCTGTGGACAATTTTTCTTTTGTTTTTCAAAATTTGGATCTAATGAGAATTTTAAGAATAAACTTTATCTTCAAGAAAAAATACTTTTAAACTTTTTCACTCTTTCACTTTCAAGCTTGAGTGTTAAACTGCTGTCAATTTCCGAATGGTTTCCATTGCCGAAAAACATCAACAGACGATCAAAGAAGCCGCTGCGCGTTTGCTTTCGCGTGCCGAAAATCCGCGCGGACTTCTCGTTGAAGAAATTTTCGAGCGTGCGGCGGCGGCGGTCGAAAAATATGTTCTGCGCGATGACGAAAACGCTTCCAATGCCGAAATAAAGGAATTTATCGAAGGCATCCGCGCCGACGATCTGTGCCTGATAATCGCCTGCGAAAAAGGCGACGACGCGGCTTGGCGCGATCTGGTCAAAAATTTCGATGCGACCGTCAAAAGCGCGGCGTATAATTTCTGCAAAAACAAAGAAGATGCGGAAGATTTAGCAAGCTCGATCTGGGCGGAACTTCACGGTTTGCGAACCGATAAACAGGGTAAAAAAAAGACCAAACTCGCTTATTATTCGGGGCGCGGAAGTCTCGGCGGCTGGCTTCGCGCCGTGACGAATCAACTCGCCGTTGACGAATTTCGCAAAATGAAACGCCTCGTCCAAACCGAAGACGACCGCGAATTCGAGGTTTTGGCGCAGGATTCTTCGGAGAATTCCGACTTTAAATCGGTCGTTTCATTAAGTGAAAATCCGGAAGAAATTTACAGCGAAGAAGAAGCGAAAAAAGACGTTGCGCTGGCTTTGAAAAAAGCGATGGACGAACTCGATGCCGAAGACCGCCTTATCGTTAAACTGTATTATTTCAATAATTTAAAGTTAAAAGACATCGGCGCGACGCTCGGTTTTCACGAAGCGACCGCGAGCCGCAAAATCGTTCGTATTCAAACGCAGATCAGAAAACTGGTCGAGAAAAATTTACGCGAAAAACACGGCTGGGACGAAAATGAGGTCAAACGTAATTTATCCGAAACGGCATCAAAACTCGGCATCAATATGGAAAAATTGTTTGAACTACTTATATTTGCGGTATTGGTGCAAGAATTTTTCGGCTCGGGCGTTCTTTAAGCGGTTTTAAGATTTTTAAAACTTTGTATAACGGAAAACATTGAAATTTTTGCAATTAACCTTTAGATTTACTTTTTTTTTATTTAGATGAATTCAGATTTCGACAAAGAAATAGATATTCTGCTGCGCCGTATGCCGAAAAGCGACGCCGATATTTCGGCAAACGAAACGCTTAGAGCGGCGCATCCCGACGCAGATGAGATCTCCGCGTTTGCCGAAAACGCCCTGCCCGAAAAGGCTCGACGGCGTTACGCGGCGCATTTCGCGGACTGCGGTTCGTGCCGGGAAAATCTGTCGGAATTGATCTTGCTGAACGCCGAAAACGAATCTGAAACGCCGGAAGAAAAAAAAGAAATCACAATCGCCGCGCCTGTAATTCCGTGGTATAGAAAACTCTTTGCATTTCCGAACATCGCTTACGCGATGGGCGCGTTAGTTCTTGCTTTTACGGGGCTTACGGCGTTTATCGTCTTGCAGAATTTTACGTCGGAAAATTTGAATGTTGCCCGAACTTCAAATACGAATTCGATTGACCGGGCAAGCGCGCCGATGCAAGGCGATCCGCTGATGGAAACTTCCAATACGGCTTCAAATGCTAATTCCGCAACCAATATTTCTCCTTTGAATTCGCCGGATACTTCTGTGCAAAGTCCGCTTAATAAATCTGCGGGCGAAACGAATCTGCCGGAGCAAACAAGACAAGAAAGTCTTCCGCTTGATGAAGCCGATTCAACTTCGGCAAAACCTTCTGCAACCCCCGCGCCGACCGAAGGCGCAAAAATACAGCAATCCGATAAAGAAAATCTGCCGACAACGCCTATGTCTGCCGACGGAGTAACCGTCGCGGAATCTCAAACAATGCCGCCGCCTGCGCCTGCGCCAAAACCTGCAGCAAGAAAGAAAATTGAAACCGAAGACAGCGCAAATGTAACTTTATCCGAACGCAGCAGCGGTAAAGACGATAACGAAAATAGAAAATCTGCCGGCAGTGCGAATTTGAGCGGCGAACGACAGCAGATCGGAGGAAAAACTTTTACCCGAAAAGACCGCGTTTGGTACGATTCCGCTTACCGAAATCAGCCGACGACCAACGTCCGGCGCGGCACGAACGATTACAAAAAACTCGATTCCGGCTTGCGTTCGATTACCGACAAATTAGCCGGCGTTGTCGTCATCGTCTGGAAAGAAAAGGCTTATCGAATTCAATAATGAAACTTTTTATTGTTATAACTTTACTTTTCGTCTGTGCTTTAGCCTCTTGCACAAAGTCAAATGATTTCTCATCAAACAATAATCTCCCGCAAAATAAAGATCAATATAAACCTATTTTACAAATTACAAGTAATTTTGATGGACTATGGTGGATGAATGGTGAAGTTTTGGATTTTCGCCTATTTGAAAACGGAATTGTTGAATATGACGAATACCCTTTGCAATCGAAAAATGGAACTTTGAAAGCCGAAGAAGTAAAAGTTTTATACCGAACGCAAATTAATGAAGCGGAAGTAAAAGAAATTCTGGACTTGCTGAATAGTAAGGAATTTTTAGCTGTCGAATTCAACAAAATAGTTCAGGATAAAGGCTGTTGGGATGCTTTTATAAATTCAAACATCAATTTTAAGCAAAATGATAAAAGTAAAAATGTAATTCTCGAATCTTATTGCGCTAATTTATCTGACACAAAATCTACTTCATTTTACTTTAAAGATTTCCCAAAAGTGCTTACCCAATTATTTCAAAAAATTAAAAACATAAAATCCAGAGAATCGGCAGGAAAATTTTATTTGTGATAGATTTTCTATTCATTTTCTGCAGTTCGCGTTAGAATAAAAAAATGAAAGTTTTAGTTTTACTTTTGTGTTTTTTGTGCTTTTTTGCGGCAAATTTCCACGCTCAAACCGCGTGGCAGGCGAGTCTTGACGGGAAAATTCGTTTTTATCAAACGACCGATTTCGGCATTTTATTAGCCGGAACGGATAATTCGATCTATGCGATTGACGGCGAAAACGGGCAGAGATTGTGGCGGCGCGGGCATCGCGGTTTGGATGAAACTTCGCTCACCCCGATTCCTGGAACGGATTTGATTTTGATTTCGCTCGACGAAGGCAACAAATCTCGCCTCGAAGCCATTGATCTTCTAACCGGAAACTCCGTTTGGCGCAGCGATAAAATCAAAGGCGACATGATGCAACTCGCGGTCGAACCCGAACAGGATTTGCTTGCTGTCGTTTTAGTTAAAAAAGCGTTCGGCAAACCGGGCGAAAAATTCAAATGCTCGCCACAAATTCACGTCTTGAGGCTTTCGGACGGCGAACAGCTCTGGAAAAAAGAACTCGATTCCGATGTCGAAATGATGCCCGCACAATTTGGCGAAGATTTGAGCGAAGTTCCGCATACTTTGGACAATTATCGCGCACCGCTGATTTTGGACGGCAGACTCTATGTTTTTTACGAAGGCGCGACCAGTTATGACGCGCGAACCGGAAACGAAAAACAGCGCGAAAAATTCGGCATAAATGAAGACAATCTCGCTTTAACGGACGCCGATCCGGTTTTTGATGATAAAAACATATATATTTCGGGACGCGGAAAAATCCGCGCGGTTGACAGAAAAACAGGCGAAATCATCTGGCGAGCCGATGATCTGGGCGTTGCGCCGGAAATGGCGATTCTCGGCGATGTGTTATACGTTCGCACGGGCGGACAATTTACAAATATTCGTGATGGCAAAATCAAAAAACACGGTCCGTTCGGCGTTTCGGCGATTGACGCGAAAACCGGAAAACGTCTGTGGCGTTTCAAAGGCGCGGACAAAGGTTTGACGAATTTTGTTTTTGCCGATTTATACACGATTCTGATTGCCGATAAAGACGATTTGATTACGATTGACGCTAGAAACGGCGAGCGCAAATCCAAATTTGAACACGACATAACGGACGCGCAGTTTGTTCTGATAAACGAATGCGGCGAAGCGGTTGTCGGCGGGCGCGATGAGATCGCGGCGTTTCGGGTTTCAAATGCTGCGGTAAAAGTTTCAAAGAGCGAATTTGGCGCGGAAGAAGAAATTTATCCACAGATAAACACAGATGAACACAGATTTTTAAATCAATTTCAAAAGACAATTTTCAAATTTCAAAGCGAAAACCAAAATTTAAGAAGCAAAATCGAAAATCCAAAATCTAAAATCCAAAATCCGAATGAAGTTTGGCGAGTCAAACATAAATCGCCTTCGCGCGGCGTTCTTCGAACGGTTGCGGGAATCGCTCTGCGGGCGACCGCGCTTTATTTTCGTTACGGCGGTTTAGCGACTTCCGCGCTTAATTTGGTGCGCGGTGCTGGGCTGGCGCGTTCGGTTTTGTCATTTCGCTGGTCGGGTTTGAAAACGCGTTTTTCCGCCTTTGATCTGACGACTCTGGCAAGCAATTCGGCGAAAAATTATGTTTCAAACAAAATTTACATATTCGGTTCTCTGGCAAGAAATCCGAATCTTTTAAGCCGCGCCGACAATTTGCGGATTTTCAATTCAAATACGATTCGCGGCAGAATCATCGGCGCGGCAACTCCTTCGGGCAACGATGTCCGCGAAAGCGTCTTTGAACGGCTCGATCCGGTTCGTCAGGTCGAAAGATTGTCCGATTATTTCCTTAAAAGAGAACGCCTTGCGGAATTTCGCGGAAATTTCATGTACTTCTACACCGATCTGCCGAAACCTTTTGACAAAAAAGGACTTGTCGGCGTAAATGTTCACACTGGGAAAGATGCGCGTTTTATTCCAGTTTCCGAACCAGACACGCGTTTTACGACCGACGAAACCCTCGGACTTTTATATTCGGCGGACGGTTCGACGCTTCGGGCTTTTAATGTTTTGAGTAGATAAATATTTTTTTGAGGAGATTTATGAAAATCATTAAATTATCATTTTTCATCACTATTTTTTTTGCTTCAACTTTATTCGCAAATGCTCAGGAGGCAAATTGGCTGCAAATTAAAGTTATGCAATCAACCAGAGCGGATGTTGAAAGAATTCTCGGCAAGCCGTCCAAGCCGCCAAACAATTCTTTCACTGCTTTTTATAGATTAGATAATGGTAATTTATTTGTTATCTATTCTTTAAGATTATGTGAATCCGACGATAGAGGAGGTTGGAATGTAGATGAAGGAGTGGTTACTAAATTAGGATTTTTCCCTGACATTTCTCCGAAAATTAAATCGCTGAAATTGGATAAAAAGAAATATAAGAAGAGTCTTGAAGGAGGAGATACATTAGGTATTTACAGCTATAAAGATGATGAAGCCGGAATAGAATATACCGTTCAGAATGGAATAGTCGAAACCGTAACCTATTATCCCGGCAGGAAATATGAACATCTTCGATGCAGCGTAGTAAATCAAATTAAATGAATTGTTAAATTTGCTTTCTCTACACAAAATGTTTTTTCGGTTATAATATCTCAAAGTTTCTTTTCAGTTAAATCAATTTACAAAAATGTCAAAAATAAAAATGCGTCAAACAGTTATTGTTTTCTTCGTTCTGGCTTTTTCAATCGTTCCCGTCTTTGCGCAAAATGTGCAAAAACCGAAGCCGAATCCCGCGATCAATAAAATGATCAAAGAGATTTCCGCCGATAAGATCGAGGGCTATATCAAAAAATTAGTTTCCTTCGGCACGCGCAACACGCTTTCGCCGCAGGATAATCCGACACGCGGAATCGGCGCGGCGGCGAACTGGATTTTCGATGAATTCACAAAAATTTCAAAAGATTGCGGCGGTTGTTTGGAGGTTGAAAAACAGACGTTTCTGCAGGAAAAAGCCCGAAGAATTCCTGAGCCGACCAATATTACGAATGTTCTCGCAACACTTAAAGGCACAACCGACCCCGACCGGATTTATGTCGTTTCCGGACATTACGATTCGATGTGTACGTCGCCGACCGACGGAGACTGCGATGCGCCCGGCGCGAATGACGACGCTTCCGGCACCGCCGCCGTGATCGAATTGGCGCGGGTGATGTCGAAGATGAAACTTGACGCGACCGTAATATTTATGGCGGTGGCGGGCGAAGAACAAGGTCTTTTGGGCGCGACGTATTTTGCCGAGCAAGCGAAACAAAAAAATTGGAATATCGAAGCGATGTTCACCAACGACATCATCGGCGGCGTAACGACGATGAAAAACAAACCCGACCGCAATTCCGTGCGCGTTTTTGCCGAAGGCGTTCCGTCGAATGAAAACGAACAAGAAGCCGCTCTAAGAAGAAGCGTCGGCGGTGAAAACGATTCTCTGGCGCGGCAGCTTGCCCGCTACATCAATGACGCGGCACAAATTTATTCGCCGAAGTTTACTGTTCAGATAATTTACAGGCGCGACCGCTACGGGCGCGGCGGCGATCATATTCCTTTCTTAGAGCGCGGATTTGCCGCCGTGCGTTTTACCGAACCGCATGAAGATTACACGCATCAGCATCAAAACGTCCGCACGGAAAACGGGAAATTTTACGGCGACACCATCGAATTCGTTGATTTCGGCTATATCGCCAATGTTACGAAAATCAATGCCGCCAGTCTTGCATCGCTCGCGCTTGCGCCCGCCAAACCGAAAAATGTCGGAATCGTTACGTCGAATCTGACCAACGACACCGAATTAAAATGGGAAGCAAATAAAGAAGCGGATTTAGCCGGTTACGAAATCGTCTGGCGAACGACGACCGCGCCGCTCTGGACAAATTCTCTAGCCGTCGGAAATGTAACGACTTATACGATGAAGGCGATGTCCAAGGATAATTATTTTTTCGGCGTTCGCGCCGTTGATAAAGAAGGCAATAAAAGTCCTGTGGTTTATCCGCGACCGACGAGATAAATTATTAAAAAAATATTTAACGCAAAGACGCGAAGGCGCGAGGTCGCCAAGTTTTTCAAACGTAATAGATTTACCAACTTTGCGCCCCCAGCGGCTTTGCGTTAAAAAATGCTTTTATATCTAAATGGCAAAACGCGGAAAGTTTCAAACTAACTTAGAATATTACGCCGCCCGATTCTTGCTCGGTGCGGTCGGGCTTTTTCCGCTTTCGGTTTCGATGAAGATCGGTAAAACGGTCGGCAGATTTTTGAGCCGTTTTCTGCCGCGTTTGAGAAAAACCGGACGCAGAAATCTGCAGATCGCGCTCGACGAACTGCCCGAAGAAGAAAAAGAAAGAATTCTCAACGGAACTTTTGAAAGCCTGGGCAGACATCTCGGTTTTGTCAGTCATTTCGATGAATTTACGCCCGACAAAGTGCGCGAGATCGTCGAAGTCATCGGCAAGGAACATTTCGACAAAGCGCACGCGAGCGGGCGCGGAATTCTTTTTTTTACCGGACATTTCGGCAGTTGGGAAGTTTTTAATCTTTTGCCGCCGGCGTTCGGTTACGGAATGAATATCTTGGTCAGAAGAATTGACAATCCGCGCGTCGAAGATTTTGTTGAAAAAATGCGAACGCGATTGGGGAGCGTAACTCTGGACAAAAAACAAGCGGGGAGAAAAATGTATCGCCTCTTGGAAAACGGTGAGCTTTTGGGAATCTTAGCCGATTTGAACGTCCAGGAACGCGACAGCGTTTTCGTAGATTTTTTCGGTGTTCCGGCTTCGACGACAACGAGCATTGCGCGTCTGGCGATGAAAACAAACGCCGTCGTGCTTCCGGCATTTGCCGTCTGGAGTGAGGAAAAACAAAAATACGTCGTATATCTCGAACCGCCGGTTGAATACGAAACGACAGGAAATTACGACGAAAATATTAAAAATCTGACACAGGAAATTACCAATACGGTCGAAAAATATGTTCGCAAATTTCCCGAACAATGGCTCTGGATTCACAAACGCTGGAACACGCGACCGAAAGGCGAAAAAGGTCTTTATTAACTGGTGTTACGCAAAAAATCGTTTTTAAGGGCTATGCCCGCTGTGATATGGTCAAGTTTAAGGTTCTTCCGCACTTTTGATACTGCTGGCGAATTCACTGCAGCAGTCTAAAAACAGGCGTAATATTTCTTCAAACAAATATTTTGAGAGGATTATTGAGATGTCGCTTAGTCCAGAAACTGTTCCGCCCGTGCCGGAGGAAACCGCTCGTGTCGCTCGTGCCGCTCAAACTCAGTATGATATTGATTTATTTGGTCCATCGCATCTCGACCAGCAATGGCAAAGCCGTAATGATCCAAGATTTTCCGGCGAGAATTTTTCGATTGATTGGAAGCGAAAAATATCGATATGTCCGGCGGGTAAAAAGAGTTCGAGTTGGACGGATGCCAAGACCGAAACTGCCAAACAGGTTGTCAAAATCAAATTCTCAACTAAGGATTGCCAGGTTTGTCCGTTTCGAATTGATTGCACAAAAAGTAAGATTGCCCGAAGAACATTGACAATTCTACCGGAAGAGCAGTTTGAGATTCGGCGCGCCGCCCGTGAAAGAGAGAAAACATGGGAGTATAAACGTGAATATCATCTGCGTTCGGGAATCGAAGGAACGATTTCACAGGCAGTCAGAGGCTTTGGAATGCGACATTCGAGATATATTGGAGCGGCTAAAACACATCTTCATAACTTGATGGTAGCGACGGCGGTAAATACTGTGCGGCTCACTAATTGGTTGAATGAAGTGCCGATAGCGAAAACACGGCAACCATTATTTGCGAGGGTAATGCAGGAAAAAAGTTGGCTAAATTGAATTCGCCAACAGTATCAAATTTGCGGAAGAACCTTTTATTAGACCATCTCAATTACCAAAAATCTAAAAAAAATCTGTGTTTATCTATGGATAAATAAAATTTGGATCTACCGAATCTATTGATTAAGTTTTGAAATACATGAATATTTTTTTATGTGTAGAATCTGATTACGGCAGCCCTAATCGTTTGTAGCTGTTTCGGTGTTATCTCCGTGTGAACGGGCAGGGAAATTACTTGCTCGCAGAGGGTTTCGGTGTTCGGCAAAGTAAAATCTTCCCGCGCGTATTGACTGAATGCCTTCTGGCGGTAAAGCGGCACAGGATAAAAGACGCTACTTGGAATACCGTTTTCGGTTAAGTGTTTTTTCAGCGCGTCGCGCTTCCCTTCCTTTACTTGAATCGTGTATTGATGAAAAACGTGTGTCGAATTTTCCGCTCGTGCGGGTGTCTGAAAACCTTCGATTCCGGCAAGCGCGTTATCATAAAATTGCGCCGCCTTTTGCCGCGCGGCGGCGTATTCATCTAAGTATTTCAGTTTGATATCCAGAATTGCCGCTTGGATCGAATCGAGCCGCGAATTTACGCCGACCAGATCGTGATAATAGGTTTGTGTTTGCCCGTGATTGGCGATAGTGCGCATTTTTGCTGCCAGTTTCTCATCATTCGTAAAAATCGCGCCTCCGTCGCCGTAGCAGCCTAAGTTTTTTGCCGGATAAAACGAAGTTGTGCCGATGTGTCCGATTGTTCCTGTTTTTCGTGTTGTTCCGTCGGGGAATGTATAATCCGCGCCGATTGCCTGCGCGTTGTCTTCGACGACGCACAGATTATGCTTTTCCGCCAGTTTCATTATCGGCTGCATATCGCACGATTGCCCGAACAGATGCACCGGAACGATTGCTTTGGTGCGCGGCGTGATCGCTGCTTCGATGTGTTCGGCGGTCGTGTTAAAAGTATTCAAATTAACGTCAACCATCACCGGCGTTAAACGCAGGAGAGCGATGACTTCGGCGGTCGCGACATATGTAAATGCCGGAACGATCACTTCATCGCCGGGTTGTAAATCCAGAGCCATCAGCGCGATTTGCAGGGCATCCGTGCCGTTCGCACACGGGATGACGTGCTTTACGCCGAGATATTTTTCCAGGTTTGCCTGAAATCTTTTGACGGCAGGACCATTGATAAAAGCCGCCGAAGCAATGACCTCCGAAAGTGCCTGATCTATTTCACCTTTGATTTTTTCGTATTGCCCTTTCAGGTCAACCATTTGTATCTGCATATTTATATAATTTATCATTTATCAATGCGTAACTTACTGATTAGTTTGTACTTACCGAAAATTATTGCACAGTTTCTAAAGGGAAATAATATAAGCCCCCCAACGGATATAGAAAATGTAAGAAGCTGTGTTCAAACTCACCAATTTGCTCCGTAGGAGCGTGATATTTATCGGAAAAGAGTCAAGTACCTGAACCGGGTTCCGTAGCAAGGGTATATTTTTATGCCGTTCCTACGGAATTCGGCGCAAATTGAATGTTCTCCAAGCTATAAATATATCGTTTCAAGGAACTCAAGAGTTTGAATACAGCTTTTTAAAAAAATGTTTCCCCTATTTACCATTAAGAATTTGTACCGTAACATTTTAAGCGCCTGAGCTTAAAATGTTACGGTATTTTTACCTAACGTAAAACGCGCCTGTCAGGCGCGTTCAAACAGACTAACAAGCGCGTTTTACACTATTTTCAAAATGTCTTGTTACTCTTACTGACCTGCTTAACTTAAACAAAAAATTATTATTATAGTTTTCCTTTTTATTTGCAATCCGAGGCAATTTGCAAACACAAGAAAACACCGGAAAATAATGGAGCAACTGGAATAAAAGGATTTCTGTTCATTTGTAATCATTTGACGGTCGAAGAAAATAATGTTTTTTGACAATTACGATAAGTAACAGGAAAAGCTATTGTTCTACTTAATTTTGAAAGAAATTAACGCGGCTAGAGAGTTTGACTGGGCTGTTTGTCCGGTGAAATTTACTTTAACGGTCTTGAGTCAAACTTTAAGTTGTGCCATAATCGCGTAAAAGTTAAAAAAGCAAGCCCCGCAGTTTGTTAAAGTATTGATCTGATATTTTGACAGTAAGTTAACTAAAATTTAATAAGCCCCAACTAATTTTATTAAAAACATATTTTTTTGGAGGAATTGTTATGAGTAATTTGGTGAAACCGATTGCGAGAAAAGAAGGTCTGGTCGTGCAGGAACTTAATGATGAAGTTCTGGTTTATGACCTCGAAACTAATAAGGCGCACTGCCTCAATGAATCAGCCGCTGCTGTTTGGAGAAACTGCGACGGCGGACATTCAATCAGCGATATTGCCAAGAAATTTGTCGAAAAATCAGGCAATATAGTAGATGAAGATTTCGTCTGGCTGGCGATTGATCAACTTAATGAATTAAATCTGCTTGAACAAGAATTAAAACCGAATTTTCAAGGTCAAACGCGCCGGGAAGTTTTGAGAAAAATCGGACTGGTTTCGGTAATTTCACTTCCCATTATAGCTTCACTCGTCGCGCCTTCCAGCATACTAGCAGGTACAAGTTGTTCGTGTATGAGTTCTGGTGATTGTATTACACAAACTACTTGTCCCAGTACTGTAAATTGCAATGATTCAGGAGTGTGCGCACCTTAAGCGGATATACTGTTTGTGATTCCACCTCAAAAGCATTAAGTATTATGAATCATCTCGAAAGATTATTTATAAGGCTTAATGCTTTTATTTTTAAATGATAATTATATGTCCGATAACTCCGAAATTTCAAAAGATTTTCGCTGGAATTTGATTCAATCAAAACTAGCTGAAAGAAGAATTAAACAGGCATTTCAAATATTCAGAGAAAATAAAGTTGACCCCATTTTATTTAAAGGCTGGTATTCGGCAAGTTTTTATCCGAATAAAGGTTTAAGACGATTTATTGATACTGATTTAGCCGTTTCTCCATCTGATTTTGCGTCTGCCAAAAAAATTTTAGAATCTAGTGAAGCTCAAAGCCTGATTATTGATTTGCACAAAGGATTTCGTCATCACGATACAGTTTCCTGGGAAAATCTGTTTGAAAACTCACAACTAATTAAAATTGATGAAGTAGAAATCCGCGTTATGCGCCCGGAAGATCATTTGCGGGTGATTTGTGTTCATTGGCTGACCGATGGTGGCGAGTATCGGGAGAAACTTTGGGATATTTATTAGTTGATTACGAATCGTCCCGAAAATTTTGATTGGGAGAGGTGTCTGAATATGGTCAGCAAGCGGCGCAGGCGTTGGATTGTCTGCACAATCGGGCTGGCGCATAAATATCTCGGACTCGATCTGAGCGGAACGCCGATTGAAGAAGAAGCAAAAGACTTACCGCAATGGCTGACGAAAAGAATCGAAAAAGAGTGGAAAAGCGATGTTCGCTTGATTCCTTTGGGTTCAGCGAAAACAAATTACAAAACTTTTTTCCAACAAGTTTGGAAACGACTGCCGCCCAATCCGATTACCGCGACCATTAATTGCGAAGGCAGTTTCGATGCCCGCACCAGACTTTTCTACCAAATCAAGGATATTTTCAAAAGACTCAAATAAGAGGTGAATGGTAAATGGTGAATGGTGAAAATTCTAAGTTCAACTTTATCCATTTTTAAAATTGGCAACATCAATAAAAGTCTGGTGCGGCTGATTTAACAACAGAATTTTTAAATGTCAGTTTAAAAAAAGCGATGTTTGAAAATTCTAAGCCATTATATTTCAGCACTTGTAAAATCCGGTAAAGCAATTTTCAAAGGACGCTCAAAAAATGGATAAAGCTGAGCTAAAAGAATTCCTTAAATATCGAAATTGAGTCCTTTTAAGCGTTTTCTTCAATTCACCATTCACCATTCACCATTGATACTTTTAGCGAAGCGGCGAAGAAGATTGAACGGTTACCTGCGAACCTGTTTTTAATTTCAGGTCTTCTTTGCCTTGCAGAACAACCGAACCTGCGCCCGCGCCGCCGCCGATGACTGCGCCGATTGCTGCACCTTTTCCGCCGCCGGCGATTGCGCCGATCAGTGCGCCAATTCCCGCGCCGATTCCGCCACGTTTAATCGCTTCTTTGGTTTGGCTGTCGCCTTTTGCCGTGCCTTCTTCGTCAATCCTGATGGTTTTGCCGTTTTCGTCCGTTACGCTTTGCAGAAATCCTGCAAAATCGTAGTTTTGACCGTTTCTCAAGCGAATCGTCGTGAAGTTGAATGTAACTTCCGAGCGTCCCGAAACTCTGCCGGAGCGGTCAATTCCCGAAAGATAGCCTTCGATAACCGCACCGCGAAATTGATTCGGCGATTGCACCGTCAGACGAAAACGGTCGTTGTTTTGCGAAGCCTTAGTGTCAATGTCGTTGTCCAAAGTTCCCGTAATTTGCGTTCCGTTCGGCACGATAAAATTGCCGCTTCGTCCGGTGTTTCTTGTCGGATAATTATTCCGATTATTTCTTACGTCATTCGGATCATTGCTTGAATATCCGTCGTTGCTCGAATAATCGCCGGAATCATTATATCCGCCGAGTCTGGCAACCGCATCCGTTTTGTTATAGACGCTTTCGGCAAAAACCGTCTGACGCAGATAATCGGTTGTAATCCGGCGACTGACTTTCATACTTTTGCCGTTTTCTACTGAAGTAAATGTAATCGTAAAATCTGTATCGCCGCCGAGACTTGAAACAATCAACTCTTGCCCGCGAAGCGTCGTGCGGACGCGGATTGTTCTGCCGTCGGCGGTCGTTTGCATCTGATCGCGTCCGTCAGCCGTAAATGTAATCGGCTGTGCCAGCGATGTGCCAAGCGTTATCTGATTGCCGCGCACGTCAATCGCAATTTGTTCGGGCGATTGGAGTTTGTTTTCCAAGTCTTCCCGGCTTGCCTGATTGTTGCGCGAATTGCTGCCGCGGATTGCGCGAGCGGCAATTTCCTGTGCGTTATCGCTTCTTGAGATATCTAATTGATAAGTTCCGGTCAATCCTGCGCTGAGAGAATTTCTGTTTGTCGAAGGATAATTTCTCGAAGGATAATTATCTTCATAACGATAATCATCATCATCATTATTTGAATATGGCGAATTTCCACTATCCCAACTCCAATTAACGTTATAATCTGAAGCTAAACGATCAAGCAGAGAAATAATTTCTTCCCAATCTCTGTCGGTTCTCGCATTAACACTGTTGAATTTTATAAAATCGTTGACGTTTTTCGCCGCTTCGAGAACTTTTGTTACATCGTCCGCCGTTTCGCGCCGGCGATCTAACTGCGTTTCAAAATCGCGCAAACTGTCTTTGACGGTGCGGACGTTATCTTCTAATTCTTCCCTGTCCTGACGATCCATCGAACTGCGTCTGAGCTGATTTGATAAAACATTCTGAAAATTATCAACTTTGCTGTTTAACTGGCGCGTAAGATCGCGGACGGCGCGCTCATTTCGATTTATTTGCCCGTTTGCTTCCGGCGCAACAAAACCGACCAGTAAAAAACCAATCATTAAATAGACCGAAAAAATCCCTCTGATTCTGTTCATCTTTCTTTTCTCCTTCTGCGGCTTCTCTTAATTTTTTAAAAAAATTCTCAAACTTATCCGTTTGCCAATCACTAAGAAGCATTTTTTGTGCCAAAAGTTTATTTTTGCCACTGACTTTAAGAAAACAGATTCAAACCCGATTTATGATAAACTTTTCAAAAATCATTTAAGACAAGGAAAATTTAATGACAAGTAATTATAAAACCGAAATAAAATATACCGGAAACGAAATGTTTATCGGCACGAGTGCGAGCGGACACTCACAAATTATTGATACGAAAGGCGATAAAAAAACTGCTGCATCGCCCGTCGAATTGCTTTTAATCGCCGTCGGAAGCTGCACGGCGATTGATGTCGTTTCGATTCTAAAGAAAAAACGGCAGATCGTGACGGATTATAAAGTTGAAGTTACGGGCGAGCGGCGCGAAGAACATCCGCGTTCTTTTACCAAAATAAATATTCACCATATCGTATATGGACGTAGTGTTTTGGAAAAAGCGGTCGCTGATGCCATCGAGCTTTCCGACACGAAATATTGCTCGGTCGCCGCAACTTTGAAACCGGCGGCGGAAATTACGACGAGTTTTGAAATCGTTGAAGAAGTTAAAGAATAGGCGACTTGATTAGGACTAAATGAAAGTGCGTAAAAAAAGGTGATAATTTTTCTTTGAAAAAATATTAACTCTTCGCTATTAACCGTTTGACAGATTTATCAACTGTAAATCAGTGAATAGTTAATAGCGAAGAGTTAATATTGTGAATCAAGAGCAGAAATCAGTCGGTTTTCATTCTTTCAGCCTGTTTTAACAGGCTTTCGTGCGTCCGTGCACGTTTTAGCCGCGTCCATTTATGGCGCGGACACGATTTTTTTAATACCGAAAGGGCGTTTTAACGTCCTTTCTCCGCTTGAGCAATTTGGACGCTTCGGCTCAAGCCGTTAGAAAGGACGTTAAAACGCCCTTTTGTGAAATTTGCCGAAGCGACCCGCGCCATAAATGACGCGGCTAAATGCCGCGAAGCGCGGAAAGCCTGTTGAAACAGGCTAAAAATCCAACGGTGAATTTACATTTCATCCCTTGATTCACATTAACAGCGAAGAGTTTCGGACGAATAAAAGGTTTTAGCCGTAAATTCCCACTGTTTAGAAACCGCGCCGGAATCCTCAAATATTGCATCTTATTTTATCAGTTTTTTTTTGAATCAAAACCCGCATCTATTGATCTTTCACAAAATAGCCTTGTCGCGCCCGAACGCTTCTGTTCTGCGGATTTTGTAACCCGACACTCAGATTTACGTATTGATTCACCGTAAAATCGCCGTCGGAATAATATTGCAAAAGATATTGAGCGCGAAGTTCATTGGCAAGTTGACGGAAAATGCCCGCAAGCGTTTCCGTATTTCTTCGGATGTTTGATTCTCTCTGATAGACATCTTTTATATCAATCGGCAAAAATTTCGGTAAAAATGCCGTTCCACCGGTTGCTGAGGCGAATTTATCCATATTTTCCTGTCCAAACACGCTGATTTTATTCAGTCTGTAAGAACTTCCAGCCGGATTTATCGAATAAAAAACAGTATCGGCATTCTGCAAAGATTGAAGCACTTTTGCCTGTTCTTTGATTCTGATTTCGGTTCGTTTATTGTCCAGCAAATTATGGAGTTTTGCCGTTGTAATCGTATTTAATTCTTTGCCAAGTGAAGCATAAACCGACTGAAAACCGCGTCTTACGCCGTCGCTGTTAGTATCTTCACCGTCTGAAATCACGACAATCACTTTGCGCCGTCCTTTTGGAGCGTTTGTTTCCAGATAATCGGCAGCAGTTTTGACCGTATCGTAAAATGCCGTAAATTCTTTAGTCGGTTGAATTGTGCGAATTGAAACAGCGGATTTTTCAGCCGTATCACGTGCCTGAACCATAATAGCGGCTTCACCGATTGTAAAAATTGTCGCCCGATCTTCGGGGCGCATCACCTCGCGCAGAAACTTCGCGGCGGTTTCTTGCTGAAAAGTGAACATTGGACTTGTCGTTCCCGAAATATCAAACAAAACGGCGATTTCCAAAGGAACATCTTCCGCATCGAGAACTTCGGCGATTTCCTGATTTCTGCGGTTTTCCAGGATGCGAAAATCAGCCTCTGTCAAACCTGTCACAGGCTGTCCGTTTGCATCTAAAACCGAAACCGGAACAACGACCAGTCGCGATTCGATCTTTAAGACATCTCCTGTATCCTGGATCAGCGGCGGCGGGGTTTCTTGCGGGGTTTGTCCGAAAGAAGTGAAAATAAATACAAAAAAAAGCGGAAAAATAGCGGTAAGTTTTAATAATTTAACTTTCATAGTTCCCTCGCAAAAATTTTAAGAATGCCGAGTGGGTTAAGCCGGACCGGAATTTCATAGCAGAAACGTTGATGTCACAAATTTGTTCATACAGACAGGTTAAAAATAAATTTTGGTTCCGAAATTCAAGACCAATCAGCCAGCCCAAACTTCCGACAAAAAAAAGGGCAAAATGCGAAAAGTTAAAAAAACCATTTCACATTTTTGCCCTTTTATTTTATAAAAAAACTTTATTGGTCATCTACAGGATTAGCACGAACCTCAACATTTTGATTTAATCCGCGGCTAACCAGTAATTTAATTTCAACGCGGCGATTTTCTTCACGTCCTTCGCGGGTTGAATTATCGGCAACGGCTTGAAGCGAACCGAAACCATAAGATGTTCCGATGCGTCGGAGCGGCACATTATGCGTTTGCACCAAATAATCAATTACTGCCTGCGCGCGTCTTTCGCTCAATCTTTTGTTGGTTTGAGCATTGCCGTCTGCCGAAGCATGTCCGGTAACTTCAATGGTGTAACCTCTCAAAGTCATTGCTGATTGAGCAACTTGATCGAGTTCGGCTTTGGCTTCCGGCGAAAGAACCGCACTGCCGACGCGGAAATTAACATTTGACGTTGATTGAACAACATAATCATCAAGCGACGAAATTCTTTGGTTTGTGGCATTTACGCCGGCAATCGCGGCATCAGCCGAATCTTGGGCGGCTCTTGCACCGCCGCGGGCGGCGTTTGAAATTGCCATCAATTCATCAATTTGTCCCGAAAGACGCTCGGCGTTTTGTTCTGTTTCGGTCAAACGTGTTTCAACCGGCTCAACGCGAGTATCAATTGTTTGAGCTACTTCTAGATTGCTTCTATCAAAACGAACCTTGGTAGCAACCAGATTGCCTGTGCTATCGCCGCGCCCTTCGGCTTCGAGCATCAATCCGCGAACAATCGAAGTAACCGGATAGACGTTTCCGCTGCCCCAAAAACTGTTATTTCTAATACTGGCATTCGGTGCGGTAACAACCCTCGTGTCAACTCCAACCGTATCGCGAACAACAAAACTGCCATTATCGCTGGCAACAACTACGCCTTTGATTTTATATTTTTGACCATTCACAAGATTTCTGACTTGTGCATCCTGGGCAAAAATACTAACTGCGCCTAACAAAATTGTTAAAAATAAAACAGGAAATTTCTTAAACATAAACGACTCCTTTATTTATTTTTGAAAAACTCAAAAAAAAACCGATCTATCAATCAGTTTGACGTATTAAAACTTTTTCAAGTTGTCGAAGAATTTTTCAAAAATAGTAATTGAATTCTTAATTCTAAATATATTTTGAACTGCATTTCAATGAACTTTAAGTTCCGAGCGTTCCCTAATTTGATGCAGCATCTAAGAACCGATTGCAAACAATTCGTGTGCCAAAAAACGCATATATTCTTTAGTTTGCTAAAGTGTTGTAAAAACAGGCATTTAAAAAACCGACCGATAACAGTTAGATTTTAGGAAATGTTCTTATCTGATACATAAATCGGAAAGAAAAAGTTAAAATGTCTTCTTTTGATTCAGCTGAATTTCGGGAGAGTTTCGGGAATTTGGAGATGTTTTTTTCTTTTTATCTCCAAATTCCCGAATATATTATAGTGAAAACTGGTTTTTTTCAAGATATTCTTTCATAAATGACAAGAATTTTTCGGCATCCGCGCCGTCAACAATGCGGTGATCGTAAGTCAGGGCAAAATAAGCCATTGAACGAATGGCGATAACATCGTCGCCTTCTTCGGTCGTGATAACTTTCGGACGCTTTTCAATTGTGCCGACACAGAGAATCGCCACTTGCGGCTGATTAATAATCGGCGTGCCGAAAAGACCGCCGAAAACGCCCGGATTTGTGATGGTAAATGTTCCGCCCGCAACTTCATCCGGCATCAACTTTTTCGTTCGGGCGCGGTCTGCCAGATCATTTGCCGTCTGCGCTAACCCAGCCAGCGAAAGCGAATCGGCTTTTTTGATGACCGGAACGATCAAACCCCAATCAAGCGCGACTGCCATTCCCAAGTTTATATCGCCTTTATAAATAACCTGATCGCCGGAAATCTGCGAATTGACCACCGGAAAATTTCGCAAGGCGTTTGTTACAGCTTGAAAAATAAACGGCATAAAGGTCAGCTTCGTGCCGTAGCGGTTTTGAAATTCGGCTTTATTTTTATCGCGGAATTTCGCCACGTTCGTCATATCAATTTCATACACGCTCGTAACGTGCGCCGAAGTTTGCTTCGAGAAAGTCATATGTTCCGCAATTTTCTTACGCATCACGGACATCGGCTCGATGCGGTCGCCGACCGACGAGGCAACTTGCGGAGCTTTATATTCGGCTTTCGGCGCGGTTTGAACTTGTGTTGGGGAAATTTGCGGCGCACCCGGCGCGTCTTGGCGAAGTAAATCCTGCGGACGAAGTGCCGCGCCGGATTCGATAAAGGTTAAAATGTCTTTTTTCGTTACGCGACCGCTCATTCCCGAACCTTCGATGCGCGAAATATCTACGCCGTGTTCTTTGGCAATATTGCGGACAAGCGGACTGCTCCGCGTTTTGCGGAGCTCTTCAAGAGTTTGATCGCCGAGCCGTTTGTCGTGTCCGTTGGCGGAAGTTTTGGGTTCTTCTTTTTTAGGTTCTTGGATAATTGACTGCGCCGGAGTTGCCGCATCCGCGCTTGTTGCGGCAGCGGTTGCCTGCTCGGCTTGTTTCTGTCCGGCAGCGGAAGTTTGACTTTCTACTTTTGAATCCGAACCGGAAACCGCACTCGCGCCTTCCGCGCCGACCAATCCGACAACCGAACCGACCTCAACCGTTTCGCCTTCGACTACACGGATTTCGAGCAGCGTTCCCGCAATCGGCGAAGGAACTTCGGCATCAACCTTGTCGGTCGAAATTTCCAGAAGCGGTTCGTCTTTTTCAATTTTGTCGCCGACCGCTTTCAGCCATTTTGAAACCGTTCCTTCCGTAATGGATTCGCCCATCTGCGGCATTACGACTTCGGCGGCATCTGCCGCACTCGCAGTTGTTAGCGGCGCAACGATTTGCGCTTGTTCCGGTTCGGGTTGAGAAACTTCTTCGACGGGCGTTTCTTCTTGTTTCGGTTCTGCGGCTGGCGGCGTTTCTACGGTTTGCGACGCGTTTCCGTTTGAACTCGTCGCGGCGGATTGTTCGCCTTCTTCGCCGATAATTCCGACAACGCTGTTGACCTCGACCGTTTCGCCTTCGACTGCGCGAATTTCCAGTAAAACTCCGGCGGATGGCGAAGGAACTTCGGCATCAACCTTATCGGTTGAAATCTCCAGCAGGTTTTCATCTTTTTCGACCTTTTCGCCGACTTGTTTATACCATTTTGAAATAGTTCCTTCCGCAATTGATTCACCCATTTGCGGCATTACAACTTCTACGCTCATAAATTCTCCAGATAAATTATTTGATTCGAATAAAAATATTAAAAAACGAATAAATAGCATACAAGAAAATCAAGCCTAAGAAAACATCGGATTAAAAAATAAGCTCTCGAATCAATCGAAATATCATTTGATTTAACTGAAAATCCGGCAAAAAGTTGTATTATTTGCTTTAACTTTATGCCGATTATCAAACTGGAAATTACAATAAATGCGCCGATTGAAAGAGTCTTTGATCTGGCAAGATGTATTGATCTGCACGAAAAAACGATGTCAAAACACAATGAAAAAGCGATGGGCGGAGTTACCAAAGGCTTGATTAATTTCGGTGAAAGCGTAACCTGGGAAGCGACGCATTTCGGCATCAAACAAAAGCTGACTTCAAAAATCACCGAGTATAATCGTCCGCATCATTTTCAAGATACAATGGTCAAGGGCGCGTTCAAAAGTTTTACGCACGATCATTTTTTTCAAAAATGTAAAGACGGAACATTTATGCGGGATGTTTTTAAGTATTCGTCGCCATTTTGGATTTTCGGAAAAATCGCCGATTCGCTTTTTCTGGAAAAATATATGACCGAAATGTTGGAAGAAAGAAATGATTTAATCAAAAATGTCGCGGAAAGCGATGATTGGAGAAAGTTTTTTTTTGAAATTTCAATTTAAAGATTGTCGGAAATAATTAACCACGAAGAAACACGAAGATTTCACGAAGTTTTTTTTGTCACAGAATCACCGTCTTTATGAAATGACAATATAACAACAACAATTTTTCGTGTTCTTTCGTGTCTTTTCGTGGTTAATTATTTCCGATAATGTCTATTATCGAAAAGCCGAAACGTCTACTCCGAATCTTTCTTTGATGTCGGATTCGACCGCTTTATTGACATTTTGCAGATTTACAAGACGGCGTTCCGCTTTTTGAAGGTGCGTTTTGGTTCGTGCCGCCATCTGTT
Organism: Pyrinomonadaceae bacterium; assembly: GCA_041745765.1. Taxonomy (GTDB): domain Bacteria; phylum Acidobacteriota; class Blastocatellia; order Pyrinomonadales; family Pyrinomonadaceae; genus JAHCHG01. The sequence goes on along the minus strand of JBGTIH010000012.1, from coordinate 33,768 downwards.
TGAACAGATTTCTGCCTTCCATTTGTTCGCTTCTGACCTTTTCGCGCAAAATGAAAAGTTCCGATAATTCGACTTCAAGGCGTTCGGCGCGGAGTTCCTTCAAGCGGCGCGTAACCTGAAAAATCTGACGAATGACGCGCACAAGCTGATCGCCGATTGAATCGCCTTTCACCAGATCGGGCGAATCTCTGTATTCTTCGACCAATTTATTCAAAAGCCCTTGATCGCCTTCGGCGTAAGCGTCGTTGAGTTTTGCCATCAGATCGGTGCGGCGCGTGCGTTCTTCCGCGTCAATCGCCAGATCGGGATGAATCATTTTCGCCAGATTGTGATACGCCTTTTTCGCTTCCGGCGAAGGATTCCATTTATGCGTACAAGCCTGCCAATTTTCTTCGTCCGCCGATTCCGCCGATTCTTCGGCGCGTTTTCTCGCTTCTTCGGCACGTTTTTTTATTTCTTCGTCTTCGGGATTTAGTTTTAATTCTTCTTCGGCGATCTGCGCTTCGATTTCGTCGAGTTCGGCGTAAAGTCTGCCGACTTCCATCGTGTAATTGGCTTCAAACTGTTCGAGTTCGGCGCGAAGTTCGGTCATCATTTCTTCACGCGTGGCGAGAGTTTCCTTCAAACGCTCCAGCTTCTTGTGCTTTTTGACAAGTTCTAATTCTTCGGGTGCTGAAATATTCATAAGTAAAAGGTAAATGGTAAATGGTAAATGGTAAATGGTAAATGGTAAAGCAAAAACGATTAAAAAGATAAACAAATGGATTATAATAATGCGAATCAAGAGTTGAAATAAATCATCCTCATTTTTGAGGCTGATTTTAACTCTTGATTCACATTAAAATAATCAAACTTATAGAATTTTTGGTCTTAATTTACAAAGTAATGAAAGAAGCAATTATTGAAAATTATCTACAAGACGCGATTAAATCTTTTCGCAATTATAAAAAAATGGCGGAAAAAGCATTTGAGCAGGTTTCGGACAAGGAATTTTTCAGAGCGATTGACGCAGAAGCCAATTCGATTGCCGTGATCGTCAAACATATCGCCGGAAATCAGCGTTCGCGCTGGATGGATTTTTTAACATCCGACGGAGAAAAAGAAAATCGCCAACGCGATACGGAATTTGAGTTGATGGATGAAACACGCGAATCTTTGATGAAAATCTGGGAAGAAGGCTGGCAGACGCTTTTTGCAGCAATAGAACCTTTACAGACGGAAGATTTCTCAAAAGTTGTTTCGATTCGCGGCGAAGCGCACACAGTTTGCGAAGCAATCAACCGGCAGTTGACCCATTACGCTTATCACATCGGGCAAATAACTTTTCTCGCCAAACACTTTCGTTCAAGCGATTGGAAAACTTTAAGCGTCCCGCGCAATAAATCGGCGGAATTTAATCAATTTTTAGCCGAAAAAAAAGCGAAAGGCGAACGGCAAACTCACGCGCTCGAAGCACCTCAGGAATTTGCCGATCAAAACTGAAACCGGAAAATATGACTTTAATCATATTTTTGCCACCAGAGCGGTTGCAGCTGACTTTGAAATGAAACTCAGAATATCAGAGCAACAATCAAAGACCGAAAGCCAAAGACCAAAGACCTAATCAGCCGCATTTTTTAAGTATTGCTCCCGCGAAAGAACGCGAAAGGACGCTAAAGAAAAAATCCGTGCACTGTCATTTTCTTTTTTTCGCGCTCTTTTCGCGCCCTTTCGCGGGTAAATTTTCTTTTACAACTCAAGCAATTCTAATGCTGCTCAGTAATGAATTTAACCAGTTGTTTGCTAAAATTGACAGAGTTTGTCCGCTGCTGAAATCAGACCAAATCAAAGCGATCGAGATTCATCACTTTGTTCCACGCCGCCACAAAATCCTGCACGAATTTCTCTTGAGAATCCTCGCAAGCATAAACTTCCGCCAAGGCTCGGAGTTCCGAGTTTGAACCGAAGATCAGATCAACACGAGTGCCGAGCCACTTGAGTTCACCGGTTGCGCGATCACGCCCTTCAAATACTTCTTCCGCATCGGATGTCGCCTTCCACGTCGTGCCGAAATCAAGCAGATTGACAAAGAAATCATTCGTCAGTGTTTCCGGATTATTCGTGAATACGCCGTGCTGCGCCCCATCGAAGTTCGTGTTAAGAACTCGCAAACCGCCGACCAGAACCGTCATTTCAGGCGCGGTCAATGTCAAAAGTTGCGCCTTGTCAACAAGCATTTCCTCCGCTTTCGTCCGGTGATGACTCTTCTTATAGTTGCGGAATCCGTCCGCTTGCGGTTCAAGATACCTGAATGATTCAACTTCGGTTTGTTCTTGCGATGCATCGGCGCGTCCCGGGCTAAATGGAACCGTTACATCAAAACCCGCTTCTTTCGCGGCTTTCTCGACAGCGGCGCATCCGCCGAGAACAATCAGGTCAGCGAGCGATACTTGTTTTTTGCCGGAAAAAATTATGCCGGACTGAGCATCGTTGAACTCATTTTGGATGCCTTCAAGAGTTTCCAAAACCGTCGCCAATTGCGCCGGATTGTTGACTTCCCAATCCTTCTGCGGCTCAAGACGAATTCGTGCGCCGTTCGCGCCGCCGCGTTTATCGCCGCCGCGAAACGTCGAGGCTGATGCCCAGGCGGTTGAGACGAGTTGGGACACGGACAAACCTGAATCGAGTATTTTAGCCTTTAGTTCGGCGATGTCCGACGCGTTAATCAGTTCATGCGTAACTTCCGGGATCGGATCCTGCCAGATAAGTTCTTCTTCCGGCACTTCGGGACCGAGATAACGTGATTTGGGTCCCATATCGCGGTGCGTCAGTTTGAACCACGCCCGCGCGAAGGCATCGGCGAATTCGTCAGGATTCTCTAAGAAACGTCTTGAAATCTTTTCGTATTCCGGGTCGAATCGCAATGACAAATCGGTAGTCAACATAGTCGGCAAATGTTTTTTCGCCGAATCATAAGCATCCGGTATAATCGCGTCAGCATCTTTAGCAACCCACTGATGCGCACCGGCGGGACTCTTTGATAGCTCCCACTCAAAGGCGAACAGATTCTCGAAAAAGTTATTGCTCCATTTTGTCGGCGTTTTTGTCCAGGTAACTTCCAGACCGCTGGTAATCGTATCGGCACCTTTTCCCGTGCCGAAGCTGTTATGCCAACCGAAGCCCTGCGCCGCAATGCTTTCCGCCTCCGGTTCGACGCTCACGTGCGACGAATCAGCCGCGCCGTGCGTCTTGCCGAAGCTATGCCCGCCCGCGATCAGCGCGACGGTTTCCACATCATTCATCGCCATGCGTCCGAACGTGTCGCGGATGTCGTGAGCCGCCGCGATCGGATCGGGATTCCCGTCCGGACCTTCTGGATTGACGTAAATCAGTCCCATTTGCACCGCGCCCAGCGGATTCTCCAACTTCCGGCTGTGGATGTCGCCATCCGCATCATCGTCCGACACCAGCACCCCGCCCGACTTTTCAACGCCCTCTGAACCGTGTCCGTAGCGGATGTCGCCAGCCAGCCAGGTCGTTTCGGCACCCCAGTAAACATCTTGATCCGGCTCCCACACGTCTTCGCGTCCGCCGCCAAAACCGAACGTCTTGAAACCCATCGTTTCCAGTGCAACATTGCCCACGAGTATGAACAGATCGGACCAGGAAATCTTCCGACCATACTTTTGTTTGATTGGCCACAAGAGCCGACGGGCTTTGTCTAAACTCACATTGTCCGGCCAGCTGTTAAGCGGTGCGAACCGCTGTTGACCGCGACCGCCGCCGCCGCGTCCATCACCGATGCGATAGGTTCCGGCAGCGTGCCACGCTAAACGAATAAACAATGGTCCGTAATGTCCGAAATCCGCCGGCCACCACTCTTGCGAATCGGTCATCAGCGCGGCAAGATCCTCTTTTACTGCCGCCAGGTCGAGTGTTTTGAATTGCTCTGCGTAATTAAACTCCTCGCCCATCGGATCGGATAGGGAAGAATGTTGTCGCAGGATGTTCAAATTTAACTTATTCGGCCACCAGTCACGATTCGACCGGTGACTGGCGGTGGTGAATTTGATGGCTCCGCTCGTGAACGGGCATCGGCTTGAACCATTCATATCCGAAGTCGGGGCATTTGATGATTCACTCTGTTCTATGTCATGTGCCATTTTGTTTTACCTTTTCCTTATTGATTTGTTATTTAGATTTTTTTTCAGGAACAAATTTATGTTGTTAATTTGCTTATTTACTGCACTCAGGACACAAACCACGCAGAGTCATTTCGATTGATTCAGTTTGGAACTTCGAGAGGGCGGACGCTTCTTCAATCAATCCCGCCGGAATAGACAATTCCAGATCAACCAACTTTCCGCACTTGTTGCAGAGAGCGTGGTCGTGCCGCGTCAGATTGCGGTCGTAACGCGTGGAATCAGTGCCGAACCTGATTTCGCCGATCAGCCCCTCATTCTTCAGGTAACGCAGAGAATTATAAACGGTCGCGAACGAGATGCCCGGCAGAAATCGGCGGGCAAAATCAAAAACCTCATTGGCAGTCAGATGCTCGTCCGATTCGCGAATCACTCGAAGTACAGCTCGACGCTGTTTTGTAAATCCAAAACTTCCAATCACTTTCATTTGCGTACTTTATATCTTTAAGATGGGATTATAATAATTCTAATTAAAAAAAATGTCAATAAAAAAAAACAGCCCGATAAACAGCATTTATGCGTCCAGAAGCGAGTAGTCCCATTTTTGGATAAAGGGGCGGAAAACGAAAAAGCCGTCCACAAGGACGGCTCGGCAACTATGATGGTGATAAAAAGTTAATGGCGGAGCCGACGGGACTCGAACCCGCGACATCCAACGTGACAGGGCGAAATTCCGCCTTTTAGAACTGGCTTAACTATCTGTCTTTTCAGCCACTTAGCAATTTCAAACAACTACGCTTCGGCATAGTTGTTTTATTTATGCGGAGTTTTTTTGGCACGTTTTGGTCTACATTTTGGATCACATTTTTCAAAAGAATTGCTTAATTTTGCCGAAGGCTCTCAAGTCTGGATATTGTCAATTTCGCCGATATTTTCTTAAAGCCGGTGCGATTGCCGTAACGATCATAACCGTAATTTTGTATCCAATTCTGCGTGGAGTTGGAAGTTTCCTTGGCTTCGGTTAAACGATTGTCAACACGCGGAATAACCTTTAATTAGACCACATCACTTTCATCAAACAAACTAAATTGCAATCTATTATGTAAGCAAAAACGCCAAGCTAAATGCCTGGCGTTTTGGATTTAATGCAATTCTTTTAAAGGTGGTGGACCTTCTTTTTTAACTTTCTCTATTGCTTCTAACCAATATTCCCAATAGGCAGTATCAGCAGGTTTATTCACTTCGCCCCAATATTCCCCACCACTTAATATATCGGTTAAATCATTAGACCCTGTTGCTTCCCAATACGCTTTAAGCATATATAGCATTGCTTCATATCCTTCTTTTTCAGTAATCGTTTCGTTACTGGAAATGATACCGTCAGTATTTATTTTACCATCACTTGCTAATTTCATTTTTTTCTATTTTAAACCGTATTTTAAAATCATTTGTTCGGCATTCATTGTCGCATAACCCGCACCTTTAACTACCCCATTCTGAGTATAAATACCTTCGCCAATTTTTGAAGACTTGTAAAATCATTGTGTATTTCGCTGAAGGTGAACGCTGTTTTCGCTAACTCTTGAACCTGATTTCGCACGAAGGTGAACGCTTCTTTTTCCGTTACCCGATGCCGGTCTTTGTTATTGTTCAGCGACCTGCGCCGAAATGTCAAGTGTCTTGCTATTCCGACGCAGACTTTCACCGCGCAGTTCCAATCGGTGCGCGTTATTTAAGAGCCGATCGAGCAGCGCATCGGCGACCGTCGGTTCTCCTAAGTATTCATGCCACGCCTTGATCGGCAGCTGACTGGTGACAATTGTCGAACGCAGTCCGTGGCGATCTTCGATCAATTCCAAAAGGTCATGTTTTTCCGCTTGCGTGAGCGGTTTTAACCCGAAGTCATCGAGGATCAGCAATTCGATCTTCGCCAGTGCCTGCAGCTTTTTGGCATATGAGCCGTCGCCTTTCGAGAGGCGCAAAGTTTCGAGCAGACGTGGAACTCTTTCGTAACGGGCGCTCAACCCTTGTCGGCAGGCGGCTTGCCCGAGAGCGCAAGCGAGCCAGGATTTGCCCGTTCCAGTCGGACCGACCAGCACCAGATTCTGCCGCCCGCGAATAAAGTCGCAGGTAATGAGCGATGCCATCCGGCTTCGCTCAAGACCGCGCGGATGGCGGTAATCAATATCTTCGATACAAGCGGAAGATTGCCGCAGCCGCGCCATCCGCAAAAGTCTGGTTTGCCGTTTTTGATCCCGCTCGGTTTCTTCGCGTTCGAGGAGCAAAGCCAGCCGTTCGTCAAATGACAGCTCAAAAGCTGCCGGTTGTTCCAGTTGTTGTTGATAGCTGTTTGCCATTCCGAACAGTTTCAGACGGCGCAAGCCTTCGATCGTTTGATTATTCAACATAGTTTTCTTGAGTTCTCCTTACAGTTTAGTTCTTGTTTCGACTCATTCGTAGTAATCACTGCCGCGAATATTCTCGTGCTGCAGTGGTGCCTGTTCGACTTTTTCCGGCGGCGGCAAACGGTCGATTCCTTGCTGGAGGATCGAAAGTACCGACCGCCGTGTCGGTGTCCCGTTTTCAAGGGCGAGGCGGCAGCCTGCCTCCAGGCGTTCGCGTGAATAACGGCGTTCGAGACTGAGCAGTCCGAGACAACTCCGGTAGCCCATTTCCGGGTGCGGACGTGTCCATAACAGATGCTGGACGACTTTGCGCGTCGCTTCGCCGATCTCGTTTGCCCAGTTCAGAAAGCGTCCCGGTGTCCATTCCAGATGAGCGCGATGCGCTTTCGGCAGATGTTCGGCTTGCGTAGAATGACTGCCGGCAAGTCGTGAGCGGACGTGGACGGCGATCCTTTTCCCGCCCGCAAAGCATTCGACGGCACGCGCCGTCAGACGAACCTCGATCTCGCGTTTAACGAAAGATGCCGGCACGGAATAGAAATGGCGTTCGATCTCGATGTGATAATCGATCCCGACCCGCGCCTTTCGCCATTCGGCGTATTCGTAAGCGGTCGGGGGCAGCGGTTGAAGAGCAGGTTGGTCAAGTTCTTCAAAGCGGCGGCGGCGCGTGCCGGGCAAGCGTTTGAACTCGCGGTTGTTGAGTTCATCGAGCAGACGGCGAATCTGCAGGTTGAGTTCAAACAGCGAAAAGAACTGCTGATGCCGCAGCCGTGCCAGGATCCAGCGCGTGACGACCTGCACACCGACTTCCGCTTTTGCCTTATCTTTCGGTTTATAGGGACGCGCCGGCAGTGCCGTGGTGTTGTAATGACGGAGCATCTCCGCGTAGGTCTGGTTCAGCAGCGGTTCATAACGGCACGCCTTGGTGACTGCCGCTTTCAGATTGTCCGGCACGACCAGCTGCGGAACGCCGCCGAAAAAGGCGAAGGTGCGCACATGCGATCCCGTCCAATCTTCAAGTTTCTGAGAATGCGTGGCTTCGGCAAAAGTGTAGTTGGAGGCTCCCAATACGGCAACGAAAACTTGCGCTTCAGAAACTTCCCCGGTCACGGTATTGATGATCGGAATCGTCTTTCCGCAGTAATCGACAAACAGCTTCTCACCCGGGCGATGGGTTTGCCGCATCGAAAAACGCTGGCGTTTGAGCCACCGCCGGTAAAGAACGCAAAACTGCGTGTAGCTGTAAGCCTGAGCGCCGGATTGCTCGCAATATTCTTCCCAGAGGAGCTGGCGCGTGACTCCCTTCAATCTGAGTTGTGAATGAATCTCGGGAAAGTCCGGCAGAACGAGCGGTGACGGCGCACACGAAACCGTCGGCGGAAACAAAAGCCGTTCGAGTTCCGCTTCATCGAGTTGCTCGGGCAGCGGATAAGCCAATCCGGTGCGTTCAAAAGCCGCCAGGTAATTGGACACGGTGCCGATCCCGATCCGAAGCGCGGCGGCGATCTGGCGGTGGCTTAAGGAAGCGGCAAACTTTAATCGTAAAACTTCTTTGACAGTACGCATATCGATTCGATGTGCGGGCATATTCTTTTTCTCCTCCATAAAATAAGATGGAGAAATAATGCACCGCTGAGTAAGTCTTCGACCAGCGTCGGGGCGGAAAAAAGAAGTGTTCAAGTTAAGCGAAATCGTGTTCACCTTGAAGCGAAATCGTGTTCAAGCGATTGCGAAACGGTGTTCACTTTGGTGCGAAATGAAGTTCAGCTTGATGCAAAATTGGTGTTCAGCTTGGTGCGAAATATGCAAAATCATAATTATTGAAAACAAAGAGGCTGTAAAACACTGCAAAAAATATGCAGATAATTAAAATGGTTTATGGAAAAGGCAGACCGTATTTTAATCTAAAAGAATTCCCCGTCAGCTTGCTGCGGGGTAGTCCGAAAATAACGAATTTTCAAAATTTATATCCGATGTGTTTTGTTACATTTACAAAGCTAATAAAATCAATATCAAAAATTCATTTTTAACATCTCATTTTGGCGAAGGTATTGATAGGTCATCAACTCTTTTTAATGAGACTACTAGATATTGATCGCCGGGAAGCTGGAAGATGAGCTAACTGGCACAAAACGGGCTACAGTGCCTGAAAACGAAAAAGCCGCCGATAAGGCGACTTCAGAAACTACTGATAATAAAGATGTTAATGGCGGAGCCGACGGGACTCGAACCCGCGACCTCCAACGTGACAGGGCGAAATTCCGTCTTTTGGAAATGGCTTAACCACATGTCTTTTCAGACACTTAGTAATTTCAAGCAACTACGCTTCGGCATAGTTGCTTTATTTATGCGGAAAATTTTGTGCACGTTTTGGTCTACATTTTTTGGATCGCATTTTTCAGAGAAATTGTTTAATTTTGCCGAAGACTCTCATCAGGTTACCTTACGCTTCAAACTTGTTTTTGATCTATCTGCTAAAAGATATATTTCCTTCATCAAGTGACCATCGGAATAGTATTCACATTTTGATACTTGCAACGCATATGATAACAATATCTTAACATAATATGTTATTTTTTCTCTTTATTTTCAGAAAACTCTAAAGTTACTTTTCTTAGAGTATAGTATTTAACAAAAGGAATTTTTAGGGTTAAAGGCATTTTCCACTTATTAGACTTCATATGTTGAATAAACTCTTTTGGCAACACTACATGATATTCTTCAACATAGTAACTCAAAAGATTCGCCCAAACCCAAATACCATCAGTTCTGATACTCGGAGTACCAGCATACTTTTTCTCTTCAGATAGAAGATCGAATCTGAATACTGGTTTAACTAAAATAAATTCTCCTGAATTCAAGTAATTAACAATTTTATCTTCATCCGGTTGTGCTTGACTTCTCACATTATTTCTTAATTTCGATCCATTAGAATAATCAAGTTTTAGATCGTCGAAAAAACCTACTAAACGAATCATATTTTTACTTTCATTGGGTTTAATGCCCCGTTTCCTTACTAACGGGAAATTCATTGTGTTTTATTTGGTTCAAAAAACTTCCAATAACCTCCATTCTCAATTCTTTGCCGACGTAATATGTCTACAGTGAAAACATCAGTCGGTGCAATTACGATGTTATTTATTCTATTAGCTAAATCCTGTGCGCTTCCATTACAACCACTGTGACATTCGAATAGTCTTACAGGACCTCCAGTATAGCCATTTTCTCTCATTATCTTAAGCTTCTCTTCGGTAGTAAGTGCGCGAATTGCTTTACCTGTTTTATCCGTAACAACTCCACCAACATATTCATCACCATGATTAATGACTTGAAAAAGTCCATTCTCAGAAGGTGTCCATCTAGCCACTCTTGCTAATTCTGCATCATTTCCTATTACCACTCGATTAGGTTTAATTGCTCGGAAACTGCCAACAAAACGTGGTCCTGAACTCATTCCTCCAACTGTAGCATTCAATGCCGGGTCTCGTAGTATACTTTGAACAGTTTTGCTGCCAACGACGGAACCTATAGCTTGAAACGACTCTGATTGTAGATTAAGAAGTGCTGTAAAGAGACCTCCTGCGCCATATATGCCAGAGTATTTGGTATAACCCGCCATCCTTAAACAAGTTAAGCAAGGTGTAGCTACTATACCGCTTATAACTTGCGCTTCAGATATTACTTCGTAGTTATTGCTAAACCTATCAAGGGAAGCCCAACTCCCTTCACTCCCAGTTTGGTAAAGAAAATTCGAGACTACTCTTAATGACCTATCCATTTCAGCGGCAGTTTGAAAGTCTTTGAAATTATCAAACCAAATAGGATGCCATTTCCCATCTCTGAAATATTCAGTCCAAACCTCACCGTTTCTATCAACACGAAGAATTGGATTATTGCTAACATACACATATCGATTAAATGTTTGAGGATTCGCCGATTTTCCTGATGCCAGCAGAGGATCAACCGCCGTAAATCTGGCATATCTGTTCTCATACATCCTCGCTTCGGCAAAGTCGAGTTCCGTTTCCGTGTCCATTTGATAACCCGTAAACTTCTGCCTTACATCATCGGCAGCACCGCCGTATTTCAGATTTGTGCTTCTTCCGCCGACATTGATCGTCAATTCTTCGCCGAACGGCATAAAATCCCGTCTTGCTTTGACCTGTCCGAGTGCGTCCGTGATGACTCGCGGCGTTCCCAGATGATCGGTCGTCGTGTAGCTGGTCGTTGGAGTTTGTGAAAGCTGCGTCGAGTATTCCGCCACGAGTTTCCCGCCTGAATAAACAAAAACGGTCGTTTCCGTATCGGTTACTTTCTTGACTCGTTTTCCTTCACCGTCATAGTAGTATTTGCCGATAACATTATTTGAAGCATCCTTGATCTCGATCTGTTTGTTCTCGGCATTAAAGACGAAATCTCTTGCCTGACTAAATCGTGAAATATCTTTAGTGATATTTCCGTTCTTGTCGTATGTGAAATTTGTGCTGGTAAATCTGTTGGTCAGCTGATTGATTGCCGGAGTCTGGTTATTTTCGATTCCGCCGATGTTTTCATTAAATACGGTGCGATTGCCGTAACGGTCATAGTCGTAATTCTGAGACCAGTTCGGCTCAGGATTTGAATTCGATGTTTCCTTTGCTTCCTTCAAACGATAAACGGAATCGTATCTGTAAGTCTGAACAAGCGGATTTGCAAGTCCGGCAAATGAAAGCGTCTGTCTAGCTATATTTCCGGTATTTTTACTTGTGCTTAGGGTGCCGTTATTCTCAATCTCGCCGTATTCATAATTTACTTTCCAGGCACTGGCATCCGTCGCCGAATTTCCTAATCCGAGTTCCGTAATTTGTTGACGATCATTAAACTTGGCGGTTTCCCATTTCCCGTTGCCGAGCCGCACTCTGGAAATTCCGCCCGATGCCGTATAGGAAAATGAATTGACATAAGTTTTCTCAGTTGCATTTGCATTGGCTTTGCCGAACACCCGCATCAGATCGCCGTCGGATTCAAATTCGTTCTTAACCTCTCTGCCCGATGGATATATTTCCTTCACAAGCCGTCCGCCGAAATCATAAACATATTTCGACACCTGCGCTGGTGCATCATTAACCAATTCAATACCAAACGGAGTTTTCTGCTCCATCTCGGTCAATCTGCCAAAGTTGTCAAACAGCTTGTATCTCGTCTCCGAAATCGAACTCCTAACCACAGTCAATTTGCCTTTCGCATAATTATGCGGCGCTTGCTCCTGAGCCAATTCTTTCCCGTCATAATAATATTTGACCTCGGGCGTGGTATCGCTGATATTACCGCCCGTTATCCCGCCGCAATTCGTCGCTGACGGCAGCCAGAGATTCGCTTTGCTGTAACATCTTCTTGTAACACGTCCCGCCTTGTCATATTCATTGATGATGTTTACGCCGGTCGCATCCGTCGTCTTGATCAAATTTCCGATTCCGTCATAAGCATAGGCAGCTGTCCATTGTCCCGAGGTGTTGAAGCTGTCCGCTAAATTCAAATTCGTATTGACTTCCTGTTCCGGCTGTTTGACTCTGATTAATCTTCCGAGAGAGTCGTATTTGAAATAACGGTATTGAATACTGGCATCTCCCGTTTTGCCCTGCTGAGCCTTGACCATATTGCCTTTAATATCATAGCTGTAGTATGTCGGCTGATGCGGATTTTCCAGAGTCCCCAGATCGGCATCAATTGCTCCGCCCATCGCAGTCGGTTCGTCAACTCTGGCAAGCTGTCCGAGAGAATTTGTAACCGAACGTCCTTTTCTTCCCGAAGCATCTGTTGTAACAGTATATGTCCCGATCAGCCCGGATACGTTCGAGATACCGAAGGACGTAACTCCCGTGCTTTTACTAGTCGGCGGATTGGCAATTTCCGAATCGGTAACTGCCGCAAATGATTCGACCGCCCGATTCAATTCATCATAGCGCGGCACGCTCCACAGTTTCGCATCTCCGGTTCGGTAAGGCTGTGATGTCGCTCTAACGCGCCCGAAATTGTCATATAGGGTTTCAACAATTATATTCCCTTGCGAATCTGTCGCCTCCGTCTTATAGGTTCTGCCAAGCCCGTCAAACCAGGTGATCGCTTCATCCCAATTGGTCGCGTCAATCTGTTTTCTGACCTTAACGAATCTTTGATTAGAGGGAAGCTGTCCATTAACCGGCACACCGTAAACCGTCTGCGATTCCGGCGCGGTATAATTCAAACCGAATGTTCTAACGGGTCGCAAAAAACTATCATATTCGGTTTTAGTCGTCTGACCGAAATCATCCGTTGCCGTTAAAGGCAGCCCGGTTGTCAGATCATATGTGCTCGAAGCCTGCGACGTTAGATTCGTCCCGTGAATCCCGGTCGGATCGGGTGCGGAGGTAACAACGCTTGCGGGATAAGCGTATTTATAAGTTGAAGTGTAATTGGTCTGCACTTCATTCTGGATAGCATCCATTGCCTTGACCGCATTGCCGAAAATGTCATACTGCGTGTGCGATTCGATCCATGTCCCATTATTGTCCTTATCCCACAGCCTCGAAGTTGTCGGGCGACCGAGATAATTCGTATTCGGCGATTCCCAGCAATTAACCGAACCCGTCGAAGTCGGGCAGGTCATCGAGCCGACGATTCCGTAACTGACTTGAAGACTAGAAGCACCAGGATAAGTGCTATCATAAATAGTTTCGGTTTGCGCCAGAACTTCCGCCGGGTCATTCGGATTCAGAACCTTTGTTCTGATCGGCAGACTTGTAATTCCTCTACTTAAATAATTCTGGTTATATTCATAATCATTTCGACTGATGCTTGCATACTGCGGTGTGATGAAGAGAGATTCAAAGTCAACAATCGTTTTGCTTTCATCCGTTGCAACTGCTTCGGTTAGCGAAACATAATGAGTTGTTTTTGTTTCCTTCGGGTTTAAATGAGCAAAATGCTTATACTCGGCGTGCGTATCATAAATTGTTTCACTCTGGGTCGCCAGTGCCATACCGCTGCCCGGCTCGATCATTATCGAGATTGTCTTTTCCGGACGTGGGTCGCGGGTCGCCTCCTGATTTCCGGCAATCCCGTTGATCGTTCTGGATGGTTCGACTTTGTATTTAGTAAAACTCCGGCTGATCATCCGTCCGATGGTGTCGAAACTTTGGGTTTCTTTGGGAAAACCGCTCAACGGGTCGGTAAAACCGAAGCCGCCTTGTTCATCCTGAGGGAAGAATATTTGGACTGTTTTGGAATCGTCCGGAGCAATCGTCGTTACTACACCGCCTTGAGCATGATAGTTCCAATGTTTAATCTCGGTGCCGTTTTCATTATACACCCAGCGGTCTTTGACCCCCCGATTCGTCGCCTCACCGCCGCTGGTCGTGTGCACGATTCCATAGTCGAATCTCTCTGATGACCCGGTCGGATATGTTATCTTGGTTATTTCACCATATTCGTTATATCTGAATCGATATTTTTCTCCGGTCGGTAGTTCGACTTCCGCCAACACTACCGGATTAAACTTTTTCACCTCATTAAGCTGTCCGCCGGAATCCGGGTTAATCGGCGGGATTGCGGCACAAAATCGGCTTCGCGCAATGGTTCGATACCCATTGATTGAATCGGGATAATTTTCAATATGATCCGATGAATTATCTGTAAATAAAGCATTTCCGCTAACGGGATTTTTATTTAATACGCTTTGACAAGTATCATTTCCGGCAAATTTCAGCTCCTGGTTAGTGTCTTCTAAAACCGTATCCTGACATTCAGGCTCGGTGCCATTTATACAACCGGCATTTCTTAAATTTTTCCAAGTCATTTTGTAGGATTCGCTCATTCCCGGCAAGGTTACCTCCTGCGTCTGATTCGGAGGAGGAGTTGCCGATCTTAATTGACCTGGCAAGGGATTTAATATTTCCCTTCCCAAAGTATCCGTCCAAACCCCCGTCGCATCATTATAAGCTGATTTATTACCGTTAGGATCAATGTAATACCTTGCCTGATGATAAAAGTTCGTGGTGGGATTATCATCGGTAAATATATATTTACCGCCGCCGGGCAAATTTAGTGTGCGACTCGTGTTTTCATTACTATCAGTCGAAATGTCCAAACTCATCCCGGTTCCGTTGACGGACAAGTAAGTGCCATCCTGAGAAAAACATTCGGTTGGACTTTCAATGCAGTCTATTTGTTTATCGGTTTTACGGAATTCTTGTGATGAACCGTCCGGCATATGAATACGAATTCGGGGAACTGCATGTAAAATTTCCGGGGTCGGCGTTGGTATGGGGTTTGGGTTTGGGTTTGGGTTTGGAGTCGGAAACTCATTGCCGCCGTCGCCGCCGAAGACGCAAAAATCTTCAGTTACAAAAACCTGGCAAAAACCATTGGGCGGACAACATTCATACCCACCGGCATATGCCATTCCGCCACAGGAACTGCTGAAAAAATATCCTCCCCACGTAGAATATAGTCCGTTACAGCTTGTCGTATTATTAGTTTGAAAATTCTCCGGCGGCGGCGCGGAAAGCGGATGCATCTCCCCATTTTGATTATAAAATTCAGACTCTAAAATTAACGCCGGCATTTGCAAACTACTTGACCATCCGGCAATCGTTCGTTTCCCGAAAGTCGGCAATTGATTATAAGCAGTTATATATTCCGTTTTATATAGCGGTTCATTAATACTTCGCCCTCTTGTTATAAGAGGCAATGTTTTTTGATGCCAGACCTTTGATGAATAACTCAGAACAATCGGAGTAGAGTTTCCTGCACGCCCTGAATACCCTCCAAATGACAGAGAAAATTCCATTGCCAGTGTTGATGGATTGATCCGCGTCGAACCTTTTAGGTTTTTGTCGGCATTATGCTCCGTATTTTTCGTTTCTTGTCCATTTATCTCTAAAGCAAATGTCCAAATGATTATCAGGATTAAAATTGAGAATAATTTATTAAAATTGTTTTTCTGAATCATTGATATTTTCCACTCCGATTTTAAATAATGACCTTGGCTTATCACCGTCTTTTCCTGTAAGTCCGACTATATTTAAGGTTTTGTTTAGAGCAAGCCTTTAGACTTTTATAATTTATGATTATCTAAAAGGATTTTCACCGCCGATAAAAAGCTGGAACCGGAATATCTCCCGCCGCTCCCCACTGCACGATTCGTGCCGTGTTATCCGAACTATGGGTGATATACCACTTGCCTTCCGACGGGCGCCAAAACGCTCTGTCCACTCTCCCGTCGCCGTCGTAGTCGTTATGCACATAAATATCGGAGTTCGGATCGCCGAAGGTGTAACCTTCAATTGAACCGTCCGAACTGTTTTTGATATGCCAGGTGTAATCCGCTCTCCAAACCGCAGCATCTGCTTTGCCATCGCCGTCGTAATCTCCCGGTACGGGTTTATCTCCCGCTTGTCCGAAGGCGATTGTTTGATACGTCCCATTATTCTGACTGCTCAGCAGGTAGTAAAATGTCGCATCACTGCTCCGGTAAAGCGCGATATCCGCCTTCCCGTCGCCGTCGAAATCAGCCGGTGTCGGCGTGTCCGAACTCACTCCGAACGATGCCTGCGATACTCCGAAATCGGAACTTCTTTGGATATACCAGGCTCCATTTCGATAAACAGCAGCATCAGTTTTGCCGTCGCCGTCAAAATCAGCCTGAACCGGTATATCGCCGCTTTGTCCGAATTGATATGTAAAATAGGTTGTCGGATTACTGCTCGGCTGGATATACCATTTGCCTTCCGACGGACGAAAGACGCAGAAATCGGTTTTGCCGTCGCCATCATAATCGCCGGGCGCGGGAATATCGTTCGCAGATCCGAATTGGACGATTGTCTGCTGAGAGCCTTCACTGCCCATTACCCACCAAACTCCGGTCGAAGGTCGCCAGACAGCTACATCAGTCGGTGGAACTGCCGTGGCATTGGCATCTTCGACAGCTAATAGCTTGCTCCCGGCGTATAAATATTCCTTTGAAAGCTGCGGTGTCGAAGAAGGCATCGGAGCGGAAAGAAAAGGGTTGATCTTTGCGAGAAGTCCTTCATTCACGGGATTTAGCCGGGTGGCTTTGCTTCTGTCAGCCATCACTCTTCTGGCATCGTCTTCCAGATATTTCAGCCCCGCGCCAAACACTCCAAGCGCGAGAAAGACAATCAAACCGACCGCCCACCAATGCTGTTTCAAATAGGCGATTTTATGCGTCAATCCCGATGATTTTGTTTGATTAACATCCGGCTGTGTTACGGTTTCTTCCGGTTGAACCGATGTATCAATTATTGCCGTTTCTTTGGCTCGATTTCTTCTTTTGTTATGTTTAGACATAGTTTATCCCTGCCTTTGAGAGTAGATAGATTTCTCGAATCGTGCGTCTTTTTTTTGATTGGTTTGAAGACTCTTTGAAAGAAATTCTGATTGAGAATAAAATTCGTGAGTTTAAAGAACCGTGTCGTTAAAACGTCTTTTGTAAATATTCAGTTTTTATTGGAACCGAAACTGCCCGTGAAAAATATGAACTGCCCTTGTTAAATTGGTTAGCAATAGAAAATGTTATAAATCATTAAACAAATTTCTGTCAAGCCGTATTTTTCGTTTTTAATTGTTTTGTAACTTTTTCTAAAAGATACCCGAACTCTCTATTTGGTTGCTTTAGGTGAAGAAATTTTTTCCGTTTGTTTTTAACTTACGCAAATGCAGCAATTAGCCTTCACGCCTGAGTATTCTTGATGATTCAATCAGACACCCCATTGGCAAATTAAAATTCTGTGGTCCGGATTTCGTTTAATTTTGAGTTTTTCAATCATTCAATTAAAAATAGCAACCATGCTTGAGATGCAGTTGCTTTTTTATGCGGGAAGTTTTATGCAGGTTTCGGGCTACATTTTTTAGCCCCGAAATAAAAAATCCTTTACTAAATTTTGTTTTTAAATGTATAATTCCGCCACTTCTAAACGTGAGAATCTTGGAAATGATTACAAAGCCTCAATTAATTGCTGTCGGGTTTATAGTATTCGGGCTGATATTGTTTGCCCTGAGTATTTTTTTGATTACAAAAGAATATTCTTCCCGGCAGCCGGTTATTGCCGGTTCCACTCCTGCTAATGTTCAAGTATCTAGCACACCGGCTCTTGCCAATAGTAAAAAAACCGCAGTTCCGAAACCGACCCGGGAACCGACACCAGAGCCAACTCCAACCCCGGTCCCCGTTGCCCGTTCTACGGTTAAACAAATTGCAAAAAATCGCTGGCTCGTTTTTTTAACTTCTCAAAAATGGTTTGAAACAGGTATTCCGGTAATCGCCAATGACACGATAAATATAAATACGCCGCAGGGTGAACCCATTAAATATATTCAATACAGGATTAATAACACGACGTATTTTTCTGTCGACGGGAGACAGCTTTATATGTTCGAGGAGCATGGAATTGGTGCAGACTTCAAGGATACATTGAAACTCAGATTGACCGGTGAAACCGCAGAAGAAAGAATTCTGGTCATTATTGATCCGAATGCCGGCAGCTGTCTGGCTAGAGATGACGAAAATCATAAAGCCTTGCATAATTCTGCGATACGATGGGCGGATATGATAAAAACCAGATAATATGATGTGGCTACTTCTCTTATTAAGTATTTTATTTGTTGCCGGCGGCGTTATCTTTCTGATGTTTTTCTACCAGAAGGACGATAACTCGACGGTTGATCGGATTCAAAATCTCAATCAACAGAAATACGACCCGAATATGACGCGGTATGCGGCTAAAAGAGAAGCAAGAGCCGCTTTACCCCGAACGGAACTTCTGGCACTGCTTAATCAAGAAACCAGTCTTTTAACTCAAACAATTGAACAGGAAGCCGCCGCGATCCAAGCCAATTATCGCAAGGAAGATTCCCTTACCACCTATTCATTAGAGCGGGAGAAGAATCTTGCCGATCACGAAGCCTATCTGGCTCTTTCTGATAATCAGGCTATTGTGGCGAGAGTTGCAACTCAGATGGGATTAGACCCGGCAACCATGAAAGAGCTGATACTGGAAAAAGCCCGGATGGAAACGCAGCTTGCCTTCCGGCAGCGGGAAATGGAACTGGAAGTCGAAAAGCACCGCCAGATGAAACAGGTCGATCTCGAATTTGAGCATAAAATGGCGGGACTCGACACGCAAATGGCGGAAATTCAGCATCTTCTCCCGCAGCATTTACTCAATGCTTTAAATAGACAATTATCTACCATTCATTTTGAGTACGAACAGGTAAAACTGCTTGATGACGGCGAGTTCAAAGAGCGCGAAATAAAACGGGTAGAACGCAACATCAAAGCACTGGAGAAAAATATCCGTGAGCGACAAAAGAACATCTAGGCGGGATTATTTCAAGGAATTAACCGGGAAATCTTATCGGGACGCGTTTGAACGCAAACGCCGTCCATACGGCGAATCTCTGGATTTAATCTGGAAACGGGGCAAAACAAGCTATGATCTGCGCCTTCTCGGAACCGGGGAAAAGGAAGTCTGGATTTCCGAAGAAGAACGTTCCGCCAACTTTCATATTCTCGGCGAACCGGAACAAGGCAAATCGAAATTTCTCGAATATCACATCCGCAAAGATATTGATATGGGCAACGGGCTTTGCCTGCTTGACCCGTCGGACAAGGGCGATACCTGCCGCAAAATTCTTGCCTATTGCGCTAAAAACAAAGTTGAAAAGGTCGTTTATATCTCGCCCGATACACTTCCCAAATACGGCAAAATCGCCTGTCTCAAGCCGTTACACGCCAAGGCAGTCAAGCAATCGGTGGAGGGCGTGATGGAGGCTCTGAACATCCTCTTTAATTCCAAATCCACCGAAACGCCGCGCATCAGAAAGAATCTTTCCGCACTACTTAGACTGCTGGCAAAAAACGATTTTACGATCAAGGAAACGGAGGTTTTCGCCGATTATCAGGATATTAGAAATCTGGATTTTATTAAGGACGACCGGGATTCACGGACATTAAAAAATGCCTTTAAATCCCCTTTTATATGGGACAGCCAGTTTTCTTCGACCATTAACCGCCTTGATGCGTTCTGGCAAGAACCGCTTTCTTTAATGTTCGGCGCGGATACGGGCATAGATTTTACAAAAATAATTTTGGACGGCTGGGTGGTTCTCGTTAATTTATACCCGGCGCAGAATTTTACGGTGGAAAACACGCAGCTTCTCGGGGTGATGATAATTTCCCAGATCATTCAGGCGATAGACAATCTAAATTCGTGGGGCTGGAAAGGCGTTCATTATCTATATATTGACGAAGCGGGAAGATTTGCCACACCGCAGATCGATAATGTTCTGTCGTATAAACGAAAATCAGGGCTAAGACTAATGCTGGCGCATCATTATTTCGAGCAGTTCGAGGATAAAAAAGTGATGCACGGGGTGAAGCAGGGAGCGCGCATTAAGGTGATGTTCAATACTTCGAGTTATCAAGACCGCCTCGAAATGGTCAAAGATTTGGGATACGGCGGCGATATTCCGCACGTTCTGGCAACCTATGCCAATCAGAATATCCCGAAGCAATACGCCATCATCAAGAAGAACAAAGAATCCCCCGTCAGAGTGCGGATACCGGACGTGCCGGACGTAAAGATCTCCAAAGAAAAACTTGACGATTATATTAAAGAATTGTTAAAACAGGATTTCTATCTGTCGAAAGAGGAAATACAAAAACAAATCAATGCACGAAGCCTACGAGCGAATACTAAAAGCCCTCAATCTCGAAAAACATCTGACGCAAAACCAGATAACGCGACTCCTGTATCACGAGGAATGGCAGAGCGACGCGAGAAGCAAAGCCTACGGCAGAATAAACAAAAACCTCCTCTATCTCCAGAAACAAAACCTATTAAAATCTAAATCCTACGGCTTAGGAAAGGATTATTTTTGGTCATTGAGAAAACATCCGATCATCTCGGAATTAGGATATGAGCCGCCCCGCTCAGAAGTTCATACATTCAAATACGAACACGAAAAGATGTGTGCCGAAGTTTTTGTTGCCCTCGCTTTAACAGGAAAACTCTACGGCTGGCAATCACATAAAAGAATCTCAAAAGGCATTATTCCAGACCGCATAGCAAACATTGAAAATCATCTTTTCTATCTTGAAATCGAACGGGGAACGCAGGACAAGATTGCTCAAAAGACGGAAAATTACCGCCGATATTGGCGCGAAACAAATGAAGAATTCAGCGTTTTATATCTGGTAAAAGACGAAAAAACTCTTGAAGATTCGGTCAGGAAACTCGAAGCGATCAACGCGTCAGATCATTACCTTGTCGGCGTGTTTTCGGAGTTCACGAATGATCCGTTAAATGCTATTTTAACCAACTCATACAATTCAACTTCGCTGTCTCAACTGTTCCAATAAGCGTTCTATTACGTTGTATTACTGAATATACCGATTAAAAGATGTAACTGTTACTATGTATTAAGTTACAGGCTTGTTAAAGTGATGATTTAATAGCATTTCTTTTGATTTGTTTTGCGAACAGTAAAGCCTTGCTTCGCTTCGGCATAATTTGAAGGTGAATAGAGGGCAATTTGTTTTGTTAGTTGACCATTTTCCTGATGTCGGGAAGATGGTTTTTGTTTACAAGTTGTTTACGAAATTTCTCCCAATAGTTACCAGATTGGGAGAGTTATTGTAAGAGTATGAAACATTCTCCTGTTTGCCCTAAATTGAAAACTTTGTCTGCCTGGGTAGTCCAGCCTTTGTTGTGGTTATGGTTGGTGGTGTGGTTTGTGTTTAATTCGGATTAAATTCTGAATACGGAAATAAGCAGGTCATCACTCACAGGCTTTGGCATTATATCAGCCACCTTACCGTGTCAAGGTCGCACTTATTGTATTTTATCCTTCCCGTTCCGGTTTTTGGTTTAGTTATTTGTTTTGGTTTTTAGTAGTAGGACGATTGTTTATTTTAGATTATGGAACGTGAACATAAAATCTATAAGGCTCTCTTGACACCGGTAAGGAATCCGGCTGATATTGCCGCGCCGTAGTGAGTTGATGCCAGATGAGGCTTACTATTTTATCATTTGCTGGTGAAAGGTATTTTATGAATCAGTGGGAATTTAATCAATTGATGCGTGGGTATTACAGGGACTTCGGGGGAAAGAAGTTTTGCAACCATAATCCGCAAGTCATGCTGTTTTACCGCTTGTCGGTAGTTTTCAATTTAGGGGTATTAGCAGGAATAGTAATGAAAGGACTTTTATGAAGAAGTTTGAGTTAGGGAGTTTATTCATTACGCCCGGGGCATTAGAGAAAATGACACTGTTAGGAGTTGATGAGATTGAACTCCTCGGAAGACATCAGGGCGGAGATTGGTCTGAAATGGAAACAGAGGATGTCGAAGAAAATGAATTTTCGATTGAGAATAATTGCAGAATTTTTTCAAGTTATAAATATCGAGATATTAAATTTTGGGTTATTACGGAAGCGGACAGAAGTTCTACGACGATTCTTTTGCCGGATGAGTATTAAATAATTAATTTGAAAACAATGCCTTACCAATACATCACCGCACATTGCGGGAAACTTATAAATATCGTGTCAGAGGAAGAATTGGATTATGAAGAGCTTCGTTGTCCTTATTGTAAAAAGGTGATTAAGAATGACGACTAGCCTCGGAATAATCCTAAGGAGGAAGGAGAATTTTTTTTAATAAATTCAAGATGTAAATTTATGAAATTCAATGTAGAAGTTCGCGAGGAATTATCTCGTGTTGTAACTGTTAAAGCTTCAAAGTTTTTTATGACGCGAACGGGTATCTTTTGAAAAAGGATGAAAACGAGCGACTCCCCCATCATTCGGACGCATTTTTCGCGCTGCATTTTCCCGATCTGGACGCGCCGGAAAAAACTCATTATTATTTTTATGAAGCCGACCGCAAGACAATGAACGTCCCGAAAATGAACCGGAAATTCAGAAGTCATTTTCATTATGTTGTCAAACAAAAACTGCATCGCAAGCATTACGGAGTAAATAGAATCCGTGCCGTGCTTATTGAATCAATTGACTCGAATTGGACAAATCATTTGCGCGTTAATGCCCGACATCCGCTCGTATCGGGCGCAAAACCCTCTCCCCTATTCTGGTTTACGACATCTGAATTGTTTGAAAGCAAAGTTCCGGGCGACAAGAAAGACGAATCTTTATATCTGGATACGCCGGAAGCTATATTCAGACATATTTGGGTAACGCCGGAACACCCGGATGAAATTCCGAACGAAGATTTTTTATCATTAATCCCAAACTAAAATGTCAAAACCATTTCAATGCCAGAACTGCCGGAGATCATTCGATAGCTTTCAAGGTCTTAAACGCCACCTCGAAGAACATAAATCTCAGACCAAGCATTGTAATAATTGCGGCGCAAATTACCCGAAGAATGCTTACCATATATGTTGATTTTAATTCGATTCGGACTAGCGGGAGCATCCGTACGATTTGTTACGGTTTCAGTCTTTAATATAAATTACTTTATTAACAAAAAGTAAATAAATTTTCAAAAAACTGTTGACACACTCATTTTATGAGTATATAGTGAGTAATTAGCGGAATAAAAATTTCGTGCAACGGAAGTTGAATGATTTAGTTGCTAGGTTAAACTTAACATGAAAGGAGGTAATAACTTGAAAATAAAGATAAGAGGACATCCTGTAAAAACTATCTTAGTGAGGTTTAACTATGGCTGAAATGCTAGTTCGTGAGCCGCCTGATAACATTAAGGCAAAGGAGTTTGTTTATAAACTTACGGAAATAGGAATCTTTGATAATTCTGAAATTTTTTCGGGAGAAATGGAGGTAAATTTATTTATAGTGGCTGAAATTAGTGGGGATTATCACCATGATAATCAGAAACCACAAGGTAAAGGAGCTTTTATCGGATAAAGGTAACGAGTCGGTATGTAGCAAAAGCAAATCAGCGAGCGAGGCTGTGTGATCTTGGGTAAAGCAGATAAGGGGACCGATTCTTAATCGCGTCCCCCATAATAAAAGTTATAATAATAAGCAATATATAATAATTATATATAATATATAATTAGGGTTAAAAAAATAAAAATAGGAGAAAAACATGCTTGTTAGCTTGAGCAAAATAAAATACAAGAACGAAAGTTGGTTTTTTCTAGCATATCAATCTCTTGGTATGTTAGGTAAAAAATTAAGTTTTGAAATTCTTGTAGGAGGTCAAATATGGAAATGGTAAGAATTCAATTCGAGCTACCAGAAGATAAAGTAAGAGAGTTGGAGAAAATAATGAAGGAATCCAGGTTGGCGACCCGGAAGGACTTATTCAACAACGCTTTAACTTTATTCGAATGGGCAATCAGAGAGAGAAAGAAAGGGAAAATAATTGCTTCTATTGATGAAAGAAATCAATCATTCAAAGAAATAGTTATGCCTTCCTTGGAATCTGTCTCCCGTAAAGAAGAAGAGAATCTTGTTGACGAAGAATTAGTTAGTGCTAACGCTTTTGCATAATCAAGATTTTCCTTGATTTTATAAGTAAGCCAATCCCCTTTGGCTTGCTTTTTTTATGGAGGCGAAATGAGTGAAGAAATTAAAGAAACTGAAAATATTTTAGAACTTATAAGAGAAAACGCGTTTCGAAAAAATGTTAGTGATTATATAATTGAGGAAACAAGAGAAGTAAAAATAGCTACACCAAAAACGTTGCAAGTTTTTGTTATGGAGAAAAGAGAATGGGAAAAAATTAAAGGTTCCTTAGATGAAGTAAAAGTTTTCTCAGCTTTTTATCAAAACGCTTGTTGGGCGAGTTTAGGTATTTTAGCCTCATCCATCATTTTTTTAGTGACTATTTCTCCTGAAGAAAAAAGATTATGGATATTCGTCTTAGCTTGGGTTATGTTTTTTCTTTCCTTAGGTTTTTCAATCGGGTTTGCTTTAATCAGTTTAAGGGAAGGAAAACGCACATTAGCTTCTATTGAACAAATTAAAAGAGAAATGGAGTTTTTTGAAGGGAGATTTTTATTTCAAGATGATGAAAATAATTAATGATAAAAATCATTTCAATAACCTCTGATTAAAATATATTTTACAGTTAGACTCTAACAGAACCCGACCTGATAAATATTAGGTTTTTCTTTCGCTATCTATGCCACATTCAGGCAAAAGAGGTAATTGTCTAAAGGATGTCAAAAAACCCCTAAAAAATACCCCTTGCACTCCCCTGCTTTCAGGGCTTGAAGCCAATCAAAAACAAGGTGTCAGAAAACATTTATTTTTGACACTTTTTCGATTCTGATAATCGCAATTATGTACAAAACGCGTTATACATCCAGATTAGTGATTACCAAAAATCTTTTTCCATAACTTCAGTTTGCTTTGAACTGATAATAACTTTCCCTTCCTCAGCTTTTTTATTTAACTCCTTTAGCAAGTTTCGTCCTTGGTAGCTTCGAGACAATTTATAAACAAATTGAGAAAACAACTTTTTCGATTTTGCCGTTTTTATTATGATTTCTATCGACCAATTCTTATGCATAACTAAATTTATTAACGAATCTTCTAGCCGACTGCATTTGTCCCAACCCAAAGAAAACCAACTTGATGGAGCTATTGGTGCTATTTGTTCCCAAACTTCAGACGGAAGTTTTTCTTGACTTGCTGCTTTGTAAATAATCGGAAATGAATAAGGTACTAATTCTGGTGAAAGTTCATCAATATTACTTAATCCTAGTACTAATAGAAAACTATTTATTTTTATAATTTCACTTTCAGTAAAGGTTTTGTTGTCAGATTTAGCTAAATTAATCCAAGGCTTGGATCCGTAGTTTTTCACAATTTCAGTAAGTGGATTCAAATGTTGAGCAATTAATCCAGAAGTAATTACTTTTTTATCATTATTTACTAACCATTTCATTACATATTCGGGGTTCTTTCTTATTAATTCTAGCCATTTACTGGGTATGGCTTTACTTAAATTTGTTGAATGCCAATCCAAAATCCAATTGATTAAGTCTTGAGCAAATAAATCTTCAAGTTTTTGGGTAAAATAGTCATTTTTTGTATCTAATAAAATGTACACTAATTTCTTCCAATTACTCTTCCATTTAGAGTCCCCCTTTTTCTTTAGGTAACTGTGTAAAAGAAGTTCAAAAAGTTTTTCTTGACTACTTTTTGACTGAGTCCAAACTTCAGGAATTATTGCTAACCAAGGGTTTCTTTCTAGCAGTAAATTGGCTAATTCATTATTAGATTTCCATATTTCTGCAAACACAGTGATGGAAATGAAATCAGCTGAAGTTTTTATAAATTCCTTTTGGAGTTTATTTATTTGATCATAAAATATATATTTTTTTAGTAATTTCTCGGCAAAATCTGTTTCCTTATTCCATAGGTCAATGAATCTACTGACAAGATTTAAATCTAATAAACTCAATCCATCTGTTGATTCTAGATCTAGTAAGTGAGATAGAAGTTTTCTTTCAGAAGTCAGCGGTGATAGAACTGGTGGACTACAAAATAACATGTCCGATTCATCTTGAAATATTTTCCCACCGTACAAAATTGATTTGAGATCAGAAACATCATCTTCTTTAGGAAACTTATTTAACAAAGCTTTAGTTATCTCATTTAACAATTCTGAATCTTTTTCTGGTCTTTCTATAAGTGTGTAAAATTTTGCAAGCCAAGCGAAGTTTTTTCGAAATGGAGATATTTTTTTTCCATAGTACCAAACAAATCTCAAAATTTGATTGTCAGATTGAAAGGATGAATTTTCTGGATTGATATTTAGAGGAAATTTAAATGAATCATACATTTTCTGATATAAACTCTTAACATATTCCTCTGTATATTGAAGACTTGGCTTTTCAATTATAGCTTTCTTTGATGACAACTCATTATTTTCCAAATCTCTAGAAGATAGAAATGAACTGATATTTTGTCGAGGCGAAATCTGCAAAGTAAAAGACTGGTCATTGATTTTTCTGTCAGATAAAGAGCCTGTGCAAAATGAGAACTCGAATCTCAACTCAGACCACTGTTGACTCCAAAATGAAACTACGAATTTTTCGTACTTTAATGAGTTATCAGCTCCTAATACCAAAATTTGAGATTTATTATAAAGATGGCGATAGAAGGTGGTATATAGTGCTATGTTGTTTTGATGTGATTCTCCGTCTATTACTGGCGAGGTTAATGAAGATTCAGAACTTGAAACAAAACTATAAGAAGTTTTATCTTCGTAAAAAGAATAATATCCTTTCTCTGGTCGACGAAAAATTTTCAACAAGTAATTCAAATCAAAAATGTTATTGAACTCTTTTTGATTAATTAGTAGTGTATGTGTCCAAACACATCCTGGTCGTTTCATTTCTGGGGCATACCAAGTTTTTGCAAATGCATACTTGTCACTATTTGGAATGGGAAAGCCAGTTAAGTATTCTTCAAAACCTTTTACTTGAAAACCAGACAAATCACTTAGTTCAAGAAGCGTATTTTCTTCATCAGAAGAAAGTGTTGATGATGATGCAAGAAGTCTATGCCCATCATCATAACCGTGTAATGTCTGTTCTATATTAACATTAAGCTTCATAGTGCCTTGTATCTTATGTCAATAATACCTTTACTGGAATCGTTATATCATGATGTGGTTCTTTTCCTTCTTCTGCAACAATTATTCTTTTAGATGGATCGATTTCTTTCAATAGTCTTGCTCTTTGTTCGCTATCATCAATCTCCCCTCCTTGAGCACTTATTCCAAAAACATAATAATCGATCTTTCGTTCATTTGACTCCAAAAACTGAGCTAATAGAGGAAGTTTCTTTTTGAGCCAATCAATAGGAGATAATCCATTTTCTATTACCAAATCCCAAGCTGAGATTATAAGAGAAACCTTACTTAACTTATTACTTAGATCTAATGATGTCTGCAATAAATCTACTAAAATAGTCTGAGTTGGAGAGTGCTTAAGTAGAACAGGTAGTTCAATCTCTATTACTTCTTCTATTACTTCAGGTGCAGGAGCGTCTGTAGAAAGTATTTCATCTAGTTCATTCAAATCCTCATCCATTAATTCTCCCCTTTCAATTTTTTTGGAATGAACAAATAGTAATAGCCCAGACGATTCTCTTAAGTGCTCTACATGATCCTTTAAAACTTTACGTTTCTCCCACTGATTAGCGAATCTTTCTCCACTTAAATCAGGCAAAATTAAAGTACCAACTGTACTATCGCTAGCACTATGTAGATTCATAATTCCTAGCCCCTCTTTACCTAATTTTGTTCGACCAAAAGACTTTAATTCAACCCAATTTTGATGAAGTTCATTTAAATAGCTATCGTCACCTTCAAAATCAGATAAAATAAGTGAGCCCTCAATTTTATGAGAAGTAACAACATCCCAAAGAGCCGCGATAAAGGTACTTTTTCCAGATTCAGGTAACCCAACAAGTATTAACTTTTGTTTAGTTTTTTCTTTCATATGTTTCTGGACATTTCTCTTTCTTGAAATTTATATATTTCTCTCTGAATAACTTCAGGGTTGAATCGTTTGATATTGGAACTAATATCTGGAAATTTATTTAGCCAGTAAATAAATAATCTATTATTATCGAACTCTTCCGTTTTTGTTCCGTAAATATTGTATGCAGAGGTGTAAAAAAACTCTGCCGTATATCCTTTTTTATCTAACTTTTTTGAAATCTCGCTTTTCAGTTTAATTATAAAATCATTAGTTTCTTCCACATCAGATGGATAATATTCTTTCTTGCCGACCATATTATTAGATTCTGTATCTGTAAAATCTGCTTCTTCATCTTGTAACCTTGCCCTTTTTTCTATTTCTTTTTTTGACATCTTAAATAAGTCTGCTTTTGAGAAAACGATTTCAATTGAAGTACGATTTGTGAGCATACCAGAATCAATCAGTCTATATAGTAACTGTTGTATTAGACTTGATTGACTTTGCCTCTTATCTAACAAACAAATACTCAGTCCGTCTATAAGCAGTACAAAGTGATTCGCCCACCTAAGCTCATTCAACTTATGTGCCCAATCCGTAGAGTTAGCTGCATTTTTAAACTTTTCGCCTGCTATGTCACAAAAAAGTAAATCACTAGCTTGTTCTTGCTCATTTGAAACCTGAAGGTGCAGGTATGGAGAATCTGTGAGATTTGTTCTAGAAGTTTCTGGAACCATTCTCATAGAAGCAGTTCGGAACTTCCAACATCTTTGTTCAAAACCAACTAAAGTGTGAGAACCAGCAAATTTAACTTTTTTGTGGTTTCCTAATTGAAAGTCTAAAAAATAGTTTGCAATTAGTGAGGTTTTACCACTCTCTTTTGTTCCGGCAACCAAAATAATTTTATGGTGCTTTTTTGCTGTGAGTGTTATAACCTCATCTAATTGCAAAGCCTGTCCGCTTGATATACTTATTTCATTAGATGCAAGTTCTGATTTAGTTGAATTAATATCGATTTCTTCATCAAGAAATGCAGCGTCTTGTTCTGTTAATTCTTCAGTATCTTCACTTAATTTTCCCAATTCTTCTGCCAAAGTTTTCTCCTCCAATATGACTTAAATACTTCTTTTGAGAAGACTTTCTCTATAAAACTGGTATGCAAGAGTTAAAATAGAAAATTCTCTGGTAACCTCAAAATCCCATCGGGTTTTAAACTTGCGTTTCCAGCTTTCTTTATCATCTTTAAAGAGAAATAAAGCATAGTGAATAGGACAAAACTGTATTACACTATGAAGTTGCTCATCAAAAAAGCTAGAAGTATCCCAAGAGGATTCTTTACTCTCAATTATTTGCTCAAACTTTATTTCAGTAGGCTTTGAATAGAATTGATTATTGCGTAAAACCTTATGAATAAAGGCTTCTGCTGAATAATGTCCCGGTAAAAAATGTGTCAAATCTGCAAGTTCTTTTCCAACAAGCAAAACAGCTTGTAGAGATTCAATACTCTCAAAAGGTTTTTTCAGATCCCGGCTAAACTCTCCTAAAATCCACCAAACAATATCATTTTCTTCTCGATTCACTTCAATGACATCATTTAAGTGTTTAATTGAATCGTTAAAATTGTTTGAAATTTCTTTTATTTTTTCAACATACTCTTCACGAAACTTTTCGAGTCCTTCGCTTAATTTAGTTAATGGTAATTTTAATTGATCAGGCTGAGATGCAACCTGTGCGGTAATGGCAGCTATACTGTCATTCAATGCTTTTATCTTTAACGGATTAGTTCCTGGGGGAGTTATTTTGTGATCTGCTTTCTTATTTGTCCTAACTTTTATACATTCTTCATTGAGATAATTATCAACCATTCTCTCTAAATCGACCTCGATATCCAATCTTTTATCTTTAGAGCAACTCTTTTGAAAATCGTATGTTGAATATGCTAACCCAACACAATCCGCTTCATTTGAACTAGAGTTGAAAATACTTACCAAGCAAATGCCAACTAATAACCTGTTAAGAAAATCATTACCCGTTTCATACTGAATATCTTCTCCTTTAATTTCTTTATCAATTTCTGCTTTGGAATCTGTAGAAGAAATTTCAAGAAAATATCTTAATAAATCAAGTGATTTAATCTTATCATCTTCCTTAGCCATGGAAGCTATGGACTTAATAGTTTCTAATCTTTTTCCATACCATTCTGATGACTTTTCTTCATGAACCGCCGGTTTGAGCCATCTTGATATATTATCTTCTATACTTATAGTATTCATATTTTTTCCTCTGATTTATAAGGGTTTTCAGTAAACATATTATCACCGTGTTTTTTTTCGACTTCAGCCCAAAAACATTCAAGCAATTCTCTATCAACAACCCTTTGAAATATCTCACGATTTAGCGCATTTTCTTCCGTAAATATCAAGGGTGGTATGTTTAGTTCTAGATTTTTCAGGACTTGATCACGATCATATTCATTCAGATTTAAGAAGCGTCGAACTAGTATTTTTCCATAATCCTGCTTACCATTACTCATTTTTGCCTCTTCAACTATATTAGAAATCTTTTCTATGATTGTTTCTTTTTCTTCTGGAATAGTTGCAATTTCAGAAGAGGTTTCTTCAACAGACTTTGTAAAAAGTTCCTCGCTCACTTCAAAATCATTAGATGTGATCTCGTGTTTTTTACTTATTGTGTCAGAAATCATAGATATTTCTGATGCTTCACTTTCCGGAATCGAATACAAGATCGAATTATCTGATGTTTCAAGTTCTAGCACTACAAGGGGATCATCCTTTAGTTTCTTTATAATTTTATATCCAATAATACCAGTAAGCAATAAAACACAAGAAATCGTAAGATAAGTTCTGTCATAGATAATAGATAAAATTAATGAAGGGACCCCAATCAGATATGCGAGACCACGTTGTACCCATTTGTCTATAACTTCACTCTCAGAGATTTCTTTTGGATCTTGTTTTTCAATCGAATTAGACATTGATAGTAAGAGTAATCTGTTTAGAATATATACAAACTTACATCTTCCTTTCTTTTATGTCTAATAGGAATATGAGCCAAAGGGGTATCATTTAGCTGACCAAAAACTACACTTATGTAGACAATCCGAACCGACTTTCTTAAAGTGTCTTGATTGGCAATTTAAGGAGGATTTACAGAATGTCGCAATTGGATTGTTTTTCTTTGAGTCGGAAATTAGACGGACTTTCCGATCCCTCTTATGAGGCGATTGAACGCTATCTTCGCTATCTGCAATCGCGCAATTATGCGGATGGAACTCTGAAAGTCGTCGTTTGCTGTCTGCGCCGCTTTCTGCTTCATCAGCCGGAATTTCGCCGTCGTCAGTTAGCTGCCGATCTATCTTTGACGAGTTCCACCGAGGTTGAAAACTTTGTCAGTTCAGCCAGCCAAAGCGGTCTTTCCCCGTCAACCATCAATAATACTTTAAGTCTGCTGGTGCCGCTGTTTGACTTTTTTATTGATGAAGAACTGATTGCAAACCAACCCGTCCGGCGCAAACACCGCGTTTTTGCTCCTCAGCATTTGCCCAAACCGATGGTCGAGGATGATCTTAAAAGATTCTTCCGCGTAATTGATAAAGTGCCGGACCGGTTAATGTTTTTATTGATGCTGCGGTGTGGGTTGCGGGTTTCCGAAGTTGCTCATTTGCAGTGGACTGATCTTGATTCAGTCTCCGGCACGGTGCGGATCAATAACAGCAAAGGACAGGTTGACCGCGTTCTTTATCTTTCGCCGGATGTGGTTCAGACTTTGAGTTTGTGGCAATTGGCGCAGACTACTACTGCGAGCAGTTGGCTGTTTCCGAGCGATTTACTCCTGAATCAGCCGCTGACCATTAAGACCATTTACCGGCGAATGATGCGTTATTTGGAAAAAGCTGAAGTCGGGCGCCATTATTCACCACATAACTTACGCCATACTTTCGCCACTCAGTTATTGAATGCGGGATGTCAACTGGAAGTTCTCAAAGAGTTGATGGGACATAAATCACTGTCCATGACGCTCTGTTATACTGAGCTTTACGAATCAACCAAACGCCGCCAATATGACCGGGCAATGGAACGCATCGAAGCCAAACAAACTGATTTGTTCGCTGCGCCACAAAGAACCGCCGCTGCCGGGACAAAAGGAGACACCGGAAAATGAGACCGAATGAAATTGAGTTATTTACCGATTATCTGAAGACTCGCCATTACTCGCCGCATACCGTTTCAAACTACGAACTTGATTTGTGCCTGTTCTTCGCTTTGATCGAAAAGCCGCCCAAAGAAGTCACCTGGCAGGATATTGACTGCTTTTTGCAACAAGAACATCAGCGAGAGATGGCTCCGACGACCGTCAACCGGCGTCTCAATGCCTTGAAAAGTTTTTATGAGTTCCTGTTTGTCTCCCAAAGCAACGACTATCCGATGCCGATCAAACCGAGCCATTATGTGAGGCAGGGACGACCGCTGCCGAAAAAACTGACCTCGGAAGAAGTCAAAAAATTATTCGCTCAAATCACTAATCAAGTTGATAAAACGTTGTTTCTGCTGATGCTTCGATGCGGTTTGCGAGTTGCTGAAGTCGCCGCTCTAAAGTTTTCAGATATTGATTGGTTGGAGCGGGGTTTGCTCATCAGACAAGGCAAAGGACGCAAAGACCGCCGCGTTTATCTATCCGATGATATACTTTCGAGTCTGGAAAAGTTACTCGAACAGCGACCGCGCGAAGTTCCCGGAGATAACTTTTTCTGGAATCAGAAACGCTCATCACAGCCGCTATCGATCAAAGCGATCCAAAAGAAAATAGAACGATATGCCAAAGCGGCAGGCATCCGTGCCAGTTGTCACAGTTTGCGGCACACATTTGCCTCGAATCTGCTCGAAGAAGGAGCGGAAATTGTTTATATCAAAGAGTTTCTCGGACATAACAGCATATCGTCGAGCGAAAGATACGCCCGATTATCGAATCAACGGGTCAAGCAAATGTATTTACAAACGATCACCAAAGTGATAAATAAAACGAAAGTATAAAAGATTGTCGCAAATAACAGGCGACTTGGAACGAACCACAATGAAAAGTATTCAAGAAAAAAGAAAAAGCCAGTCAGGAGAGGCATTTGATTGAGATTGTCGGGAATCAGTTATTGTCTACATAACTAAAGTTTTTGGACACCTAAGGGCTTACGACAGTGAAACATTGTTAAATAGCGCATTCCAATTCTCTCGATTAATTTTTCATGAAAACATTTCTTTTTCTTTTGATAACCAATCACTAACTATATAAGAGTAATCTGGAAAAGATAGATTTTCGCTTAGTAAACCTTTTCTTTTCATATTTGGCAACTGCCTATTAAATTTTTTAAAGTTTTCGTAAATCCATTCTCCACTTGGAAATTGTTGATCATCTAATCCATTGTACCAATCACGAATACAGCAAATAATTTTATTCTTTTTATTTGAATGATACTCTATATCTTGCCCGGCGATATCGGATAAATACTTTTGATACCGAAAGGGTTGTTTGTCTAAAATTAAAATTACTTTTTCTTTATGTTTCTTAGCTCCGTAACGCTGGCATCCCACATCGAGACCTAACTCAAATGGCATATTAAACCGAGGTAAGCAGGTCAGCAAAAGTTTTGTAAGATTTTGGTTTTAGTTCAAATTCCACGCTTCAGCGTGTTTCCGCCACCGAAGCGCGGCGGAAAGGCAAACTAAAGTTTGGACTCTGAACACGACACATTATGTTACAAAATTT
>JBGTIH010000011.1:0-3978 GCA_041745765.1 Pyrinomonadaceae bacterium | reverse complement strand
CTTTACAATCGAGCAGAAAAGCCGGAAATCCGTGTGCGAAGCCGCGCCGAGAGCCGCGCCGTCGCACGATGCGTGAAAATGTCCGATGTCCGCGCCGATTGCCAGATGTGCGGTGAACGGAATTTTATTTTTGTAAGCCTCGCAAAGCAAAGAAACTCCGTCATTCGGCGGATTTTTTTCGCTGATTTCCCTGCCCATCGCTTCGCCTAAACCAATTTTGTCTTTCTGCCCGCGTTTTGCCGCAGAATTTAAAATCTCGCCCGTTTCCCGCGCCGCGCCGAAATCGCCTTTATCTAAACTTGCATCAACGTCTTCCGACGTAAAACCGACGAGAGCGATTTCCGTATCGTGAACCAAAACCGACCCGTTCGCCGCGATTGCCGTAACAAAACCTTTTCGCAGCAAATCGAGAATAACCGGCGCGAGTCCTGTTTTAACAATATGTCCGCCGATTCCCCAAACAATCGGTTTATCCAATTCTCTGGCGCGGCGGATTTGCGCGGCAAGTTCGCGTAAAGACTGAACCGCCAGAATATTCGGTAATTTATCTAAAAACTCTTTCAGCGAATCGTTTTTCGCAACCGGCGCGGCAAAATCTTTTATCGTAACTTTGCTCGGACGTAAAGCGAGTTCATAAGTTTTTATTTTTTCAAGATTAATCGGATTGAATTTTTCGTAGATGGACATATATTTTGTTGTTAAAATATAACCGAATCTTTAAACAAAAATAAGTGCAGATAAGCAAAAAAGAACTTGCCTGCTCTGGTTTACGCTGACTTTTTACTTACTTCATATATACATTGAAATCGGCTTATCCTGAGTTATCCCGAATCCGCCGGTTCGTGAACCGAATTCAAACCTTTAAAAATATTGGTCGCTGCATTCCGTCGTTACTTCAACGACCCTGAATTTCGATGCGTTTGCCCTTATTAACCCGCAATCAAATCTTGACAAACAATTCGTTTTATTCTATGTTTCTTTAGCGTATCACCTACAGTCGGTTGAACCGTCTATTCCATCTGGTTATTCCCATCATTTGTTTTTGTGAAATTTAAGCGTTTTTATACTTCGTTCAGAAGCCGGAATTTCATACGCTTTCTTAAATTTTATTTTGTGTGATTTTCAGAAATCCGCGTCGTTCCGAAAAGGGCGAAAGAAAGAAGTTTAAAAACAAAAAGGAGTTTAAATACGAATGAAAAAAATCATTGCAGTTCTGTTAGGAACAGCTTTAACTGCATTGCTTCTGGCATTTGTGCCGATACACACTGTTGAAAGTCAGGTAAGAGCCGAAAAGATTGTCAGAGCCGACCTCAAAATCCCGAATCGCTACATCGTGGTTTTTGAAGATTGGGCAGCAAAGTCTTTTGAAGGCGAATCGAGGGTTGATGCGGTTGTCGAGGAACTCGGTATCGTCTACGGCGGACGAATTGACCGCGTGTTCCGGCACGCCATCAACGGCTATTCGGTCGAAATGAGCGAAAAACAAATTGATGTGTTAAGCCGCGATCCGCGTGTAAAATATATCGAAGAAGACGGAATGATGTATGCAAACGCGACGCAGACAAATGCGACCTGGGGACTTGACCGGATTGACCAGCGCGATTTGCCGCTGAACGGAACTTATACGTATAACGCCGACGGCACGGGCGTTCGCGCCTACATTATTGATACGGGCATTCGCGCCAGTCATAATGATTTCGGCGGGCGCGTAACCGGCGGTTATACGGCGATCAATGACGGTCGCGGAACGGATGACTGCAACGGTCACGGCACGCACGTCGCCGGTACGACGGGCGGTTCGGTTTACGGCGTGGCGAAAAATGTAACGCTCGTTCCGGTTCGCGTGCTGGATTGTCGCGGTTCGGGCACGACCAGCGGCGTTATTGCCGGCGTTGATTGGGTTACGGCGAATCACGTCAAACCGGCGGTTGCCAATATGAGTCTGGGCGGCGGCGCTTCATCTACGCTTGATACAGCCGTCAGCAATTCAATTGCGGCGGGCGTTACTTATGCGGTTGCCGCCGGTAACGACAACTTGAATGCTTGTAATTATTCGCCTGCCCGTGTGGCTTCTGCCATCACGGTCGGCGCGACGACGAGTTCCGATGCGCGGGCAACGTATTCCAATTTCGGAAGCTGTCTCGATATTTTTGCTCCCGGAAGTTCGATTACGTCCGCGTGGCATACAAGCAATACGGCGATTAACACGATTAGCGGAACTTCAATGGCTTCGCCGCACGTCGCCGGAGTTGCCGCGCTGATTTTGCAAGGCAGTCCGACGGCTTCGCCTTCATCCGTTACTAACACCATTACATCAAACGCCACAACCGGCAAAGTTACAAGCGCCGGAACGGGTTCGCCTAATCTATTGCTCTATATGGCGTTTATCGGCGGCGGCGGCGGCGGAAATCAACCTCCGACGGCTTCATTTACCTTTAGCTGCTCGGGTCTGACCTGTTCATTTAACGGCAGCAGTTCGAGCGATTCGGACGGTTCGATTTCGAGTTATGCGTGGAATTTCGGCGACGGCACAACCGGCAGCGGCGCTACGGTCAGTAAGACCTATTCTTCGGGCGGAACACGCACTGTCACGCTAACCGTCACCGACAACGGCGGCGCGACCGGCAGCCAATCACAATCCGTCACTACAACCGCACCGGGCAGCAGTATTTCGTTGAGCGTTACGATGACCAAGGCTCAAGGAAGCAATACCGCGAATCTTTCGTGGAGCGGCACCAGCGGCTCAACGGATGTTTTCAGGAACGGTGCGAAAATCGCAACTGTTTCAGGCACGACATTCCAGAACAATCTCGGACGAGGCAGCGGCACACAAACATATCAGGTTTGTAATGCCGGCACGACGACTTGCTCAAATCAGGTAACGGTTTCTTATTAAAACACAAACTGTTAACTAAGCAAAAAAATGCCGCGATGATTTTGTCGCGGCATTTTTTTTGTTTGAAATTATTTTTATAAAATCGGCGGTTTCTGCTAAAATTAGCGCATTATGATCGAAAACATTCAAGCAATTTATAAAAAAGGCGTTTTGCATCCATTAAAACCTCTCGATTTGCCGGAAGATAAAATTGTCGAAATTGACGTGCGCGACGTTTCGGAAACGAATGAAGACATTTCAAAAAACGACGACAAGATAAAAGCCTTTGACGAATGGATGAAAAACTTGAATCCGAACACGCCGAATCTGACCGACGAACAAATCAGCCGCGAAAGTATTTATGAGGAACAGCTCAACAGACAACGATGAATTTTCTCTGCGACACAAATATTCTCTTACGCCTTGTCGAACAAAACAGTCCGCACCATGCCGACGCGAAAAACGCGATTGATAAACTTCTCAAACGCGGCGATACGCTTTTTATCACTCTGCAAAATATCTCGGAATTCTGGAATGTCTGCACACGCCCATTAGATAAAAACGGCTTAAGTTTTACTGTCGCCGAAACCGATTCTGAACTTAAACAAATCGAACAAGTTTTCGACCTTTTGCCCGACACAATGGAAGTCTATAAAAACTGGCGCGAACTCGTCGTCAAACACTCCGTCTCCGGCGTTCAAGTCCACGACGCAAAAATCGCCGCCGCGATGAAGGCGCACAATATCGAAAATCTGCTAACCTTCAATGCCAAAGACTTTAAACGCTATTCCGACACCAAAGCCGTCGAACCGAAAGATGTTTAGAATTTAGAGCAAAAAAAGCAAAAAGTGGATAAATTTATCTTTTACCACTTTAAATCAGTTTGCTTTAGTGTTATAAAAACGTAATTTTTACGCTAATAAAAATATGAAATTTCCTGATTTTTTCCCAGAGAATTGTCCTCCGTCAGCTTCTGTTTCTGCTAATGGTGATTTTTATCGTGTGGTTACTGACAAAGACGGACGAACTTTAAAAAAGGAACATCTTAAATCTCATAGAGAAAAACAACCAAAACGAACATTTCCACCAGATTATGCTGAATG
>JBGTIH010000010.1:0-18678 GCA_041745765.1 Pyrinomonadaceae bacterium | reverse complement strand
GATTCAAAAAACAAACCGTCCCGCGCCATCGCGTAATAAACTCTCGGCGCAGCCATAATGTAACCGACGAGCGTTCCCAAAACGGAAATTATCACGATCGAAGCGAAAATAATTCCGCCCGTTCTGCCGAAAAGTGCTTCGCCCGCCTGCGCCGCAAAAGTTTCGTCGTTCGTTACTTCGGAAACCGGAACGAGATAAAAGAAAACCGCGCTCGTCAGAATGTAAATTACAGTAATCGCAACAACGCCGATTGTCAGAGCCTTCGGCAAATTCTTTTGTGGATTTTCAACTTCGCCCGACATTCGCGTAACTTCCCACCAACCCGCAAACGCGAAAAACGCGCCGACGATTCCGCCCGCCAACGCGCCGAATGTGTTTTCGGGAATTGAAAAAAATGGCGTAAAATTATTCCAATCGCCGAAACCGCCCGCAAAACCGTAAATTATTATAAAAAGCAGAGTTCCAATCTTTATGACGGTTAAAATTTTCAAAAACTGCGAACTGATTTTCGCACCGAAAATGTTTATCCAACCGACGATCAAAACCACAGAAATCGCCAGCATTTTTTGTTCAAAAGGCGAAAGCGGCATTAAATAACCGGCATAACTTGCCAGACCGACTCCGAAAACCGCCGTTAAACCCGGATCGAGAACGAGCAGAACCATCCAGCCGTAAAGAAATGCGGGCAAGTTGCCGAACGCTTCGCGCAAATAGACATAACTGCCGCCCGCTTCGGGAAAACGCGATGCCAATTCGCCGTAACAAAGTGCGCCGCTCAAGGCAAACGCGCCCATCAAAATCCAAATAGCAAAAAGCCAAAACGGCGATCCGACAGATTTTGCCATTCCCGCCGGAGTCAGAAAAATTCCAATCGCAATCACCTGCCCGATAATCAAAGCAACCGCTGTCCACAAACCGAATTGTCTTTTTAATTTCATATATGCGAATCTGGAACAGACTGATCAATTAAATACACATATTTTTTTATATTTATGGTTCAAATACGGTAACATAACCTTTTGTTTTCAACAAAAAACATTTTCATCACTTGATTCGCATTTGTAAGCAGGTCAGCAAAAGTAACAAGACACTTTGAAAATATCGTAAAACTTTTGCTCAGGTGCTTAGTATTGTGCGCGTCTTTAAGCAGAAATCAAAATTTTCAAAAATCAAAAAAGAAATACGCCGTTATTATTATTACGGGCATTTCACATTGCCAACTTAAGACGTAAAATTTACAATGCCTTAGCGAAAACTCTTTTTCGCAGCAAATTTTTGATGACAGCCAACGAAACCATCTATCACATCAAACAAGACCGTCATTTCTCGGAAATCTGGGCGCAGTTTTCGCGTGATGAGAAAGAAGACGTTATCCGCCGGATGGAAAAACAAACTCCTTTCGACCTCGAAAAA
Organism: Pyrinomonadaceae bacterium; assembly: GCA_041745765.1. Lineage (GTDB taxonomy): Bacteria > Acidobacteriota > Blastocatellia > Pyrinomonadales > Pyrinomonadaceae > JAHCHG01. The sequence goes on along the minus strand of JBGTIH010000010.1, from coordinate 17,265 downwards.
GTCCTCCTCGAAGTAAAAACCGGACAAAACAGATTGTTTTAGAAATTTTTGCAAATCAAAATATTTTCAGTCTCCGTCAATATTGCGGCATTTTTTTTTGCTTATTTTTTAAAGTGCTAGTATTCTTCGTTTTGAGAATCGGCGCGTCTGATTCTCACTTAGATTTTAAATAAAAAAACAGGAAAATAAAAAATGAGACACTTAAAAAAATTTGTAACTGTGAGTCTTTTCGCTCTGACAATATTTATCATTCAGGGATGTAACGTCAGCACGGCAAACCTAAGCAATTTAACGACTTCGAAGGATAAAGACGGCAAAGAAACTTCGACCACTTTTAAAATGGGAGAAACTTTATACGGCAAAGCGGTCGTTTCAAACAATCCCGGCAAAGTAAAAGTCAATCTTTATCTCGTTGCCGAAGATGTAAGTGAATTGACCAAAGGCGAAACCTTAAAGGGTTCGGAAGTTTCGGTTGATTTAGACGGCGATGGCGCGGCAAGCTATACAGTTCCTGTAAGCGAGGGATTTTTGCCCGGAACTTATAAGCTCCACGCCGATATGGTCAATGATGCCGGCGAAAAAAAGGATAGCAAAACGGCAACTGTTACCATTACTGAATAAGTATTTTTTGACCTTTGTAAATCAACTTATCCCAAAGAAAAAAGGCGGAAGATTTCCGCCTTTTTTCGTGTTCATTTGTTTTCAAACTTTTACGAACTTTTGATCAAAAATCCTGCCGGAGCGGATGTATAATCAAAATTGTAAGTATATGTATAAAGACCGAAAGGCAGTATTTCCACATATTTAGCGTATCTGACACGCCCGATGATTGTTTGTCCCGATTGCTTTACTTCAATTATCGCATTATCGGGAATTTCACTTATCCGGGCAGTTTGTTGAAGTTTAGTTTTCACCGCATCTACAGGTGCTTTGCCGGTCGTCGGTAAAACCGTTCCTTTAACAACCGCACCGTCCATTTCCTGCTTAAAATTCGCGCCTTGATATGCTACCGGAACATAATTATAACCGGCATTGGCAATCAAAATTAAGATCGCTATTGCCAGTAAAAGTTTTACGCCCGCGCCGCCGCGTTCAGAATTTCGATTACAAATTACTTCTTTCATACGAAAAAAAACCTCTAATAAATTAGATTTTCAGAGTTGAAAAAAACTTTAATTTTCTAAAATTTTGTCGAGTGCTTGCTCGATTGCTGATTCAGGAATCTCTGAATTCCTACGGATAAAAGGCTTGCCGATGTCTTTTAATAAAATCCACTGAAGCGAATCATTGACTACTTTTTTATCAAAAGCAAAGGCTTTCAAAACCCCTTTTTTACTGATGTTATTCGTTTTGGGAAGAACTCCCGTCAGATGAACAACATCGTTCAACAATTTTAATCTATTTTTATCTAAAATATCAAGTGTTTTTGACAGTTCCGCAGCAAATAAAATTCCATAGCCGACCGCTTCGCCGTGTTTGAAATATTTATAATCGGTAACTTTTTCCAGAGCGTGGGCGAGCGTATGCCCGAAGTTTAAGATTTTACGCGACTTAGCATCTACTCTCGAAGCGTCTTCGCGTTCGTCGCCCATCACGATTTCGGCTTTGAAAGCGACTTGGGCGGCAAGAAGTTTTTCCAAATTTGTTAAAAATTTCTCATCCGCAAAATGGTTTTTAAAGTTTTTAACCGGATATTTTTTCAAAAATCGGGCAGTTTGATTAAAAAGTTTCTCGTTGGCAATCGCACCTTGCTTGACGGCTTCGCAAAATCCCGCGGTTAATTCTCTTGTTTCGAGCGTTTTCAGAGTTTGGACATCAATCAAAACTCCGGTGGGCTGAAAAAACGCGCCGACGAGATTTTTGCCGAATTCGGTATTGACGGCGGTTTTTCCGCCGACCGAAGAATCAATCATCGAAAGAAGCGTCGTCGGAATCTGCAAAAAAGAGATTCCGCGCAGATAAACCGCCGCCGCAAACCCGGCTAAATCACCGACCACGCCACCGCCGAGCGCGACGACCGCATCGGTTCGCGTTAATTTGTTTTCGCTGAAAAATCGCAAGGCAATTTCCAATGATCGAAAACTTTTATATTTTTCACCGTCTTGCATCAACCAAACGAAAACCTCAAAGCCCTGATTTTCCAAACTTTTTAGTAGTTGTTTGCCATACAGCGAAAAAACCTTTTCGTTTGAAACAACGGCGATTTTTGAAGTTTTATTCGGCAATGTTTTTGTTGCCCATTCGCCGCTTGTTTTCAACAAATCATTGCCGATTATGATTTTATATTGATGCGGATTTTGATTTAATTTTACGGAAACTTTTTTCATAAACTCTTGAATAAAAAAACTTAGAAGAAACCTTCAGTCGAAAGATCAAAACTCATTTCAAAGCCGATCAAATCTGCCATTTCTTCGGCGCGATAGCGTTCGGCGGTGTTCCAGAAATCAATCAATTCCTCGAAAGCGGCGCGTTTTTTCCACCATTCAAAATCGTATTTTTCTCTAAAATACTCGCGCAAACCGTAAGCGAACAAAAGACTTCGCACACTTTTCTGCGCCGAATTATTCCCGGATATTTCAAAAATAATTTGTTCTTTTTTAAATTCAAATCCGAGATTGTTTGTAAAATTTTCCGCCGCAGTTTGCCAAATATTTTCAAAATCCGGCTTTTCGTTTGAATAAAGTTCAGTTTCGGTTAAAAATCTCAAAACTTCACGGCGCGTTTCAAATAAAAGCCTGAATTTATTTTCTTTAATAATTTTATCCGTATGTTTTTCTTCTTTTATCGAAAAACTTTTTTGCAAGAAAAGTTCATCGGCAAGTAATGCGCGAAACAAAAAACCATACGAGTTTCCCAAACAATCATCAGGCGCAAAAATGTATTCGGGAAATTTTTTCAGCAATTTTTTGGAAGTCCAGGCGTTTTTTTGAGCTTTGCCGAAATTTCGTAAAAACTCAAAATAATTTTCCGCGCCGTCTCTGTTTGAAAAACACAACAAAACATCATCCGGCAGATTTGGCGCAAAACTCTTTGTCAGACAATTTTTTCCGGCTTTTTTTAATTTCAACTGCGGAATTTTTCCGACGCTGAACCCGAAATTTTCAAGAATTTGCGCGTAAAAAAAAGGAAGCTGACTGCCCGAATAAATTGATCTGCGTTGGAGATTTTCGGTTAAAAAAAGAAAATCTGCATATTGCAGATTTTTTGTTTCGACACAGATTTCGGAAAGCAAACGAAAATAAATTTCTTCGGTTGATTCCAAAAATTTTTCGGCTTTTGCGGCAAAATCCTGAAAATTAACGCCGGAAATTTCTTCAAATATGCTGTATAAATTTGCAAATCCGAGCTTTATTGAATTTGCTTGAAATTGTGAAAATCGCTCCAAAATTAAATCCATGCAGATATTTTCCGCTTCGATCCAACGGGAAAAAAGTTCGTGTCTAACATCGGAATTCTCTTCTGTTTTGATTTTTTCCGAAATGTTTTCGGCATTTAAGATTTCATCTTGAAATTTGATATTGACCGATTTTCGGCATTTTTCAATTTCTTCGGAGATTGTCTTTGTTTGATTTTCCAAAAATCCGAATTGCGAGATTTGCAGCAGAATTTTTCGTCCTTTTTGTTCAATCTCCGTCTGTTCAAAAGCATTTTCGGCAGCGTTTTTCAGACTTTCAATCGTTGAAAAAGTAAATAAATCGCTGAAAGTTTCCTTAATTTCTTCACGTGATTTTACCGGATTTTGCTTGAAATAATTTTCCAGCCGCAGGTTTTCGGTTTGAAAATTAAAATCTCGTAAATTTTGCCTGATTTCATCCAGATTCATTTTTTGAGATTAACTTAATTTAGCGGAAACGCCCAATGTTCTAAAAGAAATTCAGTTTAAAAAAGAGAGAGCGGATGAAACAACGTGGAAGTGTGCCGCATCCGCCAATTCGTAGTTACTGTCCTCACCCCAGCAACCACTGGAAACGGAGGGTTCACCTACCGTTTCGGTTTTATAAATATACCTTTTCTATATTTAGTTTGGCAAGGCACTATTTATTTATTTTTGATTTATTCCGTTAAACCCAATGATCTGATACATTTGTCAGAATAATTTCGGGAAAAGATTCTTCGATTGCTTCCCGCATTTTGTTTCGTGCATCGAGTTCCGGCATTTCGGCAAAGGCTTTTTCTCTTTGTTCGGCGGATTTCCATTGCGCGTAGGCATACCAAATTCCGTCATCGCCGAGATGAAGCCGCGAGCCGAGCGAATCATAATTTCGGACGATAAATTTTGTTACTTCAGACCAGGATTTTATCAATTGATCTTCCATTCCTTTTTTTGTCCGCCAGCGGTAAAGAACTATGAACATTTTAAGTTTTTCCCAGACTGTCCTGAATAATTTTGGCAAGCCGATGCGCTTTTTCTTTGACTTCCGTTTGATCTTCGCCCTCAATCATCACACGCGCGAGATTTTCCGTTCCCGAATAACGCAGCAGAAGTCTGCCTTTTTCGCCCAATTCCGCTTCGATTATTTTTGCCGCTTCAGCAATTTCCGAAACTTCTTCAAACGGACGCTTCTCGCCGACTTTAACATTAACCAAAATCTGCGGAAATTGCGTAAAACCGTTCACCATTTCCGACAGCGTTTTTTTGTTCGATTGCAAAGCTTCCAATAAATAAAGCGTCGTGAACATTCCGTCGCCGACCAGACTTTTGTTCGGGAAAATCAAATGCCCCGATTGCTCGCCGCCGACCGCAGATTTTGTGTTTAACAATTCTTGCAAAACATATTTATCACCGACGGGCGTTCGCAAAAGTTTAATATTTCTGGAATTTAATGCAAATTCCAAACCGAGATTGCTCATCACGGTTGCGACAATCGTATCGTTGTTTAATTCGCCGTTTGCCTGTAAATACTGCGCCATAATCCACAAAACCGCATCGCCGTCAACGAAATTCCCTTGCTCGTCAGCGAACAGCGAACGATCCGCATCGCCGTCAAAAGCCACACCGAAATCCGCTTTTTCTTCCAGAACTTTTTTCCGCAAATTGTCTGTGTGAAGCGAACCGCAATCTTTATTGATGTTTTTCCCGTCCGGCGAATTGTTGATAATAACGGTTTCCGCGCCGAATTTTTGAAAAAGTCGCGGCGCAAGATTTGAAGCCGCACCGTTGGCGCAATCTATAACCATTTTGAGATTTTCCAAGTTCAAATTTTTAAATTCTTCCGTCAAATAATCCAAATATATTTCCTGATATTCAGCCGCTTTTTTAGAATCAGATTCTGACTTTGAACTTTGAACTTCAAACTTTGAACCGTTGAAAATATCTTCCTCGATTTTTCCTTCGGTGTCGCTGTCTATTTTTTTTCCGTTTGGCGCAAATATCTTTATTCCGTTGTCTTCAAACGAGTTATGCGATGCGCTGATGACAATACCGGCATCGAAATTTAATTTTTTTGCTAAAAAAGCAACACCCGGAGTCGTGATAACATTTGCCGATTCGCATTCTGCGCCTTCCGAAAATGCACCTTCGCAAAAGGCTTTTTCGATCCAATCACCCGATTCGCGCGTATCTTTGCCGACAATAAACCGCGCATTTCTGCCGAGTTTTTCCCGAAATTGCCGTGCCAAAGATTTCCCAATTTTTGTTAAAGTATCTTTATCAAGCGGAAACACTCCGGCTTCTCCGCGTATTCCATCCGTTCCGAAAAGTTTTTTCATCTTGTTAAATATATGATTTTACTATGTTTAATATGATCATCCGTCAAAATTTTATATTTTAAGATTTTTATTTCAAATTCCGTGAAAAACAAGGAAATTCAAGAAGAAATCATAAACAATAGAGTATAAATTATCCGATGATGTTACGCAAAAATTAAAGAAAAACCGCTCATTTTTGGGTGAAAAATATGAAAAAGCATCGCTTTACAAATATTTACAAAGAAATGTAACCTTTTTCTTTGTATCAAACGTAAAAAACTTTAGAATCGTAATTAAAGATTAAGAAGTTACTGGTTTTTAATACAAGAATTTAAATTGACTGCAAATATTTTCAGAAATCTATCAAACAAAACTTATAAAAAGCAACTTTAAATGAATTTTTCAGAAACATTAAAACTGGCATTATCAGCAATTTGGGCGCATAAACTTCGCTCATTTCTGACTCTTTTAGGAATGATTATCGGCGTTACGGCGTTTATGGTTGTCCTTTCGCTTTTGCAAGGATTTAATGTCTATGTTGATGAGAAAATTGCTGGAATCGGTTCAAATTCATTTACGATTCGACGTTTCAGTTTTGAAGATTTCAAAGATACGGATACGATTGCCGAAGCCCAAAGACGCAACAAAGAATTGACGTTTGATGAAATGGATTTTATCAAAGAAAGAGCGCAGTTAATTGATAAAATCGGTGCTAAGGCATTGCCGAATTCAGCCGAACTCAAACGCGGCACCGAGATAATGCAAAACGTGACGGTCGAAGGAATCGAACCTATTATCGGCGATATTGAAAATATAGATATTGGTGAAGGACGCTTTTTTACCGATGTCGAAAATAATAATGCTCAGCGCGTAGCTTTTATCGGGTCGGATGTCGCGCAGAAACTTTTTCCTTCGGGTTCGGTCATCGGTGAAGAATTTACGATGCGCGGCATTCCATACCGCGTGGTCGGCGTGCAGACGACGCAAGGAACGGTTTTCGGGCAATCGCAAGACCTGTTCGTCTGGCTTCCGATCAAAACTTACGGCGCGAATTTCGGCGGACTTCGCAACAGCCGCGGCATTTATTTTGAAGCGACCGCCGTTTCGCCCGAACTTTTTAATGATGCGGTCGAAGAAGCGCGAACGCTGATGCGCGTCAAACGAAAACTTTCATTCGGAGAAAAAGACAATTTCGGAATTTTAACGCCCGATGCTATTGCAAGTTTGCGCGACAGCATTCTCGGTCCGGTATTTATTGTAATCATTGCCGTTCCGGGCATCGCTCTGCTTGTCGGCGCGATTGTTATTATGAATATTATGCTCGTCGCCGTAACGGAACGCACGAAAGAAATCGGCATCCGCAAATCTCTGGGAGCGCGGCAATCGGATATTTTAAAACAATTTCTCTGTGAATCTGCGACACTCTCGGCAATCGGCGGTATTATCGGTCTGATTCTTGCCAAAGTTCTCGGTTATATTGTCACGGCATTTCTTATTCAAACCGTCATTCCCTGGTATGCGGCGGTAATCGCCATCGGAGTTTCCGCCTTTGTCGGCATTGTCGCGGGATTATTTCCGGCTTGGAAAGCGGCGCGACTCGATCCGATTGAGGCTCTGCGGGCAGATTAATATGGATTTAAAAACGAATCAATTTTACGAAAATTTTAAGATGGCGCTCTCAACCTTGCGAAACAATAAACTGCGCTCATTTTTAACTATTTTCGGCGTGATCATCGGCGTAATTACCGTTATGCTGATTTCCTCGATCATCAGCGGAATTGATATGGCGGTCAAAAAGCAGGTTGAATCTTTCGGCACGCGTTCGATTTTCTTGCGGAAATTCGATATACAGGCTCTCAGCACCGGACGGCGTTCGCAGGAAGAAAGAATGCGAAAACCGCTCACGCTTGAAGATAGTGAAGCCTTGAAAACGCTTCCGTCAATTGAGGTTTCCGTCCCGTTTCTCGATATTACAAATAGTTTTTTCGGGCAAAAACTTCTCATCAAGGCAAACGGGAAAACTTCGTCGAGCGTTCGTCTGCAAGGAACTCTTCCGGATATTGAAAGAACCAACACCGTAATTCTGCAGGAAGGTCGCTGGTTTGTTCAAAGTGAATCCGATCAGAAACAGGATGTTTGTTTGATCGGTTCTTCGGTTGCCGAAAATTATTTTCCTTTCGGCTCGCCAATCGGCGAAAACATCGAAATCGGCGGTCGCTTGTTTCGCGTTATCGGTGTACTTGAAAAACGCGAACAACTTTTTGGCGGCGGCAGCGGCAGCAATGATCAGAATAATGTCATTTATATGCCGATCGGCTCGGCTCTGCGCTTAAAACCTTTTGCCGACGATTTATTTTTGCTTACTGTTGCTAAAGAAGGTCAGCTTGACCTTGCTAAAGATCAGGTTCAGGATTTGATGCGCGTGCGGCGGCAAGTTCCGTTCGGCGAACCGAATAATTTCGGGATGGAAACCGCCGCCGGCATTATTGATCAATTTCAAGCGATAACCGCCGGCGCGGCAATCGCGATGATCGTTATTTCTTCGGTCGGACTTCTGATCGGCGGAATCGGCGTGATGAATATTATGCTTGTTTCCGTAACGGAAAGAACACGCGAAATCGGCATACGCAAAGCAATCGGTGCAAGAAAGAGCGATATTTTGCTACAATTTCTGATTGAAGCCGCAACTTTGACAGGTTTCGGCGGACTCGTCGGTTTGGGCATCGGCTGGGGTTTGACATTTTTAATCGCACTTGTATTTCCCTCTTACGTCCCCTGGTGGGCGCCGCCGCTCGGCTTTTTCGCAAGTGTCGGAATCGGCATAGTTTTCGGACTTTTTCCGGCATGGAAAGCCGCGCGGCTCGATCCAATCGAAGCCTTGCGTTATGAATAAAAATTTCGGATAAAACATAAAACTCGAAGCCTGTTTGAAAGTTTTTCAAAATTCCAGGATAATCAGCGTCAAAAACATTTTTAACATCCGAAAAAGCGCAAAACGTACCGGAAAATGTATAAATCTAAAATTCAAAAATCATCCCGGATAATCTTCTTTTTTTCTTTTTTTCTTTTAACACACATCTTTGCAAATGCGCAGAGTTTGCCGGTTGCCGCGCCGAATAGTGTCGGGATGAATTCGGAAAAACTCGATCAAATTGACGGTTTGGTTGAGCAGGCGATCACAGAGAAAAAAATGCCGGGCGCGGTCATACTCGTCGGGCATAAAGGAAAAATCGTCTATCGCAAAGCATTCGGCAATCGTGCGCTTGTGCCGCAGCGCGAAAAAATGACGGTTGACACGATTTTCGATGTCGCCAGTTTGACCAAACCGATTGCCACGGCGACTTCAATAATGATTCTGGTCGAACAAGGAAAAATTCGCCTGAATGACACAATCGGCAAATTTATTCCCGAAATCGAAGACGAAAACGCCAAACAAATTACGATTCTGCAATTACTTACGCACACTTCCGGCTTTCGTCCCGGTTTTAATTTAGGCGAAAAATGGACGGGACGCGATGGAATGCTCGCCGCTCTGAAAAAAGAAAAACTCCGCAATCCGCCGGGAACAAGCTTTGTTTATTCGGACATTGGGTTTATTGTGCTTGCCGAGATTATTAGAATTGTAATGAGTAGTGATATTTATTTGTTCTCAAAAAACAATATATATCCGGGTTTACAAATGAAATACACTCAATTTATTCCTTGTTTTCGGCTTAATGGCGATTATCGAATAGATGGTGTTGAACCTAATAGCGATGATCACTGTTACATCATCAGCGTTAGCTCTGCCGACCGATCTAAGATTGCTCCTACGGAGAACATCAAAGGACAAAACAGTTATCTCGGCGCGAAATTTGAAGGCGACGAAAAAACGGGAAATGAAATTCTGCGCGGACAGGTTCACGATCCGACTTCATATCGAATGGGCGGAGTTGCCGGACACGCCGGACTTTTTTCGACTGCCGACGATCTGGCGCGTTATTGTCAAATGCTTTTGAACGGCGGCGTTTTGGACGGCAAACGCATTTTGTCGGCGCAGACGGTTGCTAAAATGACTTCGCCCGTCGTGATTTCCGAAACGGGCGAAACGCGCGGACTTGGTTGGGATATAAACACTTCTTTTTCATCGAATCGCGGCGAACTTTTTCCGCTCGGTTCTTTCGGTCACACGGGTTTTACGGGAACGAGCGTGTGGATTGACCGCGTTTCTCAAACTTTTGTTATTTTTCTCTCAAACCGCGTTCACCCCGACGGCAAAGGAAATGTTACGGACGTTCGCGCCAAAATCGCAACGGTCGTCGCGTCGGCAATCGAAGACACGCCGATTGAAAAATTCAAAGAAGCCGAAGCTCAGTATTTTGCAGAAATCGCTCCGCAAATTGAAAAGTTCAAAGTTCAAATTTCAAACGCAAAACCTTTATCAAACGAACAACCGACAACGAACAACCAACAACGAACAACCGACAAAACAGTCTTGAACGGCATTGATGTTCTGGAAAAAAATAATTTTAAGGAATTGGAAGGTTTAAGAATCGGACTCGTCACGAATCAAACGGGCAGAAATTTGAACGGAAAATTGACGATTGATGTTTTACATGAAGCGCAAAACGTCAAACTCGTCGCGCTATTTTCGCCCGAACACGGTATTCGCGGCGAATTAGACCAGGAAAAAATCACCGATTCAAAAGACGAAAAAACGGGTTTGCCGATCTATTCGCTCTACGGCGAAACGCGCCGTCCGAAACCGGAACAACTGCAAGATTTAGACGCGATTGTTTTCGATATTCAAGACATCGGCACGCGTTTTTACACATATATTTCAACGCTGAAAAATGTCTTGGAAGAATCCGCGAAAGCGAAAAAGCCCGTTTTTGTGCTTGACCGCGTTAATCCGCTCGGCGGCGAACGCATTGAAGGCGCGCTCGCCGATGCGGATAAATTGTCGTTTGTCGCCGCGCATCCGATTCCCGTCAGACACGGAATGACCATCGGCGAACTTGCCGGAATGTTTAACGCCGAAGACAAGATCGGCGCGGATTTGCGTGTGATAAAAATGGAAAACTGGCGGCGGGATATGTTGTTTGATCAAACAAATCAAATCTGGGTGAATCCTTCGCCGAATATGCGAAGCTTAACGCAGGCAATGCTCTATCCCGGCATCGGTCTGCTTGAAACGACGAATCTATCGGTCGGACGCGGCACCGATACGCCTTTTGAACTAATCGGCGCACCGTGGCTCGACGGTCAGAGGCTTGCCGCGCATTTAAATGAAAAAAACTTGAAAGGCGTGCGTTTCGTTCCCGTCCGTTTCACGGCGAACGCTTCGGTTTTCAAAGGAGAAAATTCGGGCGGCATTAATATTATCATCACAAACCGCGAGATTTTCGAACCGGTCGAAACAGGAATCGAGATCGCGCTCGCTCTGCGCGAGATTTTCCCGAATGAATGGCAGTTTGAAAAATATAATCGTCTGCTTGCCAATGACCGGATATTTACTTCCGTCCGGCAAAAAACTCCGGCAAATGAAATCAAAGAGAATTTTAATCTGATCGCCGCCGAATTCAGAAAACGTCGGGCATCATTTTTGCTTTATAAATGACAGATTTAGAATTTCGATTTTTCTTAAAAGCCTCTTACTTAATTATTTACCAATAAATTCGGCATTTTTAAATTTTGAAGTATTTTTATTTTTAAAGAGATATAACCGATTTTTGGATAAAAATCCAAAAACGTAAATTATTCTTATAGACAGATCATCTTTAATACAGTCAACTTTCTGATTTCTTTTTATTTAAATCTCTTATAAAGAGTTTATTTTATACAAAATTTTATTATCAATTTTTATTTTGTGCAAAACGGTTAATTTCACGTTTCATAATTTTTAAATTTGTGTTAATTTGTATCATTCAATTCAACAAATTTAATAAGTTCTTGTCTTTATAGCTGTAAAAATAAATATTTTCTTGGAGGACAGAAATGATCAAAAAGTCAGCTTTTGTAGTTTTTGCAACCTGTTTTTGTGTATTGGCAATAATCGGCAGTACATTTGCACAGGGAACGACATCCCGAATTTCGGGTACAGTTACCGACGCATCAGGAGCAGTAGTTGCCGGCGCGACGGTTACTTTAACTAATCAAGGAAGCCGCGTCGCTTTAAACACAACCACCAATAGCAACGGGCAATACGCATTTGACCTGATCCAAGCCGGAGATTATGAATTATCGGTTGAAGGAGCCGGTTTCAGGCGTTTTGTTTCAACAGGAAACACGGTTTTCGTCAATCAGCCCGCGACTATCAATGTAACTCTGGAAGTCGGCGCACTGGAAGAAACCGTAACGGTCGAGAGTACGGTCGAGCTGGTTCAGACCAGCACTTCCGGCAACGTCGGCAGCGTCATCGAACAGCAAACATTGGAAAGTTTGCCGATTGTCGGCGCACGCGGACGCAATCCGTTTGATCTGTTAAATTATCAACCGGGCGTAGTTGTCGGCGGAAACGCCGGCGGCGGCGTTCACGTTCACGGCTCGCGCGACCGCGCATTCAATTTCACGCTCGACGGAATTGACATCAATGAATCAACGGCGGGCGGTTCTAACTTTACGCCGCTTCGAGCAAATCCCGATTCGATTCAGGAACTGCAAATCGTTACCAGTAATTTCACGGCGGAACTCGGACGTTCTTCAGGAGCGCAGGTTACGATGGTTACACGTTCCGGAACCAATAGATTGAGGGGAAATATTTTTGAGTATTATCAAACTCCCGGATTTCACGCCAATGAATTTGAACTCAATCTGCTCGGCATTCCGCGCCGGCAATTTGTTCAGCATATCTATGGCGGCAGTGTCGGCGGTCCGCTTGTCATTCCCGGTTTCGGTGAAGGAACGCCGATGTTTCACGTATTAAAGGACAAAGCATTCTTTTTTACAAATCTGCAAATGCTTCGGGCAAGCGAAACCCGTCTGCAAACGACGACTGTTTATACTGATCTGGCACGGCAAGGAATTTTCCGCTATGTTGAAGGCGGCAGAAATGCTCCGGCGGGACAAGGCACAACCACGGCGTTTCCAAGCGGTGCGGCAGTCAATGCTGACGGCAGTCCGCGTTATCCAAACTGCGGACCCGGCGTTCCGACACCTTGTATCAGAACATACAACGTAAATACAAATCTGCCCGGATCAATCGGAACGACCGATCCGTTTATAACCGCACTTTTGGGAAGAATTCCTACTCCGAATGATTTTACATCGGCAGGCGACGGTTTAAATTTTGCCAGATTTAATTTTGTCGCTCCGCAAAATGAGAAACAATACGATTTTGTCACCCGTTTCGATTACAAAATCAATGATAATAATCAGATGTATGTCCGCTATGCAAAAGGCGAGCAAAACACATTCGGTGATATTGGCAATGCCGGTTTGCAGCGTTTTCCCGGATTGCCGAATTGGATTGACACATTCCGCAATCCTGAGAATCTGGCAATTAACTATCGGTGGTCGCCGTCAGCAAGGCTGACCAATGAATTTATTTTCGGAGTCAACCGATTTGGTTTCAAATTTGAATATCCGGCATCAAATCCGGCTGTTCCTTTTGTTCTTAACACAGTCACAGACCCGGATCGCAATTTTGCATATAATGCGCGAACATCAAGAACTTTACAGTTTGTTAACAATCTGACTTATGATTTATCGCCGCATATACTTAAATTCGGTGTAAATTTCCGTTTCGGAAATCAGATTGACGACCGATCTTCCGCCGGCGGACAAATCGAACCGCAAATAACTTTCGGAGCCGGTTCGAGCAATTTTACCGGATTTAATCTTCCGACGGCAGGTTCAACGAGCATCAATCAAACAGATTTAACCAATCTCCGAAGCACCATAAACAATTTAATCGGACGTATCGGCGGTATCAATCAAGGATTTGTTCTTTCACCGGATAATCCGAACCAATGGGCTCCGGGAGGAACGCGCTGGATTTTTAACGCTACTTATCCCGAATATGATTTTTACATTCAGGATTCGTGGAGAGCGCGGCAAAATTTGACTTTTGACATCGGTTTGCGCTGGGAATTAAAACCGAGTCCGAGTTCAAAAGGATTGCCGATTTTACGACCGAGTCAATCATTTACCCTGGGTTCTGCACCGACCAACACTCTTCGTTGGGAAAACGGCGATTTATTTAAAAACGATTACAATAATTTCTCGCCTTCGGTCGGTTTTGCCTGGGATCCGTTTAAGACCGGCAAAACGTCCGTCAGAGCAAATTATCGTTTATCATATGATCGCTTTCCGTCGCAGGTTTTCGCCAACTTTGTTTATCAAAGTGCGCCCGGAAACACGACACAGGCAACAATTACCGGAGTTGCTAATCAAAACTTGCTGATCAGAAACGGTGTGCCCAACCTGACTCCGACCTTAACGCCGGATCAACTGCGCCAGCCGAACGCATTTTCGACATCAGCCATTACTCTGGTTGATCCCGACACCCGTTTCCCTGAAAGTCATCAATGGTTTGCCGGTATTCAACGCGAAATTTGGGGAAAAAATGTTTTAGAAATTAATTATATCGGCAGACGTGCAACGCATCTTTTTGGTGCTTATAACGCCAATCAGGTTAATATTTTTGCCAGCGACCCGCGCTGCCCGAAAAACTTTCTCCAAACATTTAACGATCTTCGCGGCACGACAACCACTCCCGGCTCAACTAATGAATGTTTGATAAATCTGATGTTCACCGGCGACCCGACCAATGCTACAGGAACGGCGACATTCCGCGCAATCGGAGCAGTTGCTTCCACACTTTCACCGACTCAAACCGGAGGTGCGGTTGCAACGGCGGCACTCGCCGCTTCGCAACACGTAACCGGCGGACAGCAAACAATCGGACGGGCGGGATTCTTTAATAATCCGTTTTTCATTCAATCGTTTCCGCAATTTACGGGCGGCATCAATGTTTTGGAAAGCAGCGACGTTTCGCGTTACAACGGTTTGGAATTTATTGTCAAAAAGAGAATGAGCAGCGGTATCAGCTATCAGCTTGCTTATACTTATTCGATGTCAAAAGATTCGCGTTCGTGGGATCCGACATTCGCAACGGTTTCAACCGGAGTAGCACAGTCTGCTTCAAGTACTCCTTTTGATAATAACAATCGGGATTTAAATTATTCATATTCCGATTTTGACCGAAGACACGTGGTACAAGGCTATTATGTCTTTGAATTACCGTTCGGTAGAGGAAAGAAATTCGGCGGAGAAATTCCGAAAGCTCTTGATTTTCTGATCGGCGGATGGCAGCTTGCCGGTAATCTTATAATCGCTTCGGGCAGACCGTTCACGGTTTATTCGGGAATTAACACATTCAGCAATGCTGTTAGTTCGACAGCAAACTGCAACGGATGTCCGCGTAATCTGGGCAGCCTTGTTGAAAGAAACGGAACTAATTATTGGTTTTCCCAAGAGCAGTTAAGTCTGTTTTCAATACCGAATCCGGGCGAACAGGGCAATACTCCGAGAAATTATTTTATCGGTCCGCGCCAGTTCCAAACCGATGCATCACTCTCCAAGAAATTCAGATTTTCGGAAAGATACAACTTTGATTTAAGAGTTGATGCCAAGAATCTGACTAATTCGCCGTCATTCGGTATCCCGACGGCATCTGTAACATCAGGTTCGGCTCTCGGAGAAATCCGAACTTCGGTTGTCAGTTTTTCGAGAAGAATTCAATTTTCAGGTAAATTCAACTTCTAATATTTAGCTGAATCGAAAAAAAAGCCGGAATCATATTTCAAGATTCCGGCTTTTTTTATTTAATAATTCGATTATTTCAAAATCAATCCGATTCCTCTCGCATATTTTCCGATTGTAATCGGCAATTTCCCTCTAAATTCGATTTTTCCGGTGATTGCGTCGGCGGAAGCTCTCTGCAAACTTTGCATATCGCCGTAGGCTACGGCGTAATTTTTCATTTCGGGATAGCCGAGCAGTAAATACGGATTTCCGAAAGCCACAGAAATAATTTTCGCATCGCTTTTTAAGATTTCTCTTAAAACTCTGTCTCCCGTTTCGGGCAGTCCGACTGAATTTTTCGACCCCGAACGCACTCTGCCGAAAAGTCCCGCAATCACAAAATCAGCGTTTTTTGCCTTTTTTACGGCTTCTTCGATTTCTTTTTCCGTTGCCCGCAGATCAATCGGAATTCTTTCGACTTCCAAACCGTTTCTTCGCAAACTCGCGACAAAAGTGTTGCCGACAAAATTCCGGTCTTCGCCGTTTGAAATGCACAAAACGACGGCTTTTTGTCCGACTTTTAGCGGCAGAAACTTATCTTCGTTTTTAACTAAAGTGATCGCATTATCGGCGATTTCATCGGCGAGTTGGCGTGTTTCCCGGCTTGCCACGATCTTGTCAATCGAATCGAGCGCAATATGTTGTTTTTTATCCAATCCGAGTTTATGTTTCCAGGCAAGGATTTTTCTGACCGATTCGTCAATCCTCTCTGACGTGATTCTGCCCGATTTTACGGCTTCACGAAGTCCGCGCGCCGCCGCATCGCCGCTTGCGGGTTTCAGCAAAATATCGTTTCCGGCAAGAACGGCGCGAACCGCCGCTTCATCTTGTTGAAAATAAAGCGTCAAGCCGCTCATATCCAGCGCGTCCGTAACGATCAGACCTTCAAATTTCATATCTTTCTTTAAAATATCGGTCACGATATTTTTTGAAAGAGTCGCCGGAACGGTGGCGGCTTCGGTGATAATTTCCGCATCGGCATACGCCGGTTTTTCCGCTTTTTCCAGAAGTTTTATCAGCTCGGAATCGAGCTGCGGCATCGAGATATGCGAGATCATAACCGAACCGACTCCTTGATCTATCAAACGGCGAAACGGAACGAATTCGATTTTTTCCAGACGTTCCCGCGAAAAATCTATGACCGGCAAACCGCGATGCGAATCAACCGCCGTATCGCCGTGTCCGGGAAAATGTTTTGCGGTTGCCAGAACATTTCCGTTCTGCAAGCCGCGCATAAATTCGGCGGCAAATCTGCCGACTTCCTGCGGATCTTCGCCGTAGCTTCTGACGTTTATCACCGGATTAGCGGCATTATTATTAACATCCACAACGGGTGCAAAATCCCATTGAACGCCCAAAGCACGCGCTTCTTTGGCAACAATCGCGCCTTTGCGCCTGGCAAATTCGGGATTTCCGGTTGCCGCAACAGCCATATTCCACGGAAAATTTATCGTGTCGGGAAAGCGCATCGCTACGCCCGTTTCAAAATCGGCGGAAATCAGCAGCGGAATCCGTGCCGCTTCCTGCATACGGTTCATCAGATGCACCGTGTCATAAACGCCGCCGACAAACACGATGATTCCGCCGACGTGATTTTCGACAACCTGCCGTTTTAACGCTTGAAAAGCCGCGCTGTCCTGATTCATATATTCGGCATTTACGCCGATGTGAATCATCTGCCCGATCTTTTCGTCGAGCGTCATTTTCTTGAGCTTTTTGTCCGCCCATTTATACGCCTTATCGTCCGGTCGGAAATTTTGAGAAGCTGAAACGGGTAAAACAAAACTCATC
>JBGTIH010000009.1:0-52117 GCA_041745765.1 Pyrinomonadaceae bacterium | reverse complement strand
GGCGGACAAATTGCCGAAATGGAACGATAAATATAAATGGCTCGATATTCCGGTTTTGCGCGGCGGCGCGATTCTGATTCAATCAATGGCTCTCGGCATCAAGGCGCTGAATTTTTCGGCGCAGGTCGCGCAGGATGATATGGACGAGCAGGAAGCACGCGAAAAGGCGAAAGAACTGCAAACCGCACCCGTTTTAGCCGAAGGCACTTTTGACGAAAATTTCACGAAAGCTCCGGTCAAAGTGATTATGCCGGAGAAAACGGAAGAAAAGAAAAAGGGTTCGCAGGCAGCCGGCGCGGTCGGTTCGATTATTTTCGCGCTCGGTTTTAATATCTTGCTTTTCGTCGTTGCGCCGCTTCTGTTGACTAATGTGTTGTTCACCGCGCTCGGTTGGGCGGAACAACCCGTCATCGCCGCGACCGCCGGTTGGTGGCAGTATTCGATGGCATATATCAGCGAAATCAAGCTCGACACATTCGGTTTATGGGTCGGTTTTAACTTGATTGACGGAATTATCCGAATGATCTTTTTCGTGTTGATGATCGTTTCAATGTCTTATTTAAAAGACATTCGCCGAGTTTTCGAATATCACGGCGCGGAACACAAAACGGTTTTCGCGTGGGAAAAAGGCGCGGAATTAACGCCGCAAAACGCGCATTTGCAAAAACGTCAGCATCCGCGTTGCGGAACTTCGTTTTTGATGGTCGTAATGCTCGTTTCTATCGTTCTGTTTTCAGTAATCGCTTTTGAAGCAACGTGGCTCAATCTGCTCGTGCGAATTATTCTGATGCCGCTCGTTGCCGGACTTTCTTATGAAATCATCCGTTATGCGGCGAAAAAAGAATCGAGTGCGGTGTTTAAATTAATGACGCTTCCCGGTCTGTGGCTGCAAAATATCACAACTCAAGAACCGGATGAAGAACAGCTCGAAGTCGCCATCGAAGCCTTAAAGGAATCTCTGAAATTTGAACCGATTGAAGCAAGTTTTGTTCCGGCATCCGAACGTGAACTGGAAGTCGTCGTTTAGCGTTTAATTTTCGCCTTCGGGTGAATTCTATTTAATTAGAAAATCTGCGTTCTCTGCGGCTCTGCGTGAAAATAGCTTTTTATCACGCAGAGCCGCAGAGAACGCAGAGAAGAAACGGTTTACTTAAATGAAAAATCTCTACTTTTAGTTCACATTATTTATATTATTATGTTGGAAAAACTTGCACAAATTGAAGAAAATTACGAAGAATTGAATCATCAGCTTTCTTTGCCGGACGTAACTGCGGATATTTCGGCTTATACGAAATTGATGAAACAACATTCTTCTCTTGGCGAAATCGTGTCAAAATACCGCGAAGTCAAGAAAATGAATGAAGAACTCGCCGGCGCAAAGGAACTGGTTGCCGAAACCGAAGACGCGGAAATGCGCGAACTTGCCGAACTTGAGATCGCGGAAATCGAAGAAAATCTGGAAAAAGCCGAAGATAACTTGAAATTCCTGCTGATTCCGAAAGACCCGAACGACGAGAAAAACGTGATTCTGGAAATCCGCGCGGGAACGGGCGGCGATGAAGCGACGCTGTTTGCGGCGGAAGTTTTGCGAATGTATGCGCGATATGCTGAACGTCAGGGTTGGAAAATGGAAATTATGGATATGTCCGATACTGGAGTCGGCGGAATCAAAGACGCATTTGCGATGATTGAGGGCGATAATGTCTATTCAAAAATGCGTTATGAATCCGGCGTTCATCGCGTTCAGCGTGTGCCGCAAACCGAAACTTCGGGACGAATTCACACGTCGGCAATTACGGTTGCGGTTCTGCCGGAAGCCGAAGAAGTTGATGTAAAAATTGACCAAAATGATTTGCGAATAGATACTTTTTGTTCCTCAGGTCCGGGCGGTCAATCGGTTAACACGACTTATTCCGCCGTTAGAATTACGCATCTGCCGACAAATGTTGTGGTTTCAATGCAGGACGAAAAATCGCAAATCAAAAACCGCGAAAAAGCGATGCGCGTTCTACGTGCGCGGCTTCAGGAAATCGAGGAACAAAAACAGCACGACGCGCAGGCTTCAGAAAGAAAATCACAGGTCGGCAGCGGCGATCGTTCGGAGAAAATCCGCACATATAATTTCAAGGAAAATCGAGTTTCAGATCATCGAATCGGTTTAACTTCTCACCAACTCGAATCTGTGATGCAAGGCGATTTAGACGAATTTATCAACGCTTTGACCACGCATTATCAAACCGAAAAACTAAAAACCGAAACGGTTGCGGCTTAGGAAGT
Organism: Pyrinomonadaceae bacterium; assembly: GCA_041745765.1. Classification (GTDB taxonomy): domain Bacteria; phylum Acidobacteriota; class Blastocatellia; order Pyrinomonadales; family Pyrinomonadaceae; genus JAHCHG01. Next base: position 49,840 of record JBGTIH010000009.1, on the reverse strand, counting down.
CTAGGAAGTCTAGGAAGTCTGGAAAGTCTGAATACCTTCTCTACTTCCTAGACTTCCTAAACTTCCTAGACTTCCCTGACTCATTATGGTGACAAGACTTTATCTCGTTCGACACGGACAATCTGCCGGAAATGCTGAAGGGCGTTTCGGCGGACATTCTCCGACTCCGCTGTCCGAACTCGGTAAAGAACAAGCCGAAATCACCGCCGCCGCGCTTGCCAGAGAAAAAATTAGTGCGATTTATTCGAGTGATCTGATCCGCGCCGTGCAGACCGCTCGACCTCTTGCCGAAGCTCTCAATCTCCCGATCATCAAAACTTCCGCTTTCCGCGAAAGAAAAGTCGGCGTTTTGGAAGGTTTGACCTTTGATGAATCAAAAGAAAAGCATCCGAAGGATTATTACGCATTGGTTAATCGAAATATCTCGCACGTCATCACCGGCGGCGAAAGCTATCGCCAGCTTTTAAGACGCGCAACAGGCGCATTACGCGAGATTATCCAAATTCATCGCGGCGAACGAATCGTTATCTTTTCGCATACCGGAGCGATTTGTTTTCTGACTCTCCACCTGATCGGCGCAATTCACCGCAAAACTCAAACAACGCCGTGGCTCGTAACTTCCAATTGCGGCATCAACCGCTTTGAAATTCGCGGTCGCCGAAATATCCGCGTAATGGCGATCAACGATACGCGCCATCTCACCGAAATCTCCGGCAACGACGCTTTCGCTGCGCGATAAATTTTCAAATCTTTAACATAAAAAAAAGCTGGAATGTTAGAAATTCCAGCCTTTTTGGTTTATCTTTCCGAAATCTTCAAATTAGAAGGAATAACGGAAGCCGAATTGGAAACGTCGCGGAGTTCCCTGTATAGCATTATACAGCCGTCCAAAATCGGATGGCGCTGTTCCCGTTTCCGGGTCTTGCGGCAGTCCGAAAGTCGAACGGGTAAAGTTTCCGGCTGCAAAGTATTGAACGTTTGTGACGTTAAATGCTTCAAAACGGAACTGGAATTTGTGATTTTCGCTCCAGGGCATTGTAAAGGATTTGGACAAGCCTAAATCCAATACCTGATAACCCGGAAGACGAAATGTATTGCGTTCTCCCGTTTCACCCGGTCGGGCGTTGCGGAATGAATTAAATGCCTGTTGCGGGTTCGCAAAGACATTTCGTGTGCTTCTGACCACACCTAAATCAACCGGTCTGATACGTGTCGAATTCGACTGCACGTTCCAGTTGGTTGCCCATTGAGCTTGATCGAACGGCGATGAAATCGGCTGTCCCGAATTCCAGCGGTAAATACCGTTTAACGCCCATCCGCCCAAAATGGCATCGGCGATGCGGTTCATTCCGCTGAAATAAGTTTTGCCTCTTCCAACCGGAAGTTCAAAAAGGAAATTGGCATTTACGACGTGTTTCGTATCAAAATCCGAAACCGCTCGATTATCCTCGGGACGAAGCGAATTCAAAATAAACTGTCCCCCATACGAGGTGTCGGTTTGCAAACCGGAAGCATTATCCATTGATTTTGATAATGTGTAATTGATGTCATAACTCAATGTTTTGCCGAGTCTTTGACGTAAGCTGAATGATCCGCCGTGGTAATCCGAAGACGCTGTTGTTCCAAAAGAAGAAAATGCCGCATATTGCGGATGGAAAAACATATTCGGAAAAATTCCCGGATTGACCGGAAGCCCGAATTCGGTTTTGTCATCAATAATTAACTGAATAAATGTCCAGTCGAGAATATCAAAACCGGATCGGGCGACCAAACCGTAAATTGCCTGCGTATTATTGTTGGCGGGAAGATTGAACATGGAAAGTGCAACTCTGGCATTCGGGAAAAGATTCTCGAAATAAGGAATTGCGGGAAGGCTGGTAATCGGCGTATTAGCGGCACGCGCATCATGGAGCATTCCGGCGGCGGTGTACCAATCCATACCTGATGCCGGATCAACCAGATTATTTAACGCCATAATATCGCGTGTCGCAAACAAGTTTCTTGCCGAGCGACCGATATACGATGCCTCAAAATACATTCCTTTCGGCAAACTTCTGCCGAACGAAACATTCCAACTGTAGTGCTTCGGCGAAACAATAGTACCGTCTAAAGAAGTTTCGATACGTGTGGCTTCATCTGCCGGCGTGCTGAAACGAAGTGTCGGCTCAGGAATTCCGGCAAGAGCGCGGACATTCTGATTAAATCCGGTGAACGGCGGAGCGCACGGCGGTGTTCCGCCCGGAGGCGTCGGGGCGCTACAACCTGTGATGTCATACGTATTGGCGGCGATTGTCGTGCTGCTGGTAAATCCGATGCTCGATAATCCGTCAAACGAAACAGCTAACTGACCACCGAAATAATCGTTGGTGATCGAAAATCCGCCGCGAAGTGTTGAGTCGCCTTCATTGCCGAAAATTCCTCTAAGAAATTTACCTTTAACATTAGGCGACCAGGCAACCGCAACTCGCGGTTGGAAATTGTTCCAATCGGAACTGTAAAAGCCTTTTCCGTTGTTGGCAGGTCCGCCTAATTCAAATTGAATAAGTTCATTAAATGGAATCCCCTGAGCAGCACTGGCGACGCGCCGATCAAAAAAATCACCCAATTTTGTCGAAGGAATAATTTGAAAACCGTCCTTTTCATAAACCGGACGGCTATACGCATAGCGCAAACCGAGCGTCAGCGTCAGATTGCGTCTGAACTTCCAAATATCTTGTCCATAGACATCATATTCTTCGGTCGCAAAATTTCTCGAAGTCGGTGTTCCGGCAGGTAAAACGCTACCGTCTTTATCAAAAGTAAAATTACCCGAATACTGCGAAAAACGACCGATCAAAGCCGTTGCCGCCGCCTGAATCGAAGCTCTGTCTCCGGCATTGAAGGTGTATCCGGCGTTAGTCAACGCATTGGTTACAACTGCACCCGACAAATTGTAAAACGAAGGATTGGTTACAGCGTCATCGAAAGCATTGGCAAAAGAGTCGCGTTGATTGCGAATAATTCGGACATTGCCGCCGATTTGAACCGTATGATTGTTTTTAATCCACGTAAAATCGTTGGTGATATTCTGCACCGGAGTTACGCGGCTTAAAGTTCTGGCATAAAGAAGCGGAGAAAAGACGAAACGGAAACTGATGCTGCTGTCAGCCGAATCACCCTGCGAACTGAATGCCTGTCGTGTTAAACCGTATCGGAAATTGTTAATCTTATTGTTGCTGATACTCCAGTTATGTCCGATCACGAATCCATACGGATGACTCCACAAGGCTGTTGCCGGAGTGTCGGGAAACATTGATGTCAAAGCAAAATTATCCCATTGATAATTACCTCTCAGAAATATTTGCTGACTGTTGTTGATATTGTAGTCAAAGCGAGCAATATGTGTGTTTTCTTTTTCAACCGTCGGAGAATTAAACAAAAATCCACCGGTGTTAAGACCGTCGCCAACAGTCGTGTTATTAGACGGGTAACGGGCGTTTGCGCTGGCAAAAACAGCAACGGCTAACGGGTTAATTCCAACCTCATTATAAACGGTATTAAGCTCCGCCAGTCCCAAAGTGCAGTTACCGTTAACACATCCCGGTCCCGTACCTCTGAATTTAATTTGTCCTTGTCCCATATGCGGCAACGGCACAACTCGATTCCTAGTTCGGTCTTCTGTTTGATATTGTCCTTCATACGAATAGAAGAAAAAGAATTTATCTTTCTTAATCGGTCCGCCAATTGCACCGCCATAAACGTGTCGGTCAAGAGTCGGTCTTTCGACTCCGGCTAGATTGTTAAAAAAATCGTTTGCCGACCAGAATGTCGGACGGTAAAAATAAAATGCTGCACCGCGGAAATTGTTTGTGCCGCCCTTTGTAATAAGCGAAATTTGTGCGCCCGACGAACGCCCCTGGTTGGCATTTGCTCCGGTTGTTGTAATGCGGAATTCTTCAATAGCTTCCGCCGTTATTCTTAGAGCCGATCCCTGGCTGATTGTGCCGCCGCCTGATCTTCCACCGGTTTGCTGGTCGTTGATGTCAATGCCGTCCAATGTGATATTTGCCTGATCGCTTCTACCGCCGGCAACATAACCGTCTCTGGTTACGCCCGGTTGAAGTGACAGCAAATCATTGATTCTTCTCAAATCGGTCGGAAGCTGTGTGATCTGTTCGGGAACAAAATTGTTGCCGATTGTAGCGTCTTGATTATTGACAACGGCTTCAATCGTGTTTGATGTAACATCAACAATTGCCGTTACTTCGCCGGGTTCGAGAGCAACATTCAATGAAAAGGTGCTGTCAACAAGAGCCGAAACTTCTCGAACAACCGATGTTTTGAAGGTTGGAGCGGTTACTTCAACCCGGTAAGTTGCGGGCGCAAGTCCGGGAAAACTGTAACTTCCGTCATCTCCGGTAGTTACGGTTCTTGAAAACCCCGTGTTAGGATTTGAAATGGTAACAGTTGCGCCCGGAACAGCCGCGCCTGTTTGGTCTGTAACAGTTCCAATAACCCGCGCAATGCCCGATTGAGCGTTTATAGTTCCGACCATAAAAGCCGAAACCAGCATCACTGTTAAGGTCATTAAAACTTTTACTTTAAAAGTGTTAAAACTCATAGTGCCTCCTTATTGTTTTAATTAAAAAATAATGACTAAAAGAATCAACAGCAAAATAAAAGGCATTTTGTGTTTTGTGTTACAAAAAAATCATAAAGGCATTTTGCGTTCCCTTTGATTGAAAAACGGCAAAGCATCGGAAAATACTGGATAAAGCGTCAAAACTGATTTTTGTATAACTATAAGAAATCCGAAAATCTATGGATAAAATTCAAATTTTCGGTAATAATTCGGTAATTATAACATAATTAGCCGTTTAGCCAAGACGAAATTGTTTTAACAGCAGTTGCGCCGCTTCCGACGGCATTGCTGACGGTCGGGGCAAGCGGATTTGAAACATCGCCGACGGCATAGATTCCTTTGACGTTTGCCGCGCAGAGATTGTCTGTTTTTATGTAGCCGTTTTCATCTAAATCAATCTTGCCGCGCAAAAATTCGGTATTCGGTTCAACACCGATGCGGATCAAAACAGCTTCAACGGACAAAACTTTACTTTCCGCTGTTTTCAGATTTTCTATTTCGACCTTTTCGATATGTTCATTTCCGCTGATTTTTTTGAGCGATGTGTCAAACAAAAATTCCACGTTTGCGAGTTTTTCTGCCGCTACAACAAATTCCCGGCGGGCGCGAAATTCGCTTCGGCGGTGAACGAGAAAAACCTTCGACGCAGTTTCCGCCAAAATTAGAGCATTTTCAAGTGCGGCATCGCCGCCGCCCGCGATAATTACATTTTTATCTTTGACCGAATCTTTATCGAGCTTTCCCGATCTCAACATTCCTTTGCCCATAAAATCATCTTCACCTGCGATATTTAATTTTCTGCGCCGGACACCTGTCGCAATAATGAGAGAACCGGCAGAAAATGATTCGCCGCTTACGAGAAAAACAATTCTTTTTTCAACATCAACATCTTTCACTTTTGCCTGCAAATGTTTGATAAAGCGGCGGTTTTCGGTGTGTTTAAGAAAAACCTCAAGCAGTTCGCGTCCGTTTTTCGCCGTGATGCCGAGATGGTTTTCAATAGAATTATATGTCCAAAGAAGCTGTCCGCCGAATTCATTTTCGGATTCTAAAAGCAAGGCATTTAAGCCGAGATCATCGCACCAGAGTCCGGCTGAAAGTCCGGCTGCGCCGCCGCCGATAATTATTACATCAAAATTTTCCACTTTTTTATTTTCAAGGCTTTGCGGTTTTTCGTCAATTGTTTTCCGACTTATTTTTATTTATGGTCTGCTTTTTGCTTATTGAAGTTTAACAAATTGGCTGCGAACCAATTTGTCATTTTCTTAACTTCCTCTTTTTCCTCACTTTTTCTCAATTTCAGATAGAAAAAATAGTTCTGTCTGCATTTAGAACTGCAAATTTTTGTCATTTGACAGCTGTCACTTTTTGTCACTTTGATTACTATGATTTCAAATTCCGCTCTACTAAAAACCCCTTCAATATCAGAGTTAAGCCTTTGTGTTGCAGTAGTTAAACTTATCCTTCCATATTTCGAATCAATTTTTCGATCTTGGCATCTTTTTTGCTTTAAGATGATCTTGTTTAAGGTGTTATTGCTTCTGATGTTTCAAAATCATCCTGGAGTTCTTCCAAAATTTAGATATTTCATTCCACAAACAATATGAAACTACAAATTGAAAATAATTCATCGTCCGATTTTATGGGTAATTCTGATATATACAACGAGGTGAGTTCGGCAAACGGATCGACTGAAGTTACAGAAATGCTCAAACAAGGTATCAATGCCGCTCAAAATGGTAATCGTGCTGAAGCCAGACATCTTTTGATTCAGGCAACGGAACTCGAACCCAAAAACGAAAATGCGTGGCTGTGGCTCGCATCAATCAGTGAATACCCCGAAGAGCTGTTGATTTTTCTGAGCAATGTTTTAAACATCAATCCCACCAACGAACGCGCTCTGGAATGGGAAAAATCTACAAAATCGTTGCTTTCCAAAACCTTTGTCCAGCGCGGAATCGAGGCTTCTAAGGAATCTCAAACCGCATTTTCCAGACAATGTTTTCTGCAAGCGATTGTTCACGACGATCAAAACGAAATGGCTTGGCTGTGGCTCGCTTCAATTTCCGATATTATCGAAGAAAAGAAATCATATCTGCAAAAGGTTTTGAACATCAATCCGGACAATGAAACGGCTTTAGCCCTGCTCGAAGCGGTAAAATGTGAGATGGCGCAGGTTATTTTGCGAAAAGCGCAGGTCAAGGCTCTTGCGGGCGAAAAAGAAGCCGCCGAAAAAATGCTCGGCGAAATTTTCAATCACGTGCCGGAACTCGAAGAAGCCTGGATGCTGAAATCTTTCCTGACGGATTCTTTCAGCGAAAAAATGAATTATTTTGAAAAAGTGCTGGAAATTAACGCCGAAAATGAAGATGCGAGTTCGTGTCTGGCGGCAATGCGTGAGGTGTTGAAAAAAACCGAACCGAACTCCGATTCCGACAAAATTAAAGATGTTGATTTTACCGAAAAATCAATTGAGACGGAAGCGATCATGGTGTCGGATTTAGATGTTTCAAATGAAAAATCCGAAGCTATTGTAATGCCGAATGTTTATTTTGAAGAAACTTTAACGGAGGAAGAGATTTCAGCCGAAAGCTATTATACAACCGAAGAAACAGCAGATTTCCCGACGCAAGATTACAAAGTGTCGGAAGAATCAGCGCAAGAAACTGAAAGCATTGACGAAACCCTGGAAAATTCCCCACAGCCCGAAAGTGTCGCAGATGTTTTTGAGATTAACGAAGATATTTCTGAAGTTTCGCCAAATGAAGAAACAGAAATGAATCTCGCTTTTTCTGATGTCGAAGAAATTGAAGCAAGCTTTTTTGAAGAAATTCAGCACAATGTAGAAGAAGCGCAAGAACAACCCGAAGAAGTTTTTGCGGTCAGCGAAATGCCGTCTTATCAGGATGTTATCGAAGAAGCCGAATCTTTTGAAGAAGAACAAAAAGCCGAAGAAATTCAATACGTCGGAGAATATTCGGAGTTCAGTCACGCAGATGAAGTTGAACCGGAAGAGAAGTTTTCTGCCGCAATTAAACCGGAAGCACAAGTTTTTGCAGAAGAAATTCACCGCGAAGAACAAGTTTCGTATGAAAATTATGATTCGACAGCTGTTTCGTATGAAAATTATGATTCGACAGCTGTTTCAGATGAAAGTTTTGATTCGACGGCGGTTGAATCTCAAGAAGAAGTTGTCCCGCAATTTGAACAATTTGAAGAAACAACAGAGGAAACAACAGTAGCGACGGTGGAAATTGAAGAATCGGTGGCAGTACCGGTGCAGGTTGAAGAATTGCCCAAAGTCGAAATGGTTTCCTGTCCGTTTTGCAACAGCGAAAATGAACCTCAGGTTTTTGTTTGTCAAACGTGCCGCGCAATGCTGACACTTTCCGACGTAGAAATGCTGTTGGCTTATCAGGATGCCGACCAAACAATGCTCAAAGAGAAAATTGAGCAAATGGAAATTGAAAACAGTTTTGAAAAATATGATGCGGATGGTCTGAAAAATCTCGGAATCGGTTTGCTGAATCTGAAAAGTTTGCGAAAAGGTTATGAATATTTGCAGGAAGCCGCACAACTTAATACAAGTGATGTAGTTTTAAGTTCACAGCTTAATTCGCTGGCAATTCGGCTTTCGGAAATCGAAGAACAGCAAAACATTCACGATTCGATGCCGAAAAATAAAACGATTCTAATTGTTGATGACAGCGCGACGGTTCGCAAACTCATCTCCGGCAAACTCGAAAAATGCGGACTCGAAGTAATGTGCGCGGTTGACGGAATGGACGCGCTCGAAAAGATTAACGAAGCAATTCCCGATTTAATCTTGCTCGATATTACAATGCCGCGAATGGACGGTTATCAGGTTTGCAAACTAATTCGCGGAAATGAAGCAACCAAAGATGTTCCGATTGTGATGATTTCCGGTAAAGACGGATTTTTCGATAAAGTTCGCGGTCGAATGGCTGGCACGACTGGATATATTACGAAACCTTTCGGACCGGAAGCTCTGATGAAAACCGTTGAATCATATATAAATTAAAGTCTCTGTAAATTAGGTTTACTGATAAACTCCAGATTTCAAATGTAAATCTGGAATCTGGAATCTGAATGAATGATTTAACAAAAAAAACCTCGGCAAATTTCGACCTTTCCTCTCTGGATTTGCTTGATCTTGGCGATCCGAATTTTCACGATGAAAAGGTCTTGGAAATAAAAGGCGACAAATATGTCGTCTTTTTTCTCGACACTGAAATTTACGCGGTATCTGCAAAGCAAGTGGCTGAAATTATTCAGCCGCTTGCTATTAGGTCTTTACCGAACATTCCCGATTGGCTGCTCGGAATTACCAATTTCCGCAATGATATAATTTCCGTGATTGATTTGCAGAAACTCTGGCAAAAACAGAGTTTTGCAGTTTCACCAAAATCAAAACTCGTCGTTTTGCGCTCGGAAAACAGCGAATCACTCATCGCCTTTACGATTGATAAATTCAGTGAAATCATCACCTTGCCGGACGATAATATCCAACCCGTAAATGAAAAAAGCTTCCCATATATTTGCGGCACAACCGCGCATAAATCCAACACTTTAAGATTAATTGACGCGGAAAAACTTCTCTCTTTAAGTTTGTAATCTGTTCATTTTTTGAAAATCGAATCGAATGTACCGTTGCTGTCCCGGCGGTTGTCGTGGCGGCATCTTGCCGCCGCGTTCGGCGAGCGGGACGCTCACCGGACAGCCAGCAAGACGCTGGCGGTACAATTCTGCTTTCGGAGAAAATTATGGCTCGACAATCTGCTAATTCATTACTCAAGTCGCTGAAAGGCAAAATCTGGCTGGCGACCAGCGCATTGGCTGTTTTTATCTGCGCGTTCGGTATGGTTTCTTATCTGGGAGTTTCTTTTTTTATTGAAGAAACTTTTTACGCCGTTTTCATTCCGTTCTTATTTTTGTCCTTTGCCGTGATGATCTTCGGTTGGTGGCTTTCAAACGAAGTTATTACACCGATTGAAAAAGTTTCTCTGCTGGCAAAAAGCCTCGAACGCGGTTCGACGGCTTCCCTGCCGAAAACTTCAGGTTCGACCGAAACGGATGAACTTCTCGCCACTCTTCATCGCAATAATCAGCAAATTACAAATCTCGTCAGCTTGATGGATAAAGTTGCGGGCGGGAATCTCGATGTCGGTCTTTCGCCGCTCGAAAATTCCGACCGCTTGAGCAATTCCTTTAAAAAACTTCTCTTGAAAGTCAGCGAATCAATTAATGCCAAACAGGATTTAGAAAAATTTGAAAATGCCGTAAGTCGCCTTACGAGAGAAATTGACGGCGTGCGAAGCGGAAATTTTACGGGCGAAATTAATTCGGATTTTACCGCGACAAAGGAAATCTCCGAAACACTCAAATATCTTTTGAATCAAATCAGCGAACTGGTCGCACACGTTAAAAACGATTCGCAGCCGGCGCAGAAATCAATTGCCGAAACTCAAAAACTTATTCAAGCTATTATCGAACAGGGCGAAATAAATGTGCAGGAAATGAAGCAGGCAAAATTGCCGCTCAGACAAATTCCCAACAGCGTTCAAAAAATTGTTTCCGAACTTTCCGGTTCGGTCGAGTCGGCAAATGCGGCAATCGAAAAAGCGCGCAACGGTTCGAATACAGCCCAGCAAAACTTGGGGGCGGTGCGAGAACTTCGCAAACTTTTGCAGGAATCCGTCAGAAGAATCGGCAAATTAAACGAACGCTCGGAAGAGATCGGAAAAGTGGCAAAAACGGTCGGAGATCTGGCACACCGAACAAATATGATCGCGCTCAACGCTTCGATTCAAGCCGGAGAAGTCAGCGAACAGGGCAAGCGTTTTGCGATTTTGGAAGAAGAAGTCGTCCGCCTCGCCACGCGCGCCGAAAATACGAAAAAACAAATTTCGCAGATCAACAAATCAATCACAGCGGAAATCGGCGAAGCCGAACGCTCTCTGCAACTGACCGTCGGCGAAGTCGCCAATCTTTCCAAATTTTCCATCGAAACCGGCGATGCTTTAAGCGAACTGGAAAAATACGTCGGAAAATTCCTCAATCTGCAAACCAAGATCGTCGCGTTTTCTACGGAAAAATCGGACGAAACCGAAAAGGCGTTTAATGTTTTCATCCGGTCAATTGATGAAACCGATACCGCCGTTAAAAATCTTAAAGAATCGGAAACGAAAATCAAGATCGCTTCAGATTCTCTGGACAATCTCCAAATTACCGTCGAAGGCTTTAAGCCGCTGGAAAAATCGCGAATCGAAGAACAAGTTGAAGAAATGCCCGAACCCGTTCTTTCAGAAGCCGACCAACTTGAAATGAGTCTTGCTTAAACTTTTTGAGGAAAAAAAATGCACCAAAATATGCTCTGGAATCTGCTGACAAAATTTTCTTCGCTTCTCGCCATCGTATTTTTAGTGATCGCCGCGGGCGCAGGGATTTCTTCTTATACAAGCGGCACGCCGTTCGGTTTCGGCGGCAGTTTGAGCATTTTTATCGCTGTTATTACGGGAGTTTTCTCGCTCGTGGCGGTTAATTTTTCAAATATTAAAACAAACCGTGAACTCAGCGAAGCCGCCGAACTCGCACATCAAATTGCCAATGGCGAACTTCTCAGCGAAGAAATCAGCACGAAAAGCGATCTTTTATTGTCGCTTCAGGAAATTTCCGATTATCTGCACAGCAAAGCCCTAAAAGTTGACCAGATTTCCACCGGAGATTTATCCGTCAGCGTCGCGCTGCGTTCGGAAACGGACGTTTTCGGAAAATCCTTTCAAAATATGATCGAAAAACTTCGGAATCTCGTCCAAACTGAAGAAGAACGCGACCGTCTGCAAAATTCGATTCTCAAACTTCTGCGCGAAGTTTCGGAAGTTGCGGCGGGAGATTTAACGGTTCAAGCAGAAGTTTCACCGGAAATGACGGGCGAAATTGCCGAAGCGTTTAATCAAATGACTAAAGAACTGCGCTCGCTGATCAAACAGGTCAAGGACGTAACTTTTCAGGTCAGTACGTCGGCAAACGCGATCAACGATACGACCGGACAGCTTGCCAAAGGAAGCGAAGCGCAAGCCTCGCAGATTGCGCTGACAACTTCGGCGATTTCAAATATGGCTTTGCAAATTCAGGAAGTTTCCAATAACGCATCGCTTTCGGCGCAGGTTGCCGGCGATTCGCTCAATAATGCGCGCTACGGTTCGAAAGCGATGCAGGACAATATCAACGCGATGAATTCGATTCGCAAACAGGTTCAGGAAACGGCGAAACGTATCAAAAAACTCGGCGAACGCTCGCAGGAAATCAGCCAGATCGTCCAATTGATTGACGATCTTTCCGACAGAACGAGTCTGCTCGCTCTTAACGCTTCTTTGCAGGCATCAGCCGCCGGAGAAGCCGGAATCGGTTTCGGTTTCGTCGCCGAAGAAGTCGAACGCCTTGCCGAACGCTCAAACCGCCTAACCCAGCAAATCGCCAATTTAACGCGAACAATTCAGTTTGAAACCAAAGAAGTCGTCGCTTCGATGGAAGAAACGATTCACGAGGTTGTCGTCGGTTCGACCCTTGCCGACAAAGCCGGAAGCGCACTGGTCGAAATCGAACAGGTTTCGACGCGCCTTGCCGAATTGATCCGGTCGATTTCCGAATCCGCCAAACACCAGGCAACGAGTGCCGAAGATATTTCGGGCGCGATGACCAATATTTCAAAAGTTACCGAACTCGTCAACGTCGGTTCGAAACGCGCCGCCGATTCCGTCAAGCGGCTCGTCGCTCTTTCGGACGAACTGCGCGGCTCGGTCGCTCCCTTTAAACTTCCCGAAGACCGCAATCTGCAGCGCAAACCGCTCAATGAAACAAACGGTTTATATGTAAATTGATGATTCTACTCACTTTTTGAATCTTCATTTACCGGCATCAACCCCCTTTTTGCTCCCCGGAATTTACCGTTTAGAAATATGGACAACACACTTTTACAGGGATTTATCGAAGAAGTCGAAAGTTATCTGCCGTCAATTCGCGGCGGAATTCTTGTCAGCACGCAGAGCGGCAACAGCCAGATCGAACTGAAAACTTCATTGACGCACATTCAAACCATCAAAAATGCGGCGGCAATGATTGAACTCAAAGATGTCGAAACAATCGCCGGCGAACTCGAACAAGAGCTTAAATTATTTGCCGTTTCCAAAAGTCATATCTCCGACGAACAATCGCGCTATCTGCTCGATAAACTCGCCGAACTCGAAGAATCTATTGCGCAACTTTTGTTCAGTATTGACGTTTTTCCCGATAATATCGCCGATTTTGTCGATGAAACATTCGATTTTCTGCAAACCAATTCCGGCGAAGAAAGCGCGCCGGAAAAAGAAACCGAAGACAGTTTTGAAGAATTTGAAATTGACGAGGAAATGCTCGAAATCTTCGCAATGGAAGCCGAAGACCTTTTAACCAATATCAATGCGAATCTCTCGATTTTGGAAAAAACGCCGAACAATCGCGAGGCTCTGCTCGAAATCCGGCGGAATGCTCACACTCTGAAAGGCTCGGCGGGAATCGTCGGTTTGAAAAAACTTTCGCAAGCGGCGCACAAGGTCGAAGATCTGCTCGATTTTATTGCCGAGAACGAGATCGAAGGAAATCAGCTGATTTTCGATTTTCTCTCGAGCGCGACCGATTGTTTCGCTTCGGTAACGAGCAACGAAAACTCGGCACAGTCAAAGGAAAAACTCGAAAATATTTACCATTCCTTCGAGACCACAATGGCAATTCTGCGCGGCGGGCAAGCGCAGAGTGCCCCCGAAAAAGTAACCGATTTTGAAATCATCGCCGCTTCCAAACAGGAAGTTGAGGAAAATCAACCGCAGGTTTCTGCCAATCAAACCCGTTCGATCGTTCGTGTTTCGCTCGAAAAGCTCGATGACCTGGTCAAGATCGTCAGCGGAATGGTGATCAATCGTTCGGTTTTCGAGCAGCGTTTATCGGAACTCGAACAGCAGATTTCGGAACTCGGCAATAGCACGCGCCGTTTGCAAAGTTCGACGACGAAGCTTGAAACCGATTTTGAATCGAATATGCTCAACACGCAAAATTCCGGGATGAAAGTTCAGAGACAACTGGCTGAATTCGGCAATTATCAAACGAATTTGCGACAAGCGGCAACCGACAATACGCATTCATTCGACACGCTCGAATTCGATAATTACACCGATTTTCACCAAACGACGCGTGAACTTATCGAAACGACCGCCGACGCGGCGGAGATCAACAATAAACTCGATCTGCTCAGATGCAATTTCGAAACACTTTTCGACACTCAATGCAGTTTAATTGATGAAATGCAGGAAAAACTTTTACGTCTTAGAATGGTCAAATTCGGTTCGCTTTTTGCGAGATTGCAGCGCACTGTGCGCGTAACCGCCGAAGAAGAAAACAAAATAGCCGATCTTCATCTCGAAGGAGAGCATCTGGAAGTTGACACGCAGATTCTCGATTCGCTGATCGAACCGCTGCTGCATATCTTGCGAAATGCCATCGCGCACGGCATCGAAGCACCCGAAACGCGCCGCTTGGTCGGCAAACCGGAAACCGGAAGAATAAATATTCGCGCCGTCAGCGAAGGAACGCACATCGTTTTAACAATTACGGACGACGGACGCGGAATTTCCGCTTCCGCTCTCAAGGCAAAAGCCGTCGAAAAAGGCTTGATCACAAATGAAGACGCGCTCGAATTGAGCGACGAAGACGCGCTTTCGCTCGTTTTTCTCGCAGGACTTACGACCGCCGAAGACATTAATTATGTTTCGGGGCGCGGCGTTGGAATGAATATCGTGAAAACTCAAATACAAAGACATCAGGGAACAATTTCAATTCACACCGAACCGCAGAAGGGTTCGATATTTACGGTTCGGATGCCGATGGCTCTATCGGTAACGCGGGCTTTGCTGGTCAAAGCGGATAAACAAACCTTTGCTTTTCCGCTCAGGCTCGTCAAACATATCTGCGAATGTCCGCGTGAATATTTAAATAAGGTCAACCGTGATAAATCGATCCAGCTCGGCGATACCGTGTACCGCGTCGTGTTCCTGAGCGAACTTTTAGGAATGCCCGCCGCGCCGATTGCCGAAGCCGAAAATATTCCGCTTCTTCTTATCGATACGCTGGAAAAACCGTGCGCTCTGATCGTTGACCAAATCTTAAAACCCGAAGAAATCGCCATCAAACCGCTCGGCAATCCGCTGAAATCCGTGTCCGAACTGCTCGGCGCGACGATTTTAGGCGACGGCACCGTCGTGCCGGTTTTGGATTTGATGTATCTGCTTAACAACAAAACACTTAACGCCAGAAAGCCGCAAATGCCTTCGCAAGTTGAAGTAAAAGTACAAACAAGCGTGATGATCGTTGACGATTCGCCGAGCGTACGCCATCTGACATCGAAAGTCATTAAAAATGCCGATTTTATTCCCGTCGTTGCCAAAGACGGACTCGAGGCTCTGGAAATTCTGCAAAACACGCGCGAGCTGCCGAACGTGATTTTAACCGATGTCGAGATGCCGCAAATGGACGGCTACGAATTGCTCGCATCGCTCAAACGAATGGAATTTCTGCGCGATATTCCGGTCATTATGATCACATCCCGCGCCGGCGAAAAACACCGCCAAAAAGCCTTCGAACTCGGCGTTTCGGAATATCTGTCGAAACCTTTTGAAGATGCTTATTTAATTGAAACTATAAGGAAATTGAGCAAATAATTTGTCAAATCAAAATAAAGAGAGCGAGATTTCAGTAAATACTGAATCTCGCTCTCTTTATTTTTTCAGAGTCTTTTTAGTTAAAAATATAAGTAAGAATGCCGAAAACGCTTACCGGGTTTCCGCTTAGAGTTGTCGGTCGGAATTTTGCTCTATATGCGGCATTTTCGGCAGCTTCCGCCAAAGATTTATCTACATCGTTAAGCGCGCAGGCTGAAAGGATGTCGCCGTTTTCGTTAATAAAAATCTGAACATCTACTTTTCCTTTCGCTCCTTTGATCCTGGCTTCTTTCGGATAAACCGGCGCGGGTAAGCTGACAGCTTTGCCATTAACGACACCGCCGTTAATTACTTTTGGAACGCGCTTGGCTACCGGCACTTTATCATCAGAATTTAATTTAATCTGTCCGGTTTGCGGTTTATATTTACTCTTTAACTGTTCAAAACCTTCCAGATTATCGATTTTCTTAAACGAACATTGGGCGCGATAATAAGCAATATTAATATCCGCCGCCAGATCGGATTCTTTCATTCCTATTTCAACAACGCGTTGGAAAAGTTCGGCTGATTTTTTGTAATCTTTATCCCAGTAACTGATATTGGCTAATGCTGCCATTGATGTCAGCGTTTCGGGTGAATCTTTTCCATTATATTTTTCCCGCCATTCCAATGCCGTCTTAAAATATTTTTCGCCGGATTTCAAATTTTCCTCATATTTTATCGTTGCCAAAGTTTCCAGCATTTTTGCTACACCTTTGCCGCTCTCCTGACCTAAATTAGGAAGTTTTTCATACACTTTAAATGCTTTTTCCAGCGTATTTTCCGCATCTTTTTTGTTATTGTTGATAAATTGAATATAACCTAAATTTTTAAGTGCATTTGCGGTATCAATGTGATTTTCACCATTGATATTTTGATTCATCAAAACCAATTTTTCCGCAATAGGTATCGCTTTATTATAATTTTTTTCTTGATAAAGTTTGGTCAGTTCCGCATTGGTTTTTTGTAAATTTTCTTTGGTGAATTCCCCGCCGGAAGTTTGTGAAAAAACGAGCGCGGTTGAGAAAAAGATTGTTAATAATATATTTAGTGCTTTCATAATTCTATTTTTTCGGTGGTTTGCTCGGGCGAATTTCGATTTTGCTCGGCAGAGCGCGTTCGTCCATTTTGAGTAAATTCAAAACCGTTTCGGCAATGTCTTCGGGTTGCAACTGCCACGCTTTCGAATCATCCGGTTCATCGCCGCCGAAATGCGTATTGACCGAACCGGGACAGATGTAGCTGACCTTGATATTATCCTGGCGGACTTCCTGCATCAAGGCTTCGGAAAAACCGTTCAGACCGAATTTCGAGGCGTTATAAGCCGCCATTTTCGGATGCGCGTTTTGTCCGGCAAGAGAGGAAATATTAATGATATAACCGCCGCTTTCGCGTTTTTTCAGTAAAGGAATCGCGTAATGACAGGCGTAAAAAACGCCGAACAGATTGGTTTCGAGCGTTTGCACGAATTTTTCGGGCGGCATTTCTTCGACGGTTTTTCCCATAAACCCGACTCCGGCATTATTGATCAAAATATCCACGCCGCCGAACACGCGCACCGCTTCATCGAGCATTACTTTGACTTGAGTTTCGCTTCTGACATCGCAGATTTCTCCTTCCACTCTGCCGAATTCGCTCAGATTTTCCAGAGCGCGTTTCAAATCCGATTTATCACGCGCACAAATGAAAACCCGTACGCCCGATTTTAATAAACTTTCCGCAATTGCATAGCCGATGCCTTTTGAACCGCCCGTAATTACGGCGATTTTGTCTTGAATACTCATAAATTATTTCTTCGGTCTTATTTTCGGCGCATTTTTCTCTTGTAGTTTTTTCCACAAAATATTAACACTTCCGTCTTCATTTTCCCTGACAACGCGAAAAACAACAATCGTATCTCTTCTTTTATCTTCACCCAGAATATTTACTCTAAATTTGCCAATTCTTCTATTAACTCTGCTGTCAAAGGCTATAAAACGTGCTGCATAAACTTTTTCGGTTTCCATCTGAATCGTGTTTTCAAAAACATATTCGCCGATTTTAAGACCTTTCTTCACCTTGTTAAACTGTCTTTTAGCTTCCTGCAAATCAGTCGAAGGCTGAAAACTTGCCATTTCTTTAATACCTTTGCTTTCCAGACTTAGGTTTTCAATCGGAACGTCTCCTAAATCCGTAAAAAAGCCTAATAAATTCAGTCCCGTTGCTTTGAATATTTTTTCTTCGAGCTTAATATCGGAAAAAAGTTTATTCGTGTATTTTTGCGTTCTGAAAGAATAAAGCGTTGCTTTACCGATGATATTCCACGGACAAGGCTCATCAGCCGCGATGGTTCTTCCGCCTTCATCACAATTTTCCGCATCGTGAAGCCGCATAATTCCCGTTTTGGAATTTCTCAAAAATGCCGCATATTTTGATTTATCTTCTCTAACCAAAGTTAATTCCTTATCTCTTTTGGTAGTGGCAATAAACTGATAGCCGGCAGGTCTGAACATTCCTAAATCTTGAAATTCCGAGTTCAAAACACCTTCGATTCTAACCGGTCTCTGGGCAGATTTTTGATCTTCTCCGTTAAGAGATGAAACAGCATCTTTCTGAGACGGAGTTTGCAAAGGGATTTGTGCGTTTATAATTGAAATACTGAAAAAAACACCGAAAAGTAAGATGACAAATATATCTTTCATTTATTATTCTCCATTTTGATAGGGGAATTGTAAAAACTTTTTAATCAAAGTAATTTTTATTTATAATAAAATCTCAAACCAAAATTTAGTCTATTTCAGGTTCCGTCTTCTGTTTTTTCAAATCTAAGGAAAATTTGTGGTTTCAGCCATTTACAAAAAAATCTTTTGTTTAAGTAAATCTCTTTATTCTTAAAGATTCTGTCTATAAGTGAATCTTTTTTTATTGCAAGCCTTTATCGGATATTTCAACTAAATCTCCGATAATTTATCATCCGGTTGATAAACCAGTATCGGGGATTTTTCGCTTTTTAGCTCTTTCCAAATTATTGTTAATCCGCCGTCATCACTCTTTCTGATAACCCGGAAAGCAACTATCAAATCCCGCCTTTTGAATTCATTGATAAACAAGAATCTTCTATCCTCATCAGTTAAATTATGAAGTTGAAGCGATCTTTTTTTGTTTAAATCCTTATAACGATAAGATATACTCCTCAAAATATATGTATTGTTTTCCATAGCCCGGACGGTTTTCGAATAATTTTTGTTTTCAAAACTGATTCCTTTTTTTATTTTGGCTGATTGTTCCACGGCTTTTTTATAATCGGTTTCGGGATTGTATTCGTTTAGAAATTTTACCGATTCATTTTCATTAGTAATACTATCCAGGGATAAATCCCCGACGGAAACTAAAACCCCTTGATTCAAAAAACCGCCTCCGACAAAAATGTTGTCATCAAATCTCAAATCATAAAACCCTGAAGACAGTCCATATGTTTTTTCGCTAAATGAATATGACCACAGTCCCGAAACAAATTTTTCGCACTCATTTCCAATCTTCACAAGATTGTTTGATTCACAATCAAAATTCGGAAAAATTCTAAAAATTCCTGTTTTTGGCTGTCTCAGAAAATCTTTATACAACTCTAAGTCAATAGCAGAAGGAGTTTTCAGCTCTTCGATTCTTTTTCTCTCTGCTTTTGTCAACGGCTTAGTTCTTTTCGTGACTCTTTCTCTTGGCAAAGAATTAAGACTTTCTAAAGCCCGACGACGGTTAGCAAAATCAATTTCTTGAAGTTCTCTGACAGTAGGCGCTCTTTGACCTCCGGGACGAAAGGTATCGTCACTGGTCTGTGCCAAACAAAAATAGTTTAGGGAAACCAAAATAAAACCGGCAAAACAAACACTTTTTAACATTCTGATTACCTCCGCAGGGCAAATTTACTAAGATTTAATTAACCGAGCTTTTTTCTTAATATCTCATTAACCGTTTTGGGATTTGCCTTGCCTTGAGAAGCTTTCATCACTTGCCCGACAAAGAATCCGAAAAGTTTTTCGTTACCATTTTTATAAGCTGTTACTTGATTTTGATTGTTTTCGATGATTTCGTCAACAATTTTTTCGATCTCGCCGGAATCCGAAATTTGTTCCAGACCTTTTTCCTTAACAACATCCGCCGCCGTTTTCCCTGTTTCAAACATTTCAACCAGAACGTCTTTCGCCTGTTTTCCGTTGATTTTGTCTTCATCTAAAAAGCGAATCAGTTCCGCCAGATTTTCCGCTGAAACGGGCGATTCCGCCGCCGATTGTCCGGCGTTGTTTAATTCTCTCTGGAGTTCCGACAAAATCCAGTTTGCCGAAGCCTTCGGATTATTCGAAGATTTTGCCGCTCGTTCGTAAAATTCCGACAAGCTTTTTTCAGTAACAAGCTGCGAAGCGTCCGCAAAACTCAAGTCGTATTCGCTTTGAAATCTTTCGAGCATCGCGTCCGGCAATTCTGGCAGTTCCGCTTTGGCGCGTTCGATAAATTCCTTCGATACGACCAACGGCTGCAAATCCGGTTCGGGAAAATAGCGATAATCGTGCGCGTCTTCCTTTGAACGCATTATGCGGGTTTTATTGTTTTTCTCGTCCCACAGACGCGTTTCCTGATTAACGGTTTCGCCCGCTTCGTGCGCCGCGATCTGGCGTTCGATCTCGTATTCAATCGCCTTTTGCATAAAACGCACGGAATTTAAATTCTTGAGTTCGACCTTGGTTCTGAATTTTTCTTCGCCGATTTTCCTGACCGAAACATTCGCTTCGCAACGTAAGTTTCCTTTCTCCATATCAGCATCCGACGCACCGACCCACTGCAAAACTCTCCGCACGTGATTGACATAATCATAAGCCTGCCAGCTTGAACGAAAATCCGGCGCAGTCACGATTTCACCGAGCGGAGTTCCGGCGCGATTTAAGTCAATGTAGGAATATTTATCAACTTCCGGCAAACCTTCGTGAACATTTTTCCCCGCGTCTTCTTCCAAGTGCATCCGCTCGATGCGGATTTTTAGAGGCTTCCAATCGCGTGCGTGTCCCGATTCGTCGCGCTCGGCGGTCAAAATCGTCAATAAACCGTTTGAAGAAAAAGGCTTATCGTATTGCGAAATCTGATAACCTTTCGGCAAATCGGGATAAAAATAATTTTTCCGCGAAAATACGGAAGTTTCATTAATATTCAAGCCCAACGCCAGCGCGGCTTTCGCACCGTATTCGACGACCTTTTCGTTCAAAACCGGCAACGCACCCGGAAGTCCCAGACAAACCGGACACGTATTTGCATTCGGTTCATCGCCGAAATTCGCCGCGCACGAGCAGAAAATCTTCGTCTCCGTCGCCAGTTGCGCGTGAATCTCCATTCCGATAATTGCTTCCCAACCTTCTTTCATATTTTATAATCTTCAAGTGAATTGCTGAAAACTTTTGTTGTTAAATTTGTTTTCGCTAATTTTTTCGGACATTTATTCCATAAATAAATTATTGATGTGTATATAATAATCTTCATTTGAGTCAAATTCAAAGTTTTCAATTTGAAAAGCCGATCCGTTACCAAATAAAAAGAGCCGAATCCTGATAAATCAAGATTCGGCTCTTTTTATTTTAATTCCAAATACTATTTTACAGGAATTTTTATCTCGCGTCCGACGGGTAATTTTGATGTTGTAAATAAACCGTTGAATTTTGCAACCTCGACGGGCGATGCGCCGTGGCGTTCGGCGAGTTTAGCGACCGTATCGCCGGCTTGCGCTTTAACTACGCGAATATTGCTGTTTGCCGATGCGCCCGGTTGGTTTGTCGGGCGTGAATACGTCGTATTTGCCACCAGATTGCCTCTGTCGGGAATTAAAACTTTGCCCGCAGGTGCGGGAGCGTTCCCGTTCAGCGCGCGCAGTTCGGCGGCGGTAAAGCCGAGTTTATTTGCCAGTGATTCCCACGTTTCGCCTCTTGAAGTATTTGCCATCGCCGTATTATTCGGCACGGCAGTTCCGGGAAGTCTTCTGAATAAAGCGACAACTTCGTTGGCTTTTCCGGCGGGAACGCGAATGATATAGGGCTCCGGCGGACTCATATTTGTGCGAAGTTCGGGATTCAAATAACGCAGATATTCAACCGTCGTATCCGACGCTTGCGCAAGCAGATTCAGGCTTGTCGAAGACGGAACGCGAATCTGATCGTAGCGCAGTGGCGGCGCGGGGCGAATATGTCCGAAGCCGTATTTCTGCGGATTGTTGGCAATCAAGATCGTTGCCAGAATATTCGGCACATAATTGCGCGTTTCCTGCGGCAGATACGGATAAGCCGCCCAGAAATTCGCACTTCCGGCGCGGCGAATCGCTTTGTCCACATTTCCTTCACCGCAGTTATACGCGCCCATCGCGAGTTCCCAGTTTCCGTTGTAGCGGTTTGCCAGGAATTTCAGATATTTGGCGGAAGCGCGTGTTGCTTTTTCAAAACTGTTGCGCTCGTCCAGATGCGCCGTGCGACGCAAGCCGAAACGCGTTCCTGTTCCCGGAATAAACTGCCACAAACCCGAAGCCGATGCCCAGGACATCGCCGTCGGTTTCCAGGCACTTTCCACCTGTCCGAGCCACGCGACGTTTTCCGGTACGCCTTCTTCACGGAAAATTCGACGCGCCATCTGCATAAACATTCCCGAACGATAAAGTCCGTTTTCCATCGTTTTGCGTCCGCGTCCTTGATAATAATTCAAAAATTGCTGAATCATCGGATGAACTTGAAAAGTAAATCCGAGTGATTGATTGGCAACGGCATATTGAATATATTGATATTGCTGCTGGGCTTCGGGCGTGTCTATATTAATTTCATCGGGCGTTAATTGAAGTTTGGCAAGTTCGTCAAGCGGCGACGGTTCAAATACTTGTTCGTTAAAACCAACCTGCATTTGATCGGGCTGATTCATTCTGCCGTCCGCTGATGTAATCGGCAACGAACTGTTCGGAACATCTGTCTGCACCGGTGTATTTTGCACAATAGCGGCAATTTCATCGGACAAAAGATAATCGTTATTATTCCAATTCCATTCACAAACTGCCGAAAGACTTCTGATATTCGGCGGCTGCGTGGCGGGAAATTCCATTCGATAAACCGTTTCAATCAATTGATTATAACAGCCCGAAAGTTTCGGATTGCTTTGCACGTTTAACGTAGAAAGCAGAAAAACCTCGACCGATCGATTGAATTTTTCACCGGCTTCAAAGCGTTTTTGATCTTTTAGGGCAATCATTCCTTCTCTGAAAAGAATGCCGACCCGATCAACCACTTGATTGATCTGCGCTTCGATTTGCTGAACTTCCTGAGTTCTGGAATTATTCCTTCCGCTTGCGCTCGAACTCGTAATCTGTCCGAAAGCTGAAATACTGAAAATGAACGTAAATATTGCGGTTAAACTGAAAACCTTACTAAGGCGAGTTTTCATCAGTTCGTCTATACTCCTCATAATTTATTTTGGGGTTAGGGCGAATCAGTTAAAACGACCTAAAAATACATTGCGTTAGATTTGTTTAACGCGGATTGATATTAAAAGTTCCTTTATTATTATTATTTTCGTTTATTCTATGAAAACAAACTCTCTCAAATTAACATACGAAAAGATGCGTGTCAATGAATTATACTTCGATAAAATCTGGATTTTAGTTAAATTTCTTATATTTATTATAACAGCTATCAGATTTACTTATACTACTTTTTCGCGGCGTTTCTTTTCGCTTTTTCGATCGGGTTTGATTTTTCCCGCAATGCTTCGCGGAAAACTTCCCGAACATTCTCTACAAATATAAATGTCAAATCGGTCAAAACTTCCTGAGGCAGGTCTTCCAGATCGCGCCGATTCGGCGCGGGCAGGATTACCGCTTTGATTTTCGCACGTCTTGCCGCTAAGACTTTTTCTTTGACTCCGCCGACCGGCAACACGTTGCCTCTTAAAGTGATTTCGCCCGTCATCGCCAGATCTTTGCGGATGGCGCGTTGCGAAAGCGAAGAAACCATCGCCGTTGCCAGCGTAATTCCCGCGCTCGGTCCGTCCTTCGGAATCGCGCCTTCGGGAATATGCACATGCAGATCGTAATTTTCAAAATCTTCTTCATTAATGCCGAGTTCATTTGCTCGCGCTTTGGCGTAAGAAAACGCGGCTTGCGCCGATTCCTGCATTACTTCGCCGAGTTGTCCGGTCAATTGAAGTTTGCCTTTTCCCTTGGTTTTGATCGCTTCGATAAATAAAATATCGCCGCCGACCGCCGTCCACGCCAGACCTGTCGCAATGCCGATCTCGTCCTTTTTCAAGGCTTGTTCAATGAAGATTTTCGGAGAACGCAAAAATTCCTTGAGATTATTTACCGTTACTGTAACGGGTTTGAATTCGTCTTCGAGTTCGGCTTTCCGGCGCGCAACCTTGCGGCAGACTTTGCCGATCTCGCGTTCGAGATGACGAAGTCCGGCTTCCTGCGTGTATTGGCTAATGATCTGCATCAGCGCGGTTTTGGCAAATTTTATATCGCCTTTTTCAAGCCCGTTTTCCTCGATCTGCTTCGGAAGGAGATGACGTTTGGCAATTTCGAGTTTTTCTTCTTCGGTATAGCCCGACAGCGAAATTATCTCCATACGGTCGCGCAGAGCGGGCTGAATCGTGTCGAGAACATTCGCCGTCGTCATAAACATTACATTTGATAAATCGAATGTAACGTTCAGATAATTATCGCGGAAACTGCTGTTTTGTTCCGGGTCTAAAACTTCCAAAAGCGCGGAACTCGGATCGCCGCGGAAATCCGCGCCGACCTTATCTATTTCGTCGAGCATTATCAAAGGATTATTTGTTTCCGCCTGCTGAATCGCCTGAATCAATCTGCCCGGCATCGCGCCGACGTAAGTGCGGCGATGCCCGCGAATTTCCGCTTCGTCGTGCAGACCGCCGAGAGATAAGCGAACGAATTTCCGATTTAAGGCGCGCGCCACGGATCGCCCGAGCGAAGTTTTTCCGACTCCGGGCGGTCCGACCAGACAAAGAATCGAACCCTTCGGTTTTTCGCGCAGTTTGCGAACCGCCAGAGCCTCGATCATTCTTTCTTTGACGCGCTCCAGACCGTAATGATCCTCGTCGAGAATTTTTTCCGCCTTTTTCAAATTCAAGTTGTCTTTTGAAGATTTTGACCACGGCAGTTCGGTCATAATATCGAGCCAGTTTCTCAAAGTCGCGGTTTCGGCGGTGTCGGGGTGCATTCTCTCGAGTTTTTTCAGTTGGCGAAGTGCCTCGTGTTCAGCCGTTTCGGGCATTTTCGATTTGAGAATTTTGTCGCGATACAGTTCGATTTCCTCAAAAAGCTCGTTGCCCTCGCCGAGTTCCGATTGAATGGCTTTCAATTGCTGGCGCAGGAAATACTCTCTCTGCGAACGGTCAATCTCGCCGCGTGCCTGTGTGTTGATTTCCTGCTGAACGGTCAAAACGTCGATTTCCTTGCTTAATAATTCATTAACCCGCCGCAGACGTTTGACCGGATCGGAAATATCCAGAACGCTCTGCGCGTCTTCGACTTTTAATTCGAGATTTGAAGCCGATAAATCCGCCAATCTTCCGGCATCATCGAGGTTTGCGATGATCGCCAAAACTTCCGGCGAGATGTTTTTGCCAAGGTTTGCCGAACGTTCCATCGAACCGCGCACGTTGCGGACGAGGGCTTCGACTTCCAAAGAATTTTCCGGCGCGAGCGGTTCGGAGATCGGTGTCAGATTCGCTTTCACATAATTTCCGCTCGGATCAACCGTTTCGACTCCGGCGCGTGAAAGTCCCTGAATCAAGATGCGGATTCTGCCGTCGGGCAGTTTGAGCATACGCATAATTACGGCGACCGTTCCGACATCGTATAAATCTTTTCGTTCCGGTTCTTCGACATCAACATCCTTTTGCGAAACGAGCAGAATCATCCGGTTTTGGCTCAGTGCTTCGTCAACCGCCCGGATTGATTTATCGCGCGAAACAAAAAGCGGCACGATCATAAATGGATAAATAACGATGTCGCGCAGAGGCAAAACCGGCAATTCGGATGGAATCAGCAACTGAGGGTCGGCAATCTCGGCATCATTAATTTTTTCTGAGAAATCTTCTATTTCGTCCATAAATTTATGTTAGAAAGTAAAGAGTAAAATGTAAAAAGTAAAAAGTAAAAAGTAAATTAAAAAAACCGCAAATTAAAACGGTTTTGATGAAATCTGCCAAATTTTTAATTTCGTAAATTTACTCTTTAATTACAGTTATCGGTATTTTTACGTCCTTGCCGCGCCGCTTGGTAATTTTCGGCAGATAAACTTCTGATTTTAACTCTCTTATTTCTTAATTTTCTTCACTCCTTTTCGCTTTTTTTACTTTTTTCTTCGCCGTTGATTTATCGCGTGAACGAACCAAATATTTCAGTTCGGTCATAAATTCGGAAACGTCTTCAAATTCGAGATAAACCGAGGCGAAACGCACATACGCGACTTTATCGAGTTCCTTTAGCCGCGTCATAATAATTTTGCCGAGTTCATTTGTCGGGCGTTCTCTTTCGTTTGATTCCTGCACGTAGCGTTCGACCGAATCAACGATTGATTCAAGCTGATTCGCCGAAATCGGGCGTTTTTCGCAAGCTCTGAGGAGTCCCGCCATAATTTTATTACGGTCGAACGCCTCGCGCTTGCCGTCTTTTTTGACGACCATATACGGAATTTCGTCAATTCTTTCGTAAGACGTAAAACGCTTTGCGCAATCGAGGCATTCGCGCCGGCGACGAATCGAATCACCGTCTTTGGCTTCTCTCGAATCTACGACTTTATCTTCTAAATGTCCGCAAAATGGGCATTTCATAATTTTTTCAGTTCAAAGTTTCAGGTTCAAAGTTCAAAATTATCAACTGCTGAATTTTATCCTGAGTTCCAGTTTTCTTAAATAAATCAAAATTAAATAATTCGATTTTTACTTGGAACTTGGAACTTTTAACTTTGAACTTTGCACATCCGTTTCCAAATCTTCAACAGCGTGTTCACTCGAAAGCACTCTCTTTATCCGCTCGATGCTGATATCGCCGTGAAAGAAGTAGTATAACCCAAAAAGGACGGCAGGCGCGAAATAAACGAGGTGCATCACGATTGCCACCGCCGCCGCCCGTTCCTTAACGCCCTCGCTATCGCCCATTAAAAAAATCAAACCGCCGGCGGTTGCCGCGTGAAACGCGCCCGCCGCGCCGCCCGGAGTCGGGACGATCGAACTGACGGTCGCAAATCCCATGATAAACAGCGAATGGCTGAAATCGAGCGGCAGATCGAAGGCTTTTAAGACAAACCACGTCGGCAGCGCGATTGACAGCCAAAGCGCGAGAGTCCAAAAAGTAACCAGAAGCGTTTCGCGCCAACTGCGCAAAATCTGCAGAGCAGTCGCCAGTTGCTTGGCAATGCTGACAACTATGCGTTTGATCTTTCCCGAAATAAAAAATTTATCCGACCGATTTTCCAGCCAAACGACTATTTTCGCCGCATATTTTTGATAGATGAATAAACCGATAAAACCGAAAACAATGCCGACAAGCATCAAAATTCCGAAGATTTTTACATTTTCAAATTCCCTCTCGCGCCCGACCGGAGCTTCGAGCCATAATAAATTGATGGCGAAAAACGAAGACAGCGCGGCGAGATCGAAAATCCGTTCCACGCCGAGCGTTACGAGCGCAGCACTCGGACGAACGCGTTTGTCGCGCATCGGCAGCCACATCGGACGGACAATTTCGCCCATTCTGCCGATAAAAAACACGGCGGCAAAACCGACCGTTGTCGTTGCAAACAATTCTTTCAAAGAAGTTTCGGTGATCGGCGCAAGCAAAACCTTCCAGCGCACCGCCCGCAGAAAATAACCGAGACAAATGCCAAGAACCGCCAAAATCACATAAAAAGCCTGCGCTTCCTGCAAACTTCGGCTGACTTGCTGCCAGTCTAAATTTCTTCCGAAATACCAAAAAATAAAAACGGCGAATAACAGAAGAATTATGAATTTTATATATTTTCGCAAATTGATTCCCGACCTTGATGTTAAATTGTTTATGCTTAAAAATGCTGTAACTTTTATGTATTACGGTTTTGTTAAATCACCGATAAAGAGAAAAGATACAGCATTTTGTTGAAAAACTTCAAAGAGCCGCGCATAATTGATTAGATAGATTTTAAATTTATGCTTTATTTTACTAATGTTTGACGAATAAAATATAAATTGGAACTTTTCTTTTTCGGGTATCGTAAAAATTTTTGTCAAAGCGTGAATAAAACACTTTGCGTTTTTTTAATTGGAAAGCAGACTGCTTGGAGAAACCGGCTTGGAGGCACTAAAGATAGCGGAAAATGATGGCGCAGACCTTGTGCGGCGATGTCGCGCAGGCGACGGAACAGCGTGGGAAGAGATCGTTTCTCTTTATTCGCGCCGCATTTTTAATCTTGCCTACCGGTTCACGTCGAGCGTCGAAGCGGCTGATGATCTAACGCAGGAAGTTTTCATCAGAATTTATAAAACGCTCGAACAATACGACCCGAAGCAGGGCAATCTTTCAAGCTGGCTGATGCGTCTGGCGCGAAATTTGATAATTGACGATTACCGCCACCGGCAGAGAAATCCGCAAAACGCCTACGCCGAAACGGTTGATAATCATACGTTTCATCTGCGGGCGGTCGGGACTTCGGCGCAGAAGGAAATCGAACGGCGCGAATTATGCGCTCAGGTGCAGGAAGGAATTGATAAACTGCCGCCGGATTTGAAAACTTGCGTAATCCTGCGCGATATCGAGGAATTGAGCTATAAGGAAATTGTTGATGCGCTCGATATTCCCGAAGGAACGGTCAAATCGCGCATCAATCGCGGGCGAATCGAACTGGCGAAGATTTTGCGGCGAATGAGAGTCGTCAATATTTAGAAATTATTAAAAAAGGCAAAATGCTGAGAAAAAAAAGCATCAGATGCCGTTGAAAAGTTTTGGAGAGAAATTGATGTAGAAGCAGGTTTAGTTTTTTTATGAGTTACCAAGATGTAAAAATTATTAATTGTTCGGAGTTTGAAGAAAATCTGACGGATTATCTCGATAAGGCTCTGGACAAACCAACGCACAAAGCGGTTGCCGCGCACGCCTTAAGCTGCCCTTTGTGCCATTCGCTTTTAAATGAAGTCAAAGACGCGCTCGAAGTTTGCCACGAACTCGCCGTCCCGAATGTTTCGATGACGCGGCTCGAAGCCAGAATTATCTCGATGACCGCGCCGGAAACGGCGATGTCCTGCAACAAATTTGAAGAATATTTAACCGATTATCTTGACGGATTTCTGCCCGCGCCGGTTTTCCACCGCTGGGAACGCCACGCCGTTTTATGTGAAAACTGCACCGATCTACCGGGCGAAGTCGTCCGCTCGATTGCCGCTTGCTACACCGCCAAAGCCGAAGAATTGCCGCTGCCGGAAGGTTTGCACGAACGGATTTTGCAGGCAACCATTGGCACAACGAAAGCCAAAGAAGTCAAAGCGTCGTGGACAGCGCAGACAATTGAATGGATTCGCGGATTCAGTTTCCCGATTCCGATGCCGCAGCTTGCGCCCGTCGCAATGATCTTGCTGGTCGCCTTTTTATTTTTTAACCAGACGGTTTCGGCTGATGGTTCGATCAGCGGAATCTACAAAAAGAGTTTTGAATTAGCCGGACAAACTTATAAACAAGGCGCAGATATTGTTTTGCGCGGCGATCAAAGCGGACAACAAACGCCGCAACTGTCGAATCAAGAACCGATTGACGGAACTTTTATCAATAATCAAGGGGAAAATAATAAATAATGAATTGTGCGTATCACAATCAGAATGTCGCGGTAGTCAATTGCAACGGATGCGGAAAATCTCTGTGTTCGGCGTGCGACCACCGGATCAAAGGCTTTCCTTTTTGTCAGGACTGCATCGTGTCCGGCATACAGCTTTTGCGCGAACATCAGAGCAATTCATCCGCACCGCACGTTAAAAGAAAAAGTTCGCCGTTTATCGCTACCGTTTTATCTCTGATCTGTCCAGGACTCGGCGCGGCGTATAACGCACAGACGACTAAAGCCCTGATTCATTTCGCCGTTTTTGCGGGACTTCTGCAAATGGCATCTTTGACGGGCGGAATGCCTTTGTTTGTTCTCGGTTTCCTGGGAATGTGGCTTTTCGCTGCGCTCGATGCTTTCAGAACGGCGCGGCTCATTCGGTCAGGCGCGAATGTTGACGGCGCGGAAGATATTCTCGTGCAAAAACTTTCAAATAATCCGAAAGCATGGGGAATTGTTCTGACAATTCTCGGTTTATCGTTTTTTCTTCAACCTTTTTTTAATTTTTTAATGAAATTTATTTTGCCTGTTCTTTTGATAGGTTTGGGTATTTATCTGCTTCGCGATTATTTCATTAAACCCAAGGAAACACAGGCGAGTTATGTAGATTTTGACAGCCGCCCGGGACAGCCCGTTTTTGTCAGCGCATTGAGCGAACCGAACTTTCAAGCGGAAAATTTCGATCAGGAAAACGAATTTCCGACACAAGTTCGCTCAAAGAGTTGGAAAAACAGGTAACAAATTTAGTATAGTAGTAAAGGGTTGATTTTCCGCTTTATGTAAAAGTAAAAATTTTCCCGATAAATCAAAGTAGTATCGAGAGGTTTATATTATGCCATTTTGGTTAAAAGCAACAGGAATCGCCGGAAGTCTTGCCGCACTTATCGGTTCGGTCAGCTATCTGACAATCGCCGATAAATGGGGAAGCATCTTCGCCATTTTAGCTTTAATTATTTCATTACTTAAACAAATCATCGCTTTCATCAGTTTTCTGACGGTCGCGATCAAGTTTTTGGTAATTTTCGCTTTCATCGCTCTTTTCCTTGGCGTTGCGCTATTGTTTTTCCGCGCTTTCAGAGATAAACAAAAGGCAAAAGAATAAGTTAATATAACCGGAAACTATTATTCAATTTAGAGTTTCTGCCATTGCAAATTTTGGGGGCTACTTGCTATTTGTAATGGCTTATGATACTTTCCTAACTTAAATATTTAATAGCATTAAGAAATAATCAAAAATAAATTTACCCCTAAGAGAAGTTTTAAGTATTTCAATAGTATTTAAAAACATCTCTTAAAGGATTCGCGTCAGTAGTGCAAAGATGCGCTCACGTGATTCTACGCGTCGGGGTTTAATAAAATCACCGGCGTAAAATCATAATATAAAGGAGCCAAAAAAGCATAATGCAAAAAGACGACAATAAATACAGTTTTTTACTATCATATTCGTCTAAATCTAAAATTCATTTTCGCCGTGTCGAGTTTTCAAAAAAACTGGTTCACAGCGGCACGGCAAGTTTAATTCTACTAATCGGTTTATTTTCATTCGGTTTCACTTCATTTATTAAAAGCAATCATAACCTAACCGAAAATCAAGTAAATCCCCTCCAAACAACATTAGCTGCCAACCCTTCCAGATCAAACAAACCACAATCATTCAATTACGACCGACCCCATTCTGCTGATAAATACACAATCAACAGCGGCGGACCGACTTCGGAATTTCAATTAACAATTGAATCCGAAAACGAGGAAGCCGAAATGGAACAACAACTTCGTATAATTGAAACGACCAGCAATCCGGCAAATTTGCCGACAATGTGGGCGCATCTCGGAAAAATCAATAACGAATACGGTTTTCGCCGCAATCCGTTCGGCGGACGTTCTTATGAATTTCACGCCGGAATGGATATTGACGGCAACCGCGGTGATATTCTCGTCGCCCCGGCAAACGGAACGGTCGTTAAATCCGGTTGGCAAGGCGGCTACGGAAATATGATCGAAATTGATCACGGCAACGGTTTATCAACCCGCTACGGACATCTTTCAAAAATTGAAGTTCAATCCGGGACAACCGTTCAACGCGGACAGATGATCGGATTAATCGGTTCGACCGGACGTTCAACCGGACCGCATCTCCATTACGAATTACGTTTAGGAGAAAAAGCCATCAACCCGCGCCGCTTTCTGCCGCCCGAACCGACGCAATTAAACAAGTAATATTCATCCTGACAATTTCAAATAAAAAAAGTCTGCAAATTTATAAATTTGCAGACTTTTTTATTTGAAATTGCTGGAAAAAAATTTTATTTTATCTTTTTTTGAAAATCTGAAATTTCAAACCCGATCTATAAAAGATTTGTAATTGATTAGGTCTTTGGTCTTTGGCTTTTGACAACAAACTGACCAACGCCCGCGGCGCAAATAGTTCCGTTAAAACGATTTTCGGCGCAATTGAATTTGAAATTACAAATATTTCGAATCCGAGCGTAACGGTTCGCAATGCCGATCAAGGTTCGAGCTTTATTTACAATCAAACGCTCGCACTCGGGCAGACATCAAGTGCGAAACGTATGGAATTTAACAATCCGCTCGCTCAATTATTTACGTTTGACGCACGAATTTACGGAAACGCTTTTGCAGGTTCGACCGTCGGAAACGGTTCAAGCAGTGGCGACGGAACAGGAAATCCGCCAACATCTACGACATTTTCGATCTTCCGCGAAGAAAAAACCGGAACTCTGCTCGCCGGCGATCCGACCGCCACAATCGGAGCAAGCGCGACTTGGGGAAATCCTTTGTTTAAGGGAATTACGTGGGATGATTTTGAGGTAACAACCAGATCAGACGCGCAGTTTCTGGAAGCTTCGCTGAATTCGCTGACGGCGGTTGATCTCGATTTTGAATTAAGAACGGTTGACGGACAGGTTCTCGCGTCTTCTGCTGGAATCACCGCCAGCGAATTTGTTTCCGCAAGCGTTCAGCCGAATACGACTTACATCTTGCGCGTGCTTGGTTTTGCTAATGCTCCGGCGCAATACACGATTATTAGCGACCAGCTTTTGCCGGAAAATTCACCGAATCAAAATACCGGAACACGCTCAAGCGGCGGAAATTCGACAAGCGGAAGTTCGACGAATCCGGTTTCGAGATTGGTTAGATTTACCGTAAATCCTTTGACCAGACGAGTAACAACACAAATACTTCAATAAGTGTGCGTGGAAATTCTTTTTTGGTAAAAAAGCGAAGCTCCTCACGGCTTCGCTTTTTTTTTCCAGCCTTTTAGCAAATCTTTGACGATTTTCATATACGGGTACATCACTGTATCTTCCTCGATAAACGGAACTTGCCGGCGAATCAGATCATAAACGGGCTGAGTTTTTCTGCCGAGTTTTTTGTCCGCACCGATTTTCTTTTTGCGAAAATCAACGGCTTGCGCGGCGGAAAAAAGTTCGAGCGCGAGAATCTGTTCGAGATTTTCGGAAATTTGCCTGAGCTTTAATGCGGAAGTTACACCCATCGAAACGTGATCTTCGACATTTGCCGACGACGGAATCGTGTCAACGCTTGCCGGATGTGCCAGAACCTTGTTTTCCGTACAAAGCGCGGCAGCGGTATATTGAACGATCATAAAACCCGAATTCAAACCGCCGTTTTCCGTCAAAAACGCGGGCAAAACGTGCGCGTTCGAGCTTTCATCCGTCAGGCGCATTATGCGTCTTTCGGAAATATTTCCGAGTTCCGACAAAGCGATTGCCAGATAATCCATCGAAAGCGCCAGCGGTTCGCCGTGAAAATTCCCACCGCTGATTACTTCGATTTTCTCACAAGTTTCATCACAAAAAATCAGAGGATTATCCGTAACCGCATTAAGTTCGATCTTGACGACCCATTCGGCGTAGGCGATCGCATCGCGGCACGCGCCGTGAACTTGCGGCATACAGCGCAAAGTGTAGGCGTCCTGCACATTTGCCGGATCGAATTCGCGTGTAAATTCGCTTTCTTCTAAGATTTCGCGCAAATTCGCCGCGCATTGCATCTGGCGCGGATGCGGACGAAGCGCGTGAATTCTCTCGTCAAACGCGAGCGTTGTCCCATTTAATGCTTCCAGGCTCAAACAGCCGGAAATATCGGCAATTTCAGCTAAATTTTTCGCCCGATGTGTTTCAAGTAAACCTATCGCCGTCATCACGGTCGTCCCGTTGGTCAGCGCAAGTCCTTCTTTTGCCGCGAGTTTTACCGGCAATAAATTCAGTTTTTCTAAAATTTCCTTCGCCTCGAAAATTTCGCCTTCAAATTCGGCTTCGCCCAAACCGATCAGCGGCAGCGACATATGCGCGAGCGGCGCGAGATCGCCGCTTGCGCCGAGACTTCCCTTTTCGGGAATGACCGGATGAATTCCGCGATTTAAGAATTCGATCAGAAGTTCGAGAGTTTCGAGCCGGATTCCTGAAAAACCACGTGCCAGAGTGTTGGCGCGAATCAGCATAATTGCCCTTGTGGTCAGGGCGTCAAACGGTTTACCGACTCCCACGGCGTGGCTCATCACGATATTTTTTTGCAGTTTTTCGACTTCTTCCAGCGAAATTATCTTATCTTTGAACGCGCCGAATCCGGTCGTAATTCCATATGCTATTTCGCCGCGGTCAAGCAAAATCTGAACTGCGTCCGCCGCACGTCTTACATTTTCCTTCGCTTCGCCCGATAAAGAAACTCGCGGATCATTCGGCTTTCCGAAAGCAACCGCGATGACTTGTTCAAGGGTCAGACTTTGTCCGTCTAAAATAATTTCATTCATTTTCAAAATTGATATTTTGGTAGATTTCATCTACCGATAAATCGAAATCGAGGCTTGTAATATAAACCGATTCACCCGCAAAATAATCGCTCTGCATCCAGAATCTTTCGTTATGTTTTAAGTAGTGCGTGATGATTTTTTCTTCTTGCGAAACGAGCAGGTATTCCTGAAAGGTTTCGATTGATTTATAAAGCCGGAATTTTTCGCCCTGATCGTAGCTTGCCGTAGATTCAGATAAAACCTCGACGATTAAAACCGGATTGACCAAACATTGCAAACCGCCGATTACTTCAAAAACCGCTTCGCCGCAAACCACCGATAAATCAGGATAGCGATATGTCGGCACAGCCGGAACTTTTATCCGTAAATTTGCGGGAAAAGCACGACATCCTTTGTTTCTTGATGCCGGACTTATAATTTCCGCCAGATTCATTTCTATTGTTGCGTGATTCGGCGACACTCCGCTCAGTTCAAAAATTTCACCGTTGTAATACTCGAAATTTCCCTCAGCGTTTTTATCGAGTTCAAAATATTCTTCGAGCGTGTATTTTTTCTTCGGAACAGCGGTCATTATTTCTCACCTCAAATCATTTTCTTGTGAGGATTTTATCATACTTTCCGTTGATATTTCCGTTCTGAAATCTTTATCTTTTCCAAAATTCCATCCAGCTCAGATCGGTTTTATGCTGATATTCGCGCCAACCGGCGATTTTATTATTTTCGATTTTTATCCAAACCGTTCCGTGAAAGGAATTTGTCCCGATATACGTGTATTCGCCGACTCCGATCTGGTTTTTATCGTCGAAGATCGAATTGTAAAATACGCAAAACTGAGCGTTTCCGTCATCGTTTTCAAAAAAATCCAAAAGGTCTTTTTTATTTGAAAAACGATAATTCAAACCGTCCGAATAAAACAGTTCATCATTAAAAAAGCTGATAACTTTTTTATAATCCCGATTTTTCCAAGCCTCCACCATCGCATTCAGCATTTGGTGAAATTCATTTGTTTTCATAAACAATTTTTCCCTTTTTGAAAACTTTTTCGATTGGGTTTCCGCCAAATTCGTAAGATATTTTGCGATAATCCGCCGCGTCTAAAACCAGAAAATCCGCCTGTTTTCCCGTTTCAATCGAACCGATTTTTTCGCCCAGACCGACGGCAAATGCTGCGTTTATCGTCGCGCCATTTAAAGCTTCCGACGGCAGTAATTTTTGGTAGCGGCAGGCGATTGCCATTGCGTTAGGCAAAGACGGACACGGCGCACTTCCGGGATTGAAATCGGTCGAAACGGCAATCGCGCAGCCGGCGTCAATCATTTTTCGCGCATCGGCAAATTCCGCGGAGCCAAAATTAAAATTGACCGTCGGCGTGACGACTCCGATCGTTTCGGAATCGGCGAGAAGCGTGATTTCTTCATCGGAAATCGCGTCCAAATGGTCTATCGAAGTCGCTCCCGCTTCAATCGCAAACTGCGCACAACCGAGATTTGTAAATTCGTCAACATGCGCTTTTAATTTGAAACCGAGATTTTTCGCCGCCGTCAAAACCCGTTTTGATTGTTCCAGATCAAACGCATTTTTTTCGCAGAAAACATCGGCGAAAAAATTTTGAATTGCAAATTGTGAATTGTGAATTTCTTTTGCTTTCGGCAGCATTTCTTCGCAAATCAAATCTACATATTCGTCGGGTTTATCTTTATATTCCGGCGGAAATGCGTGTGCGGGAAGAAATGTCGGGATTAAATCAATGCAGTGGGTTTTATCCAATTCAAAAATCGCTTCGAGCATTTTCAGTTCGGTTTCCGTGTCCAACCCGTAACCGGTTTTGATCTCGCAGGTCGTAACCCCTAACGCGAGAAGCTGATCGAGCCGTATTCTTGATTGATTAATTAATTCCGTCAAACTCGCTTTTCGCGTTTTTTCGACCGTCGCAACGATTCCGCCGCCCGCTTCCATAATCTCCATATAAGACGCGCCTTTGATGCGGAGTTCAAATTCATTGATCCGATCTCCGGCAAAGACGATATGCGTGTGGCATTCAACAAATCCGGGCGTTATAATGCGTCCGCTGGCATCGAAAATATTTTCGCTTTCAAAGTTTTCAAATACTTCTTCCGCATTACCAACACCGACGATCTCGCCGCTGCTTACAGCAATTGCGCCGTTTTCGACGATGCCGACATCCTGCATTTCCTGCGCGCCTTTTTTCGGCTTTCCGCCGGACGCACACGTTACAATTTGTTTGGCGTTTGTAATTATTAAATCTGCTTTCATCTGGTCTTTTGGGATTTTAGACGTTTATCAGCTGACGGACAAGTTTGCAATTTAACAAAAAAATACCGGAATCTTCAAGGGGAAAGACTCCGGCATACAATTCGATTGTATTTTAATTTACAAGTTCTATGTTTGAAAACTGACGATTTTTCGGGGGAAGACAGGATGAACAAGTCAAAACTATGCTTGGAAAAAACTTTTCAAACTTTAAGAAATTATTGTTCGTCCCAAAAAATCCTTTTTTTCAACTGCATAATCCCGATAATATTTTATTACAATCGAATAAAAATAAAAATCTTTGATTGTTATTCTTATTCACCGCTCCACATTTCGAAGCTGCCCCAGATTTCGTCAATGATTTTTTCATTTGCCGCAAATTTCGCTTCTTCCGTGCCGAGAATCATTACATAGTTATCGCTTACGTCCATTCCGACAAGAATCTTGCCTTTGCCTTTCGTGCCGTCTTTCGACGCAGTAGTAACTTCGGCGACGGCGTATTCATCGCTTTCTCCGATAAGTTTTCCTGGCGTTACGGTTTCGCCCATTTCTTCCAAAAATTTCACGGCGACGTTCAGCAAATCATCTTTGGTCATCGTTTTATCATTGAAAGCGATGACGACAATGGCGACTCCCGACGGTGCGGGCGTTTCGGCAAGAAAAGTATCAACGCCGTCAACCGTTTCTGATTCGCCGACCGTGCCTTCAGGAACGTAAAAACCGTAACCTTTCGCTTCGTCATAGACATAAATCCAATTATCGGGGATGGGATTGTCCTTTTTAGCTGATTTTGCATTTCCTTCGGGTTTCTTTGAATCCTTTAAAGCCGTTTTCGGCTTGTCTGAAGTACTTCCCGAATTCGCTGATTTATTAGCTGCCGGACTCGCTGCCGTATTTGTTGGTTTAGCGGCACTTGTGTCGCCGGAATTTGTTGAAAATGATGCGCTGCATCCGCCTATTACTATTCCCAGTGTTGCAACTGAAAGCGTTAAAATAATTTTTTTCTTCATATTTTTTTTCACTTTTATTATTTTGTTGTTAGACTCTTTCGAGCTTCGCTGCCTGCTCTTGAAAAGGCTTTAAATTGCCTTGACAGAAGTAAAAACGAACTTAAAAAGAAACTTTTTTAGTTAAGAATTGCGGTCGGTTTTCCCTTCTCGAATAAAAGCTCGACGCTGGAAATTTTCAGCAGATTTAATTTGTGCCATTCGATAAAGTCGCCGTCTTCGTCCTCAACCCGCAAATCCCAAAACTTTGTTTTTGTTTTAAGCGGAAAATAAATCAAAAGGTCTTCCCCGTTAAACAAAGTATCCGCTCCGAGAATATCTTCGCCCCATTGATTCGCGCTGTGCGGCGAAACGTAGAGCGCGTAGATTTCAACGCCTGTGCTGTTGATCAAAATAAAATCCTGATCGCCGAAATTTACTTTTACATTTTGATCGGTACTTTTCGCCCCGGTCGAAACCGCCGGCAAACAGATAAATCCGAACATCACCAAAACCATCAACAAATTTGTCAGTATTTTTTTCATATTTCTTCTCTCCAATTTTTATCAATATCTTATTTTTTTCCTATTGTCTGACCCAAACCACTCCGTCCGACCAACTAATTTTCATTCCGTCAGGGGAAACCGTTCCACTTTGCGTAGCAAAATCTTTAGCGAAAACTTTACTGCCGTTAACACTTCCGCTTGATCTGGCGGTGGTGCCTTTTAAGGCTCTGATCGTCAACGTATTTCCTCTTTGAGTAATTGACCAAACATACGGCGATCTTGTGCCGTCGTCGTAGTAACCAACCCACGTCCCGACGAGGTCCCAGTCTTTTTCAGTAATAAGCGCGGTTGTTTTACCGTTTTTGTAATTCAAAGTAAGCGTTGCAATTGCCGTCAGATTTAACCTCGTCCAGACGAGATATGAACCGTCTTCATCTTCGATTCTCAAATCCCACAGAACGGATTTTTCTTTTCTGGCAAAAGTTATCTCTAAAGTATCGCCGTCAGGCAGGGTATCAACACCGAGAATGTCTTCGCCCCATTGATCGGAATTATGCGGCGTAACATAAAGTGCATAGATTTCGACACCGGTTTTGTTGACCAGAGTAAAATCCTGCGCTGCCTGTGCCGATACTTCCGCAGTTGAAAAGGAAGGCAAATAAAACACACCGATTGCCAACAAAAACACCAAGATATTTCTCATTGATTTATTCATTTTTTTCTCCTCAAAATTTTCTTAATATTTTTTTAAGATTTTTTGTTCTCAAATCTTTCCTACTATCTAAACGACATTTACGAAAAAATAGTGTCATGATGGCATTAATTTATTTTTATTTTTTTCGTTTCATAATATAATCAAAAAGCTTGTTGAAGTTATAAAAAATATGCCAAATAAAGAATCGCAGGAAATTACTCAATTTTTAGTTGATTGGAGTAAAGGCGATCAATCTGCTCTTGAAGAATTGATTCCGATCGTTTATGAAGAAATGCGGAAAATCGCCAAAAGATATATGAATCAGCAGGCTGGAAACCATACGCTGCAAACAACCGAACTGATTCACGAAGCATATCTGAAACTAATTGAAAACAAAGAAAAAGAATGGCACAATCGCGCACATTTTTTCGGTGTCGCGGCACAGGCAATGCGGCATATTTTGGTAGATTATGCGCGCACAAAACATAGGCAAAAACGCGGGGGAAATAATTTCCGCATCACATTTGACGAAAATGTCGTAATGTTGAAAGACAATTCGGGCGAAATTATCGCGCTGAACGAAGCTCTGGAAACTCTTGCCAAATTAGACAAAAGAAAAGTCAGCGTCGTCGAAATGAAATTTTTCGGCGGTTTAACAATGGAAGAAATTGCTGAAGTTTTGCAGATTTCGCCCGAAACCGCCAAACGCGACTGGAAATTTTCCCGCACATGGCTTCTTCGGGAATTGGCTAATGCAAAATCATAAGCACCGATTGATAATTGATATTGTTAGAAAACGCTTAAAGAGTTTCAATTCGAATAGTTAAGGGGATTATTTTTTTCAAGAATATCGAGTTGGAAGTTCCGCAATAAAAATTTGCCGTTTGATGAATAAACGATAATCAGAAAACATTGTATTATTTTCAAGATTTTTATTTACAAAATTAAAAATTGTTCTATACTCACTTCAGATAAATAAAACGACAAATTCTCCCAACCGACTTATTGATTTTACCCTTGAATGAAAGCTCAAAGATTAAAACAGATCGAAGAGATCTATTATTCCGCTTTGGAAATTTCGCCCGAAAAGCGCGATTCCTTTTTTGCGCAACGATGCGGCGAAGATGAAGAGCTGCGGCGCGAAGTCGAATCTTTGCTTTCCTATGTAAATACTTCCAAAAACTTTCTCGACACGCCGCCCGAATCTTTTGTTGCCGAAATGTTTTCCGAAGAAAAATCTTCTGACGAACTTGTCGGCAATCAAATCGGTCATTACAAGATCATCAAACTTCTCGGCAAAGGCGGAATGGGCGTAGTTTATCTGGCGGAAGATTCCAAACTCGAACGCAAGGTCGCGCTCAAATTTCTTCCGCCGGAATTTATTGAAAACAAAAATCGCTTGGATCGTTTTATCCGCGAGGCAAAATCCGCGTCTTCGCTTAATCATCCGAACATCATTGTCATTCACGAAATCAACGAATTTGAAGGCAAGCCTTTTATTGCCAGCGAATATATTGAGGGAAAAACTCTGAATGAATTTGCGAAAAGTAATTCTTTGAGTCTTAATGCGGCACTGGAAATTGCCATTCAGATCGCTTCGGCTTTGGAAGAAGCCCACGCGGCGGGAATTGTTCACCGCGATATAAAGCCGGAAAATATAATGGTTCGCTCAAACGGGTTAGTCAAAATTCTTGATTTCGGCATTGCCAAATGGTTGTCGCCTTCTGTCGCAAACACCAATTTAACTCCGGCAAACTTTGATAACCAAGACAAAGTTTCGGCAAACTCCGGCGATTCCGAAACGGCAGATTCGTTCCAAAACACTTTATCGGGAATGATTATCGGCACGGCAAATTATATGTCGCCCGAACAAGAACTCGGACAGCAGATTGACGCGCGAACCGATATTTTCAGTTTCGGCGTAGTCATTTACGGGTTAATGATGGGAAAATTTCCGCTTGAAGGCAAAACCTCAGCAAAAATTATCGGCGCGTCTATGCGCGAAGAAACGAAACCGCTTGATAATCCTGAAATTCCGAAGAAAATTGAAAATATCATCGGCAAATGTATTAGGAAAAACAAAAATGAGCGTTATCAAACAATCGGCGAAGTCCTGTTTGATTTGAAAAATGTAAGGCAGGATTTAACTTTAGAAACCCAAATCCGGCAAACGCTTTCTCTGCCGGAAAAAAGCGAAACGACATCGCCGAACTCGAAAGCTGCAACCGAGGATAAAACTCAAAAAACGACAAAGGAAATTGCTGAAAATAAATTGACTTTCAATAAACGGTTAGCTGTAGTATTTGTCTTGCTGCCGGTTTTATTCGGCGTTTTTTTCATTTATCAATATTTCACGGCTCAAAAACAAATCGCATCAATCGCCGTGATGCCTTTTGTCAATGAAAGCGGAAATGACAACATCGAATATCTTTCGGACGGAATGACCGAAACCCTGATCGGCAGTCTTTCGACAATTCCGAATCTCTCGATCAAGGCGCGAAGTACGGTTTTTACTTACAAAGGCAAAGAAATTTCGCCGCAGATAATCGGTCAGGAATTAAATGTTGATGCCGTTTTATTGGGACGTTTGACCCAAAAAGATAACGAATTGAAACTCAATCTCGAACTGGTTGATACTAAAACGCAGGACGTTTTATGGACAGAAATTTACGAGCGCAAGATAGATAATCTTGTTGCCTTGCAAAGCCAAATCGCCGCAGATGTATCCGACAAATTACGGCTGAAACTAACGGCTTCGGAGCAAAATCAAATCGCCAAAACCTACACGACGAATTCCGAAGCCCAGCAATTATATCTGAAAGGTCGTTTTTACTGGAATAAACGAAATACAAAAGATTTTGAAAAAGCCATCGAATATTTCAAGCAGGCAATCGAAAAAGACCCGAATCACGCGCAGGCTTACGCAGGATTAGCCGATACTTTTGTTTTAATGCCCTTATACGGGAATTTCCGCCCACACGAATATATGCCGCGCGCCAAAGAAGCGGCGTTAAAAGCCCTCGAAAAAGGCGGCAATCCGGCAAAAGCCCGCGCATCGCTCGGACGCATCTTGAATTCTTATGATTTCGATTGGAAAGGCGCGGAAAATGAATACAAAACCGCGATTGATCTTAATCCGAATTATGCAACCGCTCGCCTGTGGTATGCGGAACATCTGGCATTCAGGGGACGAACAGACGAAGCACTCGAGGAAATATCGAAGGCATTGGAACTCGATCCGTTTTCAGTTACGGTTAACCGGATGAAGGGCAATATTTTGGGATTTTCAAAAAGGTATGACGAAGCAATTGTCCAACTGAAAAATGCGGAAGAATTGTTTCCCGACAATACGCTGGTAAAATATAATCTCGGCGATACTTTCGCCGCCAAAGAAATGTATGCGGAAGCGGTCGGATATTATCTCTCGGCAATGAATTCGGACGGAGAAAACCCCGAAACTATTCAAAAGTTAAAAGGAGCCTATGAAACCGGCGGTTGGAACGGTTTTTGGCAAACTTATCTGGAAATTCAACTGGAATTGCGGGAAACTCTTTTGCAGAAAAACCCGACTGTATATATTGATAACGAAAATATCGCGTATGCCTTCGCCGCCGTGAAAAATCGCGAGAGAACGCTGGAGTTCCTCAATAAAGCCTACGAAGAACGAGACCCCGATTTAGTTACGATCAAAACGTCCGAAGTTTATGCTTTTTTGGCTGACGATCCGCAGTTCAAAGAATTACTCAAAAAGATCGGTTTGCCGGAATAATGTAAATTTGTAGATAATTTGGTCTTTGGTCTTTTTTTTCTCGACTTTGGACTTTGGACTATTCAAATTCGCCTTATTGCGTATTACTGCCGACGATGTAACTGTCGCGGGCGCGGATGATGAGATTCGGGCGATTGACGCGTACTTTTATCTGTTTGCGTTCGCCTTGTTCGCCGATTGCCGCCGGATAATAACCGATATTATATTGACGGCGCAATTCTTCCGCTACGCCCTGAAATGCGGCGGTCAAACCGCCGGGAATT
The DNA here is from genome assembly GCA_041745765.1 of Pyrinomonadaceae bacterium. GTDB lineage: Bacteria > Acidobacteriota > Blastocatellia > Pyrinomonadales > Pyrinomonadaceae > JAHCHG01. Next base: position 7,268 of record JBGTIH010000009.1, on the reverse strand, counting down.
TCATCGGGACGAAAAACTCTGCCGCCCGTCAGCGTTGCCAGATCATTGAGATATTGTCTGCCCGTAACATAATCTTCGCTGCGAGTTCCCTGCGGAAGTTGCCCGCCCATTCCGGGAATGCCGATTGAAGGTGTCGAAGTCATCGGACCGTCGCTGCCGCCGATGCCTCTGACGCTCAAAAAAGTATTGTAATAAATCGGGAAAATCAGCGCGTCGGCTTCGTCCGCATCGCGCAACGTCGAATTATAATTATTTCTGAGAGATGTCGTATCAACGCCGTCGGTAAAGAGCAAAACCGCTTTGCGTCCCTCGATGCGTTCGAGCCGTTTGCCGAGCGAAAGGGCAACCGCATCGTAAAGCGAAGTTCCGTTGCCGAAATTAGCGCGGTTGATCGCTCTGTAAATCCTCTGACGATCTTTTGTCGGTTCGGTCAAAACATTTACTCTTTGATCAAACGAAATAACCATTACGCTGTCTTCAGGTTTGAGCAAGTCAACAAAAGATTGCGCCGCCGCGTGGATTTCTTCGATTTTGTAAAGCGCGGAAGGGCTGATGTCAATCAGCATAATCACCGTAAAAGGTTTGTCGGCAGTTCCGAAATAAGCGACTTCTTGTTCAACTCCATTTTCAAAAATCTTAAAATTTTCCTGTTCCAATCCCGGAACATAAATGCCATTGCGATTTAAAACCGTCACCGGAATCGTCACCAAAGATGATTCGATACTTACGATTTCTTCACCTTCTAAGCTCTCGACATCTTTTTGTGTTGACTTTGTTTTTTGATTTTTTGATTTTTTCTCGTTTTTCGATTTATTATCGCGGCGCGATTTAGCAAAAATCGGGATTGATTCGCTTCCCGAAGATTCAGAATAGCCGATTTCTTTCGGCACTTGTTCGGTCGTGTTTGTCGAATTCATCGGTGTCGGCGCGGTTTTGACGCGCCTGCCTGATTGTGCCGAAATTATCGAGACCATCACGAAAACAAAAAGCCCGACAAAAATAAATCTTTTTAACATCTTAATTTTTCCTCATTATCTAGTGAAAACTTCGCGGTTTCGAATTTATGATGCAAATTTCGCTTAAAAGGTAAGAAAAAAAATTGTAAAGAGTTTGTTAAGCCGAAAAATGTGTAAAGTTAAAATGTTTCAGCCGCAAAAAAGCACAAAAGCCACAAAAATTATATTTTTAACTTTTGCGTTTTTTGTGCTTTTTTGCGGCTAAAACAGTCTTATTTATTATTTTCAAACTCAAGCGTTTCGCGTCCGATTCCCAGAGCATCGGCGACGCGGTTGATATAATTAAACCAGGAAGCAATCAATGTAATCTGCAAAATCGCCTGATCGTGAAATCCGACTCCGCGCAGTTTTTCGTGCCAGCCGGGATGAATTTTCACGGCATCTTTGGTCAATTGAATGGCATAATCGCACATCACGCGCTCGGCTTCCGTAATCGGCGCGTTTTCGTAATCGGTTTTCAGCTTTTCAATCAAATCATCATCCAAGCTGACGCGACGCAGAAACTCTGCGTGAGATTCCAGTCAGTAAAAGCAGTCGTTCGTTGCCGAAACGACCGTCGCGATCATCTCGTGTTGACGACGTTCAAGCGGCAAATCCGGCGACATCAACGCGCTGAATGTTGAAAAAGCGTGAAAAAGCGCGTCAGGAATCAATGTGTGCGAATCAACGATTGATTCATTAATTGAACTCGCGCTTTCGACCGGAGTCGCGTATTCCTGCGGGTAATTTTGGCGCGTTTCAATCAAAATCTTTTGCAGTTTTTCATCCGCGTCTTCAAATTTTATCGTTTTTATCCAAGCCATAGTTTGATTTTAGATTTTAGATTTCGGATTTTGGATTTTTGTTGAAAAATAAATAATAAACGGGAATTCCAATCAAAACAACCGCTACGCCTAAAAAACACTGAAACGGGTTTTGCATCGCAATCATCAGCAAAACGAGCGCGGTAATCAGCAAAAAGAAAATCGGCGTAAATGGAAACAAAAAAGTTTTGTAACCGTCGAATTCCCTCTTGTGAATCTTAAAGAGTCCGACGACCGTGAGAGCGATAAAAGCGACGACGATAAAGAAAAAATAGGAAATTATCGTTTCAAAAGTTCCGGTCAAGATCAATAAAAAAGCGAGAAACATTTGAATTAAAATCGCGCGGTGCGGCGTATTATATTTTTTGTGCGGTTCGCCGAATGATTTAAAAAACAAGCGATCCCGCGCCATCGCAAAATAAACGCGCGGCGCAGCCATTAAATATGCAACGAGAGTTCCGAGAACGGAAATTATCACAATTACGGCGAAAATAATTCCGCCCGTTCTGCCGAAAAGTGCTTCGCCCGCTTGCGCGGCAAATGTTTCGTTATTCGTAACTTGCGCCACCGGAACGAGATAAAAGAAAACCGCGCTCGTTAAAATGTAAATTACAGTGATCGCAACCACGCCGATTGCCAGAGCCTTCGGTAAATTTTTCTGCGGATTTTCCACTTCGCCCGACATTCGCGTCACTTCCCACCAACCGGCAAAAGCAAAAAACGCGCCGACAATTCCGCCCGCAAATGCGCCGAATTTATCTTCGGGAACTGCAAAAAACGGCGTGAAATTATTCCAATCGCCGAAACCGCCAAGAAAGCCGTAACCGATAATAAAAAGTAGAGTCCCGATTTTCAAAACGGTTAAAACCTTTAAAAATTCCGAACTGATCTTCGCACCGAAAATGTTTATCAAACCGACAACCAGAACAACCGAAATCGCCAGAATTTTTTGTCCCGTTGGCGACAGCGGAATTAAATAACCGGCGTAACTCGCCAGACCGACACCGAACACGGCGGTCAAACCCGGATCGAGAACGAGCAAAACCATCCAGCCGTAAAGAAACGCGAAAAGTCTGCCGAATGATTCGCGCAGATAAACATAACTGCCGCCCGCTTCGGGAAATCTCGAAGCCAATTCGCCGTAACAAAGCGCACCGCTCAAAGCCATTGCGCCCATCAAAATCCAAATAACAAAAAGCCAAAACGGTGAGCCGACCGACTTTGCCATTCCTGCCGGAGTCAGAAAAATTCCGACGGCAATGACCTGCCCGACGATCAGCGCAACGGCTGTCCAAAGTCCGAATTGTCTTTTTAATTGCATAAGTTAAAAATGGAAAACGGATAATGGATAACGGATAATAAAAAAAATGTTAAATTATCCGTTATCCATTATCCGTTTTCCGTTATCCATTAGAAAGTTAATCGTCCGGCGAGTTGAAACGCTCTTGGTCCGCCGGAGCCGAAAACTCCTCCGGCAGTTGTGAGCGGTTGACCGAAACTTGAAGTGCCGAGAACATTTCCGAAACCGGAATAATTCGTGTTTGAAACGCCTAAAATATTCGTCGTGTTAAAGACGTTGAAAACTTCGAGAATCGGTTCGAGACGAAATCTTTCTTTGAACGTAAAAGTTTTGGAAAGCCGAACATCGAGCGAACTGAAATTGTCGTTGAATCTGGCGTTTGCCGGTGCAAGCGGCAGAGGAGTTCCGTTGATGCCGCCGTTTGCGTTCAGTTCCATAATAAATGCGTTTAATTCAGCCGCCGTTTTAAAAAGTCTGCCGCCCGCGTTTCTCTGAATCAAAGGAATCCGCGAAGAAGCGTCGGGCAAAAGTATGTCCATCGGCACGCCCGACGCGAGCGTTAAGATCGGCGAAAATCGAAATCCGAAAGGCAGTTCGACCGTTCCGGCAAATGTAAAACGATGCCGCTGATCGTTCGGTGTCGGACCGTATTCCAATTGCAGATTATCGGAATCAACCGGGCCGCCGGAAAACGGAATCTGATCGTCGTTGGCGTAATTAAAGGCTTTGGAAAGCGTATAAGCCGAGCGGAAAGCGAACCGATTGGAAAGACGTTTTTCGACGCTCAAAAGCATTCCGTCGTATTTGAAACCGACGCTCGATTCGAGATTGACCACGCGGTCTGGTCCGCCGACGACCGGATTAAAAACCGCACCGATTGTCCGCCCGATGATAAAATGCGTTCCGAAATTATGCAGATAATCGGCGCGAAAAACAAAGTCGCGGGCAAATTCCCATTGCAGACCGAGATTCGTCTGCTGGATCATCGGATTTTGCAGATCGTTGTCAATAATATTGATGCCCGACGCGCCCGCGCCCGACAGAATAAAACCGGTAAAAGGATTTTGCACGGTCGGCGCGAACGGCAAAAATCTGCCGTTTTGATCGAGAAAGATCGGTATTCCGTTTTCGTCGGTCAGAGCGTTTCCGGCACGAACTTCGACCGGCAGAGCGCGTCCGTCAAGCCCGCGTTCGAGCGTCATAAGCTGTAAAGTCGCGCGGTCGTAATAAATTCCGTAACCGCCGTGAAAACTCAGTTTGTCATTCAAGATCGAATAATTAAAACCGACGCGCGGCGCGAAATTATTTAAATCGGCACGTCGTTCGCCGTTATAAAACGAAGCGACTATCGGATTGATATTTTCGTAACCGGAATTGTTTTTGACGTTCGTATCAACCTCGTAGCGTAAGCCGATATTAAAAGTCAGATTCTTTAAAACGCGCCAATCGTCCTGCACGAAAAGCGAAAAATAATTGTTGTCAACATCTTCGAGAATCAAATCTTGATCGGGCAAACCGCTTCGCAAAGTTACGGCGAAAAGCAAGTCAGCGTCGTTGATCTGCCCATCATTGTTGCGGTCGAAATCGGCAAAATCCTGCACGAATTCGATTCTGCCCTGACGGAAAACTCCTAAGAAAAGACTCGAATCAATTTTTTGAAATTCGCCGCCGAATTTTAAAGTGTGATTTCCGAAAACAGCAGTCAGCGCATTTGAAAACTGCAAACGGTTTTGCTTTGTTCCCTGCGGAACGCGGAACGAAGAACCGTCCAAAATACTCGGAAAAGTATATTGAATTCCTTCGGAAAACGGCTCGATAAAATTGTCGAATCTGTTGACGCTGAAGCTGAAATTATTGACCATTTTCGGCGACAGAACGCTCGACCAATTTGTCATAAACGAATGAAAACGGTTTTGCAAATTTTGCAGGTAAGAAGCCGAACCGAGTGCGCGGTCTAATTTGCTTGCGCCGCGTGCGTCAACGTCTTCGAATGAATATCGAAAATTCAAACTGTTCCGGTCATTTGCGTTGTAATCAAAACGGCTGTTGAAAAGATAATTCTTTAAAGGCGTTGCGGCAAAACCGCGTGTAATTTGACGAGCGGCGACATCGCGGATTCCGACGAATGCAACATCTTCCTGATCGCGCAGTTCGAACGCGCCGAAGCCGAAAAGTTTGTTTTTGACGAGCGGCCCGCCGAGCGTAAACGAATATTGCTGACGATCAAACGGCGGCGTTTCCTGCGAGTTGTTCAGATTGGCGGGCGATTCCTGCAAGCGTTTGTCGCGGAAAAAAACGGAAGCCGAACCGTGAATATTATTCGTTCCCGATTTGGTAACGATATTTATCACCGACGAAGCCGAGCGACCGTATTCAGCCGAAAAACGATTTGTCGCTACTTGAAATTCCTGCACCGCGTCCTGCGAAATATTGATGAGCGAACCGCCGACGACATCATCGTTATTGTCCGTCCCGTCAATCATCACATTGCCGCCGCGTCCCAATTGTCCGGCGGATGAAATGACGACCGTATTCGTTTTTGTCGGATCGAAATTCGGCGCGGGCGAATTTCCCGGAGTTAAAAGCGCGAGTTCGAGAAAATTGCGACCGTTCAATGGAAGATTTGCGATTTCCTTTTCTTCGATTACTTCGTCAACTTTTGAGGTTTGTGTGTCAACTGAATTTGTAGATTCAATAAAAATAGGATCTACGTTTGCACCGGCGGGATGTAAGATTTCTTCACTGTTCAAAGTTTGACCGACGATTAATTTAATTGTTTTAAAGGAATTTTCAAAACCGTTTGAGGAAACTTTTAATTCATATTCACCAACCGGCAAATTTGTAATTACATAAACTCCTTCATCATTTGTCGAAACCGTGCGCGAAAAATTCGTCGCTTTGTTAGTTGCCGTTACTGTTGCTCCTTGAATCACCGCACTGTTGGGATCGGTAACAACGCCCGTTAAAGTCGCCGTCGGATTTTGCGAATATGCCGCACAGGTCAGCATCACCATTAAAAAAATCACACTCGCCGTTTTTCTCATAAAATTAACTTTGTTTTTTTTTTCGTCGCTTTTAGGAATTTGCCGATTATCTTACCGCAATTATACATTTTTTCAAAAATAGTTTTTAAAATTAAAAAGGCGCGTGAGAAATTAAAACTCACGCGCCTTTTTTTGCTCCCGAAATGCCGTTTGATACCGAAGCACCCAAGCAAAACTAAATCAAACTAAATTTGTTTCAAACCGGAGCGCGGGCATCCCTGCCCGCGTGTCTGCTTTTTTATTCACCACAATCATTTTTTTTATCACTCGCGGGCAAGGATGCCGCGCTCCGGTTTATAGTCAAACCTATTTCTGCTTGGGTGCTTAGTTTTTTCCGACGATGTAATAATTGTTCAGAATATCGTGTTCGAGCCGCTTTTTTTTTTAATTATTTCCGATCTCTTTAGTATTGCTGAAAATTCAGAATACTCGAAAGAATCGAACCCAGGATATTCCATCCGCCGCCGCCGGAAGTGTATCCGTAGCGCGAACGCGAATAATATCCGTCTTCATCACCGCGTTGGAAGCCTTCGCGGAAATAGTATTGATATTGACTTCGGTTGACATACGATTGATAGCCGTATGTTCCGTTCCGGTAATACTGCGAATCGTTGTAACGGTAATTAGTCCGGCGCGAAGCATCCCTGCCGGCATGAACGCTGGCAGCGTTCAAAAAGAGTTTATGAAAATTCAAGTCGAGTTTTATTAAACTCACTTATGCCGCTTCGCGTCATTGCCGGCAGGGATGCCTGCGTTCCCGGCGATAACATTTTCTTTTTTTTTAATTTTGTCTTTATCAAAGTGATCGGCGGTCAGGTTCATTATTTATTGATAAATTGAATCTTTCCCGTATTTTTGTGCAAAGGCGGGAATCTGTTTATTGTGGCGGTTGGTCTTCGTCAACAAGTGCGTCGTCAATTTCCTTTTCAAATTTCAGACGAATTTTCTCGACTAAATAATCGGCGCGTTCGACGCTTTGCTCTAATTTTGAACGGTTTGACTGAATCTGGATCAAAAGACTTTCGAGATTCGCCTTTTCGCTCGAAAGCGATTTTTGACGCGCATCGCGCACGTCTTCCGGTCTGAGCGAACCGACTAAGGCACT
>JBGTIH010000008.1:0-19318 GCA_041745765.1 Pyrinomonadaceae bacterium | reverse complement strand
TCATTGTCGTTTCTGTGCCGACTCTTGAGCCGAACGAAAATCCGGCAAAGGTAATTTTCTTGTTCGGATAATTTTCGGTCAGATAATCCAGAGCGTCCAAAACGTCTTGTTTTTCGCCATTGCCGTCGTCGTGCTGTCCGGTTGACGCGCCGACACCGCGAAAATTAAAGCGCAGAGTAACTAATCCCGCATCGAGAAAACCTTGCGCGGCGCGATAGACAACCTTGTTGTGCATCGTGCCGCCGCCCAAAGGATGCGGATGACAAACGAGCGCAACACCTTTCGCTTCGCCCTTCGGCTCTTTCAAAATCGCTTCCAATTTTCCGTGCGAAGCCGGAATAAATAAATTTCCTTTTGGATACATAGCTGAATTTTAGTTTTCAGATTTCAGATTAGCAAATTTGTTTAGCTAAAATAACTCAAACCACATACTGCCGTAAGTGGCAAAAGACATCTTGTTCATATTTTGTCAATTTGAAACGGATCACTTTATTTCGGCTTCATTACTTAAAACATTTCTGATGATTTCTTTCTGCGCCAAACTCAGTTTTTCGGGCAAATCATTGGGTTTAAACCATCCTAAATCATTTATCTCACGGCTTTTTACAGAGGCAATTCCCTTTGCTTTGGCAGTAAAAAGAATTTCTATATGCCGACCGAATGTGCGGATGCGAAAAAATTTTATATTCTCTAATTTCAGCCCAGTTTCTTCGTAAATCTCACGTTTTATCGCACTTTCGGGTTGTTCGCCCGTTTCCATAAATCCGCCCGGTAATCCCCAACTTGAATAAGGACGCAAGACGTGATCGAGAAGCAAAACCTCTCGATTTTCATTGATAATAACGGCGGCAACCGAAGCCGTAAATTTTTTTTGTGTCAGACGAATAACTCTTAAACGTAAAAATTTCGGAGTTTTACTCCAGATTTTACCGACAATTTTTTTTAACATTAAAGCAAATTATTTTTACGTCATATATTTGATTATGGCTTTAGACCTTTAAAAACTTACTTTCCGGACTGTAAGTTTATCAATTCTATCGCGCATCACCTTAAAACCGATTCCCGCCGATTCGGGCGCGGTAATTGTGCCTTTTTTTGAAACTTCGACTGCCGGTTCGATGATGTCTTCGTGCCAATATCTAAGGCTGGCGGAAACATCTCCGGGCATTGTGTAGCCTTTGAGCGTGGAAATCGCAATATTATGAGCGCGTCCGATTCCGGCTTCGAGCATTCCGCCGCACCAGACGGGAATTTGATTTTCGCGGCAGATTTTTTCGATGCGCTTCGATTCCGAGTGTCCGCCGACCCGACCGTTTTTCAGATTGATGATTTTTCCCGATTTTAATTCGATGGCTTTGCGCGCATCTTCGAGCGATTTTATCGGCTCATCTAAACAAACGGGTGTTTTAATTTCGCTCTGCAATCGAGCGTGGTCAATAATGTCGTCGTAAGGCAAAGGCTGTTCGAGCATCATCAGATTAAATTCGTCCAAACTTTTCAGCAAATCAATATCTTTTAAGGTGTACGCCGAATTTGCATCGCCCATCAACAAAATATCGCCAAATGTTTCACGCACTTTTTTGATAACTTCATAATCCCAATGCGGCGCGATTTTGATTTTAATCCGCTGATAGCCGGCATCTAATTCAATCCGAATTTTTTCAAGCAGATGTTCGACCGAATCCTGAATCCCAATAGAAACACCGCACGCGATTTCGCGGTTTTCGCCGCCGAGATGCCGCCACAGCGGAACATTCAGCTTTTTCGCTTCCAAATCCCAGCAAGCCGTTTCAATCGCCGCCTTCGCCATCCGATTACCGCGCACCTGCTTCATTAAGTCCCAAATGTTTTCAGCCTTCTCAACTTCTTTTCCGATGACCATCGGCACGAGAATTTTTTCCAACACCGACCAACAGCTTTCCGTCCATTCTTCGCAATACGAAGGCGTTTCGCCTGCTGTGCATTCGCCCCAGCCTTCTGCCCCGTCTTCGTCAATGACACGGGTTAAAATGATTCGGCGTTGATATGTTCTGCCGAAACTCGTTTCAAAAAAATGCACGAGCGGCAAGTTGATTTCGATTAGTTCGATTGATTTAATTTTCACACTGAATTTAAGTTTTTTTACGAGAATTTAATTTCAAATTGGAGAATAAACAAAATAACATTTTTTTCGATATTATTCATAATCTCCCGCTTTTGTTATACTAAAAGCTCATAACTTTTCAAAATCAACTATTTCAGACTGATTCGACGAATGTTTTGTTTTCATACAAACAATTATTAAAATCTTTAGTTTGATAGCTGAAAACTGCATAATTCGTCCGTAAATTTAGTATGGAATAATTTTTGCAGATTAGATTTAATTTTTAGGAGGAAATTTTATTTTGTCATTATTTCTGTTATTTCAATCACAATCTCCCGTTCAAGATTCTGCCGGAAAAGCCATCGAAGCCGGAAAAGCCGCGCAAAACACGATTGTTGAAATGATTAACGGTTTTTTTGCCCAATTGCCTTTGATCGGTGTCGGCATCTTTGTTTTTCTGGTTTTTTTGGCAATTGCTTCCGGTGTGCGAAAACTCATCGAACTTACTTCGAGAAAAGCTCATCTTGATTTGATGCTGGCATCGCTTTTGTCGAGAATCGGCTACATTATCGCCGTTATTCTCGGTCTATTTGTCGCGGCAACCGTCATTTTTCCGGGTGTCAATGCGGGCGATTTATTTGCCGGACTCGGCATCGGTTCAATCGCTCTGGGATTTGCCTTTAAAGATGTTTTGCAGAATCTTTTCGCCGGATTTTTGATTCTTTTATATCGTCCGTTCAAAATCGGCGACCAGATAAAAGTTAATGACTTTGAAGGAACAGTCGAAGAAATCAATGTTCGTGCGACAAAAATCAAAACCTATTCAGGCGAAAGAGTCGTTATTCCAAACAGCGATTTATATATGAATGCCGTTCTTGTCCGAACCGCATTTCCTTCGCGTCTAACAAGCATAACCGTCGGCATCGGCTATGATGAAGACCACGAAGAAGCACGCGAAATTTTGCTTCGTGTTTTGAAAAAGACGGAAGGCGTTTTAGAAGAACCCGCGCCGTCTGTCAGAGTTGTTGAATTGGCGGATTCTTCGGTAAATATGCGATTGATGTTCTGGACGGATTCTGTGCAGAGAAATGTTGCCGTAACAAGCGACAAAGTTGTTTCAGCCGTCAAAAAAGCTCTCGATGATTCGGGAATTGAAATTCCGTTTCCGCAGCGGGTTTTAACTTTGAACAACAATAACTTTAAGGCTGTGCAATCAAATTTCGACTAATCTTTTTTTAAAATCGCAAGGTATCGAGGAAATTTTAACATAGTGATTAAAATTTCCTCGATACCTTGAAAAAATTTTCAAATAAAGCAATCGCTGTCCGCTTGATTCAGCGGACTTTCGGTAATTTACTTTTTACTTGCTCATTCAACCGGTCTGCCGCCGGCATCAATGCCTTCGACACTTGCCTGACGCACAACTTTAACGTGTAAATCATCAATCAAGCGAACTTGACAGGACAGGCGCGTGTAATCATTCAAGTCAGTTTTTGTAGCTAAAATAGCTTTTTCCGGTTCACCGATTTCACCCGGATCACCCGACAAAACCTCGACACGACAAGTTGTGCAGCGTGCATTTCCACCGCAGCGATGCAAAATATCAATTCCGTTGTCTTCCAAACACAAAACGAGTTTTCTATCTTTTTCAGCTTCAAAAGCGACTGTTCCGCCAGCCGTTTCCGCAGTAATTTTCGGCATTTATAAAAAAATCTCCTACAATTAAATTTTGTAAAACTTCTATATCTTGACTTTAGGATAAAGATAATGAAATTGGCAAGTAGCCTGAATTTAAAGAACAGCTTACATTTTCCGGCAAATCTTGTCCACCGTCATATTTTTGAATGTGAAAATTTTTGAATGTGAAAAATAATTTGCGTGAGATTCTTAAAAAAATTATTCACAAACACATCTGAAATCTGAAATCTGAAATCTATCGCAGATTTTCTAATATTTCCAAAAGCTGCGTTTCTTCCGTTTCAGAAACCGTCCGCAGGTCAATCAAAACTTTGTCTTCTAAAATCCGCGTGATAACGGGCGGCTTTGAAAGGCGCAGATTTTCCTCTAAATTGTTGACCGAAAGCCGTGTGTGCGTGAGCGCGATGAGTTTTGAAACTGGCTGAACGAGCGGCGCACTTCCGCCGCCGATGACGGATTTTCCTTCGACTATTTCCGGCTTTAATTCCGATTTTTTGCCCAAACTTTTCTTCAAAGTTTTGGCAAAGTTTGAAACTCTTTTTTCGATTTCTTCTTTTTTCAGCGCAAGCATTTTTAGAACGGGAATTTCCGCAAAATGAGTTTCGCGTTGGAAGGCTTCGAGCGTAGCTTCCAAAGCGGCGTAGATTATTTTGCTCGCCCGCAGAGCGCGGTAAAACGGATATTTTCTGAGAATTTCGATCACTTCTTTTCGTCCGACGATCAAACCTGATTGCACTGCGCCGAGAAGCTTGTCGCCGCTGAAGGTTACAACGTCCGCACCGTCGGCGATTGATTTTGTGATAATCGGTTCGTCTGTCAAACCGTATTCGCTCAAATCGTAGATCGCGCCCGAACCGGCATCTTCAAACAATAAAATATCGTGACGGTGAGCTAATTCCGCGAGTTCTACGACATTTGGAACGGACGTAAAACCGACGATCCGATAATTTGACGGATGAACTTTGACGAGCATTTTCGTTTCTTCCGTGATCGCTTTTTCGTAATCGGCAATTTTTGTGCGGTTTGTTGTTCCGACTTCCTTTAAAATCGCGCCGGATTGTTCCATCACATCCGGCACGCGAAAATCTCCGCCGATTTCAACGAGTTCGCCGCGCGAAATGATCGCTTCGCCGCCTTTGCCAAGCGCGGTTAGGACAAGAATCGCCGCGGCAGCGCAATTATTGACGATGAGCGCGTCTTCCGCGCCGGTGATTTCGGCGAGAAGTTTTTCCGCACGTGCGCCGCGTTTTCCGCGTTTTCCGGTTTCGATGTCGTATTCAAGCGAACAATATCGCGCTGTTTGTTCGATTATCGCCTTCTGTGCATTTTCAGAAAGCGGTGCGCGCCCCAGATTTGTGTGAATAACCACGCCCGTCGCATTGATGACTTTTTGCAATTTTTTGGTTTGAGAATTTTCATAAACCGCTTTGATTTTCAGTTCCGCAATACTCAAAAAATCCTCGCGCAAAATATGTTCAAACGCCTTTTCATTTTCGGCTAATTTCTTTTGAACTTCGTCCCGCAAAACAGCGATTGCCTTTCGAGCCAGATTTGCGGTTTCCTTTGCGCCGATTTCCGGCAAAATTTTTCGAATCGTTTTTGTCTGTAAAAGCGCGTCAATCGAAGGCAAAAGCCTTAAAATTTCGGAATAATTTTTTGTTTTGCGGCTGTCCATAAAAATATCTTAACCGATATGTAAAAATTTTCGGAATTAAGGTATCATTAAAACTGTTTAAACAAAAGAGAAACTCTTCTCTAACTCAAAATAAAGGATTCAATCATTATGGCACTCATAGGAAACGCATTCTACCGAAATCAACAAGCAAAAACAGATGATGCGGTTGATATAGACCAACAAATATCGCGGCTCGAAGACAGTATTCGAAAGTTGAAAATAGATTTTGATATTTATTTCAACAACGGCTCAAAACGTCCGCCGCTCGAAGCAAGAGCGCGAATCGAATCGAATCTCAAACGCATCGCTGACGACCGTTCATTATCTTACGCCCAGCGTTATCATTTTAATGCAATTGTTTCGCGCTTTACTTCTTATCGTGAACTTTGGCGCAGACTTTTGAAACAGAAAGGCTTAGAGATTTCCTAAACCGGTTTTCCCGATTTAATTTACAACCCAAGGAGCGCGCTACGGAGAGAACAGAAAAGTTTTCTGCTCTCTCCGTAGGGGCTTTTTTCGTCTTCAAATCATAAAAAAACCTTTACGTTCTATGTGTTAAAAATTTTCTTTAACCATAAAGGACACAAAGGTTACGCAAAGCTAAAAAAGCGGTGGAGGTTCAGAATTTACGATAAAAATAAAATGATTCGGAACAGGTGAAAAGTGAGAAGTAAAAAGTGATAGATTCATCCGGTGCGAACTATTACTTTTTACTTCTCACTTTTCATTTACCGGCGAAGAAAACTATTCAATTATCAACCCTCATAAATTCTGAGACACTACTATATTCTGAAACAAAAAAATTATGAAAAAAAACATTCCGACTGAAATTCACGCGGTTACCGGCGATAAAATCACGATTCGGACGTGGGAAAGCGGTGGCGGCGAAATGCCCCGCAAAGCGCAGAAAGCGATCAGCGAATTCGATATATTGATTGACGGGGAAAAAATCCGCGTTTATTACAATATTTCCACACGGGCGAAAATCGATTATTATTATCTGAAATACAAAGACCGCTGGCATTGGACACGCGGCAACATTCGCCATAAGACTGAATTTACGACATAATATTTTATGAACAACGAAAAATCATTACAGGAAACCTACGCGCCGAACGGGATTTGTTTCGGTTGCGGCGTAAAAAATGAAAAAGGTTTGCAAATCCGCAGTTTTGTCGAAGGCGATGAAGTGGTCGCCGAATTTCACGCTCGTGAGCATCATCAGGCGTTTCCCGGAATGCTCAACGGCGGAATTATCGGCGCATTGCTCGATTGTCATTCAAATTGGACGGCGGCGCAATTTTTGATGAAACGCGACGGCAAAGACGAACCTGATTGTACCGTTACGGCAGATTTTCACGTCAAACTGCGCCGACCGACACCTTTTGATGCAACGCTTTATCTGAAAGCAAGAGTTGTCGAGTCAACCGAAGACCGTGCAATCGTCGAAGCCGAATTGATTGCCAACGAAAAAGTTTGCGCGACCTGCCGCGGCATATTCATTGCCGTCAAAGAAGGTCATCCAGCATATCATCGCTGGTAATATTTTTATGTCTGGATAATTTGGCTTTCTCCGGCGGATATTTGAAGAAAGAAATTTGATTTGCGGAATAAGTGAAAAATGATAAGTCAGAAGGGCGTTGTTGCACAAATCAATTAAATGTTGGAAATAAACGGTTTATTGAAAAACAATAGTTTATGAAATCAATATAAATCGTTATTTATCAACAATTTGAAAATATTTATGCAACAAAGCCAGTCAGAAGTGATAAATTGGCTCAGAATATAAACTTTTCACTTATCACATTTCACTTTTTCCTTATTCCGCAAAAGTATTTCTTACGCTTTCGGACATTTCAAAGGTCAGCTAGGGAAATTTAACCGTAATAAAAAATAAATTTGACATTTTAAGCTGATTCCAGACGCATTTGTTCATTTTCTTCGAGTTCAAATTTACCACGCCGGTCGCGGCAGAAATTTGTGACTATTTCGACAAAATTGTCCGGTGCTTCTTCCTGCGGCAGATGTCCGCAATTGCGAAAGACGACAAAGCGCGAGTTCAAAATTTCTCTGTGAAGCGTGAAACCGTTGTGAATCGGGATTACGGTGTCATCTTCGCCCCAGATAATCAGCGTCGGTTGATTTATTAAATTCGCATCTTCCTGAATTCGGTTTGCGTCCCAATTTCGTGCTGTCTGCAAAACCGAATTGTGCGCGTCCGCCGCGCTCAAAGGACGCTGCACCGAATCAACTCTTTCCTGCGTAACAAGATGCCGGTTTTCCGGTGAGAAAGTTCCTTTCATACGGAATTTGTGAAGAAACTTCAAATCAAGAAAAAACGGCGTTAAAACCTCGCCGACTCCGGGAATTGCGGCAAGTTTTAAAATCGGATTCTGTTTGAGTTCATCATTGCAGACGGCATTAACCAACACGAGTTTTTCGACTCGTTCGGGATAATCGAGCGTTAATTCCGAAGCAACCGCGCCGCCGTAAGAACTGCCCATAATCGCCGCTTGACCGATGCCTAAAACATTCATCAAACGCACAATCATCCGCGCCTGCGAAGCAATCGTGTAATCAAACCAGGCGGGTTTATCCGAATAACCGAAACCGAGAAGATCAGGCGCGATGATATGAAAACCTTTTTCGGCGAACATCGGCGCAACTGTTTTCCAGACATACGTCGAAGCCGTGTAGCCGTGAATTAAAATAATCGTCGGATGCGCCCGGTCTCCGAATTCCTGATAATGAATCGTCGCGCCGTCAACTTCCGCAAAATTGGAATTTTCCGAATGATGGACGTTTTCCGCAAAGTTTTCCCGCGAAACGCTCTGCGGTCGCGTCAACAGTTTTACCGCAATCGCCGCGCCGATTGCACCTCCGATGCCCAAAGCCAAATCTCTTTTCTTCATAAATTTGTTTTCCTTGATATAGGATTTTACACCAAAACAACTTTCGGTTGCACGTAATTTTCCGTCGAATTGTAAAAACCGATTGCCGCCAGATTTCCATTTTCGTCCGTCATTCTAAGTACTTGATTATCGGTAATTTCCGCGTTTACGTACTTATATTTTATGCCGTTTCGTGTTTTTTCGACATTCGTTTCACTTAAAACGATTTTTGGCAGATGAATAAGCGCATCATTCATTGAAATCAAAACTTCACGGAGTTTTTCGCTTTCAACAACTTCTTCTAATTCTTTGATTGTAACGGCTTTTGTCAAATCAAAATTCCCCGCGCGGGTTCTTCTGAGTTCGGCAAGATGTGCGCCGATTCCGATTTTTTTGCCGATGTCTTCCGCCAGAGTTCGAATATAAGTTCCCGCCGAACAAACGACTTCGAGTTTCAAGTTTCCTGTTCCAAGTTCCAAGTCTTCTGATTTTCTTTCTAAATCTTCGCCTGTAATTTCCAGTTTATAGATGTTCACTTTTACAGGTTCGCGTTCGATTTCCACGCCTTGCCGTGCCAGTTCATAGAGCTTTTTTCCCTTAACCTTCTTAGCCGAATACATCGGCGGAGTCTGCAAAATCTCGCCGCGAAAACCGGGCAAAATATTTTCAACATCTTCAGCCGTAAAAGATTCTAGAATTTGAACTTCGGACTTTGAACTTCCGGTAATATCGCCCGTATCGGTTTCAAATCCGAAACGCACTGTTGCTTCATATTCCTTCTCATCTTTATCTAAAAAACGCGCCAGACGCGTCGCTTTCCCGACGAGCATCACCAAAATTCCGGTCGCAAAAGGGTCAAGCGTTCCGGTGTGTCCGATGCTCTTTGTCTTTAAAATCCGCCGCAAACGCGAAACGACATCGTGCGAGGTTATTCCGGCGGGTTTGTCTATAATTAAAATTCCATTCATATCTTACGTTACACAATACCTTCGCCAATTTTTGAGGACTTGTAAAATCATAATTGTTAAAAACACGAGAGGCTTTTAATAATTGAAAAAAAATGTGCCGATAATTAAAATGGTTTATAGAAAAGGTAGCCAGATTTTAATTATATCGATTGCATTTTGTTGCATTTACAAAGCCTACTGGAATCAATGTGAACAATTTATTTGAACCTCTAATTTTGGCTTAGGCTTTGTTATAATTTGTCAATTTAAATTGCTTAAACTATCCCAAAATCATTACGCAATTTTCCAAACTATCTTCGTCTTAAATGAAATAAGGTCTGCGCTGCGGATTTTTAAATAGCGGCAAATGCACAAGTTACATAATATTTATAACAAAATGTTTTATTAGGTTTCAGTTCAAAAATTATTTAACAACAGCAACGGAGGAAAAATAAAATGGCAGATGATATTCTGAATCGAACTTGGTTAGGAATCGGAGAAAAGACAGGCGGAGTTTTATTTGTTGTCGGAATGGAAGGCACGGAAGGAATGGTTTTTAATTTGTCCAATGCTTCCAATCGCGCAGGTTTCGGTCTGCTCAATGCAAGAATAGGCTTAGGACTCGGCGCAAGTGCGGGATTGGTTGCAATGTGCGTTTTTAATTGTTCAAATATTTATCAACTGCATGGAACATCGGCAGACGATTGGGGCGTGAGCCTTTCGCTCGGCGCAAAATGGGATAAGGCAGCTAAAGCCTTGAAAAATTACAAATTCTTTAAAACTGTTGCTAAAATCGGTCCGAAAGTAAAGATTACCGATCCGAAAGACCTTGAATCTATTCGCAACAGCTTGCATTATCTTTATAATGAATACGATATGGCAACGATGGGCAATGTACCGAAAGTAATCACTTTTGATACGCCGGCGGGGATCGGTCTGGAAGTTTCGGCAACCTATTCATTCGGCGGAAAAATAGAAATTTACTAAAAATCAGAGAAACTTAAAGCAATGTCAAACACAACGCAGAACGATAGGTTGATGCAGATCACAACGCCGCTGGCGTATGATTTTTTGCTGATCAGCCGTATTTCGGCAACCGAAGGTCTTTCCAGGCTTTTTTCCTTTGAAGTAGAGCTTCTTCACGAAGAAGAAAATCCCGGTTTTGAACCGACCGTTGTTGATGCGGCGCAAATGCTCGGGCAAGGCGTAACAGTCACGATTGATCAAAGAGACGGCACGAAACGCAATCTCAACGGCATTGTCAATCAATTTTCGCAAGGCAATCGCAACACGCGTTTTTCGTTTTATTACGCGACCATTGTGCCGCACGTCTGGATTTTGACGCAGAATCATCAAAGCCGCATTTTTCAGCACAAAAGTGTGCCGGATATTTTAAAGATCATCTTGAAAGATTTTGAAGTTTCTTACGAAATTCAGGGGGATTTCAAACCGCGTAATTACTGCGCTCAATATAATGAATCGGATTGGGATTTTATCTCGCGGCTGATGGAAGAAGAAGGAATTTTTTATTTCTTTGAACACGGTGAAACGACGCATAAAATGATTATCGCCAACACGCCGCAGTCGCATCCGAATTGTCCGGGCAAAAACGAGATTCCGTATTTTATCAAAGTCGAAAGAGCGAAAGAAGATTTTATCACTTCGATCCGCGCGTGGCAGACCGATCATAAACTGCAAACCGGAAAAGTTACATTTTGGGATCACACTTTCCATCTGCCGAGCAATAAGCTCGAAGCGACGCAGCCGAGTCTTTTTACCGCCGGAGACAATAAAAAAATGGAAATCTATGAATATCCGGGGGGTTATGCGCGAAAATTCGACGATATAGACCGCGGCGGTGGAGAGCGTTCGGATGTTCAGAATGTTTTCGATGACAAGCAAAAAATGATCGAAGTGGCGATGCAGTCTCTGGACGCGCAATACCGCGTAATCAGCGGCGTTTCCGATTGCGGCTCGATTACATCGGGTTATAAATTTAATTTTACGAATCACGTAGATGCCGGAGAATACGTCGTGGTGTCGGTGACGCACGAAGCCGAACAAAATCCGTCGTATGTGACGGACGACGAGATCGAACAGCCGTATTCGAATAATTTCAGTTGTATTCCCTACGGAAAAAACAATCCGCCGTTCCGCCCCGTCAAGAAAACACCGAAGGCTTTGATTCAGGGAAGCCAGACGGCATTCGTCGTCGGTCCGGCGGGCGAAGAGATTTTTACAGACAAATTCGGGCGCGTCAAAGTTCAATTTCATTGGGACAGAGAAGGTCAGGTTGATGCCGACAGTTCGTGCTGGGTGCGCGTCGCGCAGATGTGGGCGGGCAATAAATGGGGCGCGATGGCGATTCCGCGAATCGGAATGGAAGTCATTGTTCATTTTCTCGAAGGCGATCCCGATCAGCCGATCATTACGGGTTGTGTTTATAATCCGCAAATGATGCCGCCTTACACTTTGCCAGATGAAAAAACAAAGATGACGATCAAATCCGATTCTTCAAAAGGCGGCGGCGGGTTTAATGAAATGCGCTTCGAGGACAAAAAAGGCGAGGAACAAATATTCTTCCACGCTCAGAAGGATATGGACATCCGCGTCCGCAATGACCGCCGTGAACTGATCGGAAATGATCGTCATCTGATCGTCAATCGTGATAAACGAGATTGGATTAAACGCGATGAACATCGCAAAATCGAGCGCGATTTGATCGAACAAATCGAGCGTGATTTTCATTTAACTATTTTAGGAAAAGTCGCCACGGCGGTTCAGCAGGGCGTTTCCAATGAATTCGGCGCAAATCTGGACGAAGCCGTGCGCGGCAGTCATTCCGAAGAAGTTTCGGGCAATTATTCACTAAAAGCCAGCAACATCGTCCTGGAAGGAACGACCGGAATTACGCTCAAGGTTGGCGGTAATTTCATCACGATTAATTCGGGCGGAATCTTTATTAAGGGAACGATGGTGATGATCAACAGCGGCGGTGCGGCGATGCCGGGATCAGGTCCGTCAATCGTTCCGCCGCTCGAACCCGAAGAAGCGCACGTTGCCGACAATGCTGATCCGGGCAGTAAATCACCGACCTATAAAAATCAAAAACGGCAAATTCCGTCGTGGAAGAAACCGACTTTTACAAAACCGACGCATAAACCTAATAATCCAAACAATAAGGATAAAAAATCTTGGATCAAGCTTTCTCTGGTAGATGAAGAAAACAAACCGGTCGCCGGTGAAAGATACCGCGTGACTCTTACTGACGGCAATACGATATCTGAAGGAACAACGGATGCTAAAGGTAAAGCAAAAATCACGAATATAGATCCCGGAAACTGCAAAATTACATTTCCGGCTCTGGACGGCAGAAGTTGGGAGAAAAAATAAACCGAATGTTTCAGGAGGAACAGGGAAAATAAATGGCAACTACTTATACGGCAAAAGCCGGAGATTCTTTATGCAGCATCGCTTATGAACATGGTTTCGGCGATTGTAAAGCGTTGCGCGCAGAACCGGCAAACAGTCTTATCATCAACCGGGCGGTTGATCCGTGCCAAGTAAAATCCGGCGACATCGTTACTATTCCCGAAAAAGTCGAGAAGGAAGTAGATGGCGCAACAGAGAAAACGCATAAGTTTGTAAAACGCGGAAGATTAGCTTCGATTCGTTTTGTTCACGGTTCGAAGGATCTTCCTGTTGCCAGCGACTCGACATTAACAAATTTAAATGTGAGTAATTTTGTTACTAACAGAGCTGGAAACGAAAAAACCGCCAACTCTTTTCCCAACGAAAATGTACGGGTATTTAATGCAGCGGCAGATGCCGATCCGGATACCTTTAAGGTAGAAGTTCTTGACATTCGGGCAAGCGGCAACCTAAAAGTCGAACTGGAAGCCCTGCGTCCGATCTATAATGCCGCCGGAGCGGTAACGGAACACAAATCCTTCCCAAGTCCGCGAATCTTAAAAACCGAGGCTTCTAAACAGGGATCGACCCAAAGATTTCGTACCGCCTATTTGAGATTGGTAGTAGATAAGGACGAAGATAACAAAAAGGTTGAAAAACAAACGCTTTTAACCTCTGATATGTTTGCCGAAGGAGATAAAAAAGTCGAAATTCTCGATCAATTAGTCAAAGCATCTTATGAAATTCCAAGCTGCTCGGAAAGTCCTAAATGCAAAGCAATTACTCACGTACCGATTGGAACCGATCGCAAACGGATTCGTCTTGCCATTCACATTCTGCGCGAGAAACCGAAAGCTGACGGCGGAACGGGGTTCGTGAGTACCGATGATGCTGAAAAAAGACTCTGGACGTGGTTTCGGCGGGTTTATGCCCAATCATCTATTGCGCCAAAACTAATGCAAGTCCGGTTAGTTGATCCGCCGCCGAATAATTTAGTAGCTATTTCGGATACGGTCGGCACATTCGCGTTAGGCACGGAAAGTCTGGGCTTTACTATCAATGCGCCCGGACATCCTTCTCAAACTATCGGTCCGATTACACCTGCTGCCGGAAGCACACCGGAACAAACCGCAAATCTGTTGGCGGCACAAGTCGCAGCACCGTATAAAGCCGTCGTCAGTATCAATGCTGCCCGCCTTGACAGTCTGAGCGACGATTCAAAGTCTTGTGATATTATTATTACGGAGACAGGCGGTGCAAGAGTTACGGTTGACAATCCTGTAACTTCGGCTTTAGGTCAAACGCTGACTATTGGATCAGTCAATCCGTTAGTAGTTCCGAGAGCCGGCGGAGTTTTCAGTAATGTCGGAACAATCGAACAAAGAACACTTTATAAAAATTATGATACCGGCGACGACAGAATCGATGTTTATGTGTGTGAGATGATTTCACCCGCCGGTGTGCGCGGAACAGCAACGCTTTCCGGTCACACACGAAATGCCGCCCGTGCGGCGGCAAGTAAATATAGATGTTCGGTTTTAATGGCTAAAAGAGCTATCGACAGTACCGAAAATCTTCCGTTTACCTTTCCGCACGAATTCGGTCACGTCGCCGGAGAGATCGGACATACCACTGACGACTCGGCGGGGGACAATTTAATGAGATTTCAGTTGATGACAGGTACGGGAACAAGCGATACTAATGATGTCTTAGGTTCAAAAAGAATTCGTGACGGAGCGACTCCATATGTTGGCGAAGGCGATGTAAATTTAATTGATAGAATAAGGCGCGAAAGCAGCAATTTGCTGGAAGATTGGTAATTATGAAAAATGCTCTAAAAAATCTTTATTATTTTGGACTTTTATTATTGTCTTTATCAGCATTATTAACTTTAGGATGCGAGGAAGTACGGATTATGTCGGAAGAAAATGTAGCACAGCAGAACACGGCGGAAAATGAAAATCCGTCCGAGAATGTTTCAATACCGGAATTGGAAGCATTTATATTCAAGCCGGATGAGTTTACGGATTTTATTGTTCCGAGAAGACTCTCTCCGCCGAAAGTTGCTCAGTTCTTAATCCAGAAAATCAACAAAAACACAAAACTCGAGGCTTTTGTTCAGGTCGAAAAGGTTGCCAAATTTTACGATACCTTTGAGGTTGTTGAAAAATACAAGAGTTTTTTGGATAAATCGGAAACAAACTCCGAAGAAGTTATTCGGTCCATCGTTATAACCAGAATAATTGCCGTAGTGGGCGATAGAAAAGATTGGGAATCAGCCAGACAATACTATGAATATCTGATTAAAAAGATTAATTCGGTTGAAGAATTCGAAGAAATTGTCGTGCTTCACGAAAATCTCGCATTGGGTAAAAGTTCTGCGTCTTTACGGGAAAAGATAAATTCTACATTGAAATCTCTGGAAGCAAGTAAAGAAACCGATTATGCCGCCGGCGCAAAATACGCCAAGCTTAAACAATCGATTGATCTCAAATTGCGACAAGCAGAAGAGGTTCAGGCGATCAAGGATAAAATTCTCGTAATGACTGATCGTAAGCAACGCCTAGCTGAAGAGATTAAATTATATCTTTATATGAATTACGGAGTTCCCGATTTTTTAGATCCATGGTCTGCGCGGCGACTCAGGCAGGAAACATGGGCGGAACAACCGTCTGAGCAGATGAAAAGAGTTGATGCTCAACCTTATAAGAAACAGGTAATGATCGCATTACGCGATTTTCTTACGGATTTGGATAAGCAAGAGGGCTTGCCTGCTCAAGATCGGGAGGCAGTTAAACTGAGACTTTTAAGAGCAATTAAATTTTTTGACGGTAAAGTAACCGAAGAAGAAGAAAATTTATTAAAAATGTCCGAAGAAAAACAGATGGATATATTAGCCAACTCGGGGTATCTTATTCAGAAACAGTAAAGAGGAACAAAAATTATGCCGACAGGACCAGCCGCCAGAATTACTGATAATGTTATCCACCCGTTACCGCCCGTCTTAACACCGGGACCGGGAAGTATGAATGTATTGATCGGATTTTTACCGGCGTGGCGCGGAATGCCGCTGGCGGCGGTTGCCGCGCTTCAAGCCGCGAAAACAGTTGCCGATACCGCGATTCAAACTGCAATGGCAGCAACCGTCGCCGCTGCCGGAACTCCGGGATTGCCGGCGGCAAAAGCGGCTGAAGAACTTGCCAAGACAACCGCTGCCGCAAGTATGGGTTCGGCTATTTCAGCCGCTTCAGCCGGGGCGGATAAACATGCTTGTGTGACACCTTTTCCCGTTCCGCCGCATGGTGTCGGCGTAGTGATTGACGGTTCGGCAACCGTGATGATCAATAATCTTCCGGCGTGCCGGATGGGCGATACGATTCTCGAAGCCATCGGACCGCCGAATAAAATCGCTAAAGGCGAAATGACGGTTATCATCGGCGGATAATTTTTCTGCTCTAAACACGCTTAATTTTACGGCGGGCATCTTGTCCGTCTTTTTTTTTTGACCTATTATTTTCATGTATCGGCTGAATCGGATAATTTTATTAATCGGTTAGTAATTTAAAGTAAAATTGAATAATGTTAATCAGCTACAAAAATTTTAACAAAAAAAATTTTTAATGGTGAATGATAAATGGTGAATGCTTCAAATAAAAAAATAAAAAAATTCTTTAACTATGTGCATTGACAATCTTTATGAATTTACTTCCATTTTCCATTTTCCATTTTTAGTTTATCTATTGAGTGCTTATGAATCTGCCAAAAAGTATTGAAATTGTTGAAGTCAGTCCGCGGGACGGACTTCAAATGTTGCCTAATTTTGTGCCGACGGAAGATAAAATTTCGCTGATTGAATTGTTAAAATCGGCGGGTCTTCGGCGCATTGAAGCGGTTTCGTTTGTGTCGCCGAAGCACGTTCCGCAGATGGCGGATGCAAGCGAGATTTTACAAGCAATCGGAGATGATCCGTTGATTGATGAAGTTGCTCTCGCACTTAATGAAAAAGGTTTGATGCGGGCAATTGAAGCAAAAGTTGATTGGATAACTTATGTCATCGCGGCGACCGAAACGATGTCTTTGAAAAACGCGAATACTACGATTGCCGACGGCATTGCGATGTGCCGCAAAGCAATAAAACTCGGAAGAGAAAACAATATCAAAATTCGTGCTTCGATTTCGGTGACGTGGGTTTGTCCTTACGAAGGCAACGTGCCGAAAGAAAGAATTCTCGAAATTACGAATGAATTAACCGAAGCCGACGAAATTGCCTACAACGATACAGTCGGTAAAGCCGTGCCGAATGATGTTTTTGAGTTGTGCGAAAAAGCGAAAAAACAATTTCCCGAAACACAATTTGCGGCTCATTTTCACGACACATATTTTACTGCTTTAGCTAATATCTACGCGGCTTTGACGGCAGGTTGGAATGTTTTTGATTCTTCTGCCGGCGGACTCGGCGGATGTCCTTTTTCGCCCGGTGCAAGCGGAAATATCGCCACCGAAAAAGTCGTCTGGATGTTGGAAAAGATGAAAATATCAACCGGAATTGATGCCGCAAAACTCACAGAAGCCGCCGCATTTGCTCGCCTAATCGAAGCAAATGCGAAAACAGTACCTGCCCGTCAAAATTTAAGCTGAAATTACTCGATAATTATCTGTAATCCTCAGCATCTCAGCGTCTCTGCGGTGAAAAATCATTATCCAATACTCACGTTAAATAATCTCGCAGATTTCACTAAATAATTCTTTGCCTTTCAATATAAAATTTGTTATAAATCTAATACAAATGCGAAAGATCAACCACATTATCAACGGCGAAAGCATTCCGTCAAAATCCGGCAACACTTTTCTGTCGGAAAATCCGGCAACTGAAGAAATTATTGCAGAAGTTGCATTCGGCGAAGCGGAAGATGTTGATGATGCCGTTAATTCAGCCAATGCCGCATTTCAGATTTGGACAAATTTTACGCCGCTCGAACGCGGGAAATTACTGTATAAAGTTGCTGACAAATTACTCGAAAAACGCGAGGAATTCGCCCTGGCGGAAACAGAAGATTCCGGCAAAACTTTTCAATCTAATCTGCACATTGACGTGCCGTTTTGTGCGGATTTTTGGCGATATTATGCCGGCGCGGCGGATAAACTCAGAACACCTGTTGCAAATAATGAATACGGAACGCATCGTTACGCCGTGCGCGAGCCGTACGGCGTGATCGGCGCGATTGCACCCTGGAATTTTCCGCTCGTGATGGCGACCTTGAAACTTTCGGCGGCACTTGCTTGCGGAAATACGGTCGTGATAAAAATGGCGGAACAAACGCCTGCAACCGTTACGATGTTAGCCGAAGTTTTGTCAGAAGTCGGTGTGCCCAAAGGAGTTGTCAACGTCGTTCACGGCGACGGAACGACCGGACAGCATCTTGTTCATCATCCGAAAATTAAAAAAGTTGCGTTCACCGGTTCGAGCGCAATCGGCAAACTTTTGGGCGAACAATGCGGTAAAATGACAAAACCCGCTTTGCTCGAAATGGGCGGAAAATCGGCAAATATAATTTTTGCCGATGCCGACATTGATTTGGCGGTGAACGGAATTTTGCAATCGAGTTTGGGCAATAACGGGCAGTTTTGCCTTGCGGCGAGTCGCGTGTTGATAGATGAAAAAATCGCTGCTGAAGTTATCGAAAAAGTCGTCGAAAAAGTGAAGAAAATTAAAGTAGGCGATCCAATGAATGCCGGTTCAAATGTCGGTCCGGTTATTTCGCGCAAACAGTTGGAACGAGTTCTGAGCTATATCGAAATCGGCAAAGCAGAAGGCGCGGAATTAGCAGTCGGAGGAAATCGAGTCGGCGACAAAGGTTATTTTCTTGAACCGACGGTTTTTACAAAAATGACACCGCAGATGCGAATCTGGCGCGAAGAAATTTTCGGTCCGGTCGTTGGTGTGACCGTTTTTTCGAGCGAAGATGAAGCGATAAACCTTACCAACGACAGCGATTACGGACTCGGTGCCTATTTTTGGACGAATGATTTGAATCGAATGCACCGCGTTTCAAATGCATTGGATTCCGGTTTGGTTTTCGTCAATATGCCGTCGTATATGACACCGATGATGCCTGCGGGAATTCGTAATTTGTCGGGAACAGGACAAAATTTCGGGCTTGAAGCACTGGAAAATTACACAAAACTGAAAGGAATTTATGTTAATTATTCGGGAAAGATTTTTCCGTGGTTAACTTAGCTCGACTTTATCCAAAATGAAGAATGATATTTGAAAACAGAACGCCGAACAAGTAAGTTTAGTTTGATATTTTCTGACCAGAGAAAAGTCACAAAGAACTCGAACTATGAACAGCATTCTGATGAGATTTGTTAGAGCCTTTACGTCGCTTTTTTCCAAGCCGGTGTTTGAGAAGATCAAGGTTTTAATCGTTGGGGCGATTCTTTCGCCGGCATCACGCACCGTTACCAATGCTCTGAGAGTGATGGGGTTGAGCGGGGAGAGGAGTTTTCTGAAATATCATCGCGTTCTCGCTCGCGACCGTTGGAGTTCATTGTGGGCGGGCAAGATATTGCTCAATTCGTTATTGAAAGGGTTTGGTTCAACCGATGAGAT
>JBGTIH010000007.1:0-37364 GCA_041745765.1 Pyrinomonadaceae bacterium | reverse complement strand
AAATTTTGTAACATAATGTGTCGTGTTCAGAGTCCAAACTTTAGTTTGCCTTTCCGCCGCGCTTCGGTGGCGGAAACACGCTGAAGCGTGGAATTTGAACTAAAACCAAAATCTTACAAAACTTTTGCTGACCTGCTTAATTGTTTTTCAGATGAATCTTTTTCATTTACAAAAAAACCGCCGATTCTTTTGAATCAGCGGTTTTTTCTATTTAGTGATCGTAATTTTTATGGAAGTGCGGTCTGTGCCGATTTCGACCAGCGAGACGAGCGCTTTCATATTTTCCTTTGCAAAAGCGATGTTTACGGGACTTCGCTCTGTTTTACCGGAAACGAAATTTTCCGGCTGATTCGCCGGCAGCCAGCCTTTTTTCGGGAATTCTTCGCTGTAAAATTCGGCAAGCGTGCTTAAATTTTCCCAGCAATTGACGCTTAACCTAAATTCGTCATTGATTGTGATCCGATTGGCTTTTTGAGCGCATTCGTGAATCGGGATATGATTTTCGATATTTTCAGATTTTTCCCTGATGGTTATATCGATTTTAGAGCCTTTATCGCTATTCATAAATATATGTATGTCCGCTTCCGCAGATTCTTTGGAAAATTCCAGAATTGAAATAATGTTGCGCCTGTCAATCTTTCGGCGGGCGTTTCGCTCATCTTGCGTCCAACCGTTTTTTTGCAATTCCCGACGGAAAAAATTTGAAACATCATATACCGTTTCCGAGCTTTCGAGTTCGATGATTCGTTTTTGCTCCGAAAAATCATCCGCCGATTTGCGGTCGGCAATCACTTCCGAGTTCGCTGGAATCGGGAAATCGCTCAGCATTTTTGCCGTCAGATTTTTAGGCGGGTTCGTATTTGCGATTTTTTCACGCAAAAAATCGAAATTCTTGCAGCCGGAAAATAAAAAAAGTGTCAGGCAGATTAAGCATAGAAGATTTTTTTGATTTTTCATTTTCAATTTTCCAAATTTTTCTTAACCTTTAAATGCGTAAAATTTTCAGAATAAACGACATAAACTTTTCCGCTGAAAATGAATATTTTCAAACCGAATTATCCGCCTTTATTTTTTCAAGATGCGCCTCGACACTTTTTTCGGCGAGCTTCCAGAGTTCGGGCGAGATGTCCCGGTAAACTTTTTCGACGATTTCCGCCGGAGTTTTCGCGCCGTTTTCCATCGCCCGCAGAATGCTTTGTTCGCGTTCGAGGCGATGCTTGATATAACTTTCGATTTTTCCTTTCGCATCGGAAACCGCCGCGCCGTGCGAGCCGCTCAGAAAATTCAGATTCGGCAGATTTTTCATTCTTTCGAGCGAATCTAAATAATCCGTCATATTACCTTCGGGCGGCGCGATCAGAACCGAACCGAAACCCAGAACATTATCGCTCGACAGCAAAAAGCCGAATTCCGCGTCATAAAAACAGAGATGCCCGCGGGCGTGTCCGGGCGTATGAAGTGCGTTTATCTCAAATGTTTCGCCGCGTTCGTCTTTTAATATGAAAACTTCTTCGTCTTCGATAAATTTTTCGATTTCGATTTCACCGCGCAAACTTTCCGCCGTTAATTGATGCGCGACAATCGGAATATCCAGCGAGAATTTTTCCCGAAAATGCGCTTTTAAGGCAGTTTCGCCGCCGAAATGATCGGCGTGAAGATGCGAAACGATTATTTCACGGCAAACGCCGCCCGATTCGATCAGATCGTCAACAAAATCAAATAATTTCTGCTGTTCGCTTTCGTCTTTGGAAGCCGCATCAATGACGATAAATTCTTTTCGCCCGATAATAAAACAATTCGTATGAGTTGCCGGCGGCAGCGTTTTCGTCCGCAGAGGCAGACAAATAAGACGCGAATTGAGTTCGATAAATTCTATATTTCCATCGCAACTTTGAGATGTTTCGAGAAGATTTTGCGCGATGTTTTCTATAAATTGATCTTTGGACTTTGGACTTTGGACTTTGGACTTTGGACTTTGGACTTTGGACTTCGAAAATTCCCGAAGTGCGATCAAAACCGGCGGCGCGATCAGGACTTTTGAATTTTTCCAGAGATCAAATCCGGTTTCGGGCGTGATAAATTCGATATTTTGCAGCTCGTCAATCGCCGCGTAAGGCTCTTGTTTCGGCGGACAAACGGCGATAAAAAACCGCGTTTTAAAACGAATTGGTGAAAATTCGGGCGTTGTCCAGATTCCTGTATAAATAAAATCTTCCGCGTCAATCCATAAACCCCATGTTTCCAAAATTTCGGAAAACGGAAATCTGCCGGAAATTAAATCGTCGTGCAGCGAAGCGCGTTGACCTTTTGTTAATTTTTCGCCGTTTCTGACAATTAAAACGCCGACTTCCTCAAAAGTTTCGCGCACCGCGCCGGCGATGAGTTTCGCCGATTCTTCCGTTTCAGCGTTTCTGACATCAGCGTTCGCGTCGTCCGTTTCGACCTTTCCACCCGGAAATCCGTGAAAACCGCCCAAAAATTTCAGATTCGGATTTCGCTTTGCCCAGAGAATTTCGGTCAAATCGTGATTTAATAAAATTACCGCCGAAGCGTCTTTTGGAATTGCTGTTTTTTGATTCACGTTTTTTTAGAAATTAATTGTTTGCCCGCGAAACGACGCGAAAAGGCGCGAAAATAATTTTATTTCTTTAGCGTAATTTAGCGTTTTTCGCGGGCAAATTAAATGTTTTACTTTTCAAAAATTCCGAGCTTGGCAAACTGCGCGATGCTGTCCGAAATCCAGCTTTCGAGATTATTCAAAAGGTCTTGTTTGTCTTCAATCTCTTCGCCTCTTTCGATAAATTCGGTCATATCTCTGAGCAAATCTTCCGCGCTTCGTGTGCCGTCCATCAAATAGAGAAGTCGGCGCGAAACTTCGTCTTCTATTTTCAAATCCAAACCCAGAAGCGTCGAAACATTATTCGCTTGATTAAGCTGCCAACGCGCCAATTCGTTGATCTTCGGTTTTTCGCTTGCTTTCGTATTTGCGTCGGGCTGAAAAAGATGAAGCTCGATCAAATCCGTTCCGCTGATAATTTGAAAAAGGATCGCCCGCGTCGTATCGGCTTGCGCTGAAAAATCTTCGAAATTTGAATTTTCGTTTTCAAGCATCTTTTTAGCTTTTTCGAGAAGTTCGGGAAAAGCTGCGGCGCATCCCCAAATATCGCCAAGAATGCTTAAAGCGGCTTTCGTCAAAGGATGATTGATCTCGATTCCGACGCCTTTTGCGCCGACGAATTTTTCGACGTTCGGCGAAATGGCTGAAAAACTCGCCGATGCCGGACGAAGCGATGAAGAAACGAGAAAATTATCCAAAATTTCCGGCGCGATCTGGCGGTTTAATCGGGTCTCGGCGCGGCAAAAAAGCGTCTGGCGAAAAACTCTGCCGCGAAAGAAATCGGCGTATTGTTCGCGTTTGATTACATCATTAATCTGCGCGAGAAATTCGCGGACATCGGGCGGAAAGGAATTAGTTGATAGTGCGTGAAATTCGGCTTCCGATAAAAACTGTAAATCGTTTTCTTTTAACAATTCGGCGAATTCGTGAAAATAAAACGGTTGATAAAAGTCGCCCAGATCGTCGTGAAAAATGTCTGCCGCATCGTGCCGGAAATGTCTTTCGAGTTCGTTTTCGAGAACTGGTTTGAAGGTTTTTTTCTCGGTCGTGTTCTCCGATAAAAGACTCAAAAACGAAATCGCGCTGCCGACTTTTTCGAGCGGATCGCTGATTTCGCTCGTGTGAAAACGCATCATATCGCGCACCATTTCGCGCAGGCGCGCGCCCGGAAGCGCATTGTAGCTGATATAACCGATGCCGTTTTCGGTCAGCATTTCGCGGTAAAGCATTAAAACTTTTTCGCGGACGAAATCGGGAATCCACGAAAAAAGTCCGTGCGCGATGATGTAATCGAATTTGCCGTATTCGGCGACCGACATTTCCGTAACGTCGCCTTGCAGAAGTTCGACATTTTTCAAATTCAACTGCGCAACCGCCTGTTTTCCTTCGATAATATGCGTTTCCGCCAGATCAATGCCGACAAATTCGGCGGTTGGCAGATTAAAGCCGTGCGCGATCAGATTGCTTCCGTTGCCGCAGCCGAGTTCGAGAACGCGGCACGTTTTCACGTTCGGCGCGTTCATTCCGAAAATCGTCCCGATTGTCGCCAGACGGTCGGGATGCGTCTGCAAGAAAAATTTGCTCGGATACGGCATCGTATCGTAGGAAAAGGCAGGTTTCATCACGTTTCTCCAAATATTCGAATATTATTCAAGGACTTTATCATTTTTCCACAAAACGAAAAAAGGCAAAAGTTCGGAAAAAACTTTTGCCTTCAGGTTCCAACGGTTCTTTATTATCAGGATTTTCTTTCGACAGATTGAGTTACAAATTCCAAAATAACTGCGATTATTGCGGCAATTATTAAGTTAACGATAACAGAAATTCCTATTCCCAAAAGATATTCAAATATTGGAAGAATAACGAGCGAAATTAACAAAATATCCGCAAAAATACTGGCTAAATTGATAAATTTAATTCCGGGTTCGATTTTACCGTCAGTATTTAAATTACTGTGTTTGATGCCGTAGATTCTGTAAATTCTGACACCGACCATCAACCAGATGCCGAAGCGCGTCCAGTTTGTTATGCCGAGTTCGGTCATCAGATACGAGCATAGAAGCAGACCGAGAATCGGAATCAGCGAGAGTTTTTTCGTAAAGCTCAAAAAGAGCATGACAATCAGCAAAATCGCAAAAGAGATAATCGGGATTTTATGCGAAAACGCGCCGAGCATTGTTTCGCCTTCTTCCGGCACAATCGTAACCAGATCACTATAAAAACCGGGACTTAGATAATAAATCGTGCCGAAAACGATCAGAAGCAAAACCGGCAGAATAAACTGCGAATTGATATACGGCACATAACGCCGCCCGCCTTGTTCGCGGAATTCCTTATCTTTAAATAAAACTCCGGCGCAGACGACGACGAAGGCAAACAGAGTTCCGATGCTGGCAAGGTCTGTAACTTCCGTCAGATTCATAAAGAGCGCGGGAATCGCCACCACCAAACCCGTGATAATTGTTGCAAACCAAGGAGTTTGGAATTTCGGATGAATTGACGAAAAGATTTTCGGCAAAAGTCCGTCGCGGCTCATCGCCATCCATAAACGCGGCTGACCGATCTGGAAAACGAGGAAAACCGTTGCCATCGCGATGACCGCGCTGACGGCGATAATTCCGGCAATCCAGGGAATGTTTGCGCCTTGCTCGCTGAAGACGAAGGCGAGCGGATCGCCGACGTTTAAGAGTCTGTAACTGACCATTCCGGTTATCACGAGAGTCAGAGCAATATACAAAACCGTGCAGATAACCAGCGACAGAATCATTGCCAGCGGCAAATCACGGCTCGGATTTTTCGCTTCTTCGGCGGTCGTCGCCAGCGCGTCAAAACCAATGTAGGCAAAGAAAACAGCCGAAACACCTTTCAAAACGCCTTCGACTCCGTTCGGCGCAAACGGCGACCAGTTTGCCGGATTGACGTAATTCAAACCGAGGAAAATCACGAGCAGAATAATCGCAATCTTCAAAATCGTCATTATGTTCGAGACAAATTTCGATTCGCGGATGCCGATATAAACGAGCGCGGTAATCGCGAGCGTAATCATCAGCGCCGGAAGATCGGCGATGATGCGAATTCCGCCGATCATCGGCGCGTTTGTCCAGGCAAGAAAAGCCTCGATAACTTGCGGATTGAGATTTTCGGAGATTTTCAGCAGATCCTCTCCTTTCATATTGCTGAGTGCTTCAATCGTATAACCTTGGCTCACAGTCTGCTGAATAAGTTCGCCGTTGGCAGTAAATCCGCGCGAAGCAGTCAAATAATCCATCGTCAGATTTGCGGGAATGTGAATTCCGTTCTCGATTCCGAGCGACGGAAATCTCAATCCTTTTAACATTCCCGTAAAATAATCAGACCATGAAATAGCGACGGCGATGTTTCCGATGGCGTATTCGACGATCAAATCCCAACCGATGATCCAGGCGATAAATTCGCCCAGCGACGCGTAGGAATATGTATAAGCCGAACCCGCAATCGGAATGCGGGACGCGAATTCCGCGTAGCAAAGCGCGGCAAACCCGCAGGCGATTGCCGACACAATAAACAGAAAAATAACGGCAGGACCGCCGTTAAAAGAAGCCTTGCCGACCATCGAAAAAATACCCGCACCGATGATCGCGGCGATGCCGAGCATCGTTAAATCGAATAAACCGAGCGTCCGGCGCAGATGCACGCCGCCTTCGATCTGCGGCGTGGCTTCTGAAAAGTCCTGTTCGACAAAACCGCCGGCGGCATCGAATTTTATTTGCTCAATAGATTTTTTACGTAATAAATTTTTCATAGTTTTTAAGTATCAAAAATCGAAAAGTGCGTTATTTTGGAATGTTGCTTGTGGAAGCCAAGATTGTCGTTACAAATAATTTGTTTGCAAATTTTGAACGAAAATGCTGATAATTGCAATTGAAACTTTACAAGTTCGGAAAATTTTCGCCGAATATGCTTAAAATTTGCCGGAAAAATGCTCTTAATTTATCATTGCAGTTAAACTTGGTAAGATTTTCTCCCGTGAAAATATGAAATGAAATTCAACTCAACACATAAAAATTTGAATACATCTTACGTTAATCTTTCCGCCTTGCTGAAATTTTTACGTCATCAAAAATTTGTCGGCAACGTTCATTTTGAAACAAAAGGTTATGAAGCCGACATTTTTTTCACGCCGGAAAATGAATTGAATACGCGCGAAAATGATCATCTTGCCGGACGCATTTCCGTCGGCAGAGAGGTTTTGCCGCGTATTCTGATTCGCGCTCACGAACCCGGCGGCGTTATCAATGTCTATGACGAAGGCGAAGAAAAAGTTAGTGAAAAAGCTAAAAATGAAATTCAACGCGCAGAATCTTTAGCCGAACCTGAAATTATTCAAATTCCCGAAACTCCAAAAGAATCAGAACCGCCGGAAGAAACTGGCAAACCGCAAGCGGCGGTTTCACTTAAGGAAAAACTCGGTTTGCCGAATCTGCCTTTTTCATTCAGAAAAAAAGGTTTGAAAAAAAACGAAGCCGAAATTATTGAAAAACCGCAAGAAAAAATTATCGGGCAATCCGTTGAAGAAGACCTTCTGCACGACTGGCACGAATTGCTGGAATTGATCGGCGAGATTCTGCAAACGGTCGAAGTGTCGCTGGCGGAATCTAATCTGAATTTTCTCTGGGTTTTCGACAAAGTTCGCGCTGAAGTTTTTGAGGAATATCCTTTTCTGCATCCGAATTCAACTGTTTTTGAATATAAAAACGGCAAGGTTTCGATGACCGAACAGATCAATAATAATCTCTTTGTTGCGAGCATCGCCGAATCAATGCGGCGACTTCTCGAAAAATTTGAAACACATCCGAAATTTGCCGAAGTTCACCGCTCGGTTATTAGAAATCTGATCGAACTGATGAATAAACGCCACGCACAATATGATAAATTTCTTATATCACAACAGTTTGAAAGAGTTCTCTAAACTTTTCAGCGCAACTTCTTTGCTCGTCAAAATATCTGTTTACTTAATGCTTGCCTGCTTATTAAGAATTTATGCTCTTTTCCGAATTTGGGAAATAATTTTGGGTTTAATATTTGCCAAAAGCTATTAGAATCAATAACTTAGTTTACTTAAGTCAGAAAAATTAGCTATACACTTTTTCAAACTATTGAATCTACTTAACTTATAACCTGACACTAATGTCTTTATTTACAAAATAATTTATAATATATCAGCAAAATTTGCAGTATTTTTTTTGAAAACATAAAATTTTATCTATAAATATGGCTAGAAAATCAATTTTAGTAGTAGATGACGAAAAATCTCAGCGCGAGATTTTGGAGATGATCTTGTCGGGCGAAGGTTACGACGTAACGACGGCGAGTTCGGGCGAAGCGGCGATGAAATTTGTCGCCGACCGGCATTTCGATCTCGTTTTGACCGATCTGAAAATGACCGGAATGAGCGGTCTGGATTTGCTGAAAGAATTAACCGATTTTGATAAATCCATTATTGTCTTGCTTTTAACGGCGCACGGAACGGTTGATTCAGCGGTTGATGCTTTGCGACTTGGCGCATTCGATTATCTGCAAAAACCATACGACCGCGAAAAACTTCTCGAGACGATCTCGCGCGCTTTGACGCAACTGACTTCGCTTGATTCGGACATCATTTCCGATTCCGAAGAAATGGATAAAGTTAAAAAACTTATCCTGAAAATCGCTAAATCAAACGCGACCGTTTTGATTCGCGGCGAAAGCGGCACAGGAAAAGAGCTGATGGCGCGGGCGATTCATAAAAATTCGTTTCGCACGAATCAGATTTTTCAAGCCGTAAATTGCGCGGCGATCAATGAAAATCTGCTCGAATCCGAACTTTTCGGACACGAAAAAGGTTCATTTACAGGCGCAGTCGGCGAAAAACTCGGTTTGTTTGAAATTGCCGACGGCGGCACGCTTTTTCTTGACGAGATCGGCGAGCTTGATATTTCGCTTCAAGCAAAAATCCTGCGTGCTTTGCAGGAAAAACAGATTCGGCGCGTCGGCGGAACGAAGGAGATAAATGTTGATGTCAGAGTAGTTGCGGCGACGAATCGCGATCTTTTGAAAATGTCGCAAGAGGGAAGTTTCCGCGAAGATTTATATTATCGTCTGAATGTTTTGAGTTTGGAAATTCCGCCACTTCGTGAACGCCGTTCGGATATTCCGGTTTTGATCGAGTATTTTCTGAAAAAACACACACGCGATTCAAAACGCGAGGTTTCAGTTGAGAAAAATGCGCGGAAACTTCTGGAAAATTACGTTTATCCGGGAAATGTCCGTCAACTCGAATCCGCGCTCGAACGCGCAATTTTATTGTGCGAAAACAACACGATCACGATTGAAGATTTGCCGCCAGAAATGATGCAGGGAACAAAACCCGCTGCGGCTGACGAACTCTTTAAACTTCCGGCGGAAGGCGTAAATTTCGAAGATGTCGAACGCAGTTTGATTATGCAGGCGATGGAGCGCACCGATAATAACATCACGAAATCGGCGAAATTACTGGGTTTGACATTTCGCACTCTGCAATATCGGCTCGAAAAATTCAGCATCAAACGCGACGGCGACGAAGCGGAAGAAGATTCTTAAAGACAGATTTTATAAAGGCAGAAACCGGTCAAAAGTTAAATAAAATAAATTCTTGAAAAAATCAAAAAAGATTGATTTTATCGGCTGTTTGATGATATAAATAGCGGCATTATGAAAAAAAATCAGTTGACGGCGAGTCTCTTTTTGATGTTGGCATTTTTTCTGACGACGGCAATCGCGCAGGACGAAGATTGGCAAAGTAATGAAGATTTGAAACAAATTTACGGTGCAACGGAAAGGAAAACTGCGGAAACATTAGCTCCTTCGGCAGTTTTTGTCGTTAATAACAACGGCGACGCAACGGATATTGCGCCCGGCGACGGCGTTTGCGAAACGGCGGCGGGCAACGGCATCTGCACGCTGCGGGCGGCGGTTGCCGAAGCCAACGCGCTTGCCGGCAACGATATAATCACTTTTGATCCGGGCATCACACTGATTCCGGTCAACGGACAAATTGCGATAACCTCGAATCTCTCAATATTCGGGAACGGCGCGAGCGTGTTGAATATTCAAAATAATGCGGCATTAAGCACGACCAGCCGGATTTTTAATATTACGAATTTCACGGTCAATCTGAGCGGAATGACGCTTTCTAGCGGCAACGTAACGGGCAACGGCGGCGCGATCAACAATACCGGAACTTTAACAATTACCAACTCCGTGATCCGAGATAATCGCGCCAGCGCATTCGGCGGCGGCATCCGCAGTACGAATAATTTAACGATCCAAAATTCGCTGATTGACAGCAATTCCTCGACCAACAGCACGAGCGGCGGCATCAGCTTCGGCGGAGCAACCCTGACTATCAATAATTCAACTATCAGCAACAACACTTCTTTCGGCAACGGCGGCGGATTAAATATTTCGGCAACCGTTTCGACAATGATCAGAAATTCGACGATCAGCAACAATACGGCGGGCGCAAGTTCCGGCGGATTCTTTGCCAATCGCGGCACATTTATCAACACGACCATCAGCGGCAACAGAGCTAATGGTGCGCTTGCCACCGATGGCGGCGGCGGCATGCGAATCCAAGCCGGAACAAATACAGTTTCAATTGTTTCCTCCACGATTACAAATAACACCGCGCCGAATTCGGCAAGCGGCGCACGCAGCGGAATCTGGCACGAAACCGGAACGCTCAATCTGGCAAATACAATTGTCGCGGCAAATGTTGCCCAGGACATACAACGCGACGGCACAGGCGTAATCAGCAGCAGCGGATTCAATTTGATCGGCAGAAATACCGGCGTAACGAGCGAATTTCCCGCCGGCTTGCCGAGCGGAACGAATTACGTCGGAACGAATAAATCGCCGCTTGATCCAATGATCGCTCCGCTTGCCAATAACGGCGGCGCAACGCAGACGCACGCGCTTTTGACAGGTAGCACGGCGATTGATAAAGGCAGTGATTTCGGTTTGGCTGTTGATCAGCGCGGCTATTTTCGAACGATTGATCTTGCCGGAGTTCCGAATTCGCCGACCGGCGACGGCACGGACATTGGAGCTTTTGAATTTCAAAGCACGCCGAATACCGCCGGATTTTCGGTTTCGGGCAGAGTTTTAGATAACTTCGGCAGAGGCGACAACAAAGCGGTAGTGATTCTGACCGACAGCATCGGCAATAAAATTACGGTTTTCACCAATGCTTTCGGTTATTTTACATTCATTAACATCGCCGGCGGCGAAAGCTATCTTGTCAACGCTCAAAGCAGAAGTTCTCAATATGCTCCGCAAGTGATTTCGGTCACCAGCAATGTTCAAGGGTTAGAAATTACAGCTGTGCCATAATTTTTACAAACACTGTAAAACAAAAAAACCGGAAAAAAGATTCGATACGAATTCAGAATTCTTTTTTCCGGTTTTCTGCCGATCATAAAAAAATCTTCTTGAAACTATGCTAATCTGTTCGACGTTTAGAAAAATCGGAGGGAAAACGAATGGAATGGTTTTCGACATTGACCTTGGCACTCGGTTCGGCTTGGACTTCGGGCATCAATCTTTATGCGACCGTGACGGTTTTGGGACTTTTGCAGAAATTTGCTCTGACGAAATTGCCGGGCGGTTTGGACGTGCTTGATAACTGGTGGATTATCGGAGTTGCCGGATTTCTTTACGCGGTCGAATTTGTCGCCGACAAAGTTCCGTATATTGACAGCGTTTGGGATGTTGTTCACACATTTATCAGAGTTCCGGCAGGCGCGATTGTCGCGTATTCCGCCGTCAGCGAAATGGATACATCGGTGATGATTATCGCCACGCTTTTCGGCGGCGGACTCGCGCTTTCTTCGCACGGCACGAAAGCCGCTCTGCGTGCCGGTGCGAATCTTTCGCCCGAACCGGTTTCAAACTGGATTCTTTCAATCGTCGAAGACATCATCGCTTTTGTCGGCGTGATTCTGGCGGTTTTTGCGCCGTTTATCATCGCCGGAGTTTTGTTGATTTTCGGGATTTTCTTTCTCTGGTTTGCGCCGAAGGTTTTCCGCGCCATCCGGCGTTTATTCAGCGGAATCCGCGCGCTTTTTCGCGGTGCAGGCATAAAAGAAATTGCGCGAAAAGCGGGATAATTCCGAACGGAGTTTTTTTAGTTTTTTTTTCAAAGAATTGCGCTTTACCGCATAACTTTCAGACGGTAAAGAAACTGATTCCACGCGCCGGGCAGACGTTCTTTG
This sequence comes from Pyrinomonadaceae bacterium, assembly GCA_041745765.1. Classification (GTDB taxonomy): domain Bacteria; phylum Acidobacteriota; class Blastocatellia; order Pyrinomonadales; family Pyrinomonadaceae; genus JAHCHG01. The sequence continues at coordinate 25,478 of JBGTIH010000007.1, read as the reverse complement.
AAGAATTTCAGATTTTGCGGCTTGAGCAATAAAGTCGGGCGCAGGTAGAGTTCGGCGTTGTTGATCGAGAAAAGAATTCGGTGATTGCGCCAGTTTGGAAAGTTTTTAAGCAGAGTGTAGCGCGCCGAAACGCCGAGCGTTTGAATGCCGTAGGGAAATGAAAATCCGAAATGAAGCGGCTGCGATTTGATGATTAAATCGGGCGATGCTTCCGCATCTTCGCGGAATTCGCCGCGGGCGACTGAAAAAACCACGATGGTATCGAGATCCGGAATTTTGACGGTGACCGGTTTTAAAAAGAGCTTTAAAAACGAAACCGGATATTTTTCGTGCAGATGGCGGACGAGTTTATCAAAAGCGGCGGAAATTTCTTCAAGCGGTATTTTTTCGCTGGTGTCGTAAGTCAAAGTTTCCATCGAATCGTAATACTCCCGAAAACGCTCGAGTGCTTCGGTCGAATCATGCGGCGTTCCGGTTCGGTAAGTTTCGCCCGGATATAAAACCGCCAGTTTTTGATTATTTTCGGCGAAAAAATCGGCAACATCCTGCGGTTTATTGCTGTAATCGTTGATGTATTTATTGTCTTCGCTGGAAAAATATATGAAGCTGGCGAAGGGAATCGTCAAATCCGCCTTCAGATCGAGGTGATTCGCCATCATTTTATTTAAAATATTACGGGATTGTTGGGGCAGGTGATTTTCATAATCGTGAAAACCGCTGTATCCGGCAATCGAAAACTGGTTTAAGACGACATCAACCTTGCCGAGATCGCTTAAAATCCGCCCGCAGTCGCCGGCATTGATTTCGCAGTCGTTCAGGTTTAAAACAACTTCGCCGCCGCTGATTACGCCGAGCGCCGAATCCATCGTTCCGGCTTGATAACAATAAACTTTTGTTCCTTCGGTTAATTCGACCGTTTCGCGGTGCGGCAGAGCAATCGAATTAGGAAAACCGAACCGCTCGAAGGCTTTGAACATTTTTTCCGAATTATTCTTTTGATAGAGAATCGTTACGCGCTTTTTGAAATCTTCCGGAAGAGAGCGCAGCGTCTGAACATGAAAATGATCGGGATGCTCGTGAGAAATAAAAATATAATCAATTTCATCAAAGAGCTTTTCATCAAATTCCGGCAGCGGCGAAAGCGACCACGAATCGTTAAAGGCTTTGCCCTGCAGCCATGGATCTGTCCAGATTGAAACGTCCGATTTGATGACGACCGAAGCGTGCGAAATTAAGCGGATTTCCATAATAATGCGATTGTAAATAAATTTATCAGGTGGTATCTTATCCTATTAAGGTCGAAATAACAATTCAACTGTAAAGGAAATTGACTGAGTTTTACTCCGTTTTATTATTTGCTGCTTCAAAAAAAACGTTCACATTATTTTCCGATAAATATGTATAAGATAAGAACAAAATTCAAACAAATTTTGTCGAAGTTCGTGCGGGACAACCAGCGACTTCGATATTTAATGTATCTGGCTAGATTCGAAAAATGGCGGAAAAATCGTGAAGAAGAATATCCTCTTTTCGAGAACCGGTATCGGCTCTACGAACATCTTAACGAAAAAGTGATCGGCGACGAAGCGATAAATTATCTGGAATTCGGCGTTTCCAAAGGCGAAAGTCTCAAGCATTGGACAGACATCAATCATAACCCTCAATCGAAATTCTGGGGATTCGACACGTTTTTCGGATTGCCTGAAAAATGGGAAGTTTTCACCGGAACGATTGAAAAAAACGCCTTTTCGATGGAAGGCAATCCGCCGGATATAAAAGACGACCGCATCGAATATGTGAAGGGATTATTTCAGGAAACCCTGCCCGGTTTTCTGGAAAAATTTGAAACAAACGGGCGGCTCGTCATCCATCACGATGCCGATCTATACACCTCGACGCTCTTTTGTTTATGCCAGTGCGACAGTATTTTAAAGCCCGGAACTATCATCATTTTCGATGAATTCACCTCAGTCTTACACGAATTTCGCGCGTGGGAAGATTACTGCGCGGCGTTTATGAAAGATTATACCGTGATCGGCGCGACAAAATCCGATTACGATTATTACAGCCAAATCGCCGTCGTAATGAAATAGACTTTCGCTTTTTTAATTCGGCACGATTCATTTTCCCTGTTTTCAGATGAATTATATTTTCATCCGGTCAGATTCAAATCTTCAAAATCGGCAAAGCATAGAAAACTCGTCTTAAAAGCTTTACATATTCTCCTAAAAACTATAAAAATACTACACGCAAAATCATCGGAGTCTGAGCGTTCTGTGTGTTGTCGAATAATTTGGATCGAGGAGAAATAATTATGTTAAAAGCTAAAATAATCGCGGTCGTAATATTATTTTCTATTTCGCTGGCTTCTTGCGAAGCGGCGGCGGATAGAAGTGCAAATTCTCAATCGGAAGATATTTTAACAACCGCGCCGAGCGCAATTCAACCGGAATCTGCTAAAGACACAGGCGGCGGCGGCGGCGGTGGAACGGGAAGCGGCAGAGGAACGGGAAGCGGCAGCAGTAATGATCTGCAATCTGTTCAAACTCAGATTTCGCGTGAAACTGCGGAGAAGAGTCAGACCGAACCGGAAAAACCTGTCGAGCGCAAAATTATTCGTAATGCGGAATTGAGTCTGGAATCGGACGCGCCGGAAGAAGCGCAGCGGAAAATTACGGCAATTGTTGAAAGTAAGAAAGGTTTTGTTATCGAAACAAAGCAAAGCGGAAGCGATGTAAAATCCGTAGCACGCGATATTGTAACGATGACGGTGCGCGTTCCGGCGGAAAAGTTTAATGAGGCGTTGGACGAAATTCGCCAAACGGCAAGCCGCGTTGTGGTCGAAACCGTTAAAGGGCAGGATGTAACCGAAGAATTTATTGACATCGAAGCGAATTTGAAAACGAAAAAAGCTCTCGAAGAACAGTTTCTGGAAATAATGAAGCGTTCGAATTCGGTAGAAGACGCGCTCAATGTTCAGCGCGAACTGGCGAATGTGCGCGGCGAGATCGAAAAGATCGAAGGCAGAAAGCGTTTTCTGGAAAGTCAGTCGAGTTTTTCAACAATAAACATCACTCTGCAAACACCGGCGGCGATTTCGGGAAGTTCCAAAGGATTTTTCTATCGCCTGACCAAAGCCGTCGGCACGGGTTTTGACAGTGCGCTTAGTTTTATACTGTTTTTCATGACGGCGATCATCGCGCTTTTGCCGTTTTTGATTTTGGTCGTTTTGCCAATCCTCTTTATTTTGCGATACCTTAGGAGAAAGGATAGTTGGAAACGGCGCGTGAAACCTCAAAATACGGTAGAAATCGTCGCGGAAGAGATTAACGAAGAATAAAATGGAAAGATTTTTTCAAATTACAGCGGCGATTCTCGGCGGAATCGCCGCTTATTTTTTGTGGACGAAAAACAATGACGGTGCGTTTCTCGCGGCGGCTCTCGGCGCAGTTTCGTTTTTTCTGAGTATGCGCGTGCAGATCAAAGGCAGATTAAATGAAAGTGAACGCGAAAGATTGGCTCTGGAAGAAGAAGAATTAAGACGATTGGAAGAAGCGGAAGAAAATGCGGATTTTGAAATAGAAAGAGAGAAATTATTTTCCCGCGAAACACGCGAAAGACGCTAAAATATTAAAACAATCTTTAGATTTTTCGTGTGTTTCGCGTATTTCGCGAGCAAAAAATGAAAGTTAAATGTTAGAAGAAAACCAAATCTCAGAAAATCCAAAACGAATCGTCATCGCGCCTTACGGCTCTCTCGGCGATCTTCATCCGCTGCTGGCTTTAGCCATCGAATTGCGGGAGCGCGGACACGACATCGTGATAAATACGATTGAAGGGTATCGTGAAAAAATTGATAAATTAGGTTTTGAATTTTATCCCCTGCGCCCCGAAGTTGACCCGGAAGACCGCGAATTTGCCCGCGAAATGATGGATGCGAAAAGCGGCACCGAACGAATTATCAAAGACCTGATGATGGCGAACTTGCGTCCGATGTATGAAGATTTAATAACGGCTTGCGAAGGCGCGGACGCGCTTATTTCGGGCGAGATCGTTTTTGCCGCGCCGTCGGTCGTCGAAAAAACCGGAATCAAATGGATCACCAATTCGCTTGCGCCGATCTCGTTTTTTTCGGCGCACGATCCGAGCGTTTTTCCGAACGCCGAATGGCTTCAGAATCTGCGTTTCTTAGGCGCGGGATTTCATCGTTTTTTGTTTTACGCCATACGCGGAATGATAAAAAACTGGTATCTGCCGTATAAAAAATTCCGCCGCGAACTCGGTCTAATCACGAAACACGATCCGATTTTTATTGATAAATATTCAAGTTTGCTTCATCTGGCGATGTTTTCCAAAGTTTTGGGAAAACCCCAACCCGATTGGCACAGCCCGACTCTGCAGAGCGGTTTTTGTTTTTACGACGGTCAAAAGGATTTGGGCGTGATGCCCGAAAAATTGGCGGAATTTCTCGACGCGGGCGAACCGCCGATTGTTTTTACCTTGGGAAGCGCGGCGGTGATGGATGCGCGTGATTTTTTTGAACAAAGCATCAAAGCCGCGCAAATGTTAAATCGCCGCGCCGTGATGCTTTACGGCGTTTATAACGAGCCGCCGGAAATAATGAAAAACGAAAAATGGAAAACGGAAAATGAATCGAACGGTCAGCCGCTCATCGCCGCTTTTGATTATGCGCCGTATTCGCAGGTTTTTCCGCGGGCGGCGTGCGTCGTACATCAGGGCGGAGTCGGTACGACCGCGCAGGTTCTTCGCGCCGGAGTTCCGGCGCTTGTGATGCCATATTCACACGATCAGCCTGATAATGCGGCGCGCTGCAAACGAATCGGTGCGGCGGAAATAATTTCTCGTGATGATTATACGGCTGAAAATGCGGCTGAAATTTTGAAAAATCTGCTCGGAAATTTAGAATATAAAAAACGCGCCGTTGAAGCGAGCCGAAAAATCAGCTCAGAAATCGGCACGAAAACGGCGTGTGATGCGATTGAAGCAGTTTTAAAGTGAAAAAGTGAAAAAGACCAAATTATAATTTATGAAGAAAATATCAGAACTTTTAGAAAATAATCGAAAATGGGTTGAGTATATGATAGATCGGGATGCGGAGTTTTTTGAGCGTCTTTCAAAACTGCAAAACCCGAATTACCTATGGATCGGATGCGCCGACAGCCGTATTACGCCGACGGAAAGCCTCGGTCTTCTGCCCGGCGAATTGTTTGTTCATCGAAATATTGCCAACTTGGTCGTGCATACCGATATGAATTGTCTGTCGGTCATACAATTTGCGGTCGAAGCTCTAAAGGTCGAGCATATAATAGTTTGCGGACATTACGGATGCGGCGGAGTGCAGGCGGCTTTTGAAAATGCACGGCTCGGTTTGATTGATAATTGGCTGAGAAACATTCAGAATATCCGGCGCGATTATGCGCGTGAATTGGAAAAATTTGAAGATCATTCGCAGAAGCTGGACAAATTATGTGAGCTGAATGTCATCGAACAGGTCTTAAACGTCGGTGCAACAACCATTTTGCAGGATGCCTGGTTGAGAGAACAAAATGTGGCGATTCACGGTTGGATTTATTACATCACCGACGGTAATTTTCGGGATTTACAAGTTTCAATCGAAAATTTGACGGATTTGGCAGACTTGCGCCAGAAGATGCTTGCCAAACAGTAAGACGGATAATTCGTGATTTTAATCGTAAATTAACGTAAAATATCGGATTGAAGGAGTTAAAATAATGGAAAAAACTATTACCTTTGAAATTACGGAAAGTCAGGCTGAAAAGTTTGAGAAGCGTTTAGATGCAACTTTGGAAATCCTTACGAAAATGGAAAAGGAAAGCCCAGAACGCGATGCGAGATTCGATGCGACTCGCCAAGAAATTTTGCAGAACCTCAGTGAAGCTGAAGAAAAAATGACCAAAACTTCCGAGCGCATAGCTGAATGGGGCGTTGCTTTGGAAAAATAATAAAATGTAGGAAAAATTAACGGTTTAATTGACAAGATTTTCACGCTGAGTTCCATAACTGATCGCCTCGAAAAAGATATAGAGAATCTCAATGAAGAAATCAAAAGGCTTTAGATTTTAGTAAATGAGCATTCTTCAAAAATTGATGTTTTGGTCTATGCCGTCCAAGCGGAAAGCGATAAAACAAAAATGTGGGTTGAAAAGGAATTAACCAAATTTGAACGCCGCTTGCCGACAGGAAAAGATAAAGATGATGAAAAAATTTAGTTTATTTTTAATAGTTTTAACTTTCACCGTTTCCGGTTTCGCGCAAATGTCGCGCAAGCCTTCGGCGATGAATGAACCGAAAGGAGCAGCGACGAATAAACCCGCTTCGCCGGAAGATTCTGTGCCGCTGGTAAAGTCGCGCGAAGCTTTCGATTCGATGGCGCGTGTCTATCACGCCGGAACGCCGTATTCTCTGCCGCACGCGATGTTTGTCATTGACCGCCGCAATAAAAATAAAATTTATTACGTCAATTCGCAAAAGTTTCGTTTTCACAAAGATTTTCTGCTTGCCAAATATCTGATTCCGCGCGGCGGCAATGTTTTTGAAGACATTTATATACGCCAAGACCGCCGTTTTATGGTCGGCACGATTGCGTGGCAAACACCGATTGAAAAATTTACGTTCGAGATTTGGGAAGGCGATCTGGCTTCCGCCGAATTGATTAAAATGGCTTATGACGCGATAAATGCGACGTTTTTTGAAAAGGTCGCATTTAAACCGAATTCGACGCGGCAGGACGATGACACGGAAAATCTTGCCATCACACGAATTTCGGCGGATGAAATTCAGAAAAATCAGGAATATCTCGCGCTTAACACAGGCTCGGCAATCGGCAGAATTCACGTGATTGAGAAACTCGACGACACGGTAGAAATTGGCGACAACGAGATTTTGATTCTCAAAGAACTGCCGCTCAATCTCCCGCAAGTGCGCGGAATCATCGTCGCCAAACCCTCAACGCCGCTTTCGCACGTCAATATTCTGGCAAAAGGCTGGGGAATTCCGAATGTTTATATCAAAGATGCCGACAAACTTTTTAAGGAATATGACACCTGGTGGGTGGAACTCAAGGCGACTCTGACCGGATATGAACTGAAAAGAATCGTTGATTACGAACCGGGCAAAGCTCCGGAAATTCCGCATTCTCCCGATATGGAAGAAGCTCCGGCAGATTTAGATGTTACAAAAATCGCCGCTTTGCGCGAAATGCGCAAGAAAGACAGCATCGCTTACGGCGCGAAAGCCGCTAATCTAGGCGAAATGATCAATGCTAAAATCCCGAACACCATTGTCCCGGACGGTTTCGGCATTCCTTACCATTATTATCATAAGTTTATGAATGATAATGGATTTAACAGAAAAATGTTCGTATATACATACGATGACGATTTTGTTCATAATCCGCGCCACCGGCGGCAGAAATTGGAAGAATTTCGCGCCGAAATTCAAAATGCCGAGATGAGTGAGGAATTGAAAGCCGAAATTATCAAAAAATGGAAAACCGATCTCGGCGGAAAACCGGTTTTTGTTCGCAGTTCTTCAAATGCCGAAGATATGCCGAATTTTAGCGGCGCGGGGCTTTATACAACGGTAAAAAACGTCAAGGAAGAAGAAAAAATCATCGAAGCCGTAAAAACCGTCTGGGCTTCGCTCTGGAATTTTGACGCTTACGAAGCGCGTGTCAGAAACTATGTTGACCAATTAAGTGTGCAAATGGGCGTTTTTATCCAAGTCGGCGTAAATATGGACAGCGGCGGCGTTTTGATTACGCAAGATCCGTTTAATCCGGAAAATAAAGGTGCGATTTATATCAGCGCGGTCTGGGGGCATAATGATCCGGTTACCGGAAATAAATTTATTCCCGAACAGCTTCTTTTCAACCCCAAATCAAACGCGATTCAGGTTTTGACGCTTTCGCAGCAGGATACTGTTTTAAAGTTCGGCGACGAAGGCGATCTGATCGAATCCGACGAAAAACTTCAGCGCAGAGTTTTGACCGATTCCAATGTCCGCGAGTTGGTTCAGGTTGCCAATCGCATCAAACGGCTTTTCGGCGGCAAGAATGAACAGGACATCGAATGGGGCATTATGGGCGGCAAAATTTATCTGCTTCAAGCGCGTCCGTATATTGATTGATTTCGTGAGATTGAAATAAAGTTAAAAATATCGCAAATTATAAAATTATGAAGAAAATTTTAATTTTAAGTTTATTCGCTTTATTCGCGGCAGCGTGCGGAGAACAACCGCCGACGACCGCCGGAAATCAACAAAACAATGTCAACATTTCGGTCAATCAAACCGATAATAGATTGACCGTTTCGAGCCGTTCGCAGGGCAATACGCAGACCGCGAGCGTGCCGACGGGAGGAAATCAAACAAACGCTTCGCCGATGGCAAAAGCGGTTGACGTTTCCAAAGAAACCGAAGAAATCGAAAAAGCAAAAGCCGCTTATGACAAAAATCAAAAACGCGACGAAGCCAAAAACGCGCTCGCCAAAGCCTATTTCGACCGCGGTTTTATTTTAACCGAAGCCGCGCAATACCGCGCCGCGATGGGCGATTTTCGTAAAGGCTTAAAGCTTGATCCGAATGATGAAAAGGCGAAAAATATGTATGACGAAATTGTTCGCATCTTCGCCTCAATCGGACGCGAACCGCCCAAAGAAGGCGAAGAACCGCCGCCGATGCCCGTTAATAAATAATCGATTACTGGACAAAAACCCGTTCGGAAAATTAAACTTAGGAATTTGAATTTATCGAAAAATTATTTATTAAACGGAGATTAGATAAAAATTTATGGCATTACAGGCAAATAATATTCGCAAAGGAATGGTCATTCTTTTTGACGGAACGCCTTGCAAGGTTATGGAATTTCGGCATCACACGCCCGGAAATCTGCGGGCGATGGTGCAGACGCGCCTCAGAAATTTGATAACGGGAAGTTCCTTTGAGCATCGTTTCCGCGCAGCTGATACGATTGACCGCGCGGTTTTGGAACAGCATGAAATGGAATATCTGTATTCGGACGGCGATATGCACCATTTTATGAATACGGAGAGTTACGAACAGATTGCGATGAGCGAAGATGATCTCGGCGACGCGGCAAAATGGCTGATGCCGGGACTCAAAATTCAAATCGAATTTTATGACGGTTCGCCCATCGGCATCGAACTTCCGGCTTCGCTCGAACTGGTCATTACAGAAACCGATCCGGTAATGAAAGGTGCCACCGCTTCCAATTCAAACAAACCGGCAACGCTCGAAAATGGCGTAACGATGTATGTTCCGCCATTTATGACGGTCGGTGAAAAGATTCGCGTTAATCCGACAGAAGAAAAATATCTCGAACGGGTAAAATAAATGGTGCTGTTGCAGAATTTATGCTTAAGAAAAATACTTTCGGAATAAGTGATATGTGAAAAGTAAAAGGTGATAGATAATTCTTCGATAAAACCTATCATTTATCACTTATCACCTTTTACTTATTCCGAATTATAAAGTGATGAAACCTTCGTTTAGCATAAATTCTGCAACACTACCAAATAAATTTTTTTCGGAAAAACTAAATAAATTTGAGAAAAGCCGGGCAATATGCTAGGCTTTTTTCGCATTATCAGCACAATTTTTTGTTTTTATAGTGAGGCTCATAAATGTATAAATTGTATAGCTTCCTCTTAACTCTCGGTTTTTGTTTAATGCTCCCTCGATTTTTCTTTGATTATTTACGAAAAGGCAAATATGCCGATGGCTTTCGGCAAAGACTCGGAAAATTGCCGGATTTTCATAAAAATGGAAGTCCGATTATCTGGATTCATTGCGTTTCGGTCGGCGAAACAAACGCCGCTTTTCCGCTCATTAAAGAAATACTGGAAAAATTTCCCAATTATCGCCTGGTTGTTTCAACCACGACCAAAACCGGACAGGAATTGGCACAGAAACTCTACGGTGATCTGGCGGCTTTGGTCTTTTATTTTCCGTTTGACTGGAAATTTACCGTGCGCCGCGTTCTTGAAATAATTAAGCCGAATATCGTTTTATTGATGGAAACCGAACTCTGGTTTAACTTTATCCGCGAGGCAAACAAAAGCGGCGCGGGCGTTTTCATCGTCAACGGCAGACTTTCTCAAAAATCATTTGATCGCTATCTCTACATTAAAGATTTTATGCGGCGCATTTTTCATCATGTAACATTTGCGCTGATGCAAGATGATATTGACGCACACCGCATAAAAAAACTCGGACTCCGTGCAAATAAGGTCAGGGTTACGGGCAACATCAAATTTGATCAAAACTCCGACGAAACAAATAGTGAACTAACCGAAGAATTAAGAAAGCGTTTCGGCATTTCGGCAAATGCGCCTTTGATCGTCGCGGCAAGTACGCATTCGCCGGAAGAAGAGTTGATTTTTCAGGCTTTTCAGAAAATTACGGCAAATTCAAAGCAAAACGCGCCGCGTCTTTTAATCGCGCCGCGCCATCCGGAAAGATTTGCAAAGGTTGCCGAACTTCTTAAAAATTCGGGTTTTGAATATGCAAAACGCTCCGATCCTTCATTGGAAAAAGATAAAAATGCGCAGGTTATTCTGCTCGACAGCGTTGGCGAATTACGTTCGGTTTTGCCTCTGGCGGAAATAGTTTTTGTCGGCGGAAGTCTGATTCCGCACGGCGGACAAAATATTTTAGAACCTGCAATTGTTTCAAAAGCAATTGTTACGGGATTTTATACAATGAATTTTGCGGCGATCGTTAGTGAATTTCTAAAGCACGATGCGCTCATTCAACTTCCCAAACTTAAAGAAAATGAAGTTCCGGAAAAACTCGCCGAAGTTTTAAGCGAACTTTTGCAAGACGGCGAAAAAAGGGCTGAATTAGCCGAAAAGGCTTTTACTGTGGCAGAGAAAAATCGAGGTGCAACTCAGAAAACAATCAATTATCTGAAGCCCTTTTTGTTAGTTAACAGCAGATATATAGAAAATTCTACGCAGGTCAGAAACAGTATTTATGAAAACTCTAAAATGCCCGTAACTTACAGAGTCAGCAATAAGTAGAAGTCTTCTTACATTTCCCGTTATCCGTTTTTCATTTTCCATTAGTGTTTATCAAATAATATTAAATGTATCTTTTTTACTTTTTCGCCGCAATTTTGGTTGTTCTCGGCTACAAATCTCTGCGGGGCGGAATTGATTATCTCGATTATTTCAAAAACGAACTTGCCAGACCAACATCAGAATATACACCTTTTGCCTCAGTTTTTGTTCCGTGCCGCGGACTTGATCAGGATTTACGCGAAAATCTTTCCGCACTTTTCGGGCAAGATTATCCGAATTATGAAGTGATTTTTGTCGTTGATTCCGAATCGGACGCGGCTGTCCCGGTCATTGAGAGTTTTTTAAACCGCAGAGACGCGGCGGCGCAGAAAAAAAATGCAAATTCCCTGAATAATAATAATCTGACAAATAAAAACTCAGCTTCTCTGCGTCTCTGCGGTGAAAAATCAATTCCCGCAAAACTTGTTGTTGCCGGAAAAGGGGAAAACGAAGGACAGAAAGTTCATAATTTACGGCAAGCGGTTTTGGAAATTTCCGAAAACAGCGAAATTTTCGTTTTCGTAGATTCCGATGCGCGTCCCGCCGAAAATTGGCTCGGAAGTTTGATTGCGCCTTTAGAAGATGAAAAAATCGGCTGCGCGACCGGTTATCGTTGGTTTATCGCTCGCCAAAGCGGCTTTGCAGCGCAGCTTCGTTCCGTGTGGAACGCTTCAATCGCGTCGGCTCTCGGCGCAAACACGAAAAATAACTTTTGCTGGGGCGGTTCGACGGCAATCCGGCGCGAAACCTTTGAAAAAATCGGAATGCGCGAAAAATGGCTCGGAACTTTGTCTGACGATTTTGCCGTAACCCGTGCAATGAAAGAAGCGGATTTGCCTATTTATTTTGTGCCGAACTGTTTGACGGCAACGGTCGAAGACTGCGGTTTTCGGGAACTGCTCGAATTTACGACGCGCCAGATGAAGATCACGCGTGTCTACGCGCCGCATCTCTGGAAGGCTTCATTTATCGGTTCATTTATTTTTTCGCTGATTTTCTGGACGGGAATTCTGCTTTTATTTTTTATTTCCGGTTGGCATTTTTGGATTACTTTTTTGCTGTTATTGATAATTTTCGCGCTCGGTGCGGCAAAGGCTTGGATTCGTTTTAATGCGGTAAAATTGGTGTTGAAAAATTATGCAAAACAATTGAATAAAAGTTTTTTTTGGCAGATTACGCTTTGGATTTTTTCGTCATTGCTTTATTTTTATAATGGATTTTGTGCGTGGCAATCGAACGTAATTCGTTGGCGCGGCATCACATATAGGCTTGAATCGCCGAATAAGACTGTTATTTTGGAAAATGACAAATAAAAAAGGCGTGTTTGAGAGGAATAAATATGTCTGAATCTTTGTTTGCAAAAAAAATTAAATATTTCTTATTTTTGTTTGTTTTATTTTCCGTTTTTGCCGTTTCCGCGCAGGAAATTCCGGAGGAAAAACCGAAAGAAGTCGAAAAACCTGCCGCCGCCGCGCCGGTAAAAAAAGGCAGATTACCCGTGATTATTATTCCGGGCTTGATCGGTTCGGAACTTGTCAACAAAGAAACCGGCAGTAAGGTCTGGTTCAGCTTGAGCCGCAAAAAAGAGGAAGATGACCTGCGTCTGCCGATCTCGCCGAAACTTTCGGAAAACCGCGATGGTTTGATTCCGGGTGATATTTTGCGGGAAATACAAATCATTCGCTTTACGCCGAAAATTGACATTTACAAAAAATTTATCGAATCAATGGAAAGAGACGGCTACACGGAAGGCAAAATAGATGCGCCGCCGGAAGACGGTTTTTCCGATACATTTTATATTTTTCCCTACGATTGGCGGCTCGATAATGTCGAAAACGCCCATAATCTGCTCAATAAATTAGACGAACTTCGCCTGAAGTTAAAACGTCCCGGTCAGAAATTCGATGTCGTTGCCCATTCGATGGGCGGCTTGATTGCCCGTTATGCGTTGAGCTACGGCAAAGCCGATTTATCCGCCAAGACAATGCGTCCGAACTGGGCGGGCGCACCGTATTTTAATAATATAATGCTCGTCGGCGTGCCGAATGGCGGTTCTTTATCGGCATTTAATTCTCTGCAAAACGGTTTTTCGCTGTTCGGTTCGGGTAAAATAAATCTTCCGTTTGTCAGAAATCTTTCAAAATTCGATCTTTTTACGATTCCTTCGATCTATCAGCTTTTGCCTCACGACGGTTTGGTACGCGCTTACGACGGCGATCTGCAACCTTTGAAAATAGATATTTACAATCCTAAAACGTGGGAGAAATACGGTTGGCTGGTTTATAATGACGAAAACTTTAATAAGAATTTTGATGAAGCCCAGCAAGCGCAGGCAAAAGCGTATTTTGAGGCGGTTTTGCTCCGCGCTCGTTTATTTCAAGCCGCGCTCAATGCCAAACCGGCAAGAAAAAATCCCGTTCCGATCTATTATCTCGGTTCGGAATGCAAACCGACGATTGACGGAATGATAGTTTATAAGGATAAAAACGACCGTTGGAAAACGGAATTCGAAGCCGATTCATTCACTAAAAGCGACGGCACAAAAGTTACAAAAGAAGATTTGGAAAAAGTCTTGTTTTCTCCGGGCGACGGAGTTGTCGCCAAACGCTCTTTAATTTCTTCCCTAATAAACATCGGTAAACTGGATAATCCGCGATCGGGTTTGGTTAATGACTTAACGGTTGTCTGCGGCGAACACAATCGTTTGACGGCTGATGAAATAATTGATAAAAGTCTCTTGAGCGTTTTGAATCTATCGGTTAGTGCCGTTAATAAAACGGTTGATGCCGTAAAATCAGGTAACAGGTAAATTCTTTGTAAAACAGGTTGTTTCCAATTTGAACAAAAGACTTGTTATGATGCCGAACAAGATCGCGCAATTTATAAAGTTAATTCGACTCGACGAAGCTCGACAAAAAACTCGAAAAAATTGATGACGGAAACGCTTGTTGGTGTACGCACGTTTGCTTTATTCACGATTCTTTGCGACATTCAAGAAAATCACTTTTACGGGAATTTCCGAAAAATTATTTAACGCGGGGTGAATGGATATGATTCGCAGTTTATTCGATACGCAAGATGAAAAAAGCGAAAAGGTAGAAGAAATAATCAACGAATCGCCGAAAACCGAAATTTCGGATCGAACTAAATCTGCCGAAAATGTTGAAATGCAACAATTTCCGGTTGTCGAAACAAGCGAAACTCAGCCTGTTTCAAACGAATCTGCCGCTGAAAAAGAAGAACGCCCGAAAAATCCGCAAGAAAATATCATAAGTTCTGATATTCAAACTGTTTCCGACTTTGAATCCAGAAACATAGATATTGAATTCGGCGATAATTTGCTGGAACTGGAAAAAGAAATTACAAAAATCGAAAATGAAGTCCGGCTCGAAAGCGCGTCAAAAATCGCGGAAGAAGCAAGAGAAGGGGAAATTAAAGCGACAAGCGAAAATACGTTTTCAGCCGAAAATCAATCCGCACCGGAAAAAAACGAACCGCTGCTCAGCGGAATTTTTACGGCGGCGATAAATAAATCCGAACAGGAAAAACCGACTGCTCAATTGCTTGAAAATTTGTTATTTATGCCGGGTGAAACGCCGCCTGATTCTGAGGTTTCACCAAATGAAAATCAGAGTTTTATCTTACCGAACCGCACCGAAACATCAGCCGAAAACACATTTTTAACGCAAACAATCGAAACGCCGCAAACTGATTATAAACCCGCATCAAAAGCCGAAATCATCCGCAACAGCGGTCTAGCTTGGTCGGCGGGAATCGTTTTTTTCGGCTCGGTGACGTTTCTTTTAATTTTGGGCTGGTTTGCCGATCTTCTTTTGGGAAGTTCGCCGTGGGGCGCGGTCGGCGGTGTGGTTTTAGGCTCGATCATCGGATTTTTGCAGCTTTTTCGCCTTACTTCGCAAATCCTTAAAAACAACGAGTAATTTGAGAAAAATTGCACAAAGTTCGGTTAAAACTTATTCCCGCTTTGATATTTCCGCATTAAATTTGTAAAATCTTTGTTTCGCAATGAGCGAAAATTCTAAACCAGATATTGTTACAGAAGACGGGGTCGCGCCGATTTCGAATGATCGAATTTTGTATGCGATGTGTTTCGTTGTGATTAGCGGAACTCTTCTCGGTGTTATCTTCGGAACGTGGCGTTTCGGTCTGGGATTTTTTCTCGGCGGAATTTTATCTTTTATAAATTATTATTGGCTCAGAGCCACTTTGAAAACCTTGTTTGAAGCGGCGGCGGCGGGCGAAAAAACGCCGTTTATGGCAGCTAAGTATTTCTGGCGTTATCTGACGATCGGGGCGATTATTTTATTTGTTTTTCTGACGAAAATATTTCCGGTCGTCGCTTTTGTTCTCGGACTCGTCAGTTTTGCATTTGCCGTGATGATCGAGGCTTTTTTAAGAATTTTTTCAAACATATTTAGACAAAAGGAATTTTAACAGATGTTTTTATTTGCAGCAGGCGAGCATCCAACGCCGCTTATCGTAGAATTTATCAATAAACATTTCGGCGAACCTGTTCATCAGTTTCAACTTGCTCACACGAAACCTCGTTGGGAAGCAATTCTCAAGCCGCTCGGCACAACGCCGGAAGCGGCTTTCGGCGGAGCTTATACGGTTGAAAATGCGATTCCGTGGTACACGATTATGTTTGTCATCGCGTGTATTTTGTCGGTTACGATGATCTGGATTTTCAAGGGAAAACTTTCTTCGGAAGACCCGACGCACGGACAATTGACGCTGGAAGCCGGATTTTTGGCACTCAAAGAAATGATCGTCAATATCGTCGGCAATCACGGATTCAAGTATTTTCCGGTGGTGGCGACGTTTGCGGTTCTGGTTTTGATCTCGAATCTGATGGGACTTTTCCCACTTTTTATGTCGCCGACGGCTTCGGTTAACGTAACCTTTGCGCTCGGTATATCTTCTTTTGTTTATTACAATTACGTCGGAATCAGCGAAAACGGTTTGATCAAGCATCTGGCGCATTTTGCCGGACCGAAACTGCCGATTGCGGTTGCGTTATTTATCACGCCTTTAATTTTCGCCATCGAACTTGTCAGTAATATGATTCGTCCGCTGACGCTCGGTTTGCGGCTTTTCGCCAACCTTTACGCCGACGAACAGATCGTTTTTAACATTGCGAATCTGGCTTCGCCATACACGAATATTCTGCTTCCGATTGCGATTATGCCGCTGGCGATCTTCGTCGCTTTCGTGCAAACGCTTGTCTTTACTTTGCTTTCGATGATCTACATCAGCGAAGTAACGCACGAACCGCACGACGAACATCATCACGACGAAGCACACGGCGGCGAACCGGTCGCGGCGCACGCGTAAAAAAGGTAAAAGGTAAAAGGTAAAGCTTTTCTTTCAAAAATTAAAAGTTTTGCGATTTGTGATTGGTCGCAATTTTTTCAGAAGTTTTTCAATCGCGTTTTTTTAGAAGATTTTATTGAAAATTATAAAGAGAAAGTTTGCATTTATAGTAAGATATGCCCGCACGCCATCAGGAGCCTCGACTCCAACGAGAGTAGAAAACGAGTGCATACCGGAAGCGCGGCGAAATAATAACCCCGCAGATTTTCTCAAATAATTTTCCGCTGAAATCTTCGCCAAATTAGTTAAAAATAAAATTTAGGAGATTTTTAAAATGAGAAAATTTAAATATACATTTTTTGCAGTTCTCGCTTTGATGGCAATGGCGACAATGGCAATGGCACAAGGCGCAGCACCGGACAATGAGTCAACGGTGAACGCATACAGAGCAATCGGAACGGGCATCGGCGTTCTCGGTTTCGGTGTTCTGGCAGGTCTTGCCGGAATCGGTCAGGGTTTGGTCGGTTCGCGGGCGGCGGAAGGTGCGGCGCGCAATCCGGGCGCGGCGGGCACGGTTCAAACGTTGATGATTATCGCACTCGCGCTGATCGAATCGCTCGTGCTTTTCGGTTTCGTTGTCGTTCTGCTTAAAATATGATCTTCGAAAGATTCTTTTTCGGAATCTTTCAGGAAAAACGAAAATGCGGATAAAGTTTCTAAGACTTTGTCCGCATTTTCTTTGCTTTTAAATATTCGTAATGTTACAACTTAGACAAAGATTTTTGAATCATAAAATGACTCGAGCGCGTATAAATTAATTGGTGAATAAATAAAATGAGTGAAGCTGTTTTAGAAAAGAAGATAGAAATTTTAGATAGATTTATCGGAAAAACCTTAGCCGACAAATACCGCATAGACAGCGGCTGGCGGATGAGCGGTTTGGGCAAGGTTTATCACGCGACGCATCTTTTGATGGATAAACCTGTGGCGGTCAAGGTTCTCTCGCCCGCGTTGGCGGTTGATGCGGGTATCGTCAATCGTTTTTCCGCCGAAGCGCGAACCGTTTCCGGCATTTTGAATCCGCATATTTTAAGTGTCAATGATTTCGGCACGGATGCCAACGGCACGGTTTTTATTATATTCGAAGATGCAATTGGCGAAACCGTCAAGGAAAAGATCAAAAATGACGGCGCGCTTCCGGTCGAACGCGCCGTCAAAATCGCCCGCCAGATTGCTTCTGCGCTTTCCGCCGCGCACGCGAAAAGCGTAATTCACAAACATTTAACGGGCGAAAAGATTTTACTGGCAGAAACGGCAAACGGCGCGGAAACGGTAAAAGTCTTAGACTTCGGCGCGGTCAAACCCGAAGATGACGGAATGTTTGCCGAAGAATTTTCCAGAAGCGATCTCGAATACAACGCGCCCGAACAGATTTCTCACACCTTTGAGCCTGACAAACGCTCGGATATTTATTCGCTCGGCGTAATTTTTTATGAAATGCTGACTGGAGAAGTTCCGTTCACGGCGGAAACGAGCGAAGAATTATTGAAAAAACAGGCGGAAAATCCGCCGCCGCCGTTTTCGGCTTTTCGGGACGATCTGCCCGAAGGACTCGAACTCGTTGTGCTTCGCGCTCTGGCAAACAATCCCGATATGCGTTATCAAAACGCCAACGCTTTTGTCGAAGACTTAAATCTGATCGTCAAAGATTCGGACAATTCTCAATTGACTGCTCAAGCGAAAGCCGGTGCGGCGACGGAGAATAATAATGTGTGGAAAACGGCGTTTGTGGTTTTAGCCGGAATTTCTTTGCTTGCGGTCGGGATGATTTACGCGACTTATACAAAGCAAACCGATCCGATAACTCAAATGCAAACTGATGCTGAAGGCATTCCCGTTCAGCCTTTAAATCCGGCAACCGGAATAAACGAGCAGAATATGCTTTATACTTCTGACGGAACAATGCCGGAAATCATCGGCAATCCGAATATGATGATGACCGATCCCGTTCCGGGCGGCGACGGTTTTGATCCGTGGGCGCGCGGCGGTGCGCCTCCTCCGGGTGCGCCGACTTATCCGCCGGGACAAGTAATTACAATTCCCGGCGACGGCAGCGGCAGTCAGTTTATGCCGGGTTTGGACAGCAGCGGCGGAATTATTTTGATTCCTGTTCCGATGAATTCAAACACGAATGTTAAACCTTCGCCGACACCGAAAGACGATAAAACTCCGCTTCCGGCGAATACGCAAACACCGACCGATCTGAAGGAAAATCCGGCAGACACGAAACCCGAAGCAAAGCCTTCTCCGGTAGCAAAACCCGAAGCAAAGCCTTCTCCGTCGGCAAAGCCTGAACCGGCGACAAAACCGCCGGCAACTTCCGAAAAAGGAACGCAAAGCGGAAAAATGCAGGATACAGATGAACAATGAATCAATTAAAAACTGCGCCGATTATTTCGCGTAGTTTTTTTTCGTTGTCAAAAATTAATTTGTTTTCGACGACATAACACGGCAGATCAAATTTCAAATTTTTTAATTTAACCGCATCTTTTGCCGTTGTTAAAAAAGTTTCAGCTTTTAATTTAATTGCTTTTTCTTCGAGTTTTTCAATATCTTTCTGCGTGTAAAAATGATGGTCGGGAAATTTTTCGGTTGAAACTAAATTAAAATTTTCGCGGTGCAGTTGTTCAAAGAAGTTTTCGGGATTTCCAAGGGCGCAAAAGGCGAAAAAGTTGTCCTTTGTTCTTTGTCCTTTGTCCTTTGTTTTTTCTGTCTTAACGTGAAATTCTTCTAAACTGATCAAATCTGAAACTTTATTTTCGGAAATCAGAATCGGACAATCAGCGTTATATTTTGAGATTTTCGACTTTATATTTTTAATTTCATCTGAAAGATTCGCGCGGGTGATGACGATTAAATCGGCGCGTTTCAGATTACTTAATGATTCGCGCAAAATGCCGGAAGGCAAAACTTTTTCGTTGCCGAAAGGGTTTGTCGCATCAATCGTAACGATATTCAGATCACGTTTTACTTTTTGATGTTGAAACGCATCGTCCAGTACAAACGCCGTTATTCCGAATTTTTCCCGCGCCCAAATTCCGGCAGAAACGCGCTTCGCATCGGCGACGACAAATGCTTTTCCGAGAAGTTTTCGCGCCAATTCAAAAGGTTCGTCGCCCGCTTGCCGCGCATCGGTTAAGATATTTTCAGCGTCGGAAACAAGAACTCTTTCTTTAGGATTTTCGCGCCCGTAACCGCGCGTTAAAATACAAACCTTTTCTCCTCGTTCCGCCAGAATTCCCGCAACAAAAGCGACAAGCGGAGTTTTTCCCGTTCCGCCAACCGTGATATTGCCGACGCTGATCGCCGGAACGCCGAGCGAATACGATTTGAAAAACCCGCGTTCATAAAGCGAATTCCGCACATTTATAATTCCGCCGTAAAGCCGCGATAAAGGCATAAAGTTAATTGTGAATGATGAATGGTGAATTTAAGATATTGATTCGTCATTCGTCATTCATTATTCATCATTCATCATTCATCACTAAGAAGCTGTTTGAAAACTCAAAAAGGTTGTAATCTCCGAAGCATTATCCGAATCATCGCAATCTGAATCATCGTTTCGCTCGTTTTGGGATAGCGTTCATAATCTTTTGATAATCGCCGATGATTATTTAGCCAGGCAAAAGTTCTTTCCACTATCCATCGCTTTGGCAGCACGACAAATCCTTTAACATCATCTGACCTTAAAACTACTTCTAAACAATACCGGAATCTGGCTTTAACCCACTCTATGACTTGACCGCGACAGCCTCCATCAACCCAGATCTTTCGCAATTTCTTGCGATGTAATCCAAATGTGCGAAGCAGTTTCTTTAATCCATCACGGTCTTGGACACAAGCCGTCGTTACTACTACGGCAATCATTAAACCCAAAGTATCAACTAAAATGTGTCGTTTCCGACCATTGATTTTCTTTCCTGCGTCAAAGCCTCGGCTAGATGGCAGAGCCGTCGTTTTGACACTTTGAGAATCAGCCGCTCCGCCGCTCGGATGTTTATTTTTTCCTTGCCTGATGCGCTCTTGAGCGCGTAAAGTCTCATGGATGCGAAACCACGTGCCATCTTGTTTCCATTTCGCAAAATAGTAATAAACGGTTTGCCATTTCGGATAATCTTTGGGAATAAATCGCCATTGACAGCCCGTAAATAACAAAAATAAAACGGCATTCACGATTTGCCGAAACTCGACTTCACGCGGTCGCCCGGTGGCTTTTGGTCGTGGAAAGAAATCTTTGATATGATTCCATTGACTATCAGTTAAATCGGTTGGATATATTTTGTTCACAACTAATTTACTCAAACTGATTTGCTGATAGTCAAATCATCCTTTATTTTGAGTTTTCAAACAGCTTCTAAGAACATTCACCATTCACCATTCACCATTCACCATTACTTTTTATTGGTTACGGTAATCAACCTTTCGAGTTTTGTCAGAGCCGAGCGGCTGTCAATGCTTTGTTCGGCGAGTCGGGCGGCTTTTTTCGGGGTTTCGGCAATTCCGCCGATGAAGAGCGCGGCGGCGGCATTTAAGACGACGAGCGAACGCGCTTCGTCGCGGCGTTTATTTTCCAATACTTCTTTGATGATTTCCGCGCTTTCCTTCGGTGTTTTGACGCGTAAATGTTTTATTCCGGCGCGTTTCAAACCGAATTCCTCAGGCGTAATTTTAAACGGACTGATTTGTTTGCCGGAAACTTCCGTAACAAAAGTTTCGCCTGTTAAAGTTAATTCATCTAAACCGTCTGCGCCGTGAACAATCCAGGAATGTTCGGTTTTCAGCAGCGAAATGGCTTTAGCCACAGGATCAATCAATGCCGGATGCCAAACACCGATCAGATGTTTCGGCGCATTTGCCGGATTTGCCATAGCTTCCAAAAGATTCAGACAAGTTCTGATGCCGAGATTACGGCTGATGTCTTTGATGCGGCTTACCGATGGATGAAATTTGGTCGAGAACATAAAACAAATTCCCGCGCCTTCCAGCCCGGCTTGGACAACTTTCGGCTCGGCTAAAATTTTTACTCCCAATTCTTTCAAAACCTCGACACCTCCGCTTTGGCTCATAAAAGCGCGTCCGGAATGTTTGGCGACGGGAAGCCCCGCACCGGCGGCAACAAAGGCGGCGGCAGTCGAGACGTTAAAAGTTTTCGCCGCACTTGACCCGGTACCGGAAATATTTAGAAAATTTGAGTAGCGCGTCGTAATTTTTACGGATTGTTCATACATCGCACCCGCCATTCCGGCGAGTTCTTCGCCTGTTTCACCTTTGGCGGTCAGCGCGGTCAGCGCACCGGCAATTTGGGCTTGATTGGCATTGCGGTCGGTTAGAGCGCGAAAAAATTCGGCAGATTCCCGAACAGGCAGATTTCCGCCGCGTATCAGGCGAACCAAATACTGAAAAAGTTTTGTGCCGGCTTTGGTGTTCGTCGCAGAAATCGGCGCGGCTATCAGCCATTCCGGTTTTGACATAGCGAACATTATAGCAGTAAGCTGTCAACTTTATACACTTCGCACCGGAAAAAAATCGGAAAAATGGAGAACGGATAATGGTGAGTGGTGAGTGGTGAATGGTGAATGTTCTTAATGGTGAATGGTGAATGATGAATGATAACGGTTTTAGAGTTTTCTTACGTTACCCGTTATCCACTCATCATTCATCACTCACCACTCACCATTCTAACAACTGGTATGAAATTTTTCTTTTTAACAATTCTCGGCTTTGTCGGTTTGGAAATTTTTTCCTACATTGTTCATCGCTGGCTTTTTCACGGTGTTTTATGGCGGATTCACGAAACGCATCACATTGCGCGAAAAGGCGCGTTTGAACTTAACGATATTTTTTCCGTTTTCTTCGGGTCGGTGTCCGTTTTGCTTTTGGTTTTTGCACAAAATCCTCTGAGTGAATCAATCGCTTTTCCGGTCGGTCTGGGCATTGCCCTGTACGGCATTTTGTATTTCATCGCGCACGATCTTTTTACGCACCGGCGATTTTTGCCGTTTGCGTCAAAAAATAAAACTTTGCTGACCATTCGCGCCGCACATCAGCGGCATCATCAAACCGCTGAAAAGAACGGAATCGAACCCTTCGGATTATTTATTTTCAATTTTCGCAAATTCCGGAAAAAGGTTTCCCGTCTAAAGAACAAAATGTCAGAAAAAGCAGAAACCCGAATTTAAATGAGGGTGTTTTAAACGCATTTTTACAACGCCGGCAAACAGAAAATTCGCACAAAGCAGTTCTCACTGCTATATGAAATTGACCGCAAAGACTTACGGCAAACCTTAGAAGTTGTGTTCAAACTCATAAATCAGCTCCGTAGGAGCGTGATATTTATAGAAAAAAGTCCAATAATACGAATCGAGTTCCGTAGGAATGGCATAAAAATATGCCATTCCTACGGAACTCAGCTAAAATTTGCACTCTATTAACTATAAATATATCTTTCCTAGCGGAACTCAAGAGTTTGAAAACAGCTTCTGAAAAAGCCGCTGTTTTCAGCCGAAATGAAAGAAACTGAGGGTATTTTAAGTAAAAAGAGAATCTTGGAAAATGGATCGCACTTGATTCCGCCGCGCCTTTAGAAATGTTATGCGAATCAGGAGTTTAAATAAATCAGCCTCACAAATCAGACTGATTTCAACTCTTGATTCGCAATAAAAACAACCATAGAAACGGGAAAAACTTCGGAGGCTTTTTCTTTTTCTGCGTAAATTCTTATAATGTTTAGTTTGGATTTCAAAATTTTATTTACAAACGAAGAGGAATTTTAATGGCAGAACAATTTGATGTAACGATTATCGGAAGCGGTCCGGGCGGCTATGTAGCGGCGGTGCGCGGAGCGCAAATGGGTTTAAAAGTAGCACTTATCGAAAAGGAAAAAGGCGAAAGATTAGGCGGAACGTGCGGTTTGCGCGGCTGTATTCCGACGAAAGCATTATTAAACGCGGCGCATCTTTACCAAAAAGCCGGACATTTTGAAGATTTCGGTTTGAAGGTCGAAGGTTTGAGCTTTGATTGGGAAAAGGTTCAAAAATACAAATCCGACGTTGTTGCCAAAAATTCGGCGGGCGTTTCGTATTTGATGAAGAAAAATAAAATTACCGTTTTCAACGGTTTCGGCAAAATCACCGGCAAAGGCAAAGTCGAAGTCGCTTTCGAGGACGGAAAAAAAGAAACGATTGACACGAAAAATATTATCATCGCCACAGGTTCGGTCGTGCGTCCGATTCCGGGTTTTGAAACCGACGGCAAACAGGTCGTCAATTCCGATCACATTTTAGAATTAGAACGCGTTCCGAAATCAATGATCGTCATCGGTTCAGGCGCGGTCGGCGTGGAATTTGCCAGCGTTTATGCGCGTTTCGGCTGCGAAACGACCGTTGTCGAATTATTGCCGCGCATCGTTCCCGTCGAAGACGAAGAGGTTTCCAAACAGCTCGAACGCTCGTTCAAAAAACAAAAGATCAACGTATTAACGGGCGTGAAGCTCGACACGATGAAAAAGACGAAAAATTCGGTTAAAGTTTCGGGCAAAGACGCGAAAGGCAAAGACGTTGCGCTCGAAGCCGAAATGATTCTCGTCGCCATCGGTCGGATGCCTTATTTAGAAAATCTCGGCTTGGAAAATACAAAAGTCGTCGTCAACCCGCGCGGCACGATCAAGGTTAACGAATTTTTTGAAACCGACGAACCGAACGTTTACGCCATCGGCGATGTCATTGACACCGCCTGGCTCGCTCACTTAGCTTCAAAAGAAGGCATCAATGTCGTTGAACGCATCGCCGGCAAAAAAGTCGAACCGATCAAACCGAATCTCGTCCCGAACTGCACGTATTGCGACCCGGAAGTCGCTTCGGTCGGTTTAACCGAAGCCAAAGCACGCGAAGCGGGTTATGACGTAAAAATCGGCAAATTCCCGTTTTCCGCTTCAGGAAAAGCCAGAATCTTGGGCGAAACCGACGGATTTATCAAAATCGTCGCCGAAAAGAAATACGACGAAGTTCTCGGCGTTCACATCATCGGACCGCACGCGACCGAATTGCTGGCAGAAGCCGTCGTCGCGATGGCTCTCGAAACCACCGCCGACGAACTCGGCAGAACGATCCACGCGCATCCGACCGTCAGCGAATCAATGATGGAAGCCGCCGAAGGCGTTCACGATCTGACGATTCATATGTAGTTTTTGAAATTGTTAAAACTTGTTTCCTAAAAGAGGTCAATTGAGGTATTATTTCAATTGACCTCTTTTCTTTTGGTCCAATCTCAATCTCATTCAATTCTAGAAGTTATGACAAGACATCGCGATAGTACCGCATTTATAGATTATTTAGAAAATACAATTTTAGATTTAACCGAACCTATTGAAGAAATTGCCAAGACAAAATTAACAAAAAACAATGAAATTTCAGACGCATGCGAGATGATGTTGGCAGAACTTCGTCAGATCGGAACGCATTTTGCCAGTCGGGATAGAAAGATTTGCGATGCCGAAGCCTCTTTTATTGCGGATATAGAAGAATTTCTAAATGAAGAGATTTGGCATGGCTTTACAAACTACGAACTCAGCGAAATGATGGAGGAAGAATATGAACAGGATCCTTACATTTATGAATTTTTAGATGTTCCGAAATCTGTTAAATATCTGCGGATTTACGATGATATTGAAGGAACAAACTATGCGACTCAGGCAATTACGATGTTTTTTAGATTTGCTAACGCAGTTGCCAAAGCAGATGGAATAATTTGTCAGAGAGAAGAAGATGCCATATATAATTTCAAAAAAATGTTATTTACCAAAATCAAGAAAGACGAAGCGGTAATTGTAATGCCTCAACTATAAGTTATGACTGAATGTTAGACAGAGTGAATTGTTGGACTGCCGAATAATTCTTCAGCGATGTCCAAATTTTCGTTGTGGCTTAGATTATTTAAGGTTTCGACTAATTTATCTCGCGGATTGTT
>JBGTIH010000006.1:0-59146 GCA_041745765.1 Pyrinomonadaceae bacterium | reverse complement strand
GCTGGAAACAAATCTTTGATATGATTCCATTGACTATCGGTTAAACAGGTTGGATATTTTTTGTTCACAACTTATTTTACCCAAACTGACAAGCTGGTAGTCAAATCACCTTTTATTTCGAGTTTTCAAACAGCTTCTAAGACGTGTAATTGGTAGCACTATGTTTTATATGAAATTACTCAAAAAAGATGTTGGAGAACTTGCGCTTCAGGTTTTGGAAGTTGGAGATACAACTGATAAAACAATGAAGGAAGTAACCGTTTATACAGGAAATATTACTAACTATAAAGGTCCTGAAGAAATACGAAGAATTCAAAGAAAAAAACAGACTCAACAGTCAAAAAACTCTGTAGCACAAATGCTCAGAACTTTAAGAAACTAATGACAGAGCAAATGAGTTTATTCAAAGGCGAAATGATGGAAGAGCAATTAAGAAATTATTTTCTTAATTTAGGTTACTACGTAGTTCGAGGAGTTAAGTTTAGATATGAAAATTTTGATATTACAGATATAGATTTATATTTATATAACCGTTCTGCAAGCATTTCCAGACAAAGAATAAATGTTGATATAAAAAATAAAAAAACTCCGCAAGCTTTTGAAAGAATACTCTGGGCAAACGGTTTAATGAAATTATTGAACTTCGATTCATGTATTGTAGCAACTACCGACCGTAGAGAATCAGTTCACTCATTTGGGCAAAAACATAATACGATTGTTCTTAACGGTAATTTCCTAAAAAAACTTCAAAATATCAAATCTGTTATTAAGTTGATAGACGAGAGAATACCAGAGGAAACTTTATTAAATGAACTGTCAAAATTTAGGGATAACAATCAAATTGGCAACAAAACATGGAGAGATATTTATGAGAATTGCAAATCGCAACTTTTAACTCAATTAGATTTTTCTGGAATAAATGCTTTACTTCCAATAATAAATTATTTTGCTGAGAGTATTTTGACTGACGTGAAAAAAAGAGAAATAGCCTCACGAATGTTATACTTGACTTCATCTCAATTTCTTATAATGATTGACTTTATAATTAAAGACATAGCTTTTCTTGAACAAAAAGACAGAGAAAAGAAATTGTCTGACGGCTTTAAATACGGAAATTTAGGGAAAGATGGAATAAACAAAATTGTTAATATTGCTATTCAAATTTCTGGTAATAAATCTACAAGTTCATCAGTATTAAAACTTCTTGATAACTTACAAATCAGAATTTTCAAAGAGTTTTTTGCAAATACTGAAAATGGAAAAAATTTATTTAACTGGGGAAAACAATTTGAATCAATTGGTTATGCAAAGCATTTTGTTAATCCAATGGAATTAGAACCTCCGTTAAAAGCAATAATCGCAATTTTACTTGATTATTTTGAAATTGATAGAAAAGAGTTCTTTGGAATTTTCAAATAAATTTGAAAATTCGTTATTTTCGGACTACCCCGCAGCAAGCTGACGGGGTATTCGCCCAAAAATTTTTGCCCAAAGCGGCAAAACCACGAATTTTCTAAGACCAAGAAGTTACACCCTTTCAGGGTTAATAAGGAAACCCACGCTGCAAGCAGACGGGGAATTCTTTTATATTAAATTTGCATTAGTCTTAATACTCTTGGATTAAATCTTATCCAAAAACCTCACACCGTCTTTTAGCTCGAAACCGAAATTTTCCGCGATTGTTTGTCCGATGTCGGAAAAATTTAAGCAAAAACAGCAACGGGAACAGGGCGTTCAACGGCAATCTTCGTGCGGTTGGTTTTGATATTTTCGATTTCGCGTAAGGTTTTTGCGGTTAGATAACTTTCGCCGCAATGCGGGCAGGAAATGATCGGAACATTTTCGATAACGAGCAAATTTTCGCCTTTGCCGTAACTCTTGGAAACGTGGATTATTCTTGCACCGTTTTTTCCGCAGACATCGCAAATTATTTCATTAGTTTTCGAGTTCATAATTTTCTAAATAAACCGTTATAATGACGAGCGTATCGGTCAAACTCAGTTTTGCTGCAACAATTATATCCGTTTCGTCAAGCGTTTTTCCAGCAATTAAATATTTCCGTTCGTCAGTTTCCGCATCTTTTTGACGTTCGACGATTTCGCCCGTAAGAATTCCGTTTTCGACATCGAATATGGAAAGATCGTCGTTTTCCATTTCTTCTTCAGCGTGAATTGTCATCACATATTCGAGATTTCGAACTTTTTCACGCATCCGGTCGCGGATTTTGAGGAGCATATTTTAAATTTCCTCTAAAAAACTCACGCCGTCTTTCAACTCGAAACCGAAATTTTCCGCAATAGTTTGTCCGATGTCGGAGAGGGATTGTCTTGTGCCTAAATTTACGCCTTGTTTTGCCGTTTTGCCATAGACTAATAAAAGCGCGTATTCGCGCGTGTGATCCGAGCCGGGAAATGTCGGATCGTTGCCGTGGTCGGCGGTGATGATGAAAAGGTCGTCTTCATTCATCGCTTCGAAAATTTCGGGCATTCTTTTGTCGAAATCTTCCAAGGCTTTGGCGTAACCTTCCGGATCGCGGCGGTGTCCGTAGAGCATATCGAAATCTACGAGATTCGAGAAGATCAAACCTTTGTTGTCGGCACGCAGCGCGTTAATCGTTTGGTCAATTGATTGCGCGTTGTTTTTCGCGGTTAAATCTTCGGTAACGCCGACCGAATCGTAGATCGAAGCGATCTTGCCGATGCAGACGACATCGAAACCGTTTTCTTTGAGCATCGGCAAAAGATTATCCAGAGGCGGCGGAACGGCGTAATCGTGGCGGTTTTCGGTGCGCGTAAAGTTTTGCGCGGTTTCACCGACGAATGGGCGGGCAATGACGCGACCGACGCGAAATTGTTCGCCGTCGAGCATTTGGCGGGCGATTTCGCAGATTTCGTATTGGCGCTCGATGGGAATTACGCCTTCGTGCGCGGCGATCTGAAAAACCGAATCGGCGGAAGTGTAAACGATCGGTTTGCCGGTTTTAACGTGTTCTTCGCCAAGTTCTTTGATGATTTCCGTTCCCGAAGCCGTAGTATTTCCGAGAACGCCGGGAACTCGCGCTTTTTCGACAAATTCATCGATTACCGCTTTCGGAAATCCTTTCGGAAATGTCGGAAAAGCCTTTTCGAGAATGATTCCAGCCATTTCCCAATGTCCGGTC
Organism: Pyrinomonadaceae bacterium; assembly: GCA_041745765.1. Lineage (GTDB taxonomy): Bacteria > Acidobacteriota > Blastocatellia > Pyrinomonadales > Pyrinomonadaceae > JAHCHG01. The sequence continues at coordinate 55,986 of JBGTIH010000006.1, read as the reverse complement.
GTCGTGTCTTTGCCGTTCGATTTCAGCGCACATTTGCCGAACGAGCCGACCGGATTTTCGATTGCCGGCAGTTCGTTTAGCTCGCGGATATTTCCCAAACCTAATTTTTGCAGATTCGGAAGATAAACTTTGCGCGATTTTAAGACATTTCCCAGAGTATCCGCGCCCGCGTCGCCCCATTCGGGAGCGTCCGGCATCGCGCCGCTTCCCGCGCTGTCTAAAACCATTAAAACGATTCGTTTAAATTTTACGTCCATAATTTTAAGTTCCAAGTTCCAAGTTCCAAGTTCCAAGTTCCAAGTTCCAAGTCTAAAGTTTGCTTCAGAAAAGTTCAAAGCCAAAAAAACTTGGAACTTGAAACTTGGAACTAATTTTCCGGCGCCGTATAGCCGTCGCGGGCGCGGATTTGTGCGCCCGGCGGAACGTCTTTGATTTCGACGCGGATTTTCCGGTAAGTGCCGTCGCGGTTTTGATTCGTCGAATAATAACCCAGAGAGTATTTTGTGCCGAGTTCGGCGGCGACTTCATTAAAAGCGGAACGCGCATCGTTTAAGCTCGAAGCCGAAAAAACCTTGCCGCCCGATATTTTTGCCAGATTCTGCATTTCGGAATTTGCCAGTTGATACAGATTCTTGCTGATGTCGAGGCGCTCAAAATCGCCGAGTTTGCAAAAATCGCTGACCTTTTCGACATTTGATTTCGGATAAAAAACCCTGTAATAACGCCGGATCTGCGCCTGTGAAAAGCGAAAAGCCGAAGTTTGGCAATCGCCGAGCAGTTCCGCTTCAAAATAATCGCGCGTGTCAACCTGCACGAAATAAACCGCCACGCCGATCTCCGCCAATTCTTCGCGCACTTCTTGAAAATCCGCATCACTCGTTGAATCAACGCCGTCGGTCAATGCGACAACGGCGCGTCTGCCGCGAAACTTCTCGTCCGGTTCATTTTTAAAAATATTATTAACGATGGTTAATAAACCGTCATAATAGGGCGTTCCGTTGCTGGTTTTTACTTCGGTAAGTGCGGTGTTTAATTTCGTCCGATCATCGGTCAAAGGCGTTAAAACGTCGCTGACCGAAACCGATCTTCCATCTCTGACCGCGCTTTTGAAAGCGACAATCGAAACTCTGTCGCCGCTTCGCAGAGAACCGATAAAACTCGCCGCGGCGCGCTGAATCAGTCTTAGATCGCTGCGCGTCGAGCCGGAGGTATCGAGCAGCAAGGCGACTTCAAAAGGCTCGGTCGTCGTTGAAAAATCGCTTACTTCCTGCCTTTTCCCGTCTTCATAAACAATAAAGTTCGACGGTTTCAGATTGAGCAGAGGCTTTCCGCTTTTATCTGTTACGACAACCGGCACGTCAATCAGCCGCGTTTCGATTTTTATTATTTCATTCTTATTTTCGATTAACGGAGGAGGCTCTTCAACCTGCGCCCTGATCGCCGTGAAAGAACTAAAAATGAAAATTATTAGAATAAAAAACATTCTCAAACGCATTGTTTTTTTAACCTCGCTTGCAGTTTTTTCAATTGTAACAAAAATCTATGTTAATTTTAAGATTTTTAAAATGCCGATTTTTTGTGAACTTATGTTACTATTTTCACATAATTAAATTTACAACCTAAATTTATTGACAAGATGATTCCGAAAAGAGTGTGCATTCGTGTGTTTTCACACTTTAAAAAAATTCCCCTTAAAATTAAGAAATTTAAATTAAAAGAGGACAATATGAAAAAAAAATTTGTTTTTAGTATCTTTGCGATAATTATATCCATAGCTTTGATGAATACGAGCAGTTTTGCTCAAACCCCTTTATTAGTCGAAGATTTTCCATACGCGCCGGGTTCTTTATTGACCGGCAATAATTGGACGGCGCATAGCGGCGCAGGAACAAACTCGATTGCAACAGTAACGCCGGGACTGACTTTGACCGGCTACCCTTCGTCGGGCGTCGGTAATGCCGCTTCGCTGACCGTCAGCGGTGAAGATGTTCATCGTGTTTTTCCGGTTCAAACGAGCGGTTCGGTCTATGCGGCATTTATGGTTAATACCAGCGAAGCCGCGATTAATCCCGTGGGCGGTTATTTTTTCCATCTTTCGCCCGATCCGATTGGATCGGCGTTCAGAGGCAGAGTTTATATTAAGAAAAACGAAGCGAACAACATCGCCTTCGGCATTTCAAAAGCCGGAACGACTGAGGCAACTGTTGCTTTTACTCCGTTTACCTATGCTTTAAACACGACTTATCTGGTAATTGTCAAATATACGATTGTTGACGGCGATGCCAATGATACGGTTAGTCTTTTCGTCAGCACCACAACACCGGCGACCGAACCGGCGGCGACCGTTTCGGCAATTGACACTACCGCGACCGACATTTCTCTGGCAACAGTCGCTCTGCGTCAGGGAACTGCCTCGACATCTCCGACAGTTGTCGTTGACGGCATTCGCATCGGAACGTCTTGGGCAAGCGTTACGCAAACATCTTCCACACCGACACAATCGGCTGTTATAGATTTTGACGGCGACGGTAAAACGGATGTTTCGATCTTCCGTCCGTCAGGCGGCGAATGGTGGTATTTGCGTTCAAGCGACGGTTCAAACCGCGCTTTTCAATTTGGTGCGTCAAACGACAAACTCGTTCCCGCTGATTACACCGGCGACGGCAAAACCGATTTTGCTGTCTTCAGACCTTCAACCGGCGAATGGTTTATTTTAAGAAGCGAAGACAATTCATTCTTCTCATTTCCGCTCGGAGTTTCCACAGACGTTCCCGCTCCGGCTGATTTCGACGGCGACGGAAAAGCCGATGCGGCGGTTTATCGTCCTTCGACCGGAACCTGGTTTATTCTTCGCTCAAGCGATGGTCAAACAACAATTACAAACTTCGGCGCAGCAAATGATTTACCTGTCGCGGCTGATTATGACGGCGACGGAAAAGCCGATATTGCAATTTATCGTCCGTCAACCGGTGAATGGTGGCTCAATCGTTCGACTGCCGGACTGGTTGTTTTACCGTTCGGAACATCAACCGATAAAACGGTTCAAGCCGATTACACGGGCGACGGCAAAGCTGATGTTGCCTTCTGGCGACCTTCAACCGGACAATGGTTTGTTTTGAGATCGGAAGATTTCTCATTCTTCTCAGTGCCGTTCGGAGCAACCGGAGATTCTCCGGCACCGGGCGATTATGACGGCGATGGAAAATCTGATTTCGCGGTCTACCGTTCGTCAGAAAATACCTGGTATATCAACCGTTCGACATCGGGAGTTCAAATCATCAGATTCGGAACCGCCGGTGATCAACCTGTTCCAAGTGCTTTTGTCAGATAAATTCGGCATATTGCAGTAATTAAAAAAAGAGAGAAACGGGGCTTTTTTACCGTTTTTCTCTTTTTTTTGCGAATGCGTCGAAAAGTAAATGATATAATAATTTTACAGACCTTAATAATTCGGATTGAAAACAGGAGAAAATTTATGAGTGAAAATGATGTCAGAGTAAAAGAGAAAACCGCGCAGAGTCCGCTGATTCGTTGGGGAATTTTTGCCGCAATTGTTTTAATCGCCTTTTTAATCGGTCTAATTCCGATGCTGATGCAAAAATGGTCGGTCGAAGGCGAACTTGCCGCAACTCAAAAACAGCTTCGTCAAACCGAGATCAAAGGTTTATTGACCGGCGCAATTGTCGAAGCAAATCGCGGCGAATACGAACCCGCCCGTCAAAATGCAAGCAATTTTTTTACGCGGCTTGATGAAGAAAGAAAAAAGGGAAATGACGGTTTTTTGACCGAAGCTGAGCGCGAAAATATGACACCTGTTTTCGCCGTCCGCGATTCGATAATAACGATGCTCGCCCAACGCGACACGGCATCGGTTGAGCGTTTATCAAATGTGTATTCGACATATCTGCAAGCCACAGGTGTCGCCCAACCGCCGACAACCGCTCCGGCAACAACCGCCCCGACGGCGGACGTTCCCGCGACAAATTCCGGTCAGTGAACAAATGAAAAACGGAAAATGTAAGAAAATTCCAAAACTCGCGTTGAATCATAGAGGAAGCCGTTTTCAAACTCATTAGTCCATTAGGAACAGTATATTTATAGCTTAGAATCGAGTTTCGTAGGAACGACATATTGTTATGCCGTTCCTACAAAACTCGATTCGTAGATTTGACGCGTTTTCTATAAATTTGCTGTTTCTACGGAGATGATTGACGAGGCGGAAAAATCAGAGAAAAAATCAGCGTTCAACTGCGTTCATCCGCGGCTGATTTTCTTGAGTTTCAACTTTCAAAGTTAGTCTGACACGCGTAGAAGTAAGAGCAGGGAAAAATAATATAAACAATTATTTTCTTACGTGCTGTCTCTCTTCAGATATTTCCCTCTTGAGCGGCGGATTCGACGAAATTTTGAGTAAATTTTTCCCATTCACTTTTTTGAAAGCCTAGAGATGAACCGATATTTATTGCCAGATTGCGAACCGATTCGACTATATTTTCCGTTTCGTTCGTATTTCGTTTTTCGTTCAGACCGATCACGTAAAATTTGACTGTTTCATTTTTTTTCAGCAGACAAAAATTATTGGTCGAAGCATCCGTGAAGAAATGAGAAATCACTGTTTTATCCGGTTTTTCTTCGGTCGGGTCAAAAGTCGGTTGAACCGTAATTACAAATTCTTCCGCCGCTTCATAAATATCTTTCACGCGAACCCAATCATATTTTCCCGACGCTTTCAGGGAAATGCGAATAAAAATTCCGACAAATAAAGTTTTATCTGTGCGCGGCTGACCTTTTTCGTCAAAAAGTTTGTAAGAAGTCAGCGATCCGTGTTTGCCCCATTCATCAATATTCAAAAGTTTTGTTTTCAAAATGGAAAAAAGCTGTTCGCCTTCCGCTTGATCTGAAAAACTTGTTTCGGCGGAAACAGCCGAACTTTCGTCTTCGTTGAAACTTGCCTGTTCTAATAATTTTTCGATTTTACTGCTCATTTTTTCTATTGTGCCGATTAATTTTTCAAAATCAAATCGCTCGCCATTTTTCCCGACAGCAAAACGAGCGGCATTCCGCCGCCGGGATGCGTCGTGCCGCCGACGAAATAGAGATTTTCAATGTCTTTCGCCTTGTTCGGAACGCGCATAAATGCCGACAAAATTCCGTTTGAAGAAATGCCGTAGATCGAACCGCGATTGGCGCGGTATTTTCGCTCGAAATCTTCGGGCGTGATTGTTTGCTCGAAAATTATCGAATCATTTAAACCGTCTAAACCAAATTCTTCCAATCTTTTAATAACGAGATTACGGTAAGATTTCGCTTCTTTTCGCCAGTCGGTTTTCGAACTTGTGTAGGGAGCGTTGACCAAAACGAACAGATTTTCGCAATTTTCCGGTGCTTGCAAATCGTCTGTTCGGGAAGTCGCGCAGACGTAGACGGTCGGATTTTTTGCAGGACGTTTGTTGTCGAAGATCGCGCCGAATTCCGCTCTGTAATCAGCAGAAAAGAAAATATTGTGATGCGCCAGAGCTTCAAATTTTTTATTCGTTCCGAGCAGCAAAACAAAGCCGCCGCACGAAGGTTCGATATTTTTCAGTTTTTCATCGGTATAAATTTTTCGCTCCGTTTTATCAATCAAATTGCGGTAAGTTTCGATTGCGTCGGAATTTGCGACGACAAAATCGCTTGCCAAAATCTCGCCGCTTTTCAGACGAACGCCGCTTGCCGCACCTTTTTTGACGATGATTTCTTCGACTTCCGCACCGAGCCGAAATTCTGCGCCCAATTCCTGCGCCAAAGTTTTCAGAGCATCGGGAATCTGATAAATTCCGCCTTTCACATACCACGCGCCCAAACCCATTTCTACATACGGAATCAGCGCAAAAGTCGCCGGCGCTTTATACGGCGAAGAACCGTTGTAGGTCGCAAAACGATTGAAAAGCTGTTGCAATTTTTCGGACTTGAAAAAACTTTTATTGTATTTATCGAGCGTTTTCAGACTCGAAATTTTCAAAAGATCCGGCAGATTTTTTAAGGTTAAAAGTTCGGGCAGTTCGTTCAGACTTTTTGAAAGAAATGTGCGTTCGGCGATCTCGTATTTCTCTTTTGAATCGGCAAAATATTTTTTGAAATTTTCGGCGTCTTCGGGCGAGATTGCCGCGAGCTGTTTTTCGGTTTTCTTTAAATCTTCGGACGCGTCAAAAACCGTCCCGTCCGCCCAGAAATAACGGCAGATCGGTTCTAATCTTCGCAGACGCAGATAATTTTCGATGTGTCTGCCGCAGAATTCGAAAAGTTCTTCAAAAACGTGCGGCATCGTCAGCAAACTCGCGCCCGTGTCAAACTTAAAACCTTCGGCTTCGACCAGATTTACTTTGCCGCCGACCGAATCGTTTTTCTCCAAAACCGTCACAGAAAATCCCGATTTTGCCAAACGGCAAGCCGCCGAAAGTCCGCCCAAACCTGCGCCGATAATGATAATTTTTTTCATTCAGACAAAGAACTTAAATAAAGCTTTTGCTCGTAATCAACCAGACCTATTCTCAAACGATCAAGAAATCCGAGCCGACCGACAACGCTGATCGGAAAGGTTTCGTCTTTTGCAAAATAAACGGTCGCATACCACTCAAGTTTAGCAACCGTCAAAGTTACTTCGTGTGCGTAAGCGACAAATTTTCCGGTTGCGGTGCGAATAATTTCAGGTTCGCCTTTTTCAATTTCCAAACCGAGCAATTCGCCGTAATGTCTTTGAAAAACACAGTAAGAACTTCCAGTATCCAATTTTACGTTAGCCCCAATCGGATTATCCGTTCCGAGAGAAAGAAGAACTTCGATGTTGATTCCCTGAAGACTGTCAGAATAGACAAGACGTTCGGCAAAATGCAGACTCCAATTACTCATAACCAACCACCCATTGAGGCTTTTGAATTATCTTCAACAAATTGAACAAAAGGAACTTTTACGCCTTCTTGACGAGCTTTTTCGACAAACGGAAGCGGATTATCGCCCGCGCCGATAAATCTTTTGCCGTCAAGAATAACCCATTTTCCGGCATATTTTTGAGCATTATTTTTCAGCCATTTTTGAGATTCGGTAAAATCATAATCAATCGAGGCTTTTCTGATCGTAATTTTGTAACAATCTTCTACAAATTGATTTTCACTTTGCTCATCAGCAAGATTTTTCACATAATCCTCAACCGTTAAGCCGTTCTTTTCCGCATCAATCAGAATTTGCCGCGCTATTTGCGATGAAATGTTATTTTGTGAATTCATCATAATTGAAAATTTTATCATAATTTATCCAAAAATCTCCGCATTCTTTCACATGCCTTTCCTATCTGCTCGATGACAACTTACCTTTTTTTAAGATACCAAATTCAGCTTTACAAACAAGTCTGATTTGGAAAATTCGGCTGGCGCAAATATATTTCAAAACAAGAAATAAAAGACTCAGAGCCGAACTGCCGCCGGGTTTGTTTGAGATTGCAAATTTTGCATAAAAACTTTGAGACAGATTGACCTTTTCCATTCTTCAAGCCAGAATCTTTTTTGAAGATTTATTGAGATTATTGCATAATTCACCAAACTTTAAATATCTTCCGCGTTCTGAAAATGTCCACAACTGCCTTAATTTCGCTTATAATTTTGTTCTTTTTGACCAGCGTGATCGGCGTTGTAACGGGCAGTAATTCTTTGATAACCGTTCCGGTGATGTTTCAATTCGGGATTGATCCGAAAATTGCGGTGGCGACGAATATGTTCGGTCTGACGTTTATGAATATCGGCGCCACGATTCCGTTTTTGAAAAAAGACATTATCAAATACCGCAAGATCGCGCCGCTCGTTGTGATAACGCTGATAAGTTCGGCAATCGGCGCACTGCTCGTCGGTTTGATCACGAGTCAAAGCATTAAACTGATCGTTTCGATTGCGATGATCGCGGTGGCGATTTTTGTTTTGGTAAAACGCGATTCGGGCGTTGCGAAAATTGCCGAAGTTTCCGGAAAAGCCACCGTTTTGACATTTGTTTTGACATTTTTGCTCGGAATCTACGGCGGTCTTTACAGTGGCGGTTATGTGACGGTTTTGACGGTCGTTTTCGTCGCTTTTTTCGGAATGACCTTTACCGAATCGGTTGCTTCGACCAAGTTTATCAACGTTTTTTCGTCGCTCGTTGCCACAATTATTTTTATGTGGCAAGGTTTAGTAGATTACCGGCTCGGAGCGATTCTCGCCGTAACAATGTTTATCGGCGCATTCATCGGAGCGCATACCGTGACAAAATTAAATGATGTTTGGCTCAAGAGAATTTTTCTAATTTCGGTTTTTATTTTAGCCGTAAAAACAATTTTCGATTACCTTTAATAGTGGTGAATGGTGAATGGTGAATGGTGAATTTTCAAGAAAAATATTCATCATTCATCATTCATCATTCACAATTCACACAGAATGTTAAATTATATACCTGCAACAATTACGCACATTACAAAAGAACTTCATAAGACAATTGTCGGGCAAGATGAAGTTATCGAACAGATTTTGGTCGCTATCTTGGCGGAAGGACATGCCCTTCTCGAAGGCGTTCCGGGAACGGCGAAAACTCTGACCGTAAAATCTCTGGCGCAGATCGTCGGGGCGCGTTTTTCGCGCATTCAGTTTACGCCCGATCTGATGCCTTCGGACATTACCGGAAACAATGTTTTCAATATGCAGACATCGGAATTCAGTTTGCGTCCGGGACCAATTTTTACAGACATTTTACTCGCGGACGAAATCAACCGTACGCCGCCGAAAACGCAGTCCGCGCTGCTCGAAGCGATGGAAGAACGCCAGACGACGATTGACGGCAAACGCTATCGCCTGTCGCCGCTTTTTACCGTTCTGGCAACGGAAAATCCGATTGAATACGAAGGAACTTATCCGCTGCCGGAAGCGCAGCTTGACAGATTTTTGCTCAAAATCCTCATTGATTATCCGCCGGAAGAAGCCGAACTCGAAATCATCTCGCGTTGGGATGCGGGATTTAATTCGCGCCATCTGGAAGAAATCGAGATCAATCAATTGCCGGACAGAGAAGCGATTCAAAAATGCCGCGCCGAAGTAAAAGCGATGCGGATGGAACCGGGCGTGCAGAAATATATCGTTGATCTGGTCAGAAAAACCCGAAATCATCCGACGATTCTCTACGGCGCAAGCCCGCGTGCGGCAATCGCGCTTCTCCTTTGTTCAAAAGCACTTGCGGCAATTCGCGGACGCGATTTCCCGACACCCGACGACGTGCGCGACGTAGCGTTTCCCGTCTTGCGCCATCGCCTCGCCTTGCGCGCCGAAGCCGAACTCGACGGCGCAACGACCGATGCGGTGATTTCCGATATTATAAAAACCGTCGAAGTTCCGCGCTGAAATGCGTTACTCCGAACTCAAATTTATTTCCCGCAGGATTGTTTGAAATTGCTTTTCGCCGCGCACGGAATCAAAACGCGGATCAACATTTAAGTAAGGCAGTGTGAAAAGATTTACCGCGGCATAGAGTTTTGCTTCTTCCAAAAGCTGATTTTTGTCCGTTATTTCTACCGGATTTATTATTTCATTTAACCCATTATTGGCGAACACGTGATTCGGTTCAATCGCCAACGCCTGCTCGTAAAAATCTTTTGCCAGGTCTTTCTCTCCGGCAAAATAATGCAGCTGTCCGAGATCGGCGAGCAGCGTTGGGTTTGCCGGATCGAGGTCGAGAGCGATTTGGATTTTTGCTTTTGCTTCATCCAAACGCCGCTGGATCGAATACAAAACGGCAAGCCAGTGATGGGCGTTGATATTATTCGTGTCCACTTCAATCGCATTTTTCAGAGAATCTTCCGCGCCGCGCCAATCCCAATGATGAAAAATTCTCATAAATCCTTGTGCGGCATATATGTCCGCTAAATTATCATCGAGTTCAAAGGCTTTTTGCAGTAATTTTTCGGCTTCGGCTGCTTCTACCGAACCTTTTCCGCCCGCCATCATTTTATGGCTTGCCAGAGCGATATACGCGCGGGCGAAATTTTGATCCAGTTCGATCGCTTTCTCGAAATAAGCTCCGCCATCAGCGCGTTTGCGCCAGAGCGCGTAACCTTTTTGAAAATTTTCAAAAGCGGTAAGATTGGTCGGCAGACGTCTTGCAATTCGTTGGCTTTCTTCGGGTGTCAGGCTGTTTTGAATCTCTTTTGAAATCTGATTGGCGATTGCGTCCTGAAGCTGAATCAGATTATCGAATTTAAATTTATCCGTGCGGATTGCGGTATTGTTTTTTGTATCGAGCAAGCGAATCTCCGCGCTGAAAATACCTTTTTCCGCCTCGATATTTCCGTCCAGAACAAAATCGGTTTTTATCTCTTTTCCGTGTTTTTGCGCTTCGAGAACAAATTCTACGGGTTTTACGTCAAATTTGTTAAAACTGCCCAAACGGATTGATAAATCTCTTGAAAAATTCGTGCCGAAATTATCGTCCGCATTTTTCAGAGGCAAAACGACCAGCGATTTTACGGCGGAAGGCGCGGAAACAGCTTTTAAGACAATCGCCGGCAGTTCGGACTTTGCCGTATTTTTTGGCTTGCCGTTAAAATAATAACCCGCACCGACGAGAAAAACCGAAAAGATCAGCAAAACGGCAACAATTGCGAAAAAACGTAAACGCGGCGGAGATACCGAAGTTGTATTTTCGGGTTCGGATTCTACCGTCTTTGGCGTGTCGGCTTCATTTTCTAAAACATTTGTCGAATCAGGCGATTCAGTTTCAAATGCTTTTATCGTGCGAACTTCGCCGTCGAAAAGATATCCGCGGCGCGGCACATTTTTGATCGAAATTTTCCCGCCGTTTTCTCGGAAGGTTTTGCGAATCAGATAAATATTTTGAGTTAAAACGCTGTCTTCGACAAAAGATTCACCCCAGATTTTCTCGAACAATTCTTCTTTGGTGACGACCTCGCCGCGATTTTCGATCAGAACGCACAATAAATCGATGGCTTTGAGCGGCAAATTAACGACCTCGCCGCCGCACCATAAAACCCGTTTTACCGGATCAAGCCGAAATTTACCGAATTCGAGTAAATTGTTTGCGTTCTGTCCGTCCATAATTTACCAAAGATAAATATATGAGAAATATTTGAAAAATATATGAGGACTTTTTCCCGCATTTTCGGTTATAAATAGCGCATTCAGCCCGTTTAAAGAGTGATAGAGAACAGAAAGCGGTTTACAGTTGGGGCTTAGCTGAAATTCTTTTGACTCCTCTTTTTGCTCTTTAAGCGGCTGATTCCGATGATTCAAAATGTTAAAAAGCATTTTAGTTTAAATAGAGCCAAAAGCCAAAGAACATTTTTCGCAAAATATCTTTTCCTCCCTAATTGCAAAGGAGCATAAATAATAATGACCACAACTATAATAAAATTTTTCGCCGCAATTTTTATAACGATTCTCTTTTCGGCATTTCCGTCCGGCATCAGCGCACAGGTCTGCACACCTGCGCCGGTCGGACTCGTTTCGTGGTGGTCGGGCGACGGCAATGCGCTCGATTCGCGTTCGCGTAAGAATGGAACATTGACCGGCACATCCTTTGTAGCTGGACAAAGCGGACAAGCGATCCGGTTCGCCGCTCCAAGCCCAACTGATCTATTTTCTGCAGACGGCTCTGGGTCACTAAACATAACCGGTGAACAAGTAACGATCGAAGGTTGGGTAAAGCTTGAAAATAACAGCGTTCATCCGGCTCAATCTTTTACAGGTTTTATAGGCAAGCACGGATTTCCGAATGATCAGAACTATCTGCTCTTTTTCGAAAGCGGAGCCCTCGCGGGAGGAGGAAACCTGCCGCCTAATCAATGGCAGTTCTCCTATGCTCTAGCGAATAGCAGCGGGCAGCGTGTCGGCAATCAGAATTCCAATGTCATCGTTACCGCCGGGGCGTTCAACCATCTCGCCATGACCTACAACGGGTCGCAGCCAGGCGCAAGCAATGTCAAACTGTATGTGAACGGAGTATTACAAGCGACGAACATAATCCCGATTCAGCAGATCACCGGCAGTCTTAAAAGCTCTCCAAACGAACCCTTCGCTATGCAAACGTGGAGTGTCGGTCCGGGTATTCCTTTTGAAACTGATGAGGTTTCTGTTTACGACCGCGCACTTTCTGCCGATGAGATCGCGGCAATCCACAATGCCGGAACAGCCGGAAAATGCAAACCGACGGCAACCGTTGCGCCTTCGGGATTGATCGGCTGGTGGTCAGGCGACGGCAATGCCAACGACATTTCGGGAAACGCCCTGAATGGAACATTTGTCGGACCGGGAAAATATGCTTTTGGTAAAGTTGGGCAGGCAATAGAGATAGACGGTTCGCAGCATATCGAAATACCTGACAACAACTTGCTGGACCTTAATAATAACTTCAGTATCGAAATGTGGGCAATGCCGAAACAAAACGGCGACCCTGACTATCGTTCGTTCTTTCTCGGAAAAGGTGATTTCAACTTCGTCAATACCCAATCATTTGGGATCATTTTGACGCCTACGAACGCGATCAGCGGTAGAATTGGGCTTGGAACTTCCATCCACGGAGTTGACAGCGCGGAACCGGTTCCGCTAAACGAATATTCCCACATTGTGTTTACAAAAAACGGTACGACTTTGAATCTTTTCATCAATGGAGAATTGTCAGCAACCGGGACAGTTCCCGCGGGTGATCTGCTCAATACAAGCCAACCGTTAATAATTGGAGGAGCATTTATTAATGCTTTTGGGGTCGTTAGAACTCAATCCGTGATAGATGAGACTTCGATCTACAATCGAGCCTTGAATCCGGCTGAGGTTCAATCCATCTACAACGCCGGAATTGCCGGAAAACTCAAGAATACGGTTACGTCGCCCCGCAGCGGACAGGTCGGATTCTGGCGCGGCGATGGGAACGCACTTGATTCTTCGGGCTTCGGCAACAATGGAATTCTCACAGGCACATCTTTCGTCACCGGACAAACAGGTAATGCTCTGAGGTTAGCATCTGCAACGGACAAACTTTCCGCATCCGGATCAGGTTCGCTAGACATCAAGGGCGATCAGGTAACCATCGAAGGATGGCTGCGGCTCGATAACAATAATGTCCACCCGGCTCAGGCGTTCACGGCATTTATCGGCAAGAACGGATTTCCAGACGATCAGAACTTTTTGCTTGTGTTCGAAAGTGGATCACTCGCAAGCGGTGGGAATCTGCCGGCTAACCAATGGTTGGTTCAATATATCTTGACAAATTCGTCTGACCAGCGCGTGCATAATCAGAGTACGAATGTGGTGATTCCGGCGGGAATATATAACCATATCGCTATGACCTACAACGGATCGCAACCAAGTTCCGGCAACGTGAAACTATACGTAAATGGGGTCTTGCAGGCAACGACCATATTTCCGCTCCAACAGATTACCGGAAATCTGAAAAGTTCACCGAGCCAGCCCGTCACTATTCAAACCGGCGGTTCCGGAAGCCCATTCGAGGCGGATGAGATCGCGGTTTATAATCGCGAATTGACAGCCACTGAGATTCAGTCAATTTACAACGAAGGCGCACTCGCAAAAGGTAAGGCATATCTCAATAATGCAGAAGATGGACAGAGGTCACGTAAAGTGAATTCCACTCCGCTCGGCGAAAGCTTCGGACCCGTAATATCAAACCTGGGCGATGTTGCGGTCACGTTCGATTCGGTAACCAGCGGCGGCATTATCCAGCAGATTCCGCTCGATCTGAGTTTGCTTCCCGCTTTACCAAGCGGCACATCTATCGGTTTAACCTACGATATTGCGACGAGTGCCGTATTTTCCGGCAATCCGACGGTGTGTTTCAATCTGCCTTCGATTACCGATGCCGGCAGTTTTGCCAATCTGCGGATTCTGCATCTGGAAAATAATGTCTGGGAAAACCGGACTGATCTGTCAAGCATAAACTTCGGCACGCGAACGATCTGCACGAACGGGCTGACTTCATTCTCACCATTTGCTCTGGCGGAATTTGCGCCGACATCCGCTTCGGTGACGATTGGCGGACGGGTTTTATCACCAAACGGTTTCGGCGTTTCAAAAGCCTGGGTTACGCTGACCGAACCGGACGGGACACTTCGTTCAACGCAGACAAATGCGTTCGGGTATTACAATTTCACGGATATCAGAGTCGGCGAAACCTATATTTTAAGTGCCTTCGCCAAACAATATAATTTTCAACCGCAAATCGTCGTGGTTAAAAACGACGTTTCCAATTTGAATATCACGGCTGATAAGCAGTAAGGCAAAAGTAAAAAGGCAATAGGTCTTAAATACGACGAATTGCCGCACGGCAATTCATAGAAAGAATTTTTATCAAATTTTTCTAAGACCTAATCATTTACATATTCTCTACGTTTATACAATTCTTTGACTCAAGACTTAAGACTCAAGACTTCCTTGCCAACGCTTTATTTTGTTTCTATAATGAGCAGAAAAAAGGTATATGGATTTATGATTAAAGCAATTCGTGGAAGCACCATCTGATAACTCGGCGCGGAAGAATTCCGAAAACTTATCGAACCGTATAAAAGGCGCAGGCGTGATCTTGGACATCGGGACGGGCGACGGACGCTTTGTGTACCGGTCTGCGCTGGCAAATCCGAACAAATTTTTCATCGGGATAGATGCGAATGCCAAACCTCTGGAAAAAATTTCGATGAAAGCGACGCGGAAGATCAGTAAAGGCGGTGCGCCGAATGTTCTGTTCGTTAAATCGGCAATCGAAGATTTGCCGGGAGAATTCAGCGGCGCGGCGGACGAGATTCATATCCATTTTCTGTGGGGAAGTCTTTTGAAATTCGTAGTTTGCGGCGATTCCGAAATTTTAGAAAATCTGCACCGGATATGTGCGCCGGAATGTCTTCTGGAGATCATTTTCGGCATTGACGAAACCCGCGATAAATCTGAGATCGAGCGGCTTGCTCTGCCAGAAATTACTGCCGAATCTCTCGAAAAAACTTTGATTCCAAAATACGCGGCAGCAGGTTTTAAAGTTTTGAAAAAAGGCGAATTAACCATTTCCGATTGGTCAAAAATCGAAACGTCGTGGGCGCGGAAACTCCGGGAAAATTCCGCCCGCAAAGTGATAAGTCTCATCTTTCAAGCATCTTAACCTTCCTAAATCGCAACCAATCATTGTGCTTTGTAAGTGTTTTAAAAGTGTCACAAACAAAATTTCTTGAATAGAAAAGCTGTTTATAATAAACCTTGCATAATTTTCAAAAAACTTAAAAACCCTAAAAATGGAAAAATATTCACGCCGTAATTTTCTGAAATCTCTCGGAGCGATCACCGTCGCCGCGTTTGCCGGACGCAGCGCGTTTTCGTCCGCGCTTTTCACATTTCCGCCAAAAGCCGAAGATTTTAACTTATTGGTCGTCGGCGATTCGCTCATTTGGGGACAGGGTTTGCGCGAAGAAGACAAATTTTATAATTTAACGAAAAACTGGCTGGAAAAAGAGATTTTCGGCGGCAACGGCGAGATAAATTTAAAGATTAAAGCACACTCCGGCGCACGAATCAGTCTGCACGACTACGAACGCACGGCTCTGGAAGATGCCGGAAAAGACGGCACGAAATTTTATTATCCCGAAATAAACCTTTCGTTTCCAAGCATCAAAACGCAGATTGAACTGGCGCGTAAAAGTTATGATGATCCGGCGGATGTTGATCTGATTTTGCTTTCGGGCGGAGTAGCCGATATTACGGTTTCGCACATTCTTAATCCTTTCAAAAGCAACGAAGAATTGCGAAAACAAATCACTGAATACTGCTTTGAAGGAATGAGCGCACTTTTGAAAAACACGGCGCAGGCATTTCCGAAGGCATTAATTGCTGTTGTCGGATATTACCCGATCATCACAAGTCATACGCCGATGAAAAAAATCGTCAATGATGTCGCCGAAACATACGATTCGCCGCGTTGGATTAAGCCTTTATTAAACAATAAATTAAGCCGTCAATTTTTCAGAAGATACCGCAGAAAAATGATAAATCGTTCGCGGATTTGGTATGAAGGTTCGACCATCGAATTAAAAAAATCGGTTGAAAATCTAACTGCGAAACACGACACTCAACGCGCCGTTTTTATCGAATTGCCGTTTAAGGAAGAAAACGGCTACGGCGCAAAAAACACACTGCTCTGGAATGTGGCGAAAAAAGGCAGAGGCGCAGATGATTTATACGAAGAAAGAAAAATCGAATGCCGCGAAACGATTCCGGCTTTGCGTGAAAAAACAAATCTGAAACTCAGAACCCGCGTTTGCGAACTCGCCGGAATCGGGCATCCGAATGCCGCAGGTGCAAAAATCATCGCGCAAACTATTGCGAAAAATCTGCAGCCGTTTTTTCAAAAAGATGTCAAAATAAATTAAAGTTCGCGTTTCATTTTACTGCTTTTTCAGAAGATGCATTGAAATCTGCATTTAGTTGAATCAGCCGCAATTTTAGAATAGTTTGAGGTTTTATTTTTTGCGGTAAAATTCTATGCCGTCTTTCAATTCGACCGCGATCTTATTTTCGGTTTCGGCATAATCGAGATGAGCGATTGCTTCGGAAATCGCCAGAAATCTGTGAACGTCTTTGTCAATTGCTTTCGGAAAAAGTTTCTGTGCGACATCAAAAGCGGTTGAGCCGTTTTTTTCAACCAGATCAATGACGCGTTTTTGCCGCTCGTCAATGGCGCGAACGTAGCGGTTGAAAATCTCCTCGAAATCCGTGATCGGTTCGCCGTGTCCGCCGTAGACGAGCGTCGGCGAAAACGAACGAAGCCGCGCCAGAGAAACGAGATATTCGCCCAGAGATCTAAAGCGTTTTTCCGCATTGACGGGATCGGGCGAGACAATCGGATTCGGCGTGATGCGTTTCAAAACGCAGTCGCCGACGATTAAAGTTCGGTTGGCTTCGCGCAAAAAAGAACAGCTTCCGGGCGTGTGTCCGGGCGTGTGCAGAACTTTCAGAATTCCGCTCTGAAATTCGAGTTCCATCTCGTCTTCGAGCGCGGAAAATTCGCCTTCATTCAAAGCGTCTGTTAAAAGCGAAATTTCCGCATAAATGTCCTGCATTTCCTCGAAAACTGTTGGCGGAACTCCGGCGCGCGTCATTAATTTTCGATGTTCTTCGCGGGCGAGTCTGCCGAAAAGATGTCCGGTTTCCCAATTATGCACAAAGATTTCCGCATTTTTCGCTTCATCTCTGATTTGTTTGGCGAGTCCGCAATGATCTTCGTGCGCGTGCGTTAAAACAATGCGCCGAACGTCTGCGAAATCAACACCGTTTTGTTTTAACTTTTCGCGCAAAACCTTCTGCGCTTCCGGCGTTTTCGGTCCGGCATCAATCAGCGTCAACGGATCTTCTTTGATCAGATAAACATTGACATCGCCGACATAAAAGGGCGTTGGAATTGATAGCGGAATTATTTTCATAATAGGTCAGAACCGTATGCGTTAGCGGACGGTTAAACTTAAATTTACGGTAGACCATCTGCTAACGCAGACGGTTCTGACGCAAAAGGTTATAATAACTTTTAAGCACGAAAATGAGAAACCAAACCAAAATCCAAAATCTAAAATCCAAAATCACCATCGTTGGCGCAGGTCCGGCGGGCGCGTCGCTGGCGATTCGTCTGGCGGAAAAACAATTTGACGTAATTTTGATCGAACGCGAAAAATTTCCGCGTCAAAAATTATGCGGCGAATTCATCTCGCCTGAATGCCTTGAGCATTTTCGTCAATTGGGAGTTTTGGACGAGATGCTTCTTGTCGGCGGCGATAGAATTACGAAAACGGTTTTCTATGCGCCGAGCGGCAAAAGTGTTTCCGTTCCGAGCAAATGGCTGGGCGGCAACTTACTCGGCGCACTCAGTTTAAGCCGCGCGGAGATGGATTTTCTGCTTTTGGAAAAGGCAAAAAAAGTCGGCGTACGGGTTTTAGAAGAAACTTCCGCTGTTGATCTTTTGATGGAATCGGGCGAGGTGTGCGGCGTGAAAGTTAAAAACAAAGCGGGCGAAATTTCGGAAGTTGCGGCTGATTTGGCG
The DNA here is from genome assembly GCA_041745765.1 of Pyrinomonadaceae bacterium. GTDB lineage: Bacteria > Acidobacteriota > Blastocatellia > Pyrinomonadales > Pyrinomonadaceae > JAHCHG01. The sequence continues at coordinate 37,899 of JBGTIH010000006.1, read as the reverse complement.
ATTGACGCTTCGGGACGAGCCGGAGTTTTGGGAAAATTTTTTCAACGCAAAGCCGCAAAGTCGCAAACCCGCAAAGATTTTAATAGACAAAAGACAAAGGACAGAGGACAAAGGACAAAACTCGTTGGTTTTAAAGCGCATGTAAAAAATGTGCGGATGGAAAAAGGCGTGTGCGAGATTTATTTTTTTCGCGGCGGTTACGGCGGTTTGAGCTTTGTCGAAAATAATTCAGCGAATCATTGTTTTTTAATTCAAGCCGAAACGGTTAAAGAATTTAAGGGAAATGCCGATAAGGTTGTCGAAAATGTTGTTTTCGGGAACAAACGTGCGCTTGAAACCTTGAAAAATGCCGAAATCGTTAATGAATGGCTGGCGGTTTCGGTTGACGAATTCGGCGGAAAAGATTTGTGTCCCGCGCCGAATCTTTTGACGGTCGGCGATTCTTCGGCGTTTATTGATCCTTTCACCGGAAGTGGAATGCTGATGGCTTTTGAAGGCGCGCAAATTTTAGCCGAAATCGTTTCGGAAAATCATTTTTTATTTGATAAAATTGCGGATAAATATAAAATCCGGCATAACCGAAAGTTCCGGAAAAGATTGTTTGTTTGTTCGCTTCTGCGCCGTGCGGCATTTGTTCCGGCATTTGCAAAATTGGCGATTTCCGCTTTGAGTTTGAGCGGAAAGACGCGTGAATTATTGGCGCGTTCAACCAGAAATAGTTTTCCGATTAGCGAAAATGAAAATAAAAGTTAATTTTTTGTAACTTTTTACTTGCTTAAAACCTGTTTTTGCGATTAAAATTCCAAGACTATCAATTCTTTAAAAGCAATCTGTTAGTTGAGAATCAAAAAATTATTAAATACTGAAAATACGTCGAATTTGGCGACAAAGAATAATAGTTGTTGAATTATTATCAAAACTAGGTTTTTCTTTGTGATTTACTGACAGATGTCTTAAACGAGTTTCTTAAAAATTAAGGAGTTAAAACTAATGAAAGCATTTCCCTGGCGAGTTTCAGCTATTGCCGATAAATTTTTTATTTTGGCAATAGTTATGTTGTTTAGTGTAAGCACCGCCTTTTCTCAGGCGCAGGCAAGCAGCGCAGATTTGGTCGGATCGGTTGTTGATCCGGCGGATGCGGCAGTGCCGGGTGCGACTGTTACCGTCAGAAGTTCCTCGACCGGAATTTCACGAACCGTAACAACCAATGATTCGGGCGAATACCAGATTTTGGCACTGCCTCCGGGCGAATACGAAGTTTCGGCTTCCGCCCCGACATTTAAAAGAGCAGTTATTGCCCAGGTCAGACTAACAGTCGGACAGCGCGGCGAATTAAAAATTCCTTTAGAAATCGGAACGGAAGACCTTGTGGTAAATGTCCCGATTGATTCGGTGGCGTTGGTTGAAACGACGCGCACGACCATCGCGACAACGATCGGTCAGCAGAGCATCGAAAATCTGCCGATTAACGAGCGTAGCGCGACCGGATTTGCACTGACGATTTCAACTGTCGGGCGCGACAACGGTCGTCCGATCGGTCCTGCGCCGACTTCCGGTTTGAACATCGGCGGACAGCGCGGACGCTCGACTCTGGTTCAGGTTGACGGCGCGGATTTTACCGATAATTCGGTAAATGCGTCGCGTTCGACCGTTTCGCAGGAAGCCGTTCAGGAATATCAGGTTGCGACAAACTCCTACGCGCCGGAATTCGGACGAGCGACGGGCGGCATCATCAATGTCGTGACAAAACGCGGAACAAACGAATTCAGCGGAAATGTTTTCGGATTTATCCGCGATAAAAACATTCAGGCGCGCAACGCTTTTGCGCCGATTGCCAAACCCGATTTTCGCCGCACGCAATTCGGCGGAACTTTCGGCGGTCCGATTGTTAAAGACAAAACATTTTTCTTTGCTTCCTACGAACGCCGCCAGCGTGATGAATCGGGATTTTTTACCAGCGAAGTCAACCGCGGATTAAATTCTTCGGTTACGGTCGGCGCACCGATCTTGCCGTTCACCCAGACATTTAGCGGTTTAACGGCGGCACAGGCGGCATTTGCCAATAATCTGATTGCCAGCGGAAATCCGGCGTTTATTCAAGCCGCTGTCGGTTATCTTTATTTAGCTTCGAGCGGAAGCAATACGGCATTAACCGGAACAAATCCACTCCTGAGTCCGGGCGGAACATCAACTCCGATTCCTGCCGGACAACAAGTCGGACCAAGATTTTTTCTGTCCGGCGCACCCGTTCCGAGCGCAACTATCGGATCAAACGGTTTGCCGATTGCCTTCCGACCGCTTAATGATCTGCAGAGAATTTTTCCGGTTACGGAACGAACAAACTTTTTCTCTGTTCGCGGCGATCACATTTTTAATGATGAAAATCAATTAACTATGCGCTTCGGCTACAATCCCGGAAATTTGACGGGAATTCAGGTTGAATCGCAAAATCAATCTTTGGGACAAAACGATTTTTCGCGCACGGGTATTCAGGATTTAAAGGATTATTCTTTCTCGGTAGGTCTTAACTCGATCCTCAGTTCAAATATGGCAAATGAATTTCGGTTTTCATTCGGTCAGCGCGACACATCGTTCCGTTCGCAAAACGGCGAAGCGGTTTCATTTAATATTTCGGGAACGGCATTTATCGGGCGCGAACTTTTTTCGCCCGTTGACCGCACCGAAAGACGCTTTCAATTTGCCGATAATCTGAATTATGTCTGGAGAAATCACACCTTCAAATTCGGCGGAGACATCAACTTTATTAATATTCCGAGCGCGGTTTTTGAATTAAACTTTGCCGGACTTTTTAATTTCGGACCGTTTGCCGCCGGCAACTTGAATCCCGCCTTCGGTCAATTGGGTGCGCCTGATTTAACTCCGGTTCAAGCCTACGGACTCGGTTTGCCTTCGACCTATATTCAAGGTTTCGGCGATCCGGTCAGCCGCATTAAAAACACGCCGATTGCTTTTTTTGCTCAAGATACGTGGAGAATTCACCCGCGTTTGACCATCAATTACGGCATTCGTTATGACGTGGAACTGACCGAAACGATTGCGCCGGTTGCTTTCAGCGATCCGCTTTCAGGCATAAATCTTTCCGCCGCCGATCTTTTAGCCGCGCAGGATGCGGTCGGCGTTCAACAGGGAATTCCGCGTGATAAAAACAATTGGGCGCCGCGTTTCGGTTTCGCGTGGGATACGATGGGCGACGGGAAAACCGTTCTTCGCGGAGCAATAGGTTTATTTTACGATCATCCGCTTCTGGCGGTCGCGTTTAACTCCGATATTGCCGATGCCGCGCAGCAGCAGCAAGCGGTTTTGACGGCGGGAAGTCCGGCTTTTACTACTGTAAATGCCCAAGGACAAACAGTTCCTGTCTTGTTAAATGCTTCACAGGTTTTTCACGGAACGGTTTGTACGACGGCAAGTATGAATCCAATCTGCCCCGCCGGATTCAACACTCCGGGAGCTGCTGCTTCGGCAGTTTATCAATTCGGCAGACAGCGGTTTGACGATCAGACGTTTCCGGGATTCGGCGCGGTTCTGCCGTTCACGCTCCCGATTGCCAAAGATTTTGAATATGCGTATGCGACACAGGCAAATTTGACCGTCGAGCGTCAATTAACGAAAGATATGGCACTTTCGGTCGGTTATATTTTCGTCGGCGCACGGCATCTGCCGCACCCGACGGATTTGAATACGCCGGACACGCGGCTGCAAATCGAAAACTTCCGCCGCTTTGCCGGACGCGATCCGGTCAGCACACAGGAAGCGGTTGCTTTTTCAGTTCCGACGGTCAGCAATGCCAATTTCACAGTGATTATTCCGGGAATGGTTGCCGTTAATAATTCGACAGGTCTCGGATTCGTTGCTCCGGCAATCGCCAATTTCTTCCGTCCGAATGCACCGAACTATTTTCTGGCAAGTGCTTTATCGGGCGGCGCAGTCAGCAAAGCTGTTTTGGATGCCGCTTTAACGGGAGCCAATACGCTTCGAACGCCGGGCATTATTTCCCCGTTCGGTTCGATTAATGCGCAGGTTTCCGACGGTAATTCGAGCTACAACGCGATGAACGTCGAACTCAAGCGGCGGTTTGCCAACAATCTGGCATTCTCGGCTTCTTATACTTGGGCGCATTCGATTGATGATTCTTCGGATTTGCAGACACTTTTGATTGCCCAAGACCCGACTCGCTTTGATCTGGAAAAAGCCGATTCGCTGTTTGACCAGCGACATCGTTTCGTTTTCAGCGGAGTGCTTTCTTCGCCGCAGGGCTGGCGCAGTTCCGATGCGGGTTGGAAGAAGTTTCTTTCCGATTTCACAGTCGCGCCGATTATCGAAATCTCGTCGGGTCGTCCGTTTAATATCATTACGAACACGGACACGAATAACGATCAATCATCGCAAACCGACCGTCCGAGCGTTCTGCCCGACGGTTCGCTGTGTGTTCCGGGTCGTCCGGGCTGTACGCCTCTGATTACCGACGGACGTTTCTCTATCGGAAATTTAGGACGCAACCGCGGAATCACACATTCGTATGCATCGTTTGATCTGCGTCTTTCGAGAGCGATTCGCTTCGGCGAGCGTTACCGCCTTGATCTGATTGCCGAAGGTTTCAACCTTTTCAATCGGTTTAACGAAGGTTCGGCTTCGCCGTTTATCGAAGACGTAAATGCTTTCGGACAAAGTGCCGGCGGCGGCAAATACTTCAGCCGTCCGACCGCCGCGTTTGATTCGCGTCAATTCCAGTTCGGTGCAAAATTCACTTTCTAAATTTTTCGCCGTTCAATAATAAACAAACCCCGGATTGCTTGAAAATTAAAGCAATCCGGGGTTTTGAAATTTTAAAGACGGCAAATCCTTCTGAATTTCGATTCCAAATCTGTAATACAAAAAAGAAATTAACAAGGATGATAAGATAAACAAGGATGTTAAAAATAAAAATTATCCTCGGTTAATCCTGTCATCACTGTTAATTTCTTTTTGTATTTCACTCCTGAAATCTGCTCTATTTGTGTGCGCTTACGCTATATCTATCCGCAACCCGTCTTTTGCTTCGATAATTTCGCGAGTCGGTAAGAATTTTTCGATTTCTGTCGCAAAATCCACATCGTCCCATTCGGGATAGAGATGCGTCAGAACGGCTTTTTTCGGTTCGGCGCGATGGATTAAATAAATGGCTTCGGCAAGTTCGAGATGCGATTCGACGGGTTTATTTTTAACGAACGAGCATTCCAGAACAAAAAGATTCGTTTTTCGCGCAAGTGCCGAAAGGTCTCTGGAAAATCCCGTATCGGCGGAAAAGACGCAGGACTTTCCGCATTCATCGGAAATGCGAATGGCGCGGCTTTCGTCCGTGTGAGGAGTCGAAATCGAGACGGCTTGCGTGTCCGGCAGAATTTCAAAACCTTCGAGCGGCTCAACCTCTTCGATCTCCAGCGGAAACGGCTGTTTAAAAAGATTGTAGTCATTTACCCGATCAAAAGATTCGAGCAGTTTTTTCAAACCCATCGCGCCGAAGATGGTCAGAGGTTTTTTTCTGTCCTGCGTTTCGGGCGCATATTTTGTGCCGAACAAAAAAGGCGCAAGCCCGCCGCAATGATCCAGATGAAAATGCGAGATCCAGATCGCGTCGAGATTCGCCCAATCAAGATTTTCCTGCGCCATCCGGTGAATCGCCGAAGCCGCGCAATCAAGCAGAATCGTGCCGTTGTCCGTTTCCAGCCAAAAGGCTGAACTGCTTCTTTTCGCGTGCGGAACCGATGTTCCCGATCCCAATACGATAAATTTCATAAGTTCATAATAACAAAAAGATTAGCCAAGAAAGAACACGAACAAGCACGAAATTTTTTGTGTGTTCTTTCGTGCCTGTTCGTGGCTAAATTCTTCTTGTGGTAAATTTATTTTTATGAACGGAATAGACATACTTGCAATTTTCGCGCACCCCGACGATATGGAATTGACCGTCGGCGGAACGCTTTTAAAGATGAAATCTCTCGGCTATAAAACCGGCGCGCTCGACATAACGCGCGGCGAGATGGGAACGCGCGGCACGCCGGAAGGTCGCGCCGAAGAAGCAAAACACGCGGCGGAAATTCTAAAACTTGATGTTCGTGAAAATTTGGGATTGCCCGACGGACGCGTTTTTTTAACTGACGAAGCACGGACGAAATTAGTCGGAAAATTGCGGGAATTAAAACCGAAAATTATACTGACGCACCAATTTGACGATCCTCATCCCGATCACGATCACATCGCGCACTTGGTGAGAGAATCGGCGCGTCTTTCTTCGATGCAGAATTACGCCAAGGAATTTGCGCAAGAACGCATAAAAGTTCCGATCGTCGCGCATAATGTCTTTTCGCAGAGAGTTTATCCGTCGTTCATCGTTGATATTTCGGATTTTTTAGAAGAAAAAATGCAGGCAATCGCCGCGCACCGTTCGCAATTTTACGATCCCGCATCACGAGAACCCGAAACGCGCCTGACAAATAAGGATTTTCTGACCGAACTGGAAAACCGTTCGCGCTATTTCGGCAGTATGATCGGCGTAAAAGCAGGCGAACCGTTTTTAGTCCGCGAGGCTCTGAATGTCGAAGATCCGATCGAACTTCTAACGCGTCCGATGAATCTTTATTCGTGAAATTAAATCGGCACGAGCGAACGCTAGTCAGCGTGTTTATATTTCAAAGCGTATAATGATTAGCTTGGAAATTAACTTACAAAAATTGAATCAAACTTAAATAATTCCAACGCACTCGCTTGCCGCTCGCTCGTGATTATTGAAATTTTTGATATTTTTTCTTATAATTCTGCGCGTTTATGATTGTCGAATATATTTTTTGGCAAAATCATATTTTTTTCGAAAAGGAGTGATAAAAAAATGGATGCAACTTCCCCTAAATTAGAACAAACGATGCCGCCGCAAGCGATTTTGGCGCAGATGTCAATGAGTTTTATTGTTTCGCAAGCCGTTTCGGTTGCGGCAAAACTTTATCTTGCCGATCATTTAGCCGGCGGCGCGAAATTGGTCGCTGAATTAGCAAAATTAACCGAAACCGATCAACCTTCGCTCTATCGCCTGTTGCGTGCGCTGTCGAGCGTCGGAGTTTTTCAAAAGAATGCGGACGAGAGTTTTTCAAACACGCCTCTGTCGGAATTTCTTCGTTCCGATCATCCCGAATCATTTCGTTCGGCGGCGCAGATGATCTGCGAACCGGAACATTGGAATTCGCACGGAAATCTGCTGCAGAGCGTTAAAACGGGCGAAATCGCTTTCGAATACACTTTCGGAATGCCGATTTTTCCCTATTACGCGCAAAATCCCGAACCCGCAAAAATTTTCGATGACGCGATGACCGGTTTCAGCACCGCGATCGCCAAAGCGGTCGCCGCAGCTTACGATTTTTCGCAATTTGAAACAATCGCCGACATCGGCGGCGGACACGGGCTCGTGCTCGAAACGGTTTTAAACTCCGCGCCGAACGCGAAGGGAATTTTATTCGATCAGCCGCAAGTCATTGAAGGTGCGCAAGTTTCCGGCAGAATCGAAACCATGAGCGGAGATTTTTTCGCAGAAATTTCGGTCAAAGCGGACGTTTATCTGATGAAATATATCATTCACGATTGGAACGACGCGCAATCGGAAACGATTTTGAAAAATCTGGCAAAATCCGCTAAACCGGGCGCAAAACTTCTTTTAATCGAATCAGTCGTTGAAGAAGATGACAACGCGCCTTCGATGAGCAAAGTAATGGATTTAAATATGCTCGTTATGACCGGCGGCAAGGAAAGAACCGCCAAAGAATACGCCGAACTGCTGGAAAAATCAGGATTTAGATTAACAAATATTATCCCGACCGCCTCGCCGACGCAGATCGTCGAAGCCGTAAAAGTTTAAAGTTGAAAAAGTAAAAAAGTAAAAAAGTGGAAAAGTAAGTTGTTATTATTCAACTTACTTTTTCACTTTTCCACATTTAAACTTTTTCACTTTTTACTTTTGAAAAATTATTTTGCCGTTAAAGATCGTATAAACCGGCGCGGTCGTTAAAATTTCCTTGTGCGGAATGGTTAATAAATCTTTCGAATGCACGACTAAATCCGCAAACATTCCAACCTTTATTTCGCCTTTTTCGCGTTCGGCAAATTCGGCGTAAGCGGATTCAAAGGTGTAATTGCGAATGGCGTTTGCCATCGAGAGTTTTTCCTGCGGAAGCCAGCCGCCAGCCGGTTCGCCGTCCATGTCCTGACGCGAAACGGCGGAGTAGAGCGTCAGATAAGTGTTCAGCGGTTCGACCGGAGAATCGGTGCCGAAAGCGACGTGAACATTATTTGCCTGAAATGTGTGCCACGAATACGCGCCCAAAACGCGGTATTCGCCCAGACGCTCGCCCGCCCAACGCTTATCCGAAATCGCGTGCGTCGGCTGCATCGAAGCGATCACGCCCAAATCGGCAAAACGCTTGAAATCCGACGGCGCGACGACTTGCGCGTGTTCGATGCGGTGGCGTAAAGGATTTTCCCTATTATACTTACTGTAATTATTGGTTGAAAAAGTAAATTCTCCTTTCTTTAGATTCTTATTATCATAAATTGAAAAAGAACTTGAAGAAGTTCCAACAACTTCTTGATCTGAAATAGAAGTTCTTCTTAAAGTTGGCTTACCCATTGCTCTATTGATACTGACCTTTTGTTCATAAATTTGTTTTGCCTTTTCAAACCCATCCAAAGCAATCCGGTTCGCTTTATCTCCAATCGCGTGAAGCCCCATTTGAAAACCAGCCGCGTCGCGCTCGACGATCATTTTGATCATTTCTTCTTCGGACTTTCGCGGAATTCCGCTGTTTCCGGGATCGTCGGAAAAAGGCGCGAGCATCGCGGCGGTGCGCGAACCGAGCGTTCCGTCAACATAGCCTTTTAATATACCGAGTTTAAGGCGCGAAGGATTTTCCTTTAACGCCAGAAAATCATCGCGCTGCTTTTTCAAAGTTTCGAGCGGCGTTTCAAAATCCTGCCAGACGGCGACGCGCGCCGTTAATTTATCCTGTTTCAAAAGCTGCCGGTAAAGCGGAATCGCCGAATATTCCGAACCGCCCTGCACGCTTGTCAAACCGTATTTTTTCGCTTCTTCGAGCGCGAGTTCGATGCCTTTTAAGGTTTCTTCCGAAGTCGGTTGCGGCACGATTTTGCCGACCAGATATTGCGCGGTTTCCATCAAAACTCCGCTCGGTTCGCCTTTTGCGTCCAAAACGATCTCGCCGCCTTCCGGTGCTTTCGTTTCTTTTGTTACATTTGCCATCTTTAAGGCAAGCGAATTCGTCCACGAAATATGCCCGTCAACTCTCTGCAAATAAACGGGATTTTCCGGCGCAATTGTATCCAAATCCTGCCGCGTCGGAAGTTTGTTTTCCCACAAAGTATGATCCCAACCGCGCCCCAAAACCCACGCGCCCTTCGGCAGTTCCTTGATCTTCGCGGCGATTCTTTGCTTGGCTTCTTCCAGAGTTTTCGAGCCGTTCAGATCAACGCGCAGAAGTGCCAGACCGACACCCGCAAAATGGATATGCGCGTCATTAAATCCGGGCGTAACGAGTTTTCCCTGCAAATCAATCGCTTGCTTGGCGTTATATTTCGCCTGCAAATCCTTCGACGAGCCGACCGCGACGATTTTTTCGCCGTCAACCGCAACCGCCTCAAAGACCGTATAATTTTCATCAGCCGTAAAAACCTTGCCGTTGTAGAGCAAAAGACTAATGTTTTGTTTGCTTTGCGCCGGAGCATAAAGCGGCAAAATTAATGTTAAAAGAATTGCTGTCGTTAAAATTTTTTTCATAATAAATTTGGTTTACTTTTCTCCGATATTGACGACCGGACGAATAAATCCCTGACGTTTTTCGCCGTCCGGCGCATCTATGATTTGAACGCTCAGTTTTCGCTCTTTTTCTTTTGTATTCGGATTTGTCGAAATATATTCGATAACGTATTGCGAACGAATTTCAAAAATAGCAGTTTTCGCTGCTTCGGCGATTTCGTTTTTATTTTTTCTCGTTGATTTCAGGGAAAAAGCCATTCCGCCGGAAGTCGAGGCGAGATTTTTTGCAAAATTTTCCGAAGATTTTTTAGCTCCGGGTTCCTGCGTAAAGCCGATGACATAAACTTCGATGTCGTTATCTTTTAATAATTTAAGAACATCGTTTATTTTATTATCGCTGACTCGATCTTCGCAATCGCTGATTAAAATAAGCGCGCTTCGCCGCGATTCATCCTTTTTTTTTATTAACTTATCGGCGGAGAATTTAACGGCATCAACTACCGCTGACAATCCGCCTTCGATATACATATTTTCGAGGCTTGTTTGCAAAAGATTTTTATTTGAAGTCCAATCCTGCGCCGTTTGAATTTTATCTTTACTGACAAATCTGACCGTAAAAGCCTGATCTCGTTCGCGTAAGTTTTGAACGAACAGGTTTGCCGTCTGCAAAATTGTTTCAAGCTGAAATCGCATAGATCCCGTGTTATCAATGACTATTCCGACATTGGCGGCTTCTTTTTTATAAAGATTCGTGATCTTTTGCTCGACGCCGTTTTCCGAAAGTTTTAGATCTTCGGCTTTTATATCAGCAAGTTCTTCTTTTGAATTAATGACCATTAAATTCGTTTTGATCGTTAGCGGTGTTTCTCCTTTTTTATCTTTGTTTTGAGAAAAAGTAGAAACGGACAAAGCCAGACAGATTACGAGTAAGAAAATCGTGTGAAAATAATTCATTTTTACCTCAGGTTTGTGAATTTTTCAGAATACAGAAACGATTATAAACACAAAACTAAAATTTATAAACAATTTCGCAAACATTTGGATTTTTCAATCGAAAATCGCTACAATCCTTTTGCGTATCGAAATTTAACTCAAAGGTCAAAAAAAATGAAAAAAATTATTGTTATTTTTATTGCTGTTATTTTCTATTTTTCGCTCAATATTGCCGCGCAGATTACGGATGACTCAAAAACCGTGCAGATTTTCGACAGCACGAAAGGTTTGCGCCAGGTTTTTATAAACATTATGAAAGCCGAAGATGAACTGCGGTTTGATAAGGTTTTGGAAGAGTTTCTAAAAAGCCCGAATCCGACGGAACGCACACGCGCGGCACTTGCGGCGGGCAGAATCGGCGATGAAAAAGCGATTCCTTTGCTCACGGAAATTACGGAAAACGACCGTTCGGCAAAAGTGCGCGAAATGGCGGTTTTCGCGCTCGGCGAGATCGAATCGATCAAAGGCGCGGACGCGGTTTTAGCCGTTTTGAAAAATAAAGGTTTTCCCGACATAATTCGCGCCCGCGCCGCTGAATCTGCCGGAAAAATCGCCGCCGCCAATGCCAAAGACGAAAAATCGAAAGAACTCGGAAAAGCGATTTTGGACATTTTGGAAGAAGAAGATAAACGCGCCGAAAAACAAAGCAGAGACATAATTCTGCTCGGAATCACCGCCGCGCTTCGCGCCAAACCGGACGAAACGGACAAAACCGTCGGCAAATTTCTAACAAATCCGGACGCCAGAATTCGCGCCGATGCCGCCAACACTCTCGCCAGAATTCGCGCTAAAAATGCCAATGAAATATTCCGCTCGATGCTTCAGACCGACAAAGACGCGATTGCCAGAGCAAATGCCGCCCGTGCGCTCGGCGCGGCGGAAGATAAAGAAGCGTTGACTATTTTGATTCAAGCCGCGACCGGCGACGCCGATTCGCGCGTCCGCGTTTCGGCGATTCGTTCGCTTGGAAGTTTGCGGGATGAAAAATCCGCCGAAAAACTTCTAAATTACGCCGATATGCTTTTGGAGAATTATAAAAAAAACCGAAAACCGAATCATACGCCGATTGAAAAGAGCGAGATTCTCGAAGCGGCAACCGCTTTAAGCAATATTTTGAAGGGAACGGATAATGAAAAAGCGGTTCGATTCTTGCGCGAATTTCGGAAGTTGGATAATTTCCGCTCGCCTGAGATCGAATCGGCATTTGCCGTGATCTCTCCGAAGGAATATTTAAGCGGCAGTTTGATCATCATCAATTATGACGCGAAAACGAAAAAGACAGATGCCGATTGGCAGGCGATCAGAAGCGTCGCGCAGGGTTTGAGCGAAATTGCCAAACTGGAAGATACGGAAGCGAATCGTCAATTTCGTATGCAAAGTCTGATCGCGCTTTCCGCAGTTTTAGATAATCCGTTTCAGCAAGCGGATTATGAAAGCGTTGTAAAATTTGCAATTCCCGACGTTTTGCGCGCTTACGCCGCTTTTAAGCCGGATGATTTAGCCGGTATATTGCGACAAAAATTAAGTAGTTCGGATGTTTATATCCGCACTGCCGCCGCCGGACTTTTAGGCGAACAAACCGCTTCAAAAGAAAATATCGAGGCATTGAAAAACGCTTTTGCAAAATCATTGCGAACCGATGACAAATCTGACGACGCACAAATGGCGATTCTTTCTGCGCTTGTTAAACTCAATAAAGAGCAATCAACCGAATCTTTAAAGCTCGCTCTGAACGCGCCGAATCATCTGGTTCGCCAACGTGCCGCCACTCTGATCAAACAAAATGATCTGTCAAAGGAGTTTCCGAATGTTGCAAAAGAATTCATCCGGGCAAGACCTTACGACGCGAAAACCGGGACAAAACTCGGACAAGTTTTAAATACGGAAGCCGATTATGTGCGGGCAGCGATGCGCAAAAACGGAAATGTGAAAGCCGTTTTAACGACCGATAAAGGGAGATTTACGATTGATCTTCTGCCGGAAGACGCGCCGCTTACAGTTGATAATTTTATTAAACTCGCGCGGAAAAATTATTTTAACGGTTTACAGGTTCACCGCGTCGTGCCGAATTTCGTGATGCAGGACGGCGATCCTCTGGGAAACGGAAGCGGCGGTCCGGGCTGGTCAATCCGCTGCGAGATGAACACCGTTGCGTTTGAACGCGGCGCGGTCGGGATGGCTTTGTCGGGCAAAGATACGGGCGGTTCGCAATGGTTTGTGACGCATTCACCGCAACCGCATCTCGACGGCGGCTACACGGTTTTCGGGCGCGTGAACGAAGCGGATATGAAAATCGTAGATTCAATCGTACGCGGCGATATAATCTTGAAGGTTGAAATTATTGAAAAGAAATAACAGCAAAAAAGCGTAAAATGCGCGAAAATATTTTTGTGTTTTTTGTGCTTTTTCGCGGCTTGAATAAAATGAAAATCGAAAATCTTGCGAACTTGCCCGAAAAGGAATTTGCCGAAATTGAAAAGGAATTGGCAAAACATAAAACTTTAGGGCAAGTTTTGATTTGGACGAATTTAAAACCGAAAAGCGATTTTTTGCCGCAAATTGTCGCGGAAGTTGTTCAGCAAGATGAATTTACGAATGATGTGATAATTCCGTATAAAGATTTTTTTCTCGTTTTCGACACGACCTGACTCGGCGCGATCACGGCAGTTGCCGTTTGGAAATTTCTACCCGATGCGGATGAACTTTTGCAGAAAAGAATCGAACGCGGCTGGAAACCGACTGCTTCGAGTTTGAAAGAAGGCGATAAAATTCTGGGACACGCGGCGTGTTTGATTGAAAAAGATTGAGTGCCGGAGAATTCTCTTTAAAATGCCTCCAACTTTAGTTGGAGGTTGGAAAAAGATGATAAAAGGCTTTAGCCGAATGAAAAGTTTAACTAAAACTCCTTGTTGCTTCAGCTAAAGCTGTTCGGATGATTGATATTTGTTTGAATTCGGCTAAAGCCTTTTTTGGTTCTAAACTAATCCCTCAACTAAAGTTGGAGGCAATTTAAAAAAGAAAACTTTTAACGCAGCTTAAATAAAATGACCGAAATAAACGAAAGATTTCTTGATGATGGAATCAAAATTTACGAATTTTCGGATGAATTTCTGGTCGTTTGTCCGAAATGCGAATCTTTGGCAAAAGTCATTCCGGGTGAAATAAATTCCAAAAAAATAAACGCTAAACTTTTTGCGCCGCGCCGTCTTGTTTGCACAAAATGCGTTTATCGAAAGGATTGGAACGGAAAACAAATTTTGACGGGTTCGAATGTTGATTGGTTTTTCCGGCTTCCTCTGTGGCTTGAAATTTCCTGTTGCGGTTCGATTCTTTGGGCGTATAATGAAAAACATCTCGAGTTTTTGGAAAAATACGTTTCCGCAAAATTGCGCGAGCGAACAAAAAAGGGCAGAAATTCGTTTTTAAGCAAGCTGCCGCACTGGATAAAACGGGCGAAAAATCGGGATGAAATTTTGAAGGCAATCGGCAAATTAAAAGAGAAATTAAATGGAAAATATTGAAGAATTGCAACCAATCGAAAGCCGTTCGTCAGTAAATTTGACGGAAAAAGAACGCAAACAGATCAAGGTCGAACAAAGCCTCGAAACGCTTTCGACATATTTGGACGGACTTTTTCGCATTCCGGGAACGGGTTGGCGGTTTGGTCTTGATTCTTTGATCGGGCTTGTGCCGAATGTCGGCGATATTTCGACCTCGCTCGTTTCGTTTTATATTCTCGTCGCCGGCGTGCGCTACGGCGTGCCGAAAATTACGCTTCTGCGGATGGCTTTTAATATCGGAATTGATTATGTGATCGGCTCGATTCCGTTTATCGGCGACGCGTTCGATTTTTTCTGGAAGGCGAATCAGAAAAATATGGATTTAATCCGCACACGCGGCAAAGGTCTCGGCACCGATACGACCGGTGACTGGTTTTTCGTGATTTTTATAATTTTATTTTTAATCGGTTTGTTGGTCGGTTCGGTTTTAGTCAGTTTGTTAATTTTGGGATTGTTTTTTAAGGGAATCTGGGATTTTCTGAATTCGATTTTTTGAAATTTTCAATAAAAACAGGGAAAGATTTAAAAACTCTTTCCCTGTTTTTATTTGTGATTTGACAGAATTTAAGCCGCCGCTTCCTGCGTTGCGGGAAACATTTTTTCCAAAGCCGTCGTTAAAACGCTGACTCCGAATTCGCCTGCTGCGCGGGATTTTAATTTCCCTTCCGCGTCAAACAAATAATAAACCGGAACCCAGCCTTGTTCGTTCAGGAAAGCCGCCTTTAATTTGTGCTGATTATCAACCGCGCAAATATCGTCAATGCAATACTTTTCAATATTTTCTTTGATAGTATCGAGATTCGTATCGGCTTCATAGCGCGGCATATGGATCGCCACCGTGCGTAAGCCTCTGTTTTTATATTTCGCTTTTAATTCCTGCAATTTGGGCATATTTTCTTTGCAGATTCCGCAGCTCGTCGCCCAAAAATAGACGAGCGTCGGCGCACCCTGAACATAATCGTCAGCGGTTTCCTGCAACTCATTGAGCCATTCGGTCGCGCCTTCAAATGAAGGACGCGCATCACCTATTCTCATTGGCATAGTATTTTACTCCGTAAAATGATTTTGGATTTTAGATTTTGGATTTTAGATTGAAAGAAAATTTCTTAAAAATCCAAAATCCAAAATCGGCAATCCAAAATTAACCATTAAAACCTTAGACTTTCAAATTCTCTTGTCCCGGTGTCCAATCAGCCGAGCAGAGTCCGCCGGTTTGCAAACCTTGCAGAACGCGCAGGGTTTCGTCAACCGAACGTCCGATATTCAGATCGTGAACGACCGAATACTGCAAAACGCCTTCGGGATTGATGATGAACAGACCGCGCAGAGCGATATTGGCATCTTCAACCAAAATGTTGTATTTTGCCGCTAATTTTCCGCCGACATCCGAAAGAAGCGGATATTGCAGATCGGCAATTCCGTTTTCATCGCGCGGAGTTTTGATCCAGGCGCGGTGCGAATGAACCGAATCGGTCGAAACGCCCAAAACTTCCGCGCCGATACCGTTTAATTCTTCGATTCTGTCTGAAAATGCCGTCAATTCGGTCGGGCAGACAAATGTAAAATCAAGCGGGTAAAATAACAGAATCAACCATTTTCCTTCGTAATCGGAAAGTTTGATATTTTCATCCAAAGATTCCATATTTTTGGTCGAAGGAAGGTTAAAATCCGGAGCCGGTTGTCCGACTTTTGCATAAGTTACTGTATTTTCCAAAGCCGTAGCTGTAGCTGTAGCCATAATTATTATTACTTTTCTCCTAATTTATTGTATTTTATTGTGATTTATCTAGTGCAGTCAGGACATAATCCGCGCAAGGTCAATTCGATGGATTCGGGTTTGAAATTTGAGAACCGCGCCGCCGAATCAATTAACTCCTGCGGCATTTCGAGTTGTATATCAACGAGTTTTTCGCATTTATTACAGACGGCGTGATCGTGCCTTTCGGTCATCCGGTCAAAACGGCTCGCGCCGCTGCCGAAATTCTTTTCGGCAATCAATTCCGCCTCTTTCAAATAGCGCAGAGAATTATAAACGGTCGCAAAACTTATCCCCGGCAAAATTACTTTCGCCTCTTCAAAAATTTCGTTTGCCGTTAAATGCTCTTTCGCGTCTTTAATAACCTGCAGAATTACCGCTCTCTGTTTGGTCATACCCGCTTTCATTTTTTTTGTCTTCACGTTTTTCATAATCCGAACTATATTTAGAATAATTCTAATTCTAAACTTTGTCAAGAGTGCCTGTCGGACGATAAAAAATATTATGATTTATCTTCGATATTCCCAAACTCATCTTTGAAAAAGAAAACTATTTTTGTTTTGAGAAATTTTAGCTCACGGCGGTTTCCAGAAAAGTTAAAAGGGCATTTTCCGTATCGAGTTCGGCTTTGATGCCGAGCGGCAGAGTAAATTGATCGCGGATATGTCCGAAGGAAAGCCCGTAAATAACCGGAATATCGAGATCGCCGAGCCGGTCTTTCAAGACTTCAATCAGCGATTGCGAGGTTGCCGGATTTCTCGGATTACAGCCTTCGAAAATACCGAGCGCGATGCCGGAAAGTTGATGTAAATTAACACTTTGCCTGATTTGCGTGAGCATCCGGTCAATGCGGTACGGCTGTTCGTTCACGTCTTCCAGAAAAAGAATCTTGCCTTTGAGATTTTTCAGAGCAAATGGAGTTCCGGCGAGAGCCGACACCAAGCTTAGATTTCCGCCGATCAATTCGCCGGTTGCCTTTCCATCGGCGATTACTTCGGTCTTAAATAAATTCGAGGTCTGCGTTTTATTATATTCAGAAAGTTCGATTTTATAGGTTGCCGACGGATTCATCAGCAAATTCAATACGTGATTTTTTGTATAATCCGAATAATTGGACGAACCGCCCGGTCCGTGAAATGTAACCAATCCCGTATTTTGAAAAATTGCTTGATGCGGTGCGGTAATGTCGGAATATCCAACAAAAATCTTGGGATTTTTTCTGATCAAATTATAATCAATGGCGGGCAGAATACGCGATGCGCCGTAGCCGCCGCGCGCGCACCAGACGGCTTTGATGCTCGAATCCGTGAAAGCCCAATGAAGGTCTTCGAGCCGTTCTTTATCTGTTCCGGCAAGAAATCCGTTGCGGACGCGGGCATATTTTCCGATTTTCGGATTAAAACCTAAATCGCTGATATTTTGCACAGCTTTGTCAAATTCTTCCGGCGACAAACCGCTTGAAGGTGCGATTAATCCAACAGTATCGCCTTTTATCAAACGCTTTGGTTTGATGAGTTTTTTACTTTTTTGAGAGTTTTTGCTTTCTTTGCCGAAAGCAAAACTTCCTACGAAGGGAATAAGTGCCAGAGCTTTTAATAAATCGCGTCTTTTCATAAAAATGTAACGCCGTCCGTCCCGGCGGCTGTTCCGCTAGCGAGTTTGATTTATCTATTAAAGCTGCAAAACGCGAATGCGAGACGCATTCTTGGGTAGCCGCCGGGACGGACGGCGTTACATTATTTTTTTTCGTCAAACGTAAAATAAGCAACGGCAACGTCGTGATCGGAAAATCTTTCGACACGATTCAGATCATTGCGGTAGATTTCCGGAAAATCAACATTTACGCGGGCATAACCGAAACCGATCAGATATTTTCGCATCGTTTGATTGATCAAAATATGATCGAGAACCTGCGCGTTGCCGTCAAATGTATAAGAATACCGCTGATTGGCTTGGATCAAATCAACCAGATTTATCAGATCGGGATCAACTAAATCTTCCGACGGCATTAAAACTTCATCTTTTCCGGCGGGTGTTCCTTTGATCGTGCCGATAATATCGGTAATTCCGTCGTTAAACTGATAAAAATTTAAATCGCCGAGAACGACTATGTTTTCATCAGGATTAGCTTTTTGGCGTTCCTGCACGGCTCTGGCAAGAAATTCGGCTTGCAGTTTTTTCTTTGTCCGCACACGAAAACCGCCGTCTTTCGGATCGCTGTAGCCGAGGAATGATTTTTTATGATTGACGATAGCGGCAAACGCCAGCGGTTTGTCGGAGTTCGGATTTTTGATAGTTCCTTCGAGCAGAAGCGGCGGACGATCATTGAGAATCATTTCTCTTTTATCTCCCGGAAGTGAAAAAGTTTCATCTTTGCCGAGCTGCGCGACCTTATTTACGGTAACTCTTGCCGATTTGACCAAATAGCCGACATCAATGCCGCGCCCGTCGTTGCCTTCCAACAAATATGCTTCGTATTTCGGATTAGGCTGTTTGGCGGCAACCGCATCGGCATTGATTCTGTCGGCAAGACGTTTCAGACTCGAAAGATTTTCCGCTTCGGTAACACCGATGACATCAGGAAAACGCAGATAATCACGAACAGCCAGTGAAACTTTACTTTTTCTTGCCTTAAATGCTTCGGGCGTTAAAATATCTTCTTTGATTGCCGGATCGTCTTCATCATCGAAAAAGTTTTCGAGATTCATTGCGGCAAACGAAAATTGATTTTCTTTTAATTCGGGCAGAGGCGCGGATTTTATCAAACCGGAAACTTCGATGTTATCGTTAACATCGGTCAAAATTGCGTATCTGTTGAACGAAAAGCTCATTACGCCGCTCAAATTTTTAACTTCGGCATTGGCTGTCACATTAATTGTTCGTGCGCCGAGCTGCTCGCTGCTGTGAATGCGGATGACTTCCGGGTTAGTATCAAACAACCCCATTTTCGGATGATTTTTTCTGATTTCGTCCCTATTCTTTACGGTCAAAGCCATAAATTCACGAATATCCATTCCCGGTTCGCGGAAGGCACGCGGTTTTCCCTTTAAGACTCCGAAGAAAACACCGTCGGAAACTGATTTCCCGTTTCTCAAATCAAATCTGCCTCTGGTCGGCGCAACAACGGTCAGAGATTCGACGGCAACCCGCATTCCTTCGTATTTTTCGAGTTGACCAAAATCGTTCGGCGCAAAATCCGCTTCTGACAAAACAATCGCTTTCGGCAAATCGTTTCCGCTCGAAATGACTTTAATGGAATCAACATTGCGCCGCATTGAAAGCTGTGTAATTGATAAACTGTTCGGAGCGGTTTTCGGACGAAATTCGAGAACTAATCCCGTTACCGAAACAAGATTTCCGATTGTCGCTTCAACGGTCGGTTCGGTTCTGGTATAAACAAAAATCCCTTCGGAAGTGTTCGGGTTATTGTCAATCTTCGCATCGGGCGTTTGAATAAAAAAACCGCTGCGGGTTCGCGCCGTCACAATTCCTTCGAGCCGCACGGCATTTCCCTGAAACGGCGACATATGTCCATCGCCCTGAACTTCAGCGATAGCGCGGTCTCTTTGAGCATTTACTTCAAATGTAAATACAAAAAACGCTAAAAGTAAAAATAATTTAGTTGTCCAAATTTTCATTGTAAATCTCTTCGTCTTTTGATTATTTGCTGTGTATTTAACGGAACATTCGAGAAAAATCTATGTCCCGTCAAAGCTTCGACATCTTTAACCGTCGTTCTGAAATTTCGCCACGGCGAGCCTTGGTTCACAGGCGGCTGATTCGGAACGATGATCGCAATTGTTCGCGTTTGTTTATTGACGCGCTCAAGATCGTTGTTGCCGTTCGGCAAAATCAGAACTACTTTCCAGGTAACTTCCGGAACGACGATTCTGCCCTGCGCGATTGTTCCGGCATTGCCGTGAACGCCGGAGAAAATGTAAAGTTCGTTGCCCTGATTGGCAAGCGTTCGGCAATAGATTTCGAAATCATTCCACGGTCCCTGATTATTTGCAGAAAGCTGCGGAACAATATTGGTCATTAAAAACGTCGCCGAATTATCCGGAATCGAGCGCGTTCTATCGCCCGAAGGTGTCATATGTCCGCGGTCAAAGCCCGAACCGGAATAATCGGAACTTAAAACCTGATACCAACCTGCCGGCAGAGCCGGATCGGGACGAAAATCATCTTGCCGCGGTGCGCTGCCGATCCAACTGCTGTCTAATCGCCATGCTACCCAATTTGCCGTCGCCTTGCTTCGATTGTATGAAAGCGAGTATTGGGCTTTATTCATCAAATAGTTATTTTCATTGGCAATATCCGCCGTCGCGTTTGACGGATTGCCCAGAAGCAGCGGATTTTCTCCGGCGGGCGGCGCGTCAACCGTCAGATTTATTGTGACATTCACGCTTCGCGCCTGTGCGTCGGAAGCAACCGCCGAAACGCTTGTCGGACCGCCGCTCGTTCCTGCGGCAATTGTCGCGGAATATGAAAAAACATTATCTCCCGGCGTAACATCGCCGTTCGTGCCGTCGTCAAAAAATTGCTGATTTGCCGCGCCGCCAATATTCGTTAAATTTCCTGTAACAGAAATTCCCGTACTTGGCGGATTGGCGGCGGGAAAAACCGAAACCGTCAAAAGCGTCTGAGCATTCGGCGCAACCGTGCTTGGCGTTGCCGCGCCGTTTGCCAGAAGCGTCGTTCCGCCGCCGCTGCAAGCCGCCGGAGCCGTGCTTGAATTACGCGGTGCAGACGGCGTTAATGTTTCAAAATCGTCTATGTTATTATCCGTATCTTGACAGCCGCCGCTTTTTCGCGCTTGTCCCGAACTTGCCGGAGGCGCGGTTGTTCTCGTGCCTTCGATAAACATATTGGTTGCTGTTCCGTAGCCGACCGAATCAATAACAACGCCTGTGTTTGCCTCGCCGAAACGAACTGCCAATCCGCCGCCCGCCGCCGCAAGACCGCATTGACAGGTTGATGTATTGAAAACAAAATCGCCCGGAACTGCGCCCGTGTAGCTGTTCGAGGCAATCAGATAATATCCGCCCGGCGGAATGATCGTGCTTTCACTCCACGCGGCAAAATTGACATCATTCACTCCGTTTGCCGAACGATAAACAACGCGATAGCCATTTAAATCAACACTTTGAGAACTCGTATTGAGAATTTCGATAAATTCATCGCCGGCAGTCGCACCGCCGGTTTTGAACTGGCTGATGACGAGATTCGGCGAAACAAAACTTGCTTCGCCCTGCAAAAACTCACTTTTCGCATCGGTTTGAAAGCCGATTCCAAAAAAAACGGCAAGCGCAAAAACGCCTGTCAAAACTAAATAAAAACGCTTCATTAAATAAATTTTCCTTGTTTGAACTAAAAATCGGGGGTTATATAAAATTGTCGGCAACTTAAACTTTTAACACAATTCGGCTAATAAATGTATTTCAAAATTCAATATTAAGCAAAATTTAATATACGAAAATCGAAGGAACGGGCGTATCCGTGCTTATTCCGAACTGTTTTGCGATAAAATTTCCGTCGGAACTTTTCAGATAATACCAAACGCCCGTGCTTGGACGAAAAACTGCCACATCGCGTTTGCCGTCGCCGTCAAAATCCGCTTGCAGAGGTTTATCTTCGCTCAAACCGAATTGAACGGCAGTAAAACCCTGCGAACTTTGCAGAATATACCAAATTCTGTCCGAAGGACGAAAAACAGCGATGTCGGCTTTCCCGTCGCCGTCAAAATCTCCGGCAACCGGTTTGTCGCCGCTCAAACCGAACGGCAGAATCGCCGCCACGCTGTCCGACGAGCGCAAAATATACCAGAAACCGCTTGACGGGCGAAAAACGGCGATGTCGGCTTTCCCGTCGCCGTCAAAATCCGCCTGCACAGGCAAATCTTCGGCAACACCGAATCGCGTAACGCTCGTTTGTCCGTCCGAACTTCGGCGAATATACCAGCTTCCGTCCGACGGGCGATAAACTGCAATGTCGGCTTTTCCGTCGCCGTCATAATCGGCGGGAACGAGTTTGTCCTGAGCAAGTCCGTAATTCAGCGTAAAAATCGTGTTGTCCGCCGAGCGCAAAATAAACCACGTGCGCGTTGACGGACGAAAAACGGCGAAATCGGTTTTGCCGTCGCCGTCAAAATCGGCATTAACGGCGAGATCGCCGACGCTTCCCCAAGCCGCGCCCGAAAACGAATTGTTCGAACTATTTTCAATAAAGAAATCCGGTGCGTCCGGCGCATCCGACGGACGAAAAACGCTCAGATCGGTTTTCCCGTCGCCATCGAAATCAAACGGCGCACGATTTGTCTGCGAAATCTGACAACTACAAACGAATCCGTCATTTACCACAATATCGTCGAGGTATTGACCTTCGCGGAAAGTGCCGATGTCCGTGCCGACGCGCCAGCGCATCTGCACGTTTTGTCCGGCGGCGGAGGTGGGAAGTTTTGCCCGCGAAGTAATAAATTGCGAAGTTTGCGCCGTGCCGCTTCTGCCCGACCAACCGCGCCGTCCGCCGAGCGGATTTTGACAGCAGGTATCAATCACGCCGTCATATCCGCCCGATAAAAACGCGCCGCCGGCGACTTCTATATCTCGCCAGTCATTCGCGCCGATTTTGATTTCCATCACCGAACCGTCATAAAGTCTGTTGCGCAAAAATGTCGTTTCGAGTTCATACCAGTTTTGAAAACTGATCTCGGCATTCGGCGAAGTAATTTGAAAAACGGGCGTAACGAGTTCGTTCAAACCGGCTGTGCGCGGCGCGGGCGAAAAAACCGCATTCGGCGGCGATTGAAAACGCTCTTCCGTAACTTTCCAGATTATCTGTCCTCCGGTCGCACCGGTCGTCCAATTCGGCGGCAGATCGGGGAGCGGAAAATTATCGAAATCTTCCGCAAGAGCGATGCGCGGAACGCCGGTCTGTAAATGTATCGAAACTTCGCCGAGGTCTTCCGCGCCGTCATTTAACTGCAAAACAAGCGTCAAAATACCGCCGCAGGCGAAATTCGGAGTAACCGTGAACGTAAAAGGACGCGAAATGCTTGCGCCATTTACGATCAACGCGCCGTAATTTTGCGGCGCGGAAGGATTTATCACGCCGTTTTCCGGCAAAAGCGTTGCAACCAAATTAGTCGTGTTAATCGCGCCCGTATTGTTTAGCGCAATATTTAGCGTAACGGTTTCGCCGGGTTCGACCGCTTTATTCACCGCACAGCTTTCCGCCGTAATTTCCGTTCCGGCATTTTGCAGAACGGCGGTCGGTTCGAGCGCGAAATTCTGCGTGATATTCGCGCCGTTCGGCGCATTGACGGTGACGGTTTGCGAACGAAAACCGTCTGCCGAAACCGTTAAAACGTATTGATTCGGCGCAAGCCTGATCGAGCCGTAATTTCCGCCCTCATCAGACGTGCGAAAAATTCCCGAAGCCGTTTTAATTTTTGCGCCGGATATCGGCTGACCATTTGCTGCATTCGTTATAACACCCTGAATCGTCGCGCTCGGCGCGGCGGTGCATTCGTCGAATTTAAATGCGCCAATACGCGTCAACCAGCCGAAATCGCTCTCTTCCTGACTTTCAAATGTGTAATATTGATTCGTCATCCAAAACGTGCAACCATCTGACGGATCGGAATTCATCGCCGTATAATCGCCCCAGCGAAAACCGAAGGCTTTCTGCACACCCGTTCCGAAAACCAGCGCATTTTCATTGCGAAAAGTTCCGGTCGGGTCGCTTGCCGATTTTCCCGTATAAAGGATCGAAGGCGGTCTATCTTCGCTGCCGAAACTGTAGCCGACGGCGATATTTCCCTGCCAATCCTGCGCTGCGCTCGCCATCCAGCGGCTGACATCGCTGCCGCCAACGGTCGCCTGTTCGTTGACACTGAAAATTCCGTTCGCTTTTCTCAGTTCATAAACGCGAACTCCGGCGCGATAGATTTGATCAACGGGCGAAACGCGCACCGTCTGATTAAAAATGATTGATTCGTGCGTGCCGAAATTGCGGTAAGCAACGCGATACATCAAACGGTCGGATTGCGAATCGAGCCGTTCGCCCGGCGGCGGCTGCGAAATATCATCGCGTCCGAAAGGACTTGTCGGATCGAAAGCGGCGACCGGCAGCGGGCTTTCGCTTCGTTCGGCAAACGTCGAATTGTTTGGATTGGCGAAATCGGCGCGGAAATTAAAAAGCCGGATCGCGTCTTGCGGATCGCCGTATTCGGTTGCCGTATAGCCGACGAAAAGATGCGGCGCATCCGGCGGCGGCGGATTCAAGCCGTCCAAATCCGCCGGCAAAAGCCCGCCGATTCTCTGCGTCGTCGGCGAAGACAGATCGAAATAAATGTAGCTTGCCGTCGGATCGCCCGTCAGCATTTTTTCGCGGTCAAAGGCAAACGCGCCCGAACCGGCGTAATCTCCGCCGAAAAATTCATCGGTTGACATATAAAAAGCGTCGTGCCAAACGCCGAACTTCGGGTAATCGTTGATTTTATTATTCGGCATTACGAATTCATAAACGTAATACGCGCCGGTCGGATCGCTCGTTTGCGATACGGCGATCATCTGGCGAAACGGCGGGAAATTGTTGCAGAATTGACTTAAAAGCCAGCGGTCGGCAAGCGCATCGTAAAGCACAATCGGATCGCCGTCGTCGCGCATCGAACACGGCGTGCCGAGCGTCGAAAAAATACTGCTTAATCTGAAAGGCGGCGTGAGCGCATTGCCGTTTTTATCAAAAACGCGTGTCAGCAGATTGACCGTCTGAACATAATGATTCAGCCCGACATCGCCGTTCGGATCGGGCGGCAGGATGCGAAAACCGTAGGCGGCAAAATTATCATTGCTCGAAATTCCTTCAAAGGAACGCGCGGGCGCGGGCATCTGCGCGCCCGAAAAATTTGCCAAAGCCGCGTCCAAATCGTGCGTCGCGCCTTCGATCTGTTTGCGGAAAGGCATTTTATTCGGCACGGTTCGCGCTTGTTCTTCGGCGCGTCCCATGCGGCGGCTGAGTTTATCGGCTTCGGGCTGCGCGGGCGCGAAACTGCTCACTTTTGCCGAAACACCGAATGCGGCGGCGCGCACGACCTGCGGCGTGAGTTCGGTAAAAACTTTTTCCCGGTTTTTATTTGAATTCTGAAATTTTTTACTTTCAACCGTTTGATGATGAGCAAAAAATAGTGAGCCGATAAAAAGCGTCAGCATCAGCGCGATTCGTTTTTTCATTTTTGTTAAAACCTTAGATTTTTCGGATAATTAAGATAATAAAACGAATCGTGGGACAAAATAAAGTGTTTTCGGGAAAAACTCGTCAGATTTTTCCGAAAAGCATCAAAATCCCGATAATAATAAAGGCGGCGGCGACGATGCGCTGCAGCCATTCGGTCGGAACATAGCTCGTAATGACCGAACCGAACAATACGCCCAGAAGCGTGACCAAAACCAGAGCCAGAGCCGCGCCTAAAAATACCGAAACCGCCGCATTCGTTTTGCTTGTCATCGTAATGACGGCAAGCTGCGTTTTATCGCCGAGTTCCGCTAAAAAAAGCGTGGCAAACGCCGTCCAAAAAATTTTCCATTCCATAACTTTATATTTTATGAATTTCGACCGTAGATCGAACCCTTCCGCTCGCGCAAAAATCCGCCGCGTCTTTTTGATAAAACGCTTTTTATCTCGGCAATGACCGCCAGAGCGATTGATTCCGGCGTATCCGCGCCGATGTCCAGACCAATCGGCGCATATAGATTTTCGAGTTTTGAATTTTCAAGATCGAAACCCTCCGCTTTTAATTCTTCGAGAATTTTTTCCGTCCGGCGTTTCGGTCCGAGCGCACCGATATATCTTAATTTCCATTTTAACAAAAACTTTATTATCTTGCGGTCTTTTTCGTAATTATGCGTCATCACGACGGCGACCGCATCTTTTTTTACCGTTAAATTTCCGTTCAAATCTTCGGGATGCGAAACTATAATTTCGTCTGCTTTTGGAAATCTTTCTTTAGTTGCAAAAGCGGCGCGGTGATCTATGAGCGAAACGCGCCAGCCCAAGCTTTTCGCAAAATCGGCAAGCGGAATCGCATCGAACCCTGCGCCGAATATTAAAAGCTGGAGCAACGGATCGATGTTTTCAAAAAAGAATTCGAATCTTCCGTTTTCATCTTCAAATTCAAAAGTTTTCGCCGCTTCATTATTTTCAAAAAATTTAATACAAAACTTTTTAATTTCCCGAAAATCTTTAAAAAAATCCGGCAGATTATCAAAATAAAATTGCCCGCTTTCTTTATAAAAAATTCTGCCGCCGATTTGAATTTCGGAATCAGTCGAAACGAGCGTGGCGATCATTTGACGTTTCCTTTGTTCAATCGCATTTTGCCAGCGTTCTAACAAAATATTTCCGGCATTTACGGGTTCGATCAAAATACTGACAACTCCGCTGCAGCCCATATTGAGCGAAAAAACCGAATCTCTGTTTTCGGTCGTGTCGTAGGTTAAAATCTCGGCTTTTCCGGTTTTCAGAATTTTTCGCGCCCGCTCTAAAACGTCGGATTCGAGACAACCGCCCGAAACCGTTCCAAACGCGTCGCCATTTCCAGCGATCAGCATTTTCGCTCCCGGAAGGCGATAACCCGAACCTTTTAAGTCAATGACCGTTGCCAGAATATTTTTTTCTTCCGGCGAAAAAGTCTTTAACTTATTGATGATTTGTTGTATTTCTTTTGACAATTTGTAAATTCTACCTGTTTTATAATAGTTAAATCGGTATAGCGAACGGTAGTGAGTCTGTTTAATCTAAAATCAAGTTGATTTATGACAAGGCTACTCGCTACCGCTCGCTATACTGATTCGGATTCGGATTTTTTATTTTTACCCACTAATAACACTAATTTTCACGAATATTTTTGATAAAAAAAATTATTCGTGTCCATTCGTGTGATTCGTGGGCAAAATTTCTTCAAATCAATTTATCCGGCGTAATCGGCAATGTGCGGACGCGCTTTCCGGTCGCATTGAAAATTGCGTTGGCGACTGCCGCGGCGACTCCGGTGATACCGACTTCGCCGATGCCTTTGACACCGAGTTTATTGACGATTGTATCTTCTTCACGGATAAAAACGGTTTCCATTTCGCCGATGTCGAGATGCGCCGGAATGTGATAATCGGCAAACGAGCGCGTCGCAAAATTTCCCATTCGCGGATCGAGCAGAGCGTCTTCGTGCAGAGCCATTCCGATTCCCCAGATCGCGCCGCCGATCATCTGCGAATGCGCCATTTTCGGATTCAAAATCCGTCCGGCGGCGGTCGCGCCGACAAAACGCTCGACTCTGACCATTCCGGTCGAAGCGTCAACGCGGACTTCGGCGAAATTGGCGTTAAAAGAATGCGACGAATAATCATTAACGTTCCCCGGCGGTTTGGCATCAACCCGTGTTTCGAATTCGTTTAAATTCGCCGCTTCCATCAATTGCAAAACGGTCGGCGGGGCAAACCAATTCAAATTCGTTTTCGCCTGTAATTCATTTAGAGCTTTCAAACACCCTTCATAGACGGCGTTGGCAAAACTCGCCGCGCCGACCGATCCGACCGAACCCGCCGCCGGAGGCAAATCGGAATCGCCGATCTTTACGCCGATCTTATTGATCGGCAAATTGAGCGTTTCCGCCGCCGTCTGCGCGATGATCGTGTTTGTTCCCGTTCCGAGATCGGAAGCGGCAAGTTCGATGCTTGCGCTGACATCGTCGCCGTTTCGCCTGAGTTTGACGAGCGCCGACGTATCGCGCTGTCGCGCCGGATATGTGCCGCAAGCCACGCCGTAGCCGATCAGATAATTTCCCTGCCGATACGAACGCGGTTCTAATTTGCGTTTTTCCCAGCCGAATTTTGCCGCGCCTTCCCGCAGACAATCAATGAGTGAGCGCGACGACCACGGTTTTCCGTTTGAAGGATCTTTCGCGGGTTCGTTTTTGATGCGGAATTCGACCGGATCGATTTTCAATTTGTAGGCGAGTTCGTCAATCGCCGACTCCAGCGCGAAGCTGCCCGGAGCTTTACCCGGACCGCGCGTAAAGGTCGGTGAAATCACATTCATCGGCGCGACGCGGTATGTGATTTTTGCGTTCGGTGCGTCATACATCATTTTTGAAACATCGCCGCACGCTTCGACAAATTGCGAATCTATCGCGGTGTGCGTCGTTGTTTCATGCGCGATCGCCGTCAGTTTTCCGTCTTTCGTGGCACCGAGTTTCAGATGCTGCACGTTTTTCTGGCGCAAGCCCACGGAGTTGACCATCATATTACGCGTCAGAGCCAATTTTACGGGGCGGCGCGTCATTTTCGCGGCAATCGCGGCGATCACGACGTGTCCCCACGCGCCGCCTTTCGAACCGAAACCGCCGCCGATATGCGGCGTAATCACGCGCACGTTGTCCGGTTTTAACCCGAATGTCGCGGCAAGCGCGCCCTGCACGCCGTTGACGATCTGCGATTCGTTATAAACCGTCAATTTGTCTTCGCCTTCCCAAATGGCAACGGTCGCGTGCGGCGCCATCGGCTGGTGATGCTCGATCGGCGTTTCGTAAATTTCGTCAACTTTAACTTCCGCCGCTTGAAAAGCCTTGTCAAAATCGCCGCGCAGATCGTCCGGTCGCTCGGTTGAAGCGATGGCAGAACTTTTTTCCTTTTCAAAATCAATTTTTCCCGCCGCTTTTTCGTAAGTAACTTTGACCAAATCCGCCGCATACCGCGCCTGTTCAAAAGTTTCGGCAATGACAACGCCGATGTTTTCGCCGAAATATTCGATATTCGCGTCCTGCAAAATCGCGCCGCCGCGCAAAGCCCTTGAAACCGTTACTTTCAAAGTATTTTTATGCGTGATGACGGCGATTACGCCCGCCGCTTTTTCTGCCGCGGACGTGTCAATGTCGAGAATTTTCCCGGCAGCGGTTTCGCTCTTAAAAAGATACCCGTGCGCCGCGTTTGCTACCGGAAAATCCGTCGCATAATTCGCCGTTCCGGTAACTTTCAAAAACCCGTCAATTCTACTTATCGCTTCGCCGATTGTTTTTACTTTATTGCTCATTTTTACCCCTTGAAAAAATTAGTAGATTTTTTATCCGGCTTTGATACAAATTTTGTAAATAGTCTGAATCAGCCTTTCTATTTAATGAATCTGATTTAATTTCCTTGGCATCTTTTTTTAACTTAATAATGTAACTTGTCCCTTCAAAGTCATTTTGGAAGCTAATTTTTTTTTCTTCAAAACTAGCATTACGTTTTGTTACTGCATTGTTGTAACTTTCCACTAAATTAGGAAAATTGCTTGTAACGCCGTCGTGCATAGTAAAAGTAACATCAAGTCTTCCATCGTCATCCAATCGGCAGGAACTCATTACAACCCCGTTTTCAGCCTTACTTTCATTTATCTTTAAAAGAGCAACTCTTTGTTCGTTTAGTCCTTTATTGAGATTAATAAAATATGTTGCATCATCGCCTAGCCTCTTTAACCATTTTGGACTTAACAAAATTTCCGCATCCGTATAAGTTTCATTTGAATCTGAAATGGGAAGAGTTTTATCAGCAGTTTCTTTTTCGACTTGCGCCAAGATAGAATCTGAAAGCTCATCAATGAATGCCTTATCAAAATTATCTTTACAAGATAATTTTTGAGTTTCATTTTTCATTAAATCAGTAGAGTTGAACGATTCGACTCCACATCCAATAGATAAAAGGAAACTCACTAATAACAAGCATTTCAACTTAATGATTAAAACACGTTTCATAAAATTTCTTCCAAAATAGTGATAATTTTGCTTTACGCTTTTCCTCCGTTCATCGCCTGCATTAAAGCTCTGGCAATCGCTCTTTGTCCGAGTTCGACTTTGAATTTATTATGTTCGAGCGGTTTTGCCGCTTTCATTTCGGCGACTGCCGCAGCTTTGAAATTCGCTTCGGTCGCTTCTTTTCCCGCCAGAAATTTTTCGGCTTCCAGTGCGCGCCAAGGTTTATGCGCCACGCCGCCCAAAGCAATTCTTGCCTGTTTGATGCGCTTGCCGTCGAGTTCGAGCGCGGCGGCAACCGACACCAGAGCAAAAGCGTAACTGGCGCGGTCTCTTACCTTTAAGTAATAAGAGCGGTTGGCAAAATTGTTTTTCGGAATCTCGATCTCGGTAATCAGTTCGCCCTGATTCAGATTGTTATCTTTTTCCGGCATATCGCCCGGCAAGCGGTGATAATCGGCAAAGGGAATCGAGCGCGTTTTGCCGCCCGCGCCCTGAACTTTAACGACCGCATCGAGCGCGACAAGCGCAATGCACATATCGGACGGATGAACGGCGACGCAATCTTCCGACCAGCCGAAGATCGCGTGCATCCGGTTGATTCCTTCGCGTGCGCCGCAACCAGAATTGGGTTCGCGTTTATTGCACGGCATCGCCGTATCGTAAAAATACGTGCAGCGCGTCCGCTGGTTCAGGTTTCCGCCGTTGGTCGCCATATTGCGAATCTGTCCCGACGCGCCCGCTAAGATCGCCTGCGACAGGAGCGGGAAATTCTGCCGCACCAGCGGATGATTCGCCGTATCGGTATTTTTTGCCAGACCGCCGATCGAAAGATTTGCGCCCGACATCTTGATCTGCGTCAGATTAAGCCGCGT
This sequence comes from Pyrinomonadaceae bacterium, assembly GCA_041745765.1. Taxonomy (GTDB): domain Bacteria; phylum Acidobacteriota; class Blastocatellia; order Pyrinomonadales; family Pyrinomonadaceae; genus JAHCHG01. The sequence goes on along the minus strand of JBGTIH010000006.1, from coordinate 7,121 downwards.
AATATCCACTAATTCAACGGGACGCTCGACATCTTCCTTCATCAAATCAAGAATATTTGTGCCGCCCGCTAAAAATTGCGCGCTTTTATTTGCCGAAACCGTTTCGACCGCTTTTTTCGCTTCGGTTGCTCTCGTATATTTAAATGGTCTCATTTTTACGCTTCGCCTCCCTCGTCCGTTTGCGCGTCGTTTTCAAATAACGCGACATTGTTTTCTCCGGCAAATTGCCAGCCCTGCGCCTGTTCTTTGCCCGTATGAACTTCCTTGATCGCCGCGACGATATTCGGATAAGCTCCGCAGCGGCAAAGGTTTCCGGACATTCTTTCGCGAATCTCGTCATCGGAAAGCGTCATCGAACGCGCTTTTGACTGAATATTTTCGGTCAGATAACTCGCTTCGCCGTTTTTCGCTTCATTTAAGACCGCCACGGCTGAACAAATCTGTCCGGGAGTGCAATAACCGCATTGAAAACCGTCGTGCTTGATAAACGCCGTCTGCATCGGATGAAGATTGTCGCCGCTCGCCAAGCCTTCGATGGTTGTCACCGCTTTGCCTTCGCACGTTGCGGCTAAAGTTAAACACGACAAAACCCTGCGACCGTCAACAATCACCGTGCAGGCACCGCATTGCCCGTGATCGCAGCCTTTTTTCGAGCCGGTCAGCTGCATTCTTTCCCGAAGCGCATCGAGCAGAGTCATTCTTGAATCAACATCCAGAGATTTGTTCAGACCGTTGACCTTCATCGAGACCTTGACGGCGTTTTCGAGTTTGGCGGCGGCTTGCGCGGCTGACTCAATAGAATTACTGCCGCCCGTTCCGGCAAAAGCACTCTGTTCGGCAAGCATCTGCAAAGCCAGAACACTCAAACCGGCAGCAGAAACTTGCCCCAGAAATCTGCGCCGCGATTCGCCTTGAATGCCGAGATCATCAAGCAGTTTTTCTTCATCAATCGTCATCTGCTCGTCTTCCTGCGCCTGCCAATCATCCTGATTTATCCAATCTTCCATTTCTTCAATTGTCTTGTTCATTAATTTTCTCCCTCGTTTGAAAACCTCAAAAATTTTAACCACAGATAGACACAGATGCACACAGATATTTTTTGATATTTTTACTTAAATAAATTCGTTTGGTTTTAAGGTCTTTAATCATCTGTGTTTATCTGTGTTTATCTGTGGTTAAATAAAATCTTAAATCAATTTATCCGGCGAAATCGGCAAGTTGCGGATTCGCTTTCCGGTCGCGTGAAAAATCGCGTTGGCAATCGCCGCCGGAATTCCGACCATACAGAGTTCGCCCATTCCCTTGACTCCCAATGGATTAACGATTTTATCTTCTTCCTCGACGAATTCGGTTTCCACTTCATAAACATCGAGATTGACCGGAATGTGATAGCTCGCCAGATCGGTCGTCATCATTCGCCCGTAGCGGTGATCTATTTCGGTGTGTTCCTGCAGAGCCATTCCGATTCCCCAGACAACGCCGCCCATTTCCTGCGAGTGCGATGTTTTCGGATTCATAATGCGCCCGACGGCGGTCGCTTCCAAAACTCTCGAAACCTTAACGATGCCCAAATCCTCGTCAACTTTTACTTCGACAAACTGCGCTCCGTGCGCTAAGGTCGTGTATTTCTGCCGTTCGGGACTCGGTTTTGAAGTATGATTTTCGACGATTTCCGTCAGATTATTTTTCTTCATCAGATCGGCGACTGAAACACTCTTTTTAGTGTCGTTTTCAATCTGCAATCTGCCGTTGTCCAAAATAGTATTTTCCGCTTTCACACCCGCAAACGGCGAATTCGTTTCTTTTGCGGCAAGATCGAAAAGTTTCTGCTTGATATTCATCGCTGCGCCGTGTGCCGCCGTCCCGATTGAAGCGGTCGTCCACGAACCGCCTTGCTGCGGTGCGGGCGGCAGGCGCGTGTCGCCGAGTTCGAATTTCACATTTTCAGGTTTTAGTCCAAGAAATTCGGCGGCGATCATCGTGATAACCGTGTAAGTTCCGGGTCCGATGTCGGCGGTCGCGCTGCCGACATTTGCCGTTCCGTCAGCGCGGAAAGTAACTCTGATCGAAGCCGGCATCTGCATTGCCGCCCAAGTTCCGGTCGCCGTTCCCCAACCGACGAGCCAGCGCCCGTCGCGCATCGAACGCGGTTCCAGTTTGCGTTTTTCCCAGCCGAATTTCGCCGCGCCTTGTTTGAAGCAATCCATTAAAGCCTTCGACGAAAAAGGCTTTCCGGTTTCAGGGTCTTTTTCGGCGTAGTTGATAATTCTCAGCTCAAGCGGATCGATTTTCAGTTCGTAAGCGAGTTCGTCGAGAGCTGATTCGAGCGCAAACGCACCGGAAACCGCGCCCGGTGCACGCATCCAGGTCGGTGTCGGCAGATCGATTTTTGCCAGTTTATAAGGCGTGTCGTAATTCGGGCAATTGTACAGGTTGCGTCCGAAGCTGTTCGGATTTTCCGTAAAATCTTCAAAGGTCGAAGAATTTCCGACGGCTTCGTGGATGATTGACTGCAACTTTCCGTCCTTGCCCGCGCCGATCGAAACTTTTTGCCAAGTGTACGGACGATAGCCGTGTCCCGTGAACATCTGCCGCCGCGTGTAATTGACCTTGACCGGACGCTTGACCTCGCGCGCCGCCATCGCTGTTAAAAACGGGTAATAATTCGGATTAAGTGCCGCGCCGAACGCGCCGCCGACAAACGGCGACAATACGCTGACATTTGCCGGAGCAATGCCGAAGCTCTGCGCCAGATGCTGCTGCACGCCCTGCACGCCCTGCGATTTATCGAACATCATCAATTTATCGCCTTCCCAGACGGCGATCGCCGCGTGCGGCTCCATCGGGTTGTGATGCTCGATCGGAATCGTGTATTCGGCGGAGATTTTAACGGGCGCGTCTGCCAATGCTTTTTGGGGATTTCCGCGCGGTTTCGGAATTCCGCCGAAACCTGCCGGAGCGGGAATCGTCTGGGCTTTTTCGGTTTCGGTCTGATGTTTTTCTTCCGCGTATTCGGCTTTCACAAGCCGCGCCGCGTGCCTTGCCTGTTCAAAAGTTTCGGCGACGACGAGCGCAATCGGCTGATCGCTGAAAACTATTTTGTCCGATTGCAAAGCCGTAAAAGCATTATCCTTTGCCTTCGTTTTTACCGAATTTAAATGCGTAAAAACCTTGATTACGCCCGCCGCTTTTTCCGCCGCGCTCGTATCAATTGATTTGATAATGCCTTTGGCAACAGGGCTTTGCGCCAGATAGCCGTAAGCGACATTATTGACCTGAAATTCGGCGGCATATTTTGCCTGTCCCGTAACCTTTGCAAAACCGTCAACACGGCTCATTTCTTTTCCGATGTATTTTGCCATACTTGTTTGTTTTGTATAATTTACATTTCTTGTTTCTGCAAAAATCAACTATTTACTGTTTTTTAGTAAATAACCGATTAAACAGCTAATAGTTGATAATTGACAGTTGATAGTTTTTTTTCAAAGATTAAATGCGTCTTTAACGAATCGCGCTAAAAATTAGTTAAATTAATCAATTTGCGGCACACGGGGTTGCCGGCAAAAAGTTATTTCTTCAAAAATATGTGCTAAATATTAAAATATCACGTGAGGTTTAAATTGTCATTAAATATAAAAACCGGGGAAATTAAAGCCGGACTTATTATTCTCGCCGCCGGAGAATCGGCGCGGATGGGCAAACCCAAACAGCTTCTTCAATTTAAAGGTGAAACACTGCTGCGCCGCGCCGCGCAAACGGCGGTTGAATCGCAAGCCAATTCAATCGTCGCGGTTCTCGGCGCGAATGCGAAAAATCTGGAAAAAGAATTAAGCGATTTGAATCTGGAAATTGTTTTTAACAAAGATTGGAAAACGGGAATGAGCAGTTCGATAACAGCGGGATTGGAGAAACTTCTTGAAAAAAACAAGAATTTGCAAACGGTTGTTATTACGGTTTGCGATCAGCCGTTCGTTTCGGCGGAGCTTATTGATGATTTGATTGAAAAATACCGGACAACAAACGCTTTGATCGTTGCTTCGCATTATGCGGAAACGCTCGGCGTTCCCGCGCTTTTTGACCGCAAATTATTTACGGAATTAAAGAATCTAAACGAAAAAAGCGGTGCGAAAAGTTTAATTAAAAAGTTTCAAGATCAAGCCGTTGCGCTTGATTTTCCGGCGGGCGTATTCGATATTGACACGCCCGGAGATTATGCCGATTTGACTGGTGCCGGTTTTTTAGGCTGAGTCGGCGCGGGTTTCGGAGTCGCTTTTTTTTCGGGTTCTTTCTTTTCCGAGTCGGCGGAATCTTCCACTCCGGAATCTTCTTTTCGGGCTTTGCCGGATTTCGGCGGTTCTATAGTGCCTTTCCGCGTTTCTTTTAATTTTTCCGCGCCGAAATCCACGCGTTTCTTTCCGGCTTCGGCTTCTTCCAAAAGTTCTCTGACCTGTTCATTCGCATCATCGGCTTCGGCAGCTTTTCGCAAGGCGCGAACGGCTTCATCATATTGCGCGAGTTTGATCAAAACCGCGCCGAGTTCCATTTGATACAACATATTTTCGGGCTGGAGTTTGACGGCTTGTTCCAGAGATTTACGCGCTTCTTTATCGTCATTCAAGCGGTCATACGCTCTGCCGAGATTGTAGTGACCAACGTCGTCTTTGGGATTTTTTTTAAGAATTTTTTTGTATGCCGTAACTGCGTTTTCAAAGGCGATCACCGAATTGCTTTTCTTCTCTTCTTTCGGTGTGTCGGCAGAATTATCAGGTTCGGTAGAGGTTATGACGAGTTCTTGCTCATTTTCGATCAGAGCCAGAGCGATGCCGAGTTTGAAATGTGCTTCGGCGAGCTCGGGATTTAATTTAGCCGCTTGCTTATAGGCTTCGACGGCTTTTTCGATTTCGTCTTGATCGAAAAGCTCATTGCCGCCCGCGAGAGCCGTTTCCGCGTCTGTATAAACCGGGGCTTCGGTGATCTGCTGTTCGACAGATTCCGTATTAGCAGATTCCATATTGGCATTTTCCGCTGCGCCGCTTCCGCAAGCGGCTGAAAACATCGTAATTATCCCCAAAAGTGAAATTAAAAAAATCTTTTTCATAAAACTGCGCTATAAACTTCTAAAATAGTGAAATCAGCCGGGAGGAAAGACAAACTGCCGACCGCCGAGCAAGTGCGCGTGCAGGTGAAAAACAGTTTGTCCGCCGGCGGAATTCGTGTTTAAAACCACGCGGTAGCCGTCTTCGGCAAAGCCTTTTCTGCGGGCAATTTCCGCCGCCGTCAAAAGCAGATGTCCGAGCGTTTCGCGGTGATTTTTCTGCGCTTTATCGAGCGATGCGAAATGCTCGCGCGGAATCACCAGAATATGCGCCGGAGCTTGCGGGCTTATATCGTTAAACGCCACGCAAGTTTCGTCTTCATAAACAAATTCGGACGGAATCGCGCCCGAAACGATTTTGCAAAATATACAATCTTCCTGACTCATAATGAATAGACGTTATTAAATCATAAATGGTTGATTTGGACAAAACAGTCTTGATGGCGACGGCTTTCAAATTTTCTAAAACGGAAAGTTTGAACAAGTCTGACCAATAAAATCTTGTATTTCAAGAAGTTTTTATAATTTCCGACACAGATATTCTTAAATTAAAATTTTAATCCATCCTTCTTCAATTACGATTTCATAACTCTCAAGCGAACAGCTTTTTTTCGTAAAACATTCGCCGCTGCTGACATCGAACCGCCAGCCGTGCAGGTCGCATTCGACGATTGTGCCGTAAAGGCGCGAATCCGCCAGCGGATAACCTTTGTGCGGACAGAAATTTTCTATCGCGTGAAATTTGCCGCCGACATTAAAAAGCGCGACTTCCTTGCCGTCTTTTAATTTGACGGTCGCGCCGCGTCCGGGCGGAATTTGTTCGACTTTTCCAACCGTCACCGTTTTCCCCGTGCGCTTCGGCTTGCGCCGGTTTTCAAAAACTTTTCCCATAATTTATATATTTACCATTTATCAATTATCATTTATCATTAAACATACTAAGATCAAACTTGATATAAATGCGACAATGACATTTTTCAATAATAAATGATAAATGTTTCAATGATAAATGATATGACGGAAAAAACTTTTTCGGAAAATGCGAGAAAACGCTGCCGCGAGATTATGACGCGCAATGTCAAAACGGCGAGCCGCGAAATGTCTTTGAAGGAAGTCGCCCGTCTGATGCGCGAAGGCGATATGGGCGCGCTGCCGGTCGTCGAAAACGGCAAACTCGTCGGAATCATAACTGACAGAGATATCGTCGTCCGCGCCATCGCCGAAGGAAAAGATTTTGAAACGAAGATCGGCGATGTGATGACGACGGAAGTTTTCTCGGCAAAGGAAGACGATTTTATTTTTGAAGCGATTCGTCTGATGGGCGATAAACAGATCCGCCGCATTCCGGTCATCAACGAAACGGGCGAGCTTGCCGGAATAATCGCGATGGCGGACATCGCGCTCGAAATGGAAGACGAACGCGAAATCGCCGAAACTCTCGAAGATATTTCGAGCGGCGCGGGTTTTTGGAGTAAAAAATAAGTGAGAAAGTTTCTTGTTTTTGGGATTCCGATAACTATAATGTTTGTTAGCTTACTTGTAATGTGGTTTCATTTCGCTTTTGATAATGGTCCTCAAGATACTGAGCCACACACACTCATAACTGTTGAGTGTGAAAACAATGTAGAAGCTGAAATTTATCGTAAGAAACAGCTAAATTTAACAACTACAGAAATCGGAATTTTGATCAAAAAAGAAAATCAGATTATTTTGAGAGAAAATTTAAATTCTGCGGATTTATGGTCTGACATAACCGACTCAAAAATAGAACTTAAATGCACCCAAAATACAATAAACACATCTTTAAAGTATTATTTTGACAGAGTTTATATAATTAATAATGACTCAAGTATTAGAAAGATAAATAATTTATCTAATTAAACTTTATGGCTAAATCAATCAATCGTTATTTTCAATTTCTGGCTACGGCGAAAGACGCGAAGCCTTCGGGCAAGCTTTGGTATCCGTCGGCGGATGTTTATCAAACGCCGGACGGCTGGCTCGTCAAGGTCGAACTTGCCGGAGT
>JBGTIH010000005.1:0-4732 GCA_041745765.1 Pyrinomonadaceae bacterium | reverse complement strand
CCAGGTCAGCAGTTCCATAATTTAACTACCTCCTTTCGTAACGGCATTTCCCAACGTATCGAGTTTTCTGTTGATCTCTCCGGCAGTTCCGGCGATTGCTCCGGCGGTTTCAAGAATCTCTCCGGCGGTTTCATTCGTATCTTTCAGCATCCAGATCGAAACCGTATTTCCGGCGATATTTTTCCCCGCCAGCCAGATTTCCTTTGCGTGGTGATCAATACTGCGGGCGGCGGCAATGATTAAAATAAGAAGTGCCGCAACGATCAGAATTACGACCGCTCCGGCAATTAATGAATATGTCCAAATTGTAATCGAATCCATTTATTTCTCCTCCAATTCTTTCAAAAATAAATATTTTTTCTACTAAATGTTTTCAGTGAGATTATCAATTTACAAAATCAATTGAAATTTAGGATTTCCGCGACGCATATTTTGATAGCGAAAAAAGACTCCGCCGCAATTCTTTGCCTTCTTCCGTCAATTCGTATTCAACCCGCGGTGGTGTTTCAGCGTATGTCAGGCGTTTGATCAAAAAAGCACGTTCGAGTTCCGCCAAACGAATTGTCAGCGTCGAAGAACTCATATCATTCATCGCATTTTTCAGATCATTAAAACGGATCTTTTTAAAATCGCCGATGATAGAAAGCAGCCGCAAAGCATATTTACGCCCGATAATCTGCACCAAACCCGTCGCCGGACAAATACACTCGATGATTTCATTCGAGATCGTGTCGGCACATCCGCATTCGTTTTCTTGCAGCAAATCTAAAATCGGTAAATTTCCTCCTTTTGATAAGCAAAGCCAAATTATCCAGCTGTAATTTCAGCTAAAATTATTTTGTGAACTAATTTATTTTAGCACTTTTACTCAATATAATCACATTTTTTTTTGTTTGAAACCAGACACTAATAAATAACAATCGTCAGAACACCACCGCAATTCTCTTAAAAACTTTATTGCTGTTAAATACTTCGATTTATCGAACTCAATTATTTTTGCATCGAAAGCCAGAAAAAAATTAGATTTATTTGAGGGGTCGCGGAGTTTTTCAAGGCGGAAACCCGACAGTTATGGAGGGTGCTTTTTGGATATTGCCGGTTAATTCCCGAACGCACCCTCATTGACATTCGGGTTTCTGCCCAAAACTCCGCGACCCCTCATTTATTTAGTAATTTTTCAACAATAGATTTCTTTTTTAGAAATTTCCTTTCTAGGAAATTTTAGCTGAAACATTGTACCAACATCAGAATTTTCTACACTGAGATTTCCGCCGTGTTCTGAAACAATTTTGTAAGCGATCGAAAGTCCCAAGCCCGGACTTTTATCTTTGGTGGAGAAAAACGGGTCAAAAATTCGTCTCAAGTTTTGCTCTTCGATTCCCGTTCCGGTGTCTGCAACTTCGATAATGATTTGTTTTTCGCTTGATATTGTTGAAAATCTCAGTTCTCCGCCATTCGGCATTACTTGCAGGGCGTTTAGTGTCAGATTGAGTAAAACTTGTTTGATCTGTTCGGTATCGAGATCAATAAGCGGAAGATTTTTCATTAAATTTTCCGTAACTAAAACATTTTGTTGATTGACTTGCGGTTCAATTAAAATATTGACGGATTTTATTAATTCGTTTATGTCTGTCGGTGTTTTTTCCAGTTTTGGAGTGCGGGAAAACTGTAAAAATTCGCTGACGAGTTTATCAATTCTTTCGACTTCCAATTTAGCGATTTGGGCAAACTCGCGGCGTGGACTGTTTTCGGCTAGTTCGTCTTCCAGAATCTCGACAGCACCTTTTATCGCACCCAAAGGATTGCGGACTTCGTGAACCACGCCGGAAGCGATCTCAGCTAATGATGAAAGTTTTTCGGCTTGCAGAAGCTGGTCAAAAGTCTGCCGCAAGTCGGCGTAAGCGGTTTGCAGTTCGGCGTTAATGCGTTCGGCACGGTCGTGTTCGCGGCGTTTCTGATCGCCGAGCCAGCCCGTAACCGTGCCGATGACGAAAAAAAGAGCGATTTCGGCATATTGATTGAGTGCGTAATCATAATTCTGATGCTGCCAGTGCATCGAAATATGCGGCACATAACTGATGCAGGCGAACAACGCCGCACCCAGACCGCCGCGCCAGCCATACCAAAACGCGGCAAGGATTATCGGAATGTAATAAAGTCTTTGATAAATTTGATGTAAAACCAAACTATCAACCGGCGTGAGAAAGTGCAGTGCGGAAATGAGAACAATCGAACCGCCCAAGAAGAATACGGAAATTAAGAGATTTTTTTTATTCATCGGAATCCGATTTCTGCATTCGATAGATCAATGCACTCCGCGTAATTCCCAAATATCGAGCCGTCTGCGATTGATTGCCGTCGTGCATCTCCAATGCGTGATTGATAATTTCGCGTTCAACTTCGTCGAGCGAGATATTTTCGGCGGGAAGTTCAAAATGGACATTACCGAAAGTTTGCGAAGTTTTTTTGACGTATTCCGGCACATCCGCCGAAGTCAGATTTTCTTCGTCCGACAAAACGACCATTCTTTCAACCAGATTTTCGAGTTCGCGGACGTTTCCCGGAAACGAATAATTCGATAAAGCGTCAAAAACTTCGCGGGCGATTTTTAGATTTTTAAAGCCGTGTTTTTCCTTTGAAATTTTGAAAAAATGATTTATTAAAAGCGGAATATCTTCACGGTGAACGCGAAGCGGCGGCAGATTGACGGGAATGACGGCGAGGCGAAAATACAAATCTTCGCGGAAACTGCCGTCTTCGACCATTTGTTCTAAATTCTGATTGGTTGCGGCGATAATACGGACATCAATCGGGTGCGGATTATTTTCGCCGACGCGCACGATTTCCTGTTCTTGAAGAACTCGAAGCAATTTCGGCTGAATCGCAAGCGGCAGCACACTGATTTCATCTAAAAAAAGCGTTCCGCCGTTTGCCGCTTCAAATTTGCCTTTCGTGTCGGAAATCGCACCCGTAAAAGAACCTTTTTTTGAACCGAAAAGTTCGGCTTCGATCAAGGTTTCGGGAATCGCCGCACAGTTTATCGCAATCAAAGGTTTGTCTTTACGTTTGCCCGAAAAATGAATTCCCTTGGCAATGAGTTCTTTGCCCGTGCCTGACTCGCCCGCAATCAGAACCGTCGCGTCGGAACGGGCGACGCGCCCGACCGTTTCTAAAACCATCTGCATTTGCATGGAATCGCCGATGACGTTTTCGAGCCGGAACTGCTTGTCAATCAATTCGCGCAGCTGCCGATTTTCCTCTTTTGTTTCGCTGAAACTAACGGCACGTTCAATTGTCAGCAAAATCTCGTCGCGGTTAAAAGGCTTGTTGACATAATCAAACGCTCCGGCTTTCATCGCCGTTACTGCCGTTTCGACTTCGCCGAAAGCCGTGATGACGATCACCGGAATTTCGGAATCGTCAGCTTTGATTTTTTCCAAAAATTCCAAACCCGACAATTTCGGCATCCGCAGATCGGTGATGACGCAATCGAAAACATCACTTTGAAAAATTTCGAGAGCCTCCGCCCCGTCATTCGCCGTCCGCACTTGATAACCCGCTTCGTCAAGCTGAAATTCAAGCACGCGGCGAAGATTGTCGTCATCGTCGGCAATTAAAATCTTCTTTTTTATTTCTGATTTCACTGTTTAACGGAAGTTTGATTTTCAGCGAGCCACACTTCAATCGAGTTTAAAGTTTCGATTGCCTGCCCCCTTCTGCCTTCCTGCACGAGACGGCTGAATTCGAGATATTTTTTGGCGAGTTCGTCAATCAAAACAGCATCGAGATTGATTTCCGCCGTCAAATTTTTTGCCGTTTCGTCCAGCCGAATCGAGTTGCGGTTTTGCAGCCCGCGAACTGCCGCCAAAATTCTTAAAGCAGGTGCGTCCAATTGTCTTTGAAAGGCGATAACGGATTGTTCGAGCGTGCGAAGCTCACGTTCACGCCAATTTGCCCGCCACAAGAAAACGCCAAAGGCGACGGCAATCACAATATAGAACAGACGAAAAATCAAAGCCGTCGGATGCGGCGAGAAAATCTCCGTAAAAAGGCTTTCGGCGTGAACTTCCGCACCGAGTTCCGTGTGCATCACGGCATCAACGAGCCACATCGCCGCACCCAAGCCGAAGCCGAACCAAATTTCCTTGTAAGATTTGAAAAATCTCATACTTCTTATTTCTCAACTTTATACCGCTTGTTTAGATTAAAAAAAACCGCCTTCTGTTTGCATCTTTGGAATCACTTTCACGAAAACATTTTGCGGAAGCAGTTATTTCAACTCGAAGGTAAGCGTCGTCCACTTCGATTCGTAATTCAAATCCGGGTCGTCGAGTTTGGTCATATTGATAAATTTGACATACCATTTGCCCGTGCCGTCGAGCCGGAGTTTAATCATTCCGTCCGCGTCGCTGCGGAGTTCGGGTGCGATTGTCATTTTGCCTTTTTCTTCGCGTCCCGCCAGCACGACCTGTCCGGCGAGCGGCTTGCCGTCCTTTAAGCACAGAATTTCAATCGTGCCGCCTTTTTTCAAATTATACGGATTCTGCTGCGGAACGAGTTCAACCGGATAACCGAGAATTGTCTTGTAATCGTCGGTTCGCTTTTTGCCGACCTGCAAAATCGCTTTGACGTGCTTGGCGTAACGCTCCTTCGCGTCCTTTTCGAGTTCGCCGGTCGTGCGTCGTTCTTCAAGCGTATCCGGCAAGCCGTCTTCTTTCAGATACTCGTTAAA
>JBGTIH010000004.1:0-10876 GCA_041745765.1 Pyrinomonadaceae bacterium | reverse complement strand
AAACTTTTTAGGAAATCAAGATCATTGAAAATTTATTAAGGTTATAAGCCTTGATAATCTAAAATCGTTTCCCAGAAATCGAGTCAAGTCATTATTTGGACTTGAGCCGGAAATCTTAGCCGAAGTCATTATTCGGGTGTTGCCTGTATTAGAGCAAAACCGTGAAGAAAGATTAAGAAATAATCCTGAGCGCAAACGCCGCTTTGTCAAAAGAGATGGTCGTCCGGCTGATTTGAAACCGATCGACAAACTCTTGATGACACTGCTTTATCTGCGTCAAAACACATCTGCCACACTGGTCGGGCAGATGTTCGGGTTTAGTGCCGATTCAGTCGAGAAGAATGCTTTGCCGGAAGTTTTAGCCGTTTTGAAACACTTGTTTCCCGCCTCGCGGTGGGAAGCCGTTAAACATCATCGAAATGAGAAATGGAATCCTAATGAAGTTGACAGAATCATCGTCGACAGTTTTGAAACACCGATTCCGAGACCTTCTGAAAGTGCGCGACAAAAGAGAGTTTATTCCGGGAAAAAGAAGCGGCACACGCTGAAAACTCAAATTTATACCGATCAAAAAGGCAAGATATTAGATGAAAGCAGCGGACATCGGGGACCGAACATCGGATGTCAAGATATGGAATGAAACTGTTTTGCCGACACCGCTAAAAGAGAAACCGCTCATAGCGGATAAAGCCTATCAGGGAGCAGAAAAACCGACTCTGACGCCGAAGAAGAAGCCCAAAGGAAGGCGAGTTAAGCGAAACAGAAAAGAAGGAAAACAAAGAACTCTCACAAGAGCGAATATATGTTGAACATAGCATCAGACAGGTCAAAGGATTTAGAGTTGTCAGAGACGAATACAGATTAGCCCAAGGAATTTTCCCGACAGTTGTTTCAGCTATTGTCGGACTAATTCAATTTGCCGATTTAATGAACTAAGATTTTCAAAGAACAGGCGGAGCTTGGCTACTTTTTAACTTTATCAGAATATCTAATCGGGAAATAATTCGTGCGAAAGAGCAATCTGTATAGCGAACGATAGTGAGCAGGTTTGTTTACAATCAACTTTATAGATAATCGAAATATTCGCTTATGGTTCACTATACCGATTTTCCCATCAAAGCACGAATTATTTACATTAACTAAATTTTTGATCGGAAAATAATTCGTTGATTATAACATTAAAATTTTTCTGAAAAAGTATCGAAAAAACATACGCTTTTTTGAATTTACATTAAATTTTTTTCGGGAAACAAAAAACTTGTCTAAATCAATTTGACAAGAAAAAATGCTGTGCGATATTCTATCAGTTCGTTTTGCGATGGCAAATGATGTTTGAATGAAAAAAAAGTTTGTTTGAAGAATTTTATTTTTCTCCTTTTTTTAAGCGTAGTTGTTTGATGTAAAACTATGTTTTTTGTGTCCGGTTCGTCTAGGGGTCTAGGACACCGCCCTTTCACGGCGGCAACACGGGTTCGAATCCCGTACCGGATACCATCTTTTTTCAAACATCCCGCATCATATTTGCTAAACTGATTCGCTTGTAATCCAAGCGAATTTTTTATTTTAGGAAGTGATATGTTGAAAAAAATTATATACAGCCTTGTTTTAACGGTGATTGCTTTTGTTTCGGTGCAGGCACAAACCTTGCAGAATTCCGATACATTAATGGTTTTGCCTTTTGAAAACACTTCAAATAAAGCAGAATTTAACTGGGTTGGTGAAAGTTTTGCCGATTCGCTGTCGGATATGTTGAAAGTTCCGGGTCTGAACGTGATTTCAAATCAGGAGCGCAAAATTATTCAACAACGTCTGCGCGTGCCTTTAACGGTTTTGCCGAGTTTGGCAACTTCTCTTAAATTGGCGAGGGAATCAAGTGCGACACTTTTGATTTTCGGTAAATATAATATTATTCCGGCGGACGGTGATGTGGCAGCCAGTTTGAGTGTTACGACAAAGATTATTCGCGTTAACGAAGGCAGATTTTTAAGTGAAGAATTTCCCGACGGTCGGCAGATTACCCGCGATATAAATTTGACCGATGCGCTGCAAAATCTGCAAACGATTCAAGGACAGGTCGCTTATCAAATACTTTATCAACGCGATAAAGCCTTGCCGTTTTCGCAGAATCAGTTTATCGAATCGGCAAATAAAGTTCCCGGGAGAGCGTTTGAAGCGTATATCAAAAGTTTGCTTTCGGCTTCAAATTTGGAAGCACGCGAGATTTTCTTGAAAAATGCGATGCGGATTTATGCCGGAGAAAAAGAAGGCGCGATTTATTCGGAAGCCGCGCTCGAACTCGGACATATATATTTGAATCAACGAAAAAACGCGGATGCGATAATGTATTTTTCGCAGATTCCGTCCGAAAGTTCCAATTATGCGGAAGCCGCTTTTTATACGGGTTTGATTCAATGGCAATCGAAAAATTACGAACAGGCACTCGCAGTTTTGCGACCGCTTGCCGATGATTTGAAATTAACAAGCGTCTATAACACTCTGGGCGCGATTGCCGTGCAGGCATCGAGAGCGGAAACAAAGAATAAGGGCAATTCGGACAAACTTTTGCTTGAGGGACTCGAATATTTGAAAAAGGCTTCAGAATCTGCCCCTGATGATGCGAATGCGGCGTTTAATTACGGAGTCGCGCTTTTCTTAAATAATAATTTTAAGGAATCAGCCGGAAAAATTCGTTCGGTAATCGTCAGAAATGCGCGCGACGGCGAGGCTTATTTTGTTTTATCGAAAGGTTTAAGATCGCTTAATGATGCGACCGCCGACGATATGGATAATCAGGCGCGGCGTTTTTTGACAACTAATAACCGATACGCGACGCTCGAAAAAAGCTGGGAAATTTCAAAATCTATTAACGATATAGATTTGCGCGTCGAACAGCCTTCGCGTCGTGATTTTGTCAGCGTTGTTTTAACCAAAAAACAGGCGACTCCGATTCAATCCGCGACGAGCGAAACCGATGCTTTGCTCGCGCAAGCCGATCAGTTTTACAGAGACGGCAATGATGATGAAGCGATGGCTGTGCTGAGAAAAGTTTTAGTCGGCGAGCCGATGAGCGCAAAAGCGTATTTAACGCTCGGCAAAATTCATCTGCGGCGCGGCGATCTGGAACAGGCGATCAGTTCCTTTAAGACCGCTCTGTTTTGGGATAATCGCCTAATTGACGCGCACGTTTCGCTTGGCAAGATTTATCTGGAAAGAGGCGATTGTCTGCAAGCGAAAAACTATGCGGCTTCGGCGGTTATTATTGATGAAAATTACCAGGATTCGCTTGCTTTGCAACGTCTGGTTGAACGATGTTCCAAATAGTGTGACAATTTGCGGGATATTGACAATGTAATTTTTAGATTTTTTTGTGTTTTAAAAGCAAATGTTAACTTGAAAAAAAATAAATATCCCGATGTTTACTGTGTTTTTATACTTGGAATGTTTAATTTGAAATTTGAAATCATTTTTTGGCACGCTACGTGCTATACCTAAGAGTGGCTAGCTTGATGAAATCATTAAGACCCCGCCGCCAACTCTTCTCCGAGCATAGTATGCCACTGTGCTTTAAGCCTTCCGAGCGTTCCTTCAGTTGTCTTTCCATTATGAGCCTGATCTGAAAAGATCAGGCTCTCCTACTTTTAAATCCTGTATTTACAATACTATTAACCGAATTACCGATTTTCGTTCAATTTGAAGGATATTCTTGTAAAGTTTGGACGATTTACTCAATTTGACGCAATAAATGACAAATTTCGGATGAATTGACAAAAACCGTCACTCCTTCGGTGACAGTTTTTGCGCTTTACTTCACTTTGACCGCTCATTTTGATTGAAAATCTTCCAAATTGACTTAAACAATTGATTTTACGAGTTTTAATAGATTTCGACCGGAAGATATGATTTGCCAACTCACCGGAAAAAGAAATTTTTGTTAAAATGTATGAATGAAATTTTCTTTTGCTGCGGCTAAATTGCCAAAGCCCGCAAATGTCATTTTAGCTTTTGTTTCCGTCATTCTTATGACGCTTTCTTTTCCCGACTTTGATTTTTGGTTTCTCGCCTGGATCGGTTTGGTTCCGCTTTTTTATGCTGTTGAACGCGAAAAGGAATCAATGGTGAAATCCGCCGTTTTGGGCTGGATTTTCGGTACGGGATTTTTCTTCGGAACGTGCTGGTGGCTGACCTTTGCGATGATTACTTACGGCGGAATTCCGTGGTTTGTCGCATATCTTTTGCTTTTAATAATCGTTTCGATTATCGGGCTTTATTCGGCGGTTTTTGCGGCGCTTCTTTCATTTTTGTTAAAAAGACTGGGAAACTTCGCGATCTTTGCCGCGCCGTTTTTGTGGACTGCGCTGGAATTTGCGCGCTATCACATAACTTTTAACAACTGGAACGAAATCGCCTATTCGCAAGCGTTTAATAACGTAGCGATTCAATCGGCGCAATTCGGCGGAATTTATCTGGTCGGCTTTTTGGTTTTGCTGACGAATGCTTTTATTTCATTTGTCTTTTTGCCGGTCGAGAAAACTAAAGTTATTTTCCGGCTTGTTCCGGTTTTTGCCGTTTTGTTTGTCATCTTCACTTTATTTTTCAGTTATCAAAATCAAGCGGTTTCGATAACTTCGGCGGAAAAATCAAAAAATCCCGAAAGAACCAATGTTGTAGCGATTCAGGCAAACGTGCCGATGAGCGGTTTAAATTATGAAAAATGGCTTAGTTTGCGAGCGCGGCACGTTCGTCTAGTCGAAGAAGGCTTGGCGAAACTGAAGGCTGAGCAAACAGATTATAATGAAAGACCGCTTTTGATAATTTTTCCCGAATCGCCGATGAACTTTATGTATGAAGACGACGCGGAGTTTCGGGAATTTATCGGAAATTTCGCGCGCAAGCATAACGCGTATATTCTTTTTAATTCCGCCGAGCCGAACCACGCGAAGGGAAATTATTTTAATTCCGCCGTTCTGGTCAATCAAAAAGGCGAAAAGATCGGGCAATATGATAAGATTTTCCTCGTTCCGTTCGGCGAATACGCGCCTGTGCCGGAAGCGATTCAAAATTCGATTCCGACGCTGGTCGGTAGCTTCGAACTCGGCACGGAATACGATATTTTCGAGATCGGCGGCGTAAAAGCCGGAATTATGATCTGCTACGAATCGCATTTTCCGACGCTTTCGCGCGAATTCGTTAAAAACGGCGCGGACGTTTTGATCGAAATGACGAACGACGGTTATCTGGGAGAAACAGGAGTTTTGCGCCAGCATCTGGCAAGCGCGGTTTTTCGCGCCGTCGAAACAAATCGCCCGGTTCTGAGAACGACAAATGTCGGAATCACGGCTTATATCAATGAACGCGGCGAAGTTTTGGAAGAATCAGGCTCATACACGGAAGAAATCCGCGTCTGGTCAATGACCAGATCAGACGGCAGTCAAACCTTCTATGTAAAATACGGCGATTGGTTCGCCTGGCTGTGTTCGATTGTTTCAGTTGGTTTGCTGATTTTGAGTTTTTGGAAAAGAAAGATGAATGAAAATTAAAATAATTATACTCAGTTTAGTGATTGTATCTTTTGCATATGTTTTCAGTTACGTTTTAGTAAGAAAGAATAATACTGTGTTAATAACTGAAAGAGACGGTTGTCCGATTGACGGTTGTTCATACGTATACTTTCAACAGGGAACACCTTATCTGATTTATAGCCCGCTCATTCACTTAGACGAGAGAATAAATCACGCTGAATTTATATTTACCGGATGGAAACCATAATGGAATTAAACGATCTACAAACAAAATACGAACAAATAAAAAATAAAGTTACCCAACTTGGGAGGTTTCTTTGACGCGCCTGCCAAACGCCTGAGGCTCGAAGATTTGGAAAATCAAATCTCTGCGCCGGATTTTTGGAATGATTCCGACAAGGCGCAGAAAATCGTGCAGGAGAGAAGCCGCATTGAGCGTGGACTGGGAAGTCAGGAAAAATTTGAAACCGCGATTTCCGATGCCGAAGTTTTGATCGAATTTGCCGAAACCGATGAGGCTTCGGTTGGGGAATTGGAAGATTTGATCATCACGCTCGAAAAGGAAGTTGACAAAGCCTTGATCGAAGCCTTGCTTTCGGGACAAACCGACGCGAACAATGCCATCTGCTCGATTCAATCGGGCGCGGGCGGAACGGACGCGCAGGATTGGGCGGAGATGATTTTGCGGATGTATCTGCGCTGGGCGGAAAATAAAGGTTTTAAGGTTGAAATTCTCGATGAGCAAGCGGGAAGCGAAGCCGGATTAAAGTCGGCGACTTTTCGCGTCGAAGGCGAATATGCTTACGGTCTTCTCTCGGCAGAAGCCGGAGTTCATCGTCTGGTAAGAATTTCGCCGTTTAATTCCGGCGGAAGCCGCGAAACTTCGTTTGCTTCGATGTTCGTTTCGCCGGAAATTGACGAAGACATCGAGGTTGAAATCAACGACAAGGATTTGCGAGTTGACACATATCGTTCGTCGGGCGCGGGCGGTCAGCACGTCAATGTTACGGATTCGGCGGTCAGAATTACGCATCTGCCGACAAACATTGTCGTTACGTGCCAAAATCAGCGTTCGCAGCTGCAAAACCGCGCTGTCGCAATGAAGGTTTTGCGCTCGAAACTCTACGAACTCGAACTCGAAAAACGTCTGGCTGATTCTGCCGAACTCGAAGCGACCAAACAGGATATTTCATTCGGTTCGCAGATTCGCAACTACGTTTTGCATCCGTATCGGCTCGTTAAAGATACGCGCACGAAGTTTGAAAAAACGGATGTCGAAACGGTTCTGGGCGGCGACATTGATGATTTTATCAAGGAATTTTTATTGTTTAAGAAAAGCGGGCAGACATCGGCGAAGGATTAATAAGATTGGAGCGATGGGCGTTTCCCCGCTTGCCTGAGTGCGACAGCGCGAAAAAGCCTTTGCGCCAAATAAACTTGATTTTATTTAAAACGCTTTTCCGCCGTTTGCGCTCCAGTCGTTTTCTAATATTTGGAATCTGAAGTTTTAATTGTAGAATCTAAAAATGGCAACCAGAACAGTAACACCGAAAAAAACAAACGCCGCCGCAATCACCAGAGATTATTCAAGAGTAAATGAAATTATCGCGGTCGTCCTGGTTGCGTTGGCAGTTTTGACTTTTTTATCTCTCGTTACTTTTAATCCGAATGATTGGACGCTCAATACCGCTTCTTCGCAGGAAACACAAAATTGGATCGGCGTTGTCGGTGCGGTAATCGCCGATCTTTTGTTTCAAACGATCGGATCTTCCGCCTATTTTCTGCCCGCTTTGCTCGGGCTTTCGGCATGGCGTTTTTTTCGCGCAAAAGATTCGCCGACTTCAATCACCCGCGTAATCGGTTACGCGCTTTTAATTTTATCTTTGGCAAGTTTTACGCATCTTTTCGGCTTTACAGGCGGCGTGATCGGTGCGTTTTTTACGTGGATGTTTTCCGCTCTGCTCGGCAGTATCGGTACGGGAATTCTTTTAACTGTTCTTTTCCTGACCTCGCTTTTATTGATTACGAATCTTTCGATAATTTCATTTTTCAGCGATTTTGAGTTGGCGTGGCAGAATTTTCAGATGCGTTTTGAAGATTATTTCGGCGGTTATCGAAAATGGCGCGAAACACGCAATCAAGCCGCGCTTGAACGTCTGGAAAAACGTCGTCGCGTCCGCGAAGCCGTAACCGAAAATGAAATTCCCGAAACCAATACCAAAAAGAAAACTCCCGAAATTTCCAAAGGCGATGAGATTCCGGCAGAGGTGGAAACGAAGAAAGAAACGGTCGGCGACAAACTTTCAGGGATTTTTGCGCGGTTTAATAATCCGGCAAAAGAATCGGAAGAAATCGAAAAAGAAGCAGAAATTGCTGTCGAAGAAGAAGTTAAACCTATTGAGCAAATCGAAGAAACCGGAGAAATTCTGCCGACGATCGCGGCTTCCGATGCAATGCCGGAAATTGATGAAGAATTCTCTCAGCCGACAATTCAAGCGCAGGATTTAATCGGCGATTCGCTGAAAATTCCGATTTCGCCCGTCAAGGAAACAGGCGATTTAGACCAGGAATTATTAGAAGAATTTGAAGACGAAACAGAAGAAGACGTAGAAGTCTTTAGAACGCCGAGCAAACCGCCGAATTATGACAATTATATTTTGCCGGAATCCGAATTTCTCGTTCCGCCGCAGCCACGCATCGAACAAAAAGACGAAGAACTTCTCTCAATCGCGCAGGAATTGACCGAAAAAACCAAGGAATTTAATGTTACAGGGCGCGTCATGCACATCTGTCAGGGTCCGGTCGTTACAACTTATGAATTCAAACCCGATCCGGGCGTAAAGTATTCTCGCGTAACAGGTTTGGTTGAAGATTTATGTCTGGCGTTAAAAGCCGAATCAATCCGAATCGAAAGAATTCCCGGCAAGGCTTTTGTCGGCATCGAAGTTCCGAACCGCGAACGCGAAACGATTTTCCTGCGCGAAGTTATCGAATCTACAAAGTTTCAATCGTCAAAATCGCTCTTAACGCTTGCTTTGGGCAAAACGATTGACGGGCTGAACTATGTTTCGGACCTGGCGAAAATGCCGCATTTACTGATTGCCGGCGCAACCGGCGCGGGAAAATCAGTCGGCGTAAATACTCTGATCGTTTCGATTCTATATAAGGCGAAACCCGACGAAGTGAAATTCATCATGGTTGACCCGAAGCGTTTGGAATTAGGAGTTTACGCAGATATTCCGCATCTCGCAACACCGATTATAACCGACCCGAAACGCGCCGCGATCTCGCTGAAATGGGCGGTCTCCGAGATGGAACGGCGCTATAAACATCTGGCGGGCTGGGGCGTGAGAAATATTGACGGTTATAACGCGGAAGTCAAACGAAAAAATTCTGCCGGACAATTCGACGAAGACGGCGAGGCGCACAAACCTCTGCCGTATTTCGTGATAATCATAGACGAACTTGCCGATCTGATGATGACTTCCGGCAAAGATGTCGAATCTTCAATTACGCGGCTCGCACAGATGGCTCGCGCCGTCGGGATTCATCTTGTTTTAGCGACGCAGAGACCTTCGGTTGACGTGATTACGGGTTTGATCAAAGCCAATTTTCCGGCGCGGATTTCTTTCCGCGTTTCGTCAAAAATTGATTCGCGCACGATTATTGACGGAAACGGCGCGGAAAGTCTGCTTGGCAGAGGCGATATGCTCTTTCTGCCGCCCGCGACCTCGCAAATCGTACGCGTTCACGGCGCGTATGTTGACGAAAAAGAGATTCAGAAAATCGTTGATCACATCAAACAGCAGGGAAATCCCGATTATGACGAAACGATCACCAAGTCCGAAGAAGAAATGGACGAATCCGGCGATCTTCCGGGCAGAAACGATCCGCTCTTTGCCGATGCCCTGCAATGCGTCGTCAGCTCGAAACGCGCCTCGACCTCGCTTCTCCAACGTCATTTACGCATCGGTTACGGACGCGCTGCCGCAATTCTTGACGCGCTGGTTGCCGAAGGCTACATTGGAGAAATGGACGGCAGCAAACGCGCCCGACCGATCTTGCAAAAAGCCTACGAAGCCCTGCAAGAAGCCGAAGAAGGCAGAGAGATTTAAAGTGAAAAAAGTGAAAAAGTGCAAAGGTTTGAATATTCTCGTAAAAAACTTTGACTTTTGGCTAAATGTTTCATACTTTTGGATTTAACATATTCGTAACTCAAAATTAGCATGTAGACCGAACTTTTCCACAGTTTTCCACAACAAACTGTGGAAAAGGTTGTGGAAAACACCTTTTCAAACCACCTAAACGGTTATTTTTAATGAAGTTTTAACATTTTGCACACAATAGATGCAGAGAAAATATGCGATTTTATAAACCTTGCTATTTCAACACTTACAAAATCTTTATTAAACTTATTCTTTTATTTAATTTAAGCTGTTTAATACTTTGTTGCGGGCAAAAAAATAGCAAACAAGTTTTATCAACAGAAAATCGAGTTTTAGCATCCGAATCAGCTGTAAATATTAACATAGCTACTGCCGAAGAATTGGAAAAAATTCCGCATATCGGCGCGAAAACCGCGCAGGCGATCATCGAACACCGCGAAAAATTCGGAAAATTTCGCAAACCGGAACATCTAATGCTCGTTCCGCGCATCAGCGACAAGCGTTTTCGGGAGATCAGACATTTGATAAAAACGGAATGATGTAATTTGCGATTTGCAATTTGCGATTTGCGATTGTTTGAAGATGAAAAACTTTGTCAATCGTTAGGTTATTTCAATTAAAACTCAAAGATCAAAGATCAAAGATCAAAAATCGAATGATCTGAAAACTCAAAATGTCAGCCTCTGATTCTAAAAAAACAAACTTCACACTTTATCCGCTGTTATGGCTCTCGGTGTGTTTTGGAGCGGGAATTTTGTTTGAAAATTTTGTGACGGCGGATTGGAAAATTTATTTTTCAATCTGCATCATTTCCGTTGTCTTGGTTTTCGTCCTCATCAAACGGAAAGTTTCTATAATTTTTCTTTCTATTGCCTTTATTTCCGCCGGAGCGTTTTATTTTTCGGTTGAAAATAGTTCGGTTTCGGCAAATCGTCTGAAAAATCTATATGACTCAAACCGCATAAATTCGGGCGATCCGTTGGAGATTGAAGGAGTTTTGCAAAGCGAGCCGGAATCAGCGGTCAGCGGGATTTTTATTTTGATAAGAGCGTAATGCCTCAACAAAAAGTTATAGAAAACAGGTTTATTTAAGCATTTCTTAAGAATGTGAGTTATCAAGAGCCGAAAAATAAAGATTATGGAGTCAATAATTGTGAAAGTTGTTTGGAGAAACAGCGAATAATTGACCGT
>JBGTIH010000003.1:0-16755 GCA_041745765.1 Pyrinomonadaceae bacterium | reverse complement strand
CGCGCTTGAAACAATAAAAATGGTTCAGCCAAAAGCAGAGATAATTTTAATAGAAAAGGTCAAAGCAGCCATCGGACGAATAGGCAGCATTCATCGGCACAACATTTCTATTTCTTCTGCTTAATTTGGCGAAGGTATTGTCATTGGATTCACTAAAAAATGCGATTGAGGTATTAAATAGTTGTTCGGAAAAATGTTTAGCTAATAGAAAATCATTCGTTCTCAAAGAAAGGCTGGAAACACTTGAAATTTTTTATAATTATTTCAAGCGAATTAAAGATAAATCGGATAATTCAGACAGCGGTGTAAAAACACCGATAAAATTTTTAAAAAAACCTCAACCAAGATATACAGCTGCCGCTAGAGATGTTTTTGAGCAAGGAATTGTAACCTTAGCGGTGCTTTTCGGCGCAGACGGAAAAGTAAAATATATGATTCCCTTAAAAGGACTCAATTATGGTCTGACCGAACAATGTATGGCAGCCGCTCGCGAAATTGAATTTGAACCTGAAATGCGCGATGGAAAACCTGTTTCAGTTATTTTGCAAGTCCAATATACTTTTACAATTTTTTAAAATCTATTTTCTGCTGACTTTAATCATCGGCGAATTTTCCTTTTCGCTCGTTGCGAAAATCGCTCTGCCGTCCGCCGAATAGCCGACTGCTTCGCCCTGCGCTCTTTTTCCTAATTCTACAATTACAGGTTTCTGTTTCCAGATTTCGTCGAATTTTCCGGCTTTTTCGGGCAGAACGATTTCGTAAGCATTGAAATAATCGCAAAGAATAACGCGTGAGCCGTCGGGCGAGATGTCGCCGCCGGTCAGGAAGCCGTTCGGAATCGCCGGAACGGTGAGATCGGCGATTTTTTCGAGGCGGTTGGTTTTCTGCAGATCATAGTTTTTCCGAAGTTTATAAACGCCCGAAGGTTCGCTGATGCGTTTGGAAAGAATGTAAATCTCGCCCGTCTTCGGATGAACCATCAGCGTTTCGGCATCGCGCGGCGAATCGGGATATTCAAATCTTATCGCTTCCGCATTTTCAGTTTTCGCGGGATTTTTTTTGCTTGAATTTTTATCGGCATCGGAAATTTTCGGTTCTCTGACGCGATAGATCGTGAAAATATCGCGGCTTTTCGTATTGTTTCCGATGTCGCCGATATATAAAAAACATTCTCCGTTTTCATTTTGAAAAGCGGCGATGTCTTCCCAATCGTGATTTTTCGCGCTCGCAACGCGAAATGTTCCGAGCTTTTCGCCTTTCTCGTTTAAGGCGAAAAGAAAAGCATCATTGCCCGAATCATTGTGCGTCCAGAAAACGCCCGCGGTGCAGCGCGAAGCCGCAATTCCGCTGCTTTCCCTAATTTCCTTCGATTTAATTGTGCCGACGACCTGCGGCTTTTCGTAATCTTTCGAGATTTGATCGGTATTTTCACCGCCGTTTTTATCAATACTCGAAGAAACCGGCGAACAACCTGAAAAAATAACGATCAAAGCCGGCGCAAAAATGACAAATGCAAAAAAATTCGATATAGTTTTTTTCAATATAGCTTCCACCTGAGTAGTATAACGCAAGTTTCGGAAGAGTTGTTCTCGAATAAATTTGCGTTAAACTTTTGCCTGATAAATAACGTAAGTATTATAGTTAGTGAAATCTTCCGAATTTTCGCTTGGGATTTTTCAATTTTTACGAAAACAATTACACATAAACCGAATTTGGAATTTAGAAAAGATGTTTGTCGGAACTGAATGGATAATTGATGCCGTAGATTGTGAGGCGGACATTTTGCGCGATCCGGAAAAGATTCGCGCTGTTTTTGCCCGTGTCATCAAAGATTTACACTTAAAAACCATCGGCGAAGAGAACTGGCACAAATTCGGCGGCGAAGGCGGCGTAACGGGTTTAATTATGCTGACCGAATCGCATCTCGCCTGTCATACATATCCCGAACACCGCATTGCGACATTTAATCTATACTGCTGCCGAAAGCGTCCCGAATGGGATTGGGAAAATAATTTACGCGAAATGATCGGCGCGGAAAATGTGAGAATAACGAAAATCCAAAGAGGTACCGCCAGCGTCCCGCTGGCTGTCGCCGAAGGCATTGCGTCCCGCACTCATACCGCGCAAGCGGAAAACTTCGACAACAAAAAACTTGTCAGTTACGGTGAAGTCAAAATCAGAGAACGCGGAAGATTACCGCATTGGGAAAAGGAAGACGGAATTTATTTTGTAACCTTTCGACTTGCCGATTCTCTGCCGCAAAATATTTTACAAAATATAGAGTCCGAACGCGAACAAGTTTCAAAGGTTTTAGATAATCTGCAGCGGGAGCTTTCAGTCGAGGAAAAAAATAAAATTGATTGGGTGTTTTCCGATAAAGTAGATGAATATTTAGATCAAGGCATCGGCGAATGCCACCTGAAAAAGCCGGAAATTGCCGAAACTGTTGCCGATACGCTTCGTCATTTTGATAATGAACGCTATCATCTTTTCGCCTGGTGCATAATGCCGAATCACGTTCACGTTGTTTTTCGTGCAATTCAAAGAAATGAATTGGAAGATATTTTGCATTCGTGGAAATCATTTACAGCGCATAAAATCAATAAACTGTTGAATAGAAAAGGTGAATTTTGGCAGCGCGAATATTATGATCGCCTGGTTCGTGATCAGGATGAATTCGAGAGAATTATTCAATATGTTTTAGACAATCCGGCAAAAGCCAACTTAAAGAATTGGCAATGGGTTTGGACTTCCGGAAAATATAAAGAGGCAGCAATGTAACGCCGTCGTCCCGACGGCTGTTCCGCCAGCGTCTTGCCGGCGTGTGGTTTGAAGATTTGACTTTATTTTACTGCCGAAAAATCTAAGCGTGTGAGCGGGACGCTCACACGACAGCCAGCGGGATGCTGGCGGTACTTTATTTATGAGCGTCTTAAAAGCAAATTGTCCGTCGTGCGCCGCACCGATTGAGTTTAAAGCCGGTTCGACGATTGTTCTCGTCTGCCCGTTTTGCCGCTCTGCTGTTGCGCGAACCGACCGCAAACTCGAAGATTTTGGCAAGGTTGCGGAAATTATGCAATCGGAATCGCCTCTCAAACTCGGTTTGACGGGCGACTTTATGGGACATAAATTCGAACTGACGGGACGCGCCCAACTGCGGCACGAACTCGGCGGTTTTTGGGACGAATGGTACGCGACATTTTCAAACGGCTGGGTCGGCTGGCTGGCGGAAGCGCAGGGCAAGTTTTATATGACCTTTTATCAGCCTCTGCCGCAAGGCGTTTCGGTTCCTTCGTTTGAAAATCTCCAACTCGGTCAGCACGTCAGCGAAATTCCAAACAAAACGCCCTTGATGGTTATCGAAAAAGGAACGGCGGCGGCGGTCGCGGCAGACGGCGAAATTCCTTATAAATTAACACCGAACGAACGCAGCGATTATGCCGATTTAAGCGGACAAAATAATGCTTTCGGAACGATTGATTACAGTATGTCGCCGCCTTTCGTTTTTGTCGGTCAGCAGGTTACTCTGAAAGAAATCGGTCTCGGACACGCAAAAAGTGCCGAACGCGCCGAACGCCGGGTTGCTTCCGCCGCGATGGGCTGCCCGAATTGCGGCGGTTCTCTTGAACTCATTGCGCCGGATAAAACCGAGCGCGTAACTTGTCCGTTCTGCGATTCTCTTTTAGATGTCAATCAGGGAAATCTGAAATTTCTGCACGCGCTCAAGCCTTCGCCCGCCGCGCACGATTTTATCGCGCCGATCGGCGCGGAAGGCGCTTTTCCGCAATTTGCCGAAGGCGCGCAAATGAAAATTATCGGTGCGGTCGTCAGAAGCGTAACCATCGAGGGAATAAAATATTTCTGGCACGAATATCTGCTGTATAATCCGCAGATCGGTTTTCGCTGGCTCGTTCATTCGGATAATCATTGGAATTTTGTCGAACCGGTCAATCCCGCAGAGGTTACGATCACCGAATTTGTCGGAAAACAGAGTGCCATATATAACGGTAAGACTTTCAAGATCTTTCAGGACGCTCCGGCGCAGGTCGAATATGTCAAAGGCGAGTTTTACTGGCGCGTCGAGGTCGGCGACAAAGTTCGCGCCATTGATTTTGTCGCGCCACCGCTGGCACTTTCGCAGGAAGTAGATGCCAAGGAAATAAACTGGTCTTTGGGGCATTATTTGACGAATGAAGAGGTTGAAAAAGCCTTCGGAGTTTCCAATTTACCCAAGCCGTGGTCGGTCGCTCCGAATCAGCCTTTTACGGGCGGATTTTACATCAAAGCCGGTTTTGCTCTGCTCGCGCTCTTTATTTTTACGGCGATCTTAATGATTCCGATCAGCGGTTTTTCAAGCGTGGCTTATACCGAAGATGTAAAACTTCAGCCGATGGCGAGTTTGAATACTGCGCAAACCGTGTTTTCCAAACCTTTTGAATTAAAGGGAAGCCGCAATGTGCGCGTTTCGGCAAGCGCACCGTCAATTAACAATTCGTGGGCATCGCTGGAATTCGATCTGGTTGATTCGCAGAACAGACTGGTCGAATCCGTTCCGGTTGATGTCGAATTTTACAGCGGAGTCGAGGGCGGCGAGAGTTGGTCGGAAGGCTCCAGAACGCAGGACGCAACCGTTTCCGCCATACCCGGCGGACAATATACGCTTCGCATTCAAGGAACGTGGCAAAATTGGCAGCAGCCTCTGCCCGTAACGATCAAAGTCGAGCAAAATGTCTCGCGCGGCGTAAATTTCTTTTTAGGGTTAATCGTTTTATTGATCGTTCCGGTTATCGCTCTGGTTCGCAAATTAAGTTTTGAATCAAAACGCTGGAGCGAAAGTATGTTTGGTAGTGGAAGTTCATAGAGTTTGCCGAGTTTGCCGAGTTTATAACTGATTTTAACTCTGCAAACTCAGTAAACTAAAAAAAGAATATGTTAAGAAAATTATACGTTTTATTCGGTTTGGGAGTCATTTTAATTTATATGACGACTTCTTGGTTCGGCTGGGAAATTGCCAATTCGGGTCGTAAGTCGGCTCTTGGCGTGCCGTTTATATATACAGGTTTTCGTGGAGGAAAATAATGTCAGCTTCAATTTTCAGCTTTTTTGCTTTCGTCGTTCAATTTAATCAGCTTGCCGAAGTTTTGGTGACAACGCTGGTTTTTGTCATTCTCGGTTTAATCTTTTTCGGCATCGCTTTTATTATTTTAGAGAAATTTATGCCGTATTCGGTGCATAAGGAGATCGAAGAAGACCAAAACATCGCGCTCGGCATAATTATCGGTTCGATGCTGATCGGCATTTCGATAATTATCGCGGCGGCAATTCACGGCTAAATTTTAATTTCACGGAAAACAAAAGAATGGAAAATGGAAGATGATTGCTGTTTGTTCGTTTTCCGTTTTCCGTTTTCCATTTTCCGTTTTTTATGAGAAACCGCACTCCGCTTCTATTCTTAAATGTCATAATTATCGCCACCTGCGGTTTGATCTACGAACTGCTCGCGGCAACCGTTTCCAGCTACGTACTCGGCGATTCGGTCACGCAGTTTTCATTTATTATCGGAATATATCTTTCGGCGATGGGGGTCGGTTCGTGGATTTCGGGTTATATTGACAAGGATTTAGCCAAACGCTTTGTCGAAGTCGAACTCGCCGTCGCGGTGATCGGCGGATTTTCCGCGCCGCTGCTTTTTCTCACCTTTGCCAATGTTTCCTATTTCGGCATTATTTTATATTCGATGGTATTTGTCATCGGCGCGCTCGTCGGTCTGGAAATCCCGCTCCTTATGCGGATTTTGAAGGACGAACTGGATTTCAAAAAACTGGTCGCCCGCGTTCTCGCGCTCGATTACGCCGGCGCACTCGCCGCATCGCTTTTGTTTCCGATCTTTCTCGTGCCGAAACTCGGTTTGGTCAGAACGAGTCTTTTTTTCGGGATTTTAAACGCCGCCGTCGGGATCTGGGGAACGTGGCTGCTCGGGAATCTGATAAAAAAACGCAATGCCAACATCCTGCGTGTCAAGGGCGCAATTATTATTATTCTTTTGCTGATCGCTTTTATCAAAGCCGATTCGCTGACATCGCTGGCGGAAGACAATCTTTTTCAGGACACGATAATCTACGCGAAAAGTTCGCAGTATCAGCGCATCGTCGTCACGACCGGCAAAACCGGACACGCTCTTTTTCTGAACGGCAATCTGCAATTTAATTCCTTCGACGAATACCGCTATCACGAAGCTCTCGTGCATCCGGCGTTTGCCGCTTTTGAAGGCGAAGCGCGGCGAATTTTGGTTTTAGGCGGCGGCGACGGTCTGGCGGTCAGGGAAATTCTGAAATATCCTTCGGTCGAATCGGTGACGCTCGTTGATCTCGATCCGCTGATGACCGATCTGGCAAAAAATCTTCCGGCGGTTGCCGAATTAAACAAACACTCGCTGAAAGATCAGCGCGTTTCGATCATCAATACGGATGCCTTCGTCTGGCTCGACAATACGGAAATAGCACCGTTTGACGTAGTCATCATAGATTTTCCCGATCCGAACAATTTCGCGCTCGGAAAACTTTATACCACGCGTTTTTACGGACTTTTGCGCCAAAAACTGAAACCCGATGCGGCGGTCGTCATTCAAGGAACGTCGCCGCTGATCGCGCGCAATTCCTACTGGTGCATCATAAAAACTCTGGAGGCGAGCGGTTTCGTCGTCAAACCTTTTCAAACGACCGTTCCGAGTTTCGGCATCTGGGGCTACGCGCTTGCCAAATTACAACCGTTTGAAACGCCCGCAAAACTTAGGGAAAACATCGAATTGAAATATCTCAACGATCAGACATTTGCAGCGATGTTCGATTTTTCAGCCGACACATCATTTCCCGAGGGCGAAGAAATCGAAATCAATCGCCTTGATAATCAAGCGCTTGTCAGATATTACGAATCGGAATGGCGGAGATTTGAGTAAAGTCAAAAGTTTAATTCAAACAGGATAGACAGGATGATTAGGATATGCTTTATGATGAATTGACTGAAAAGATTCTGGCGGCGTGTTTTGAAGTAAGCCGTGAACTTGGCGCGGGATTTCTCGAATCCGTTTATGAAAAAGCTTTATTTGTCGCATTAAAGCAAAAAGGATTGAATGCAGTTTGCCAGGTT
The DNA here is from genome assembly GCA_041745765.1 of Pyrinomonadaceae bacterium. Classification (GTDB taxonomy): domain Bacteria; phylum Acidobacteriota; class Blastocatellia; order Pyrinomonadales; family Pyrinomonadaceae; genus JAHCHG01. The sequence goes on along the minus strand of JBGTIH010000003.1, from coordinate 9,609 downwards.
CCATTGAAAGTAAAGTTTCGGGGTGTAGTAGTCGGAGATTTTTACGTTGATATTTTGGTTGAAAACAAAGTTTTAATTGAATTAAAAGCAGTCAGCCGAATAATCGGCGAACACAAAGCACAAGTAATAAATTATCTAAAAGCGACCGAAATTGAGATCGGTTTGCTGGTAAATTTCGGAAATGCAAAATTAGAGTATTATCGTTTGCACAGATAAAACCATCCTGAAAATCCTGTTCATCTTGTTTGAATTAAACTATATGTTCACGCGCCGCGAAATCTTAAAATCCTTTCTTGGTCTGCCGATTGCGCTTTCCGCGTGCCGGTCAAACTCTGAAATTATTTCCTACGACGGCGAAATTGTCGGCGCAAATGCGAACATCGGGCATATTTTGCGCGAAAACCGCTCGTTTGAAGTTGCCGCAAATAATTGGGAAAACGCGAAGGTCGTGATCGTCGGCGGCGGCGCGGCGGGTTTGATCGCGGCTTGGAAATTCCGGAAAGAAAATTTTAACGATTTCGTCTTGCTCGAACTCGAAAACCGCATCGGCGGAACTTCGGCGAGCGGCACTTCAAATCTCGTTTCTTACCCGTGGGGCGCGCATTATCTGCCCGTTCCGTTTCAGGAAAATACGGAACTCATCTCGCTCCTCGAAGAAATGAATCTCGCCGAAGGGCGCGATAATGGCGGCGAACTCATTATCAAAGAACAGTTTCTGTGCCGCGAACCGGAAGAAAGAGTTTTTTACAAAGGTCGCTGGTATTACGGGCTTTACCTGCACGCCGGCGAAAGCCCTGAAGACATTCGCCAGCTTACCGAATTTCAAAAACAGCTCGATTTTTGGGCGGATTGGCGGGATGCGAGCGGAAAACGCGCCTTCGTTTTGCCGGTGGCAAATTGTTCAAAAGACGCTGAAGCCGTCGCGCTCGATAAAATTTCGTTCGGCGATTGGCTGCGGCAAAAAGGTTTTACGTCGGAGAGATTATTCTGGTATTGCGATTACGCCTGCCGCGATGATTACGGATTAAAACTCGAAGAAACATCCGCCTGGGCGGGACTTTTTTACTTCTGTTCGCGCGTGCCGAAATCGGGCGTAGAATCGCAATCTTTTATTACGTTTCCCGAAGGCAACGGGCGTTTTATCAATCATTTAGCCGAAAAGGTCAAACAAAATATCCGCCGTTCGCAGATCGCGGTCGAGATAATTCCGAACGAAACGGGCGTTGAGGTAATTTGCTACAACGCGGAAACAAAGGAAATTCGCGGGATTCGTGCGGAAAAAGTAATTTTCGCCGCGCCCGTTTTTACGGCAAATTATCTGATTCGTGATTTCAAACAAAATCCGCCCGCGCACGTTCGCGAATTTGAACATAATGCCTGGTTTGTCGCCAATCTTTTCTTGAAAGACCGCCCGAAATCGCAATTTGCCAGAGATTTTCCGCTCGCCTGGGACAATGTTTTATACGAAAGCCCGAGTTTAGGCTATGTCGTCGCCACGCATCAAAAAGGCATTGATTATGGCGCATCGGTTTTTACGTATTATTACCCGATGACCGAAAAGGATGGACGCGCCAAACTCCTAAGTCTTGATTGGAAAGAACTTTCAGATATTTGTTTAACTGATCTGTCACGCGCTCATCCCGAAATCCGGGAATTGACGACGCGAATTGATATAATGCGTTGGGGACACGCGATGATCTCGCCAAAACCGAATTTCATCTGGTCTGGCGTTCGCGAAACGGCACAAAAACCGTTTAGAAATATCCATTTCGCCCATTCCGATCTGAGCGGAATCGCGCTTTTTGAAGAAGCGTTTTATCACGGAATTAGAGCAGCGAATGAGGTTATTACAAAAGTATGATCGAACTAAAAGCGTTAAATCCTCATTGGTTAGAAACTTTTGAAGAGCCAGAATATGATTTGTGTGTTCATAGTCCGGTTTTGCTGAAGATTGGGGATAAAATTGTTTCAAACAAACAATCGGGTGATTGGACAATTAGTGCTTCGGCTTACGAATTTTTGAAAACTCTTAGAAACAACCACAGTACTGATGGAAATGAGCAGCTTTTACCTTGTTGTGGTTTTAATTTTTGGAAAGTCGAAAATAATATAATCTTCGGAAATTGTGGAACTGGAATGAGTTGGGACATTTTGCACGATAATGACAAAATAATTCACAAATTTAACGATGGTAAAGAAATTGAAATAAATTTCGATGAATGGCGCATTGCCGTCGTAAAATTTACTGATGATGTTTTAGAGTTTTACGAAAGTTCCGCACCTAGAAAGTTTAGTGATGATGAAAGTGAAAAAGAATTTGGGTTTTTCATTAGTGAGTTAAAAAGATTGAGAAAAGAAGCATTTGATTAAAATGTTTGAGGCAAAACAAACGAAAAGTAATTGGCTTTTTTCGAGAGAAGTTGATTTATCGGTTTTCTTGGGAAGTGCGGCTTTGTCGCTTGTGCTTTTGGCGGTCGGTTGGCAATTGGGAATTTTGAATCAGGATTCGCCGGATTGGACGTGGATTTCGGCGATTCTTCTGATTGATGTCGCGCACGTTTGGTCAACTTCGTTTCGGGTTTATTTTGACAAGGAAGAATTAAAGGAAAGATTCTGGCTTTATATTTTGGTGCCGGTTTTGGGTTATGCGGTTGCGCTCGCGCTTTATTCGGAAGGCGCACTGACGTTTTGGCGGTGTTTGGCTTATTTAGCGGTTTTTCATTTTGTGCGTCAGCAGTACGGCTGGGTTGCGCTTTATCGCCGTAAAGCTAATGAAACAAGTAATTTAACTTGGTGGATTGATGCTTCGGCAGTTTATCTGGCGACCGTTTATCCCCTCGCGTTTTGGATGACGAATCAGCGAAATTTTAACTGGTTTGTCGAGAGTGATTTTGTCAAAATTCCCGCGTTGGTCGAAACGATTCTTTTTCCTGTTTATGTTCTGGCTCTGCTGACTTATTTCGGAAAATCGGTTTATCTTTATTTCAAAGACGGATTTTTGAATATCGGCAAAGATATTGTCGTTTTAACGACCGCCGTTTGCTGGTATGTCGGCATCGTTGCGCTTAATTCCGATTACGCTTTTACGGTTACGAACGTGATTATTCACGGCGTTCCGTATTTTGCTTTGATCTATTTTTACGCGCGGGCGCGGCGCGAAAAAACGGGAAAAATTTACCGTACGCTGTCGCATAACTGGTTTATATTTTTAATGACTTTGTGGTTTTTCGCTTACGCCGAAGAACTCGTTTGGCATCGCGGCGTGTGGCACGAACGCAACTGGATTTTCGGAGAAAGTTGGGATGTAGCGGATTGGAAAATCTATCTCGTGCCGCTTCTGGCAGTTCCGCAACTGACGCATTATATTCTCGACGGTTTTATCTGGCGCAGAAAAACGACGAAAAAGCTGTTTTAGAAAAACTGGTAGCTAAACAGGTCTTTGGTCTTTGACTTTTGGTCTTTGATTTTTGCTTTGATATTCTGAGTTTCGTTTCAAAATCAGTAACTTTTTAGTAAATTGAAAATTCGTTATTTTCGGACTACCGCGCAGCAGAGCTGACGCGGCATTCGCCCGAAAATTTTCGCCCAAAGCGGCGAAACCACGAATTTTTTGTAATCGGAGTTCCGTAACAGAGCTACGGGGAATTAAACCGATAAGGAAACGGTTAAAAAGACTTTTTCAAAGACCAAAAGCCCTAATCAATTACAAAAACCTAAAAAATCCATCTTAAAAATCGTTTTCAAATTTTCAAATAAGCACCGTTCCAAAACTTTTTTTCATATTCCTAAAGATTTATTGAAATTTTGCTTTGACTGTTTCGCTGACCAGCTTGCCGTCGGCGGTTTTGCCCTGCAGTTTGGCGAGCGCGGCTTTCATCACCAAACCCATTTCCTTCATCGAACTCGCGCCGGTTTCGCTGACCGCTTCGGCGACCGCCGCTTCGATTTCTTCTTTAGAAGCGGCTTGCGGCAGATATTCTTCGATGAAAACGATTTCGGCGGTTTCTTTGGCAGCAAGCTCGGCGCGTCCGCCTTTTTCATATTGTTCGGCGGAATCGCGTCTTTGTTTGACTAAAGTTTGCAAGGCTTTTTGAATTTCTTCGTCCGTTAATTCCGCGCCTTTTTCGATTTTTTTGTTCATCAGATTGGCTTTGACCATTCGCAGTACAGAAAGGCGATCCGCGTCTTTTGCCTTCATCGCCGTTTTTATGTCTTCTAAAATTCTATTATTTAAACTCATATCTTTTGTCATTTATCATTTATCATTTATCATTTATCACTTGCGGACAGTTCAAAAAAAAATCAAAATTAAAAATCAGGAAATTTATCGTTTGATCCGAAAAGCGACAAATATAAGTATTAAACGATAAATGATAAATGTTCAATGACAAATGTAAAATGGCGTTTTGGGATTTTAGCCGGACTTGTGGCGGCTTTATTCGGTTTGTATCCGCAGTTTGCGATAATCAGCGAGCGAGGCGACGATTGGAACGGCGTTTTTGCGTCGAACGATCTGGACGAAGCGGCGTATGCTTCGTATTTGCAGGCGCTGATTGACGGCAGACCGCGCAAGAACGATCCGTACAGCGGACGCGACGAAACGCCCGAAAACCCGCAACACGAATCAATTTTTTCGATTCAGTTCGCCGCGCCGTATCTGGCGGCGATTCCCGCACGCATTCTCGGTCTAAATGCCTCGCAAACCTTTATGGCGATCTTCGCGCTGGCGAGCTTTTTCACCGCGCTGGCTCTATTCTGGCTGATCGTCCAGATTACCGGCGACGAACGCTTTGCGGCAATCGGAACGCTTTTGATCTTGTTCGGCGGCGCACTTGTTTCGGGAAACGGCGTGATAAACGAGTTTTTATACGGTGGCGGAGCATATCCGTTTCTGCCTTTTTTGCGAAGATACATTCCGTCGATCGCTTTTCCGTTTTTCTTCGCAATGTTCGGCTTCGTCTGGCTGACTTTGAAAAGCGAGATCAGATCAACCAAATATATTTCCGCGGTTTTAGCCGGATTTTCGTTTGCTTTTCTGGTATTTTCCTATTTTTATTTATGGACGACCGCCGCCGCTTTTTTGTTTGCGATAACTCTGTTTTGGCTGATTATTCGCCCCGAAAACTGGAAAAAAGACCTGCCGTTTTTGCTGCTCGCCGATGCAATCGCCTTTTTGTCGCTTGTGCCTTACGCTTATCTGCTTTCAAAACGCGCGCCCGATACCGATGCGGTTCAGCTTCTGGTTTATACGCACGCGCCTGATCTGCTGCGCGTTCCGGCGATTATCAGTTATCTCGTGCTTCTGCTGGTCGGACTGGCGATTTTGCTCAAATTTACCAAAATAAAGGAAAATGTAACGATTTTTCTTTTCGCCTTTTCGGTCGTGCCGTTTATGGTGTTTAATCAGCAGATTATCACCGGTCGCTCGCTCCAACCGTTTCATTATGAATTTTACGTGGTTAATTATATTACCGGTCTGATCGTCGTTTTAGCGATTTATCTGTATTTGAGCAAAATACGGAATTTAAAAATTTATACGACAATTTTGCTGATTTTAGGATTTACGTCAGTCCTTTGGGGTTATTTTGAAGTAAAATCCACGACAAAACTTCTGCTTTTCTGGAATATCGAACGCGACAAGGCGATGCCCGTAACTAACAGACTGGCTGAGCTTGCCAGAGAGAATGAAAGCTACGGCAAAACGGCGGTAACGCTCAATTACGACTATATTCAAGCCGACAGTCAACCGACCGTTTCGCCGCAAGCGGTTTTGTGGGCGCGGCATCAGCACGTATTTGCCGGCGTTTCGTGGGAAGAAAACAAGGAAAGATATTATCAATTGATCTACTACGCCGGACGCGATGCCGATTGGCTCAGAGAAAACTTCCGGCGCGGCGACATCGAAGCGTTTATGGCGCTTTTCGGTTGGGACAGATTTAATGCGCGTCTTTCGGTCAATGCGCGTCCGCTGACCGCCGGAGAAATCGAAGAAGAAGTTCAGCGATACAACGCGTATTATCAAAATTTCAGTTTCCGGCAGGCTTCCAATCCGACGCTCTCGTTCGCCGTCGTGCCGAAGGAAACGGATATAGATCTCACAAATTTGCAGAATTGGTACGAACTCGGCGAAGCCGAAGATTTCGGAGACTACACACTTTATAAACTTGAGTTAAAACCGAAAAATTAGGCGTTTGAAAAGAAAAAAGACCGCTTTAGCTAAAGCGGTCTTTTTCGGGTATTACTAAAAATATAAAAACAATTTATGCGGCTAGAATATCATTTGATGTTTCGGCGAAAACGCGTCTGCCGTTTAAAGCATCATCAATGATTTCCCGCACAGCCGAAGCATCGGGGTTCACGTCCATCCGGGCGCAAGCGCGAAGATGTCGAATGATCCCTTCTGTCGCTATTTCTAAGGGCGCACCGCTCAATTTTGAAAAGCGACGTGCCTGTATATGGTCTATTTGTAAAATTCTGTCTTGTATTGTCATCGGTTTAGCTGCTGCTGCCACGTTATCATTATCCTCCCAAGTTTTGGTATCTATCACTCTTTGTGAAAATTGTCGCAAGGAATAATAGATTTTAAAGAAAACAACAAATGAAGTCTGTTTTCCTTTTTTAAATTAGTTGAAATTTACAACTGGAAAGTTGCTGTTTTTTATGCTTAATCTGTAACTCGTCAGTCGGGTTTCAACTCAATTTAACAAAATAGTAACAGATTTTTTTTGCTTTGTCACCATTTTTTTTCAGGGTTGTGATATTTTTCTCAAAGATAACGCAAAAACAAAAAAAAAGACCGTCAAATCCGCAGATTTATCGGTCTTTTTTATAGTTAAAAATTAACAATGTAATTTATCCGCCAACAGCATCTTTTAAAGCTTTGCCGACACGGAATTTAACGGTTGTTTTAGCAGGAATTTTGATCGGCTTGCCAGTTGCCGGGTTGCGACCTTCGCGTGCTTTGCGTTCAGCTTTAACCAATTTTCCAAAGCCCGGAATGGTAAATTCTCCGTTCTTCTTAACTTCGCTCATTGCCAAGTCAGCCAAAGCTCCAAAAAAGTCTTTTGCGTCAGACTTCTTCATTCCTGTTTTGTCAGCCATGTGGTTGACAATGTCTGTTTGTGTCATTCTATCTGCCATAATATTAAATTAACCTCCAAAGTTATGTGAAATGTAAATTACTACTTAATTGAACATAGTTACTTGCAAAAATGCAAATGCAAGGTAGGCAAAATTGCCAATTTATGTAGGAAAAATGGTCGGGGCGAGATGATTCGAACATCCGACCTCTCGGTCCCAAACCGAGCGCACTACCAGGCTGTGCTACGCCCCGAACTAATCGGATGTTTCAGATGAGAAACGATACCAAATGCCGAATTCTACAGGCCAAAACGCGATTGGTCAAGTTCGGTGGCGGAAATTTCTCGTAAATATCGAATTATTTTATTTATGGCTCGTGCGCGATGGCTAATCTTTTGTTTAATTGTCACTGATAACTCGCCAAACGATTTTTCAAAACCATTCGGGATAAAGATCGGATCGTATCCGAAGCCCTTTGTTCCCAAGGGTTGTGTCGCTATTCTGCCATGACATATTCCGGTTGCCATTTTTATCACTTGGCCGGACGGCTTTGCAAACGCGATAACACAAACAAATCTCGCATTTCGCGAATATTGTGATTTTTTACTTAATTCTACTAGTAATTTCTGAATATTTTCTTGGTTTGTCGATTTTTCGCCTGCATATCGGGCAGACAGCACGCCCGGGGCACGTTTAAGCGCAAAAACTTCCAACCCAGAATCATCAGCAACTGCGTACAAACCTGATTGCTCGGCGTAAGCGGCAGCTTTTAATGACGCATTTGCGCCGAATGTGACTCCGGTTTCTTCAACATCGGGAATTTGCGGAAAATCATCCAAACCGCGCACTGTTATTGGTAAACCTCCGATCAATTTCGTAAGCTCAGCAATTTTCCCTCTATTTTTGGTAGCCAAGAGAATTTCCATGTTGATTTTCTTGATAATTTAGTTTAAGTTTTATCCGATAAACGTATGTTTTATCAACTCATTCCCAACGATTTGCCATTTGAGTTTTTTTGACGGTGTGTAAATTGGAAGTTTTGAATCAACAAATGGCCGAATTTCTTTCCAGCCTATTATTCATATGAGGATAACTTTATCTCGGAATTAGCAGCAAGCCAAAATTCAATTTCAAATTCTGCGAACTCGTCGCAGATGGCGGTAGATGCGCTCGAAAATACGCCGTTGCAGACGGCCGGCGACATAACGTTTGACCTTGGATTATGGCTTTCAGGTATTGAAAGCTTTCTAAACATCAGAAACCATTCTTTTGCCGAAGATAGCCGAATGAAAGTCTCAGCGCGCGATTGGACGCGCGAGTTTCGGCTGACGCATTCGACGTTGTTGTTATGTTCAAGAATGGCGTTTCAGCTTGGAAGTCGGATAACTGATAAAAATGAGAGCGAATTAGAATTTACGCCTGATGAAATTTACGAGCTTTCGTTGACTCTAAAGGATGCGGTTTTGCTAAATGAAGGAATGCTTCGCGCAGCGCCTTTGAAATTTGGCGAATGGACAGCGTGGAGCAATTTGCTCGCTGCAAAATTTAAAACGGTTCCGGTTTTCGAAAAACTGATCAAAAGTGCTGAGCAGAAAGGTGAAAATTCTTTGCCTCAGCTTTTTGTGGAACTGATGGATTCAAAACATATCTCTCTGGCCGAAAAAGCTGATCTACAGCTTGTATTGCCAAGGTTTGCTAAAATTCTGAAATGGCTAAGTGCCGTTGGCGCGATGCTCAAACAAGATGAGCCGTTAAAGCCCGCGCTTCTAATCTTTTCGAGGGTTTATGAGCAGATAAACGAGATGACGAGTTTTATAAACAATCGTTTGCTCAGATTCCCAAATGAAGAAGACAAACTTTTTGGAACCCTCGACGGCGCAGCGTATACAGCCTCAATTGAACTTCGAAAAGTCTTTAATCATGAGCTTTCGGGGCTCGTCGATATTCGAACAACGCCCTCGGTTTATGCAAAAATAGAAACCGCATATTCACTTTTGAATGATAGTTTTCAATTGACTTTGATCAGTTTTGCAAAACTTGTTGACCCGACGATTGAGCCCGAAAAGATTTTTCCAAATTTGAAAACAAAGCTTGAAGAATCGGTTCAACTGCGCCAGAAAATGTGGAATATGCTTCAAGATATTCAAACCGCAGAGCAAAATCCGGAAACTTTCCCTTTAAATGATTTATACGAGAAACTTATAGATTTTCGCGATAAAACGCAGCATTTCTTGTTTTACAAAGATAAGGAAACGATTGAGCGATTTATTGAAGAGGTTTTGATAACGAAAAGCAAAACCGATCTCGTGCCGATACTTCACCGTTTTAGCGCATACATCGAGACACTTTTTGGGCAGGTAAATATGCGGGTTGTTTTGGCTGACAATCCGTTCGAATATCCGCAAAACTAGAAAAAGCAGACGTTGACCTTCATAAATAAAACAAAAAGGAGCGTAAATCCGAAAAATTTTCAATTATCGATTGATCATTTTTGGCTTCCTATTGCGCTCGCAAAGTTGCCAGCGGTTT
>JBGTIH010000002.1:0-4181 GCA_041745765.1 Pyrinomonadaceae bacterium | reverse complement strand
GAAAACAACAAAATATAGTGCTATCTCTCCAAAAGCAGCACTAGAAAATGTTTAAACTTCAGCGTTTAGAAATCACAGGCTTTAAATCATTTGCCGATTATACCGAAATCGTTTTTACGGGCAACGGAATCACCGCCGTCGTCGGTCCGAACGGTTGCGGGAAATCAAACGTAAGTGACTCTATCTCTTGGGTTTTAGGCGAACAGCGGGCGAAATCTTTGCGCGGCGAAGATATGAAGGACGTGATCTTTCAAGGCACGAGCAAGCGTCAGGCGGGCGGAATGGCGGAAGTTATTCTGCATCTCGAACGGGTCGAATCGGATTATAATTTGATCGAAACGGACGAACTCGATGATATTGACGAAGCCTTGAGCGGGATTGATGAAAATGTCGTTGATGTTGATGCCATCGAAGCCGAAGAATCTGAAATCCGCAATCCGCAATCCGCAATCCAAAATAATGGTAACGGTTTCCACGCGGAAGAGATCGAACAGGCGCAAGCCGCGCAAGTCGGTTCGGTAACTACAGTTCAGACAAAAATTAAAGGAAAAAGACATTGGAAACCGCGCAGTTTCGCCCTTGAATTTGCTCCGGGCGAAGCGATTTCGGTCGGTCGAAGGCTTTATCGTTCGGGCGAAAGCGAATATCTTTTGAACGGAAGAAGTTGCCGCCTGCGCGACATACAGGATTTATTTGCCGGAACGGGACTTTCCGGCGCACATTACGCGCTCATCGAACAGGGAAAAATCGGTCAGATTTTGTCTTCAAAACCGAGCGACCGCCGAAATTTAATCGAAGAAGCCGCCGGAATTTCCAAATTCCGCACGCGCCAACGTGCCGCCGAAACTCGTCTTGAATCGGCGAAATCTAATTTAAACCGCATTTCCGACATCGTTTCCGAAATTGATAAACAGGCAAACTCTCTGCGCCGCCAAGCCGCGAAAACGCGCCGTTATAAAGTTTTGCGCGAAGAATTCCGTGAGCTTTTGCGCCGAACATTTTCCGCCGAAGGAAAATATTTGTCCGATCTGGTTAATGATCTCGAAACAAAATTGGGTGAAGCGGTCAAACTTGAAAGACAGATTTTGCGGAAAGTCCCCGAAAAAGACGAAGCGTTCCGCGAAGCAACCAATGAAGCAAGAATTGCGGAAGAAAATTTATCGGAAATCCGTGCGCGACATTCGGAAAGCGCGCTGGAACGCGACCGTAATCTTCGAGAAAAAGGTTATCAAACCGAACAGATAGAGAATTTGCGAAATCGCGCGAATGTTTTAAAAGGCGAAAATGAATCTACCGAAAATCGTCTCAAACTTTTACGAGATGAAATCAAACGGCTTGAAAAAGAAGAAAAACAAGAGCGCGAAGAAGCCGGAAAAAACGAACTCGAACTGCGCAAAGCTGAGGATAAATACACAGAAAAACTCGATAAGTTAAAGGAAATCGAAGGCGCTCAGGAAAAGATTCGCGCCGAAGTTTTGCAGCACACGGCGGCGTTTGAACGCCTGACGGAAATTGAACGCCAACTTGAAAATAACATCGAAAGATTAAAAGAACGCTCTGAAGGTTTGCGCCGCGAAGGCGAACGCGCTCGTGAAACTTATTTCGAACACAAACAGGAAGCCGAAAATCTTGAAAAAACTTTGACCAAAGAACGGGAAAAACTTGAAAATCTTCATATCGAAAAACAGGAAATCTCAAATACGGCAAGCATGGCGCGGGAAGAATTAAAATCGAGCGAAAATGCTTTGAAAACTCTGCGTGATGAATTTTCGCGCAAGAAAAACCGGCTTGAAACGCTTCAGGAACTCGAAGAAAAACGGGCGATCTATGCGCCGAACGTGCAGAAACTTTTCTCGGAAGAAAAGAAAATCGGCGTAAAATTTCTTGGAACTCTGGCAGATAAATTTAATGTTGATGAAAGAGCCGAATCGGTGGTCGAAAATCTTTTCGGCGCGTTTTTGCAGAGCGTTCTCGTTGAAACAAAAGAAGATGCGCGGAAGGTTTCCGAATTTTTGGGCGAAAACAATGTCGGGAGAAATTCGATTTTGGCGGTGGGAAAAGATTTTTTTATCGCGAAGATGCAAAGACGCAAAGACGCAAAAGCAAGTAAATCACAAAAGATTGAAGAATTTCTCGGTGTGTCAGAAGATTTTGTAGAACTTCTGCGCAGAATTTTTCCCCGCGAAATAGCGGCGCAAGTTATTGAAAAATTGGAAGATGCGAAAAACGGTGCGGAAATTTATGTAACTCTCGAAGGCGATCTTGTGATCGGCGGGAAACTTTTTGTCAGCGGTCGGGCGAAAACGAACGAGAAAAATACTTCGCTTCTGGCGTTCAAACGCGAATTGCGCGAGCTTGAAGCGGGCGGGAAAGATTTGCAGAAACAAATCGAATCTGCCGAAAAAGATACCGGAAAAGCGCGCGGGATTTTAGCCAAACACGAAGACAAACTCGTTGATCTGCAATCATTTATCGTCAAAGTCGAGCGCGAATTGCTGTCGCAGGAAATTCAGGCAAAATCGCTCGCGCAGGAAACGGCGCGCGCCGAACGGCATCAAAAAGTTGTTTTAGACGAAACAAAGCAGATCGAAACGGAAATCGGCGAAATTTCCGAAAAACAAAAAGAAGCGAAAGTAAACGCCGGAAAAGCCGAAAAGATGAGAATCGCGGCAGCGGAAAATTTGTCGGAAATTTCGGCTGAATTGAGCGAAGCGCGAAGTTTGGCGGAAAGCGAAAATGTAATCTTAAACGAAAAGAGAACTCTGGCGGCAACTTCGGCAGAACGGCGGCGTTCGGCGCAAAGCGCTCTGCGGCGGGTTGAAACCGAAGCGAAAGAATTAGACTCGAGAATTGCGCGGGAAACTTTTGAAAGCAGGGAAATCGAAGGCAAGATAAACAAGTTAAATGCTTTGCTCACAGAGATTGAAAGCAAAATCGAAGTCTCCAAAGATGTTCAGGAAAACGAGCAAAACGAACTTTCCGAAGCAGTCGCGCATCTTAAAACTGCGCGTGAAAATTCGGATGCGATGTCGGCGGAACTCGGCGAACTTAATAAAAAATCAGCCGAAGCGCGCAATGAACGCGCGGCATTTGAAATCAGACAAACCGAAGCGATCACGAAATTACGGAGTTTGAACGAAAAATGCCAGCAGGATTTGAGCACGTCGCTCGTTGAAATTATTGAAACAGAAGAGGTTGCGGAAAATTTCGATCTGGAAGAAGCAAAATCTAGCGTCGAAGATTTGCGGCAAAAGTTGGAAAATTTCGGCGCGATCAATATGCTTGCCTTAGAAGAATTAAGCGAAGCCGAAGAAAGATTATTGTTTTTAACTTCGCAAAGGCAGGATATAATTGACAGCATTCTGGCGGCGGAAGAAGCGCTTCGGGAGATAAAACGCCGTTCGCGCGAAAAATTTCGTGAAGCATTCGAAGCGATCAACGAAAATTTCAGAGAATTTTTCCAGGAACTTTTCGGCGGCGGTCGCGGAGAAATGTCGCTGCTCGAATCGGAAGATATTCTCGAAGCCGGAATCGAAATCGTCGCGCAGCCGCCCGGAAAACGTCTGCAAAATATTCTGCTTCTGTCGGGCGGTGAAAAAGCGATGACGGCGATTGCGCTGGTTTTGGGAATTTTTAAATATCGTCCGTCGCCTTTTTGCCTTTTGGACGAGGTTGACGCGCCGCTCGACGATGCGAATGTCGGGCGATTCGTCAATAAAATTGCGGAAATGTCTGAAAAAACGCAGTTTATCGTCATCACGCACAACAAGCGGACGATGGAAGCGGCTCGCGCTCTTTACGGCGTAACGATGCAGGAAGCCGGAGTTTCAAAAGTGGTTTCGGTCAGATTCGAGTAAGATTATTGGCGATTTGCAATTTTTTTAGAATCGGATTATAAAAATTTTTTCAGGAAATTTTATTCGTAATTTGGGGAAAAAAATGAACACGACTGTAGAAGAAAATTTTGTTTTGGATAAATTTACGGCTGTTGATTTTCTGATCTATGGAAGCAATAAGAGCCTTTTGCTAACGGATATTTCTTGGCAGGAATATGAATTATTTTTACAGGATTTTGAAGAAAGAGCCGGATGGCGGCTCACGTTTGATGAAGGAAAATTAGAGATTATGCCTCCAACCTTAAATCACGAAAAATACAGCTTTAATTTTCAAATGTTTGTTGT
>JBGTIH010000001.1:0-127070 GCA_041745765.1 Pyrinomonadaceae bacterium | reverse complement strand
GCGTTGCTGTTTCAAAACAGATTGCGTATCGTAGAAATGGCAGATCAGACAGTATAATTCGATTAGTTTGGTTATTAGCATAAACAAATCTTAACGAATAATTGTCTATCTGCTAAATTTCTACTCTTGATTCACATTATTAATAAGCCTTGGCAAATATAACCCGTTTTGCCGATTCTTTGCCCGAATAAACGCAACTTCCGGCTTGTTCGATGGAATTTATCGGAATACAGCGGATCGTCGCTTTTGTTTCGGCTTTGATCTTTTCTTCAGTTTCCGCTGTGCCGTCCCAATGCGCGAGAACAAAACCGCCGATTTCGATCTGCGTATTAAATTCTTCCCAAGTTTCAACCGTAAAAGTGTTTTCTTCGCGGAATTTCAGGGCTTTAGCAAAAATATTCTGCTGGATTTCGTCCAGAAGATTTTTAATATGATCGGCGATTCCTTCGAGCGGACGCGTTTCTTTGGAAAGTTCGTCGCGCCGCGCGATTTCGACCGTGCCGTTTTCGAGATCGCGCATTCCGACGGCAAGCCGCACGGGAATGCCTTTTAATTCGTATTCGGCAAACTTAAAGCCGGGTTTATATTTGTCGTCGTCGTCGTATTTGACCGAGATTCCCGAAGATTTTAATTCCTCGATGATTTTATCAACCTGTTCGGTGATTTTTGCTAAATCTTCGTCGGTTCGGAAGATCGGTACAATGACAACTTGTATCGGTGCTAACTTAGGCGGTAAAACCAGACCGTTATCATCGGAATGCGCCATCACGAGCGCACCCATCAAGCGGGTTGAAACGCCCCACGAAGTCGCCCATGGAAAATCGAGTTCGTTTTCTTTATTGACGAATTTTACGTCGAAAGACTTTGCAAAATTTTGCCCGAGAAAATGCGAAGTTCCGGCTTGCAGAGCTTTTCCGTCCTGCATCAGAGCCTCGATGCAGTAAGTTTCAATCGCGCCCGCAAATCTTTCGTTTGGAGATTTTACGCCCTGAATGACGGGCAGAGCCATCCAGTTTTCAGCAAAATCGGCATACACGCCGAGCATTTTTTCGGTTTCTTCGACTGCTTCCGCTTCGGTCGCGTGCGCCGTGTGTCCTTCCTGCCAGAGAAATTCGGTTGTTCTGAGGAAAAGCCGCGTCCGCATTTCCCAGCGGACGACGTTTGCCCATTGATTGATCAGAAGCGGCAGATCGCGCCAGGATTGAATCCAGCCTTTATACGTGTTCCAGATGACGGCTTCGCTCGTCGGGCGAACGATCAATTCTTCCTGAAGTTTGGCGTCTGGATCCACGATCAAACCCTTGCCGTCGGGATTCGCCTTCAGGCGATAATGCGTGACGACCGCGCATTCTTTGGCAAATCCTTCGGCGTGTTCTTCTTCTTTTTCGAGAAAAGATTTCGGCACGAACAGCGGAAAATAGGCGTTTTGATGTCCGGTCGCTTTGAACATATCGTCCAAAGCTCTTTGCATTTTTTCCCAGATGGAAAAGCCGTAGGGTTTGATGACCATACAGCCTTTGACCGCTGAATGCTCGGCTAAATCGGCGCGTTTGACCAGTTCGTTATACCATTCGGAATAATTTTCGCTGCGTTTTGGAAGTCCTTTGATCATAAATAAAAATCGTCTCGAATCACTAAAAATACTCGAACAGCTTTCCGTTCGGATAAAGTTTTAAATAATAATGGAAAACGGCAAAAGAAACAAAGTTAAAGTCGTGTAAATCTATCAATTCTAAACTGTTTGAATATTATCGTCTGTGTTAAATTATTCTTAATGAGCGACTTTATGCTGAATTTTCAGGATACGAAAACCGCATTTGCAGATAAAACCGATGCGCAGCTGCGCGAAAAATATCGTCTTTTTCAATTGATGAATTCCCCGATCTTAAACCAAATCGGCACAAAATCGGCGCAGTTTGCTTTGTATTTGGGTTTGCCGGTCGAATGGTTGATTAAAAACACGATTTTCGAGCAGTTTTGCGGCGGCGAAAATATCGAAGAATGTCAGCCCACGATTGAAAAGCTCGGTGCTTCTAATATCGGTACGATTTTAGATTATTCAGTCGAAGGAAAATCAGATGAAGCGGATTTTGAGCGAACGAAAGATGAAACAATTTTGAACTTAAAGCGTGCCAAAAATGACGACAAAATCCCGTTTGCAGTTTTTAAGGTCACGGGAATTGCGCCGCTCGGAACGCTGGAAAAGATCAGCAGTAATACTGAATTAAAAGATTCAAACAAATTAAAATGGGAAAATGCACAGCGGCGCGTAAATGAAATTTGTGAATACGCAAATTCGGTCCGGCAGCCGATTTTTATTGATGCGGAAGACAGTTGGATTCAGGATGCCATTGACCTTTTAGCAACTGAAATGATGGAAAAATACAACCGAGAAATTCCGATTGTTTTTAATACGATTCAGCTTTACCGCCACGACCGTCTTGATTATTTGAAAAAAGCGCACGAAAAAGCACGAAACGAAGGCTATATTTACGCGGTCAAATTGGTTCGCGGTGCGTATATGGAAAAGGAAAGGGAACGCGCCAAAGAAATGAATTATCTGTCACCGATTCAGCCTGACAAAGCGGCGACCGACCGCGATTTTGATGCGGCGGTTGATTATTGTCTGGAAAATGTCGAAGAAATTGCATTTGTTGCCGGAACGCATAATGAAGAAAGCGTCCAAAAATTAGTGAAAAAAATGAAAGAAAAAAGCGTTTCGGAAAATCATCCGCACGTGTTTTTCTCGCAACTTTACGGAATGAGCGATAATCTTTCGTATATTTTAGCGGATAATAACTATAATGTTTCCAAATACGTGCCTTACGGTCCGGTCAAAGATGCCGTTCCGTATCTTATTCGTCGCGCCGAAGAAAATACTTCCGTAATGGGACAAGTGAGCCGCGAGCTTACGATGATCGGTAAAGAATTGGAGCGTAGAAAAAAATCCCGCTAAATTTGTTACACTAGATTTTTGTAAGTATATAAAGATTTTATAAAATTTTATCAATCGTTTGGGGGTTCCGCTTTTAGGCGGCATTTTGGATAATCGTTAAATTACCGCTTAAGCGCGGGACTCCAAACAAGTAATTTGATAAAAAAGATTCAGCTAAATTTGTGGAAAAGCATTTGACCGACTCGAGTAATTCGTTATCAGCAGAAAATTTACAAAAAACTTACGGGCGCAGACGCGTGGTAGATGATGTAAGTCTATTTGTGATGCAGGGCGAAGTTGTCGGACTTTTAGGCGCGAACGGTGCTGGAAAGACAACGACTTTTTATATGATGACCGGTTTGGAACGCGCCGAACGCGGAAAGATTTATATAAATGACGAAGATGTAACGAATTTACCGATGTATTTGCGGGCGCGGTTGGGTTTAGGTTATTTGCCGCAAGAGCCTTCGATTTTTCGGAAAATGTCGGCTGAACAAAATATTCTGGCAATTTTGGAAACGATGAAGTTTTCTCGCAATGAAAGATTTGCCCGGCTCGATGAATTATTGGACGAATTCGGCGTAAATCACGTCAGGAAAACACGCGGCGACGCTCTGTCCGGTGGTGAACGAAGAAGAGTCGAAATTGCCAGATGTTTGGCAACCGAACCGCAGTTTATTCTTTTAGACGAACCGTTTGCCGGAATTGACCCGATTGCCATTGACGATATTCGCGAAATTATTCTTTATTTGAAAAATCAGGGAATTGGGATTTTAATTACCGATCACAATGTCAGAGAAACTTTGGGAATTACCGATCGCGCATATATAATGGCGGAAGGCAAAATTCTTCGCACCGGAAGTCCGCAGGAATTGGTTGAAGATGCGGATGTGCGTCGGCTTTATCTGGGCGAAAGGTTTACTTTGTAAATTGAAGATAATTACAGAAAATTGAAATTTTTTTTCGGTTTTGACCGGTGAAAAAAATATTTACTAAAAAATAATTTTTTACTATTCTTTTTATGCGGATTAGTCAATAAATTCGATGTGAAAAATGCAAATTTACAAAAATAATCTCCCGGAATTATCAGCTAAATTTTACCATTTCAAGTTTGAATCGGTTATAATTCATAAAGTAAGACAAAAATTTATTTATTGACATAGTGCATATTTAGAAAATAAACTTTTAGATAAAAGATGGCATCATTAAGACTTACACAAAAATTATCTCAGCGGATGGTTCTGACACCGCAACTTCGGCAGCGCATCGAGATGCTGCAGATGACGACTATTGAATTAAGCGAGCTTATTCAAAACGAGCTGGTCGAAAATCCGATTTTGGAAGAAGTATTGACGGATGAGGAGTTTCAGGAGTTTTCAGAAAAAATCCTTGACCAAAATTCAGAAGGACACGATGAAGTTTTTGAAGATAATCATAAAAAAGATGCAGAACTTTCTCCTGAGTTTGAAGATTATGAAACGCTGAAAGGCGAAATTGAAAACGAAAACGGAGTAAAAGATGAACCTCTTTCAGATTACGAAGGCGATTCGGAAGATTTTAACGAAGATCGATCTGACTCTTTTGAAGAAGTTGATTTCGGCAGGGAATTTCAAGAATATCTTGATCCCGGTTATAAAACCCAAGAAATTGAATATAAAGAAGACTCACCGAGTTTTGAACAATTCTTAACTCGCACACCATCTTTGACCGATCATCTCGAATGGCAGCTCAGCCTTCAGCAAATCAGCGAAAAACTTGAAGAAATTGCAATTTGTGTCATTGGCAATCTTGATGCCGACGGACGACTTACGGCAACCGATGAAGAAATCTGCGAAATGTGCGGTTGTACTAATGAAGCGGTCGAAAAAGCGCGTCAAATTGTGATGCGGCTCGAACCGGTCGGCTGCGGTGTCAGGGATGTCAAAGAATGTTTGCTCGTCCAGCTTGAAAACAACGGCGAAGGTGAAAGTCTGGCGGCAGATTTAGTCGCCAATCATTTGGAAGATCTGCAGCCGCATCGCCTTCAGCATTTAGCAAAAGAAACCGGGATTGATCTGCACGAGCTGAATGAAGAAATAAATAAAGTTCGCGTTCTCGATCCATATCCCGGCAGACGTTATTCAAGCGATGAACCGATCTATGTTCAGCCGGAAGTTTATATCGAAAAGGTTGATGATGATTATATCGTTTATTTTACTGATGACGGAAGCCCGCGTTTGCGAATTAGTCAATCTTATAAAAATCTGGTAGATCAGGAAGATACGACCAAAGAAACAAAAGATTTTATAAAGGATAAGGTGCGCTCGGCGGTTGATTTATTAAGAAATATCGAACATCGCCGCCAGACAATTTACCGTGTTGTCGAATGTATCGTGAATCGTCAGCGTGAATTTCTCGAGCACGGCGTTCAGCACATCAAGCCGATGATGCTTAAAGATGTCGCCGAAGATATCGGAATGCATCTTTCGACGATTTCGCGCGTCGTAAACCGTAAATACGCGCATACGCCGCAAGGCGTGATCGAACTGCGCCGGTTTTTCTCGGAAGGAATGCTCAATGAAGACGGCGAAGAAGTTTCAACCAGAATTTTGAAACTGAGAATTAAGAAGATGATCGAAGATGAAGACACACGCAAACCTTTGACAGACGATAAAATTGCGAAAATTTTGATTAAAGAGGGCGTGAAACTTTCCCGGCGAACTGTTGCCAAATACCGTGATCAGATGCACATTCCTGGTTCTCGTGAAAGAAAAACAGTAATTTAATTGGCGATTTGCAATTTTATTTAATCTTTGAAAATCAGGTTTTATTGTTCAAAAATCAACAATTGAGTCGCAGACCGATTTAAATGAAAAAAAATCGAAAAAAGAAGTTTCGATTTATTAAACAACCAACAAGAGGTGCAAAATATGAAATTTGAATATACAGGAAGACATATCGAAGTTACTCCGGCGTTACGTTCACACGTTGAGGAACATTTTGACAGAATAAATCATTTATTTGACGGCGCGGACAATAAAGCCCACGTAATCATTGAAGTAGAGCGCGGAAAGTACCGCTCGGAAATTGTTGTAAAATGGCGCAATGAGGTTTTAAATGCCACGACCAGCGTTTCGGATATGTATAAATCTCTTTCGCAATCCATTGCGAAAATTGAAAAACAAGCACTAAAACTTAAAAATAAAATAATTGATAAACATCAAAAAGCCGAAAAACTGGGCGCAATACCGACACCGGAAACAGAAGTGCAGCCCGAACCTGCTGCGCCCGGAATTATTACAACCGAACATTATTCTGTAAAACCGATGACTCCTGATGAGGCGATTTTGAGTTTGGAAGAACAAGATAATCAGTTTTTGGTCTTTAGAACAGCAAGTAATCAAAACGTGGCAGTTATTTATAAACGCCGCGATGGAAATTACGGTTTGATTGAACCGTAAAATAATTTTCTAACTAATCGCTAAGAACTTTTTTACAATAAAAAAGTTCTTAGCGATTTGCAACATTCCCAAAAATGAGTTCAGATTTCTTAAATAATACCCCCAAAATCACAGTTTCGGATTTTGTGGAAAAATCTTCTGACACTTTAAGATTAAAAGTTTTAGCCGGAGAAAAAGGACTTAAAGTTAGGGAAATATCATCTTCACGCATTCAAAAACTCGGACTTGCGTTTGCCGGATTTGCTCATTATATTCACGAAGGTCGGCTTCAAATCGTCGGACAGAGCGAGGTTGCTTATCTAAATCAACTGGACATTGAAAGTCGAGTTACAGCGATTAAAAATCTCGATCTTGAAAAAATTTGCTGTATTTTAGTTACTAAAAATCTTTCCCCTCCTAAAGAATTACTGGAAATTGCCGAAGAAAAATCTCTACCTGTGATTTACACAACCGATGTAAGTTCGTTGGCGATCAACAAAGTAACGAAATATTTACAAGAAACGCTTGCCCCGCACACGACTTTGCACGGAGTTTTAATGGGAATGTATGGTATCGGCGTATTGATTTTAGGCGAATCCGGCATCGGAAAGTCCGAATGTGCGCTTGATTTAATTACTCGCGGACATCGGCTTATTTCAGATGATGCAGTTTTAATAAAAAAAATCGGAGAAATATTAGAAGGTTCTGCACCGGAAATCACCCGTGAACATTTGGAGATTCGCGGACTTGGAATTCTAAATATTCGCGACCTTTTTGGAATTTCTTCAATCGGAAAAAATAAAAAAATCGAATTACTGATAGAATTTAAGAAACGGAATGAGATAAACGAAATTGAAAGAATCGGTTTGCAGATTGGAGAAGAAGAAATTTTTGGTGTGAAAATAAAGAAATTTATTTTGCCGGTCAGCAGCGGGAGAAATCTTTCGACTTTGGTTGAAACAGCCGTTCGTGTTTATTTAATGCACGATTCAGGCATAAATGCCGCGCAAAAGTTGATTGAAAAACACACGGCATTGTTAAAGACGGATTTGCAAAAAAAGGTTTAAAATAAAATTCTTTAAATAATATGTCCCAATTTAGAAGTGAAAACAAAAACTATCCGAACTTTGTCATTATAACCGGACTGAGCGGTTCGGGAATGAGTTCAGCAACCAATGCGTTTGAGGATTTAGGGTATTTTTGCGTTGATAATTTGCCTCTGACAATGCTTAAAACTTTTTCGCGACTTCTAGTTCCTAATTCCGAAGAAACCGTAGCAATTGAAAAAGCCGCCTTGGTCATAAATATCCGTGAACGACATTTTCTTTCGGAATTTCCGAGCGAATTGGTAAAATTAAAAAGAAAACTTTCGCCTTTCGTACTGTTTTTCGAGGCTTCGGACGAAGTTTTAGAAAGACGTTTCAGCGAAACCCGCCGACCGCATCCGGCTGATTCGGGAAATGGTTTGTTGCAAGCAATCCGCGATGAAAAAGTAGAGATGCAGCAGATCAGAGAAACAGCCGATTTGATAATTGACACCTCCGAGCATACGGTTCACACCTTGCGGCGATTTATGCTGGAAGAATTCGGACAGCGTGAGGATGGGACTCCGCTTCACGTTCAAATTATGAGTTTCGGGCATAAACACGGTATTCCGAATCGGGTTGATTTGCTATTCGATGTCAGACATTTGCCGAATCCGTATTTTGAAAAAGGCTTGAGAGAATTGCCGGGAACGGACGCAAATGTTATTTCATTTTTGGAAAACCAAGCGGAAGTTCAAGAAACAACCCGGCGTTTTATTGATTTACTGGAATATTTGCTTCCGCTTTATCGGCGCGAAGGAAAATCATATTTGACAATCGGGGTTGGCTGCACAGGCGGAAGACATCGCTCTGTGCGAGTTGCCAATAAACTTGGAGAAGCATTAAAAAATGATAATTTTGAAGTTTCCGTTTTGCATCGGGATATTCAAAAATAATTAAGCGGCACCGGATAATGAAAAATGAATAATAATTAAGTAAGTAAGTTTTCAAAAATGCTTTAAACATTTTTTTATCCGCTTACTTTACGTTGGAGGGAAAAGCTATGAAAAAAATCGGCGGCGTAATTGTTTCGCACGGTCAGGTTGCCAACGAACTTTTATCGGCGGCTGAAACAGTTGTCGGAGGTCTGAGCCATATAAAGGCAGTTTCAATCGGTTGGCACGATGATGTTGAACTGGCAAAAGATGAGATTTCAAGAGCGATAAAAGAAGTTTCCGAAGGTGTCGGCGTTTTGCTTTTAACAGATATGTTCGGCGGAACTCCGACAAATATTTCGGCAATGTTTATCAAACAAAACGAGATTGAAATTATCACCGGCGTTAATCTTCCGATGGTCATCAAACTTGCATCGCAAAATAAAGAAATGACGTTGATGGAATTGGCGAAGGAAGTCGAAGAACAAGGCAAACAAGCGATTTATCGAACAAGTGAATTGCTTGAACCGCACAAAATGAAAAAAGATGCTTGAAGCGAAAATCAAGGTTATCAACCAACTCGGACTGCACGCCCGGGCTGCCGCACAACTTGTTCGTATGTCGGAAACATTTAAAAGTAAAGTTAAATTGAAGCGAAAAGATACAGCAGTTGTTGCCGATGCAAAATCAATTTTGAGTCTTTTGGCTCTGGCGGCATCAAAGGGAACTGAACTCGAACTGGAAGTCGTAGGCGAAGATGAACAGGCGGCATTAAAAGCCGTCGAAGATTTGTTTCGCACCGGCTTCGGAGAAATATAAAAAAAATTATTTATGAAATTAGAAGAAAAATTTTTGCCGGGAAAAAATAAAAAGATCGGAATGTTAGGAGTTCCTCTCGGTTTCGGAGCGGGAACAAAAGGCAGTGAACTCGGCGTTACGGCGATGCGGCTTTCAAAAATTCAAGATAAATTTTTGTCCGAACATATCGAAGACCTCGGCTTTGACTTTAAGGATTACGGCGATGTTGAAATTATCCGACCGGATTATATTGCCGATGAACTCGAAAATCCGAAATATTTAAAGGAAATGATAAAATCGAGCCGAAATATAGCCGGGAATGTCAAAAACATCTTGAAAGACGAAAGACTTCCGGTTATTTTAGGCGGCGATCATTCGATTGCAATCGGTTCATTTTCTGGAGTTTCTTCATTTTATCGAGAGCAGAAAAAAGAAATCGGGTTAATTTGGTTTGATGCCCACGCCGATATAAACACACACGAAACTTCGCCTTCGGGCAATATTCACGGAATGCCGCTGGCTTCGCTTCTCGGTTTGGGTGAAACTTCGCTTGCTAATATCGAAGATTTTTCGCCGAAAATAAATCCGAAATTTCTGGCGCACATCGGCGGTCGTGATTTGGACATCGGTGAAAAAAGAAAAATTTACGAACTTGGATTACGCGATAATTTTTTTACAATGGCGGATATTGATCGGCGCGGAATGATTGCCTGTGTCGAAGACGCCATAAAAATCGCTTCACAAGCAGACGGCGGTTTTGCCGTAACTTTTGATGTTGATATGATTGATCCACGCTTTGCGCCCGGATCGGGAACGCTCGTGCGCGGCGGAACAACATATCGTGAAGCTCATATTTCTTTGGAAGCAATCGCCGAAACAAAATTAATGCGTTCGTTTGAAATTGTTGAAGTCAATCCGATGCTTGATAAAAGCAATATTACGGTCGAACTTGCTTGCGAACTCATTTTATCGGCTTTAGGAAAAACAATTTTATAAACCTTGTCATTAAACGGATTTCTGATTGTTAGTGAAAAAGTGAAAAAGTTTTTGATACTTCCGGTTTTCGGTTTTACTTAAATATCTACAGTTTTTATCGGAAAAGATCTTTTTATCAATCCGAAAAAAACAATTTCACTTTTTCACTTTTTCACTTTTGTAATAATCTTTCTTAATTAAACTTTTAAATTTTTTATTCTATGAAAATACGTATTGGCATCATTTACGGCGGACGTTCGGGCGAACACGAAATATCGGTTCGTTCCGCAAAAGCTGTTATCGAACAAATTGATAAAGATAAATACGAAGTAACTCCGATTGCGATTTCCAAAGGCGGTAATTGGCTGAGTCCGCTTGATTCATTAGCCCTTTTGCCTTTGGAAACGCAAAATTTGTTAAATCGCAACGCGAAAAATTTTACAAAAAATCAGGTTGCGCTGCTCGGCGACACGCAATATAAAGGCTTAACTATCCTTGATGCGGCGGAAGACGAAGCAAGATTTTCGGAACTTGATATTCTTTTTCCGGTTCTGCACGGAACTTACGGCGAAGACGGAACGATTCAAGGGCTTTTTGAAATGGCGAATATTCCGTATATAGGCTGTGGAGTTTTGGCTTCGTCGTGCGGAATGGATAAGGTCGTGATGAAAACTATCTTTCGTGATGCAGAACTTCCGATGTGCAAATATGTCTGGTTTTTACGCAGCGAATGGGAGCGCGATAAAACCGCAGTTGCTATCCAAGTCGGTGCAAAACTTGGTTTTCCGTGTTTTGTAAAACCGGCAAATATGGGTTCTTCGGTCGGCGTTTCAATTGCCCACGATCAGCAAGCATTAGAAAAAGCGATTGATTTAGCGGCAGAATATGACCGCAAAATTATTGTCGAAGAAGGTTTGGATATGCGCGAAATCGAATGCGCGGTTATCGGAAACAACGATCCGAAAGCGAGTCTGCCGGGAGAATATATCGTTAAATCTGATGACAAAAAATTTCTGGATTACACCGAAAAATATGCCGGAACGGGGAATAACGAATTCATCGTGCCGTCATTCGTTTCGGAAGAATTAACCAACAAAATTCAAAAAATGGCGATAACCGCATATCGTGCGCTCGATTGTTCAGGATTAGCGCGGGTTGATTTCTTTTTGCGAAATGACAGCGGTGCGCTTTTAATCAATGAAATCAATACATTGCCGGGACTAACCGATGCTTCCGGGTTTCCAAAAATGTGGGCGGGGACGGGAATGGATTTTCCACAAATCATTGATGCTCTGGTTGAATATGCTTTTGAACGCCATAAAGACAAATCGCGCAATAAAACGACATTTTAATCAAATTCTAATGTGGGTATAGATAAGAAATATTAAACCGCAGAGACGCGGAGACGCTGAGTTTTTTTGAAAAATTTACTGAAAATTTATCTAATTCGTCAGTAAATAAGCTGAATTTTCCAGATGATTATATTTTAAATCTCTGCGTCTTTGCGTTTCTGCGGTGAAAAATCTTTATCTAATATTCACCATTATTTTAAGTTTTTGAGATTTGCATTTGGTTCGAGGAAAACTCAGAATCTATATAAGGAGAAATAAAAATTATGTCAGTAGCAAAAAATATCGAAATCACGGCTTCTTCGAATACGAGTTTTGAAGACGCGATAAATAAAGGAATATCAAAAGCATCGAAAACGATTCAAAACGTCAAAGGTGCGTGGATCAAAGAACAAAAAGTCAGTATCGAAAACGGCAAGGTTTCGGAATACCGCGTGAATATGATAATCACTTTTGTCTTAAAAGATGATGACGAGATTTCTGATTAATTTCATTCTAACTTACGTTATCGAAGTTTATCATTTTTCTTTTGAAGCATTATAACCTTTGCGGGTTCGGATATTGAGATTCGGACGCGCTACGCGAAGTTCAATTTTTCGCCATTTTCCATCTTTTTTGGTGTTAAGTGGCTGATATCCTAGTGTGTATTGAGTGCCGAGTTCTTTGACTATATTGCCAAAGGCTTCGCGCATTGCCACGCCGCCCGGAGTCGCTAGAAAAAGTCCGCCGGTTTTTTCGGAGAAATTCTTTAAATTCGATTGATTCTGCATTTTTTCGCGGCTGCGGTCTTCCGCTCCCGACATATCAATCGTATAAATAGTTGCGTCAATGGCAAGTGCGGCTCTCAATGCTTTGGCGGAAGAAGTGCCGCTCCGGTTGTCGCCGCCGTCTGATAAAACAACGATTGCTTTGCGTTTTTCGGGACGTTTTGCTAATTCTTCAGCGGCTTTGTAAATCGCGTCATTTAAAGCCGTCCAACCGTATGCTTTTAAATCGAAAATTTGGTGCGTAATATCACGGGAATTAGAAAAATCCTGCACAAGCGAAACTTTTGTGTCGAAATTATAAATTGCCACATTATCGTCCGCCCGTAAACCTTCCAAAAAATTTATCGCCGCCGAACGCGCAATCGAAATTCTCTGTTCCATACTTCCCGAAGTGTCAAGCAAAATTACTGCGGCAAACGGGGTTTCCGCTGTTTCAAAAATTTCTATTTTTTGCTCAATTCCATCTTCAAAAACTCTGAATTGAGTTTGAATTAAACCTGCTGCCGGAACACCTTTTAAATCTGTAATTGTTGCATTTAATATAACTAAAGAAGATTCGATATTTAAAATTTCATCATCTTCAATTTGTCCAAAGCCCGGCTGTATAAAAAATATCAGGGAAGTAACAAGTAAAATTAAAAAATTAGATTTTGGCATAACAAAATTTGCTGAATTGTAGAAATTCACAAAACTTTTGATTCCACGTTTGAGCGAGACAGTTCACAAAGTGGAAAAATTTTTCAAAAAACCGTTTAACTTTTCGATAGCGTCCCTGAAAAGGACAAAACAGATAAAATCTTAAACTGACTCTCAGAGGAATAAGAAAAAAAAATTAAGAATCTTAAAACTTTATATCTTAATTTCAGTTTTTTTACTTACCGAATTGTAGAAATTTCACAATGTACAAAACCGTATTTGAACTTTTGATAGCAACCGCTGAAATTGTGTAACGCGTGGTTTTTTTTACTTGTTCATACAAAGACTCTGTTGTTTCTTTCAGTGCATTTAAAGCACTTGCCATTGTTGTCGGTTTTTCTTCAAGCTGATCTTCTTCATCTGCCGAACCGCCCAAATCTTTGCGAATTCTTTTTAAGAGTTTTTCTAAATCTTTTAATTTGTCTTGATCTTGCGATGTTAATTTTTTATTTTTTGCAAAAGATTTTTCAAGTTCTTCGCTTATTTTAACGGCATCTTGACTGCGTTTTATGAGACGTTCGTGTTCTTTTTTATTTTCTTCTAACTGTTTTTTTGCCATTGTTTCCATAATCGGCTGCGGCAATTGCTCGGCTTTAGGAGTTCCGCTCGGTGTTGAAACATCGAATTGCGCTTGAACTGTAACCGAAACAGAAAAAATAAAAATGAAAATAAAAATTGTTCTAATAAAATTTGTCATCTGTGTAAAAAAAAACTACGGTTTATCTTCGACTTTTTGGGAAGCGTCGGGCGAAATTCCCGTAACCATCTCGATTAATTTAGACAAAAATGTATCTTCTGCCAATCCCGAACTTTGCAAAGTCGTCCATTCCTGCATCAGACCGTTGCTCGATCTGCCTTCGACCTTTGCTGTGACATAAATATTATTCTGAATCCCGTCAATTGATTGAACTTCAATCGTAAATGAATATCTTCCGCGAGTCCAAGAAGTGTTGGAGTTGGGCAAAATTGCGTATCGGTTCATTTCCGTTTGCGAAGTAACCGGGCTTTTGGAAAAGACAAAAGGCTGCGTAACGATAATTCCTTCGCTCATACGTGAAGCTGAATCGTCAATAATTATTTGGTTTCCGCTCAAAACATTGACGATTGTTTCAAGCAAGACATCGCGGCGCGAATTTAATTTGTAAGGGTTAGCCAGCGGTTCACGAACTCTGGTTTTGCCGCTTCCCCAATCCCAAGTACGGCTGACATCATTTGTGCGGGTTGTTCGGTTGCCTTCGGTTTTGATTTTGTCAGTCTGCGGATCAATCCCTTTTTGCGTGCTCTGGGCAAAAACGGCAGTTGTGAAAATCATTGAAAATATTAAAAGGAAAAGTGGTGTTTTCATATTTATAACAGTGGAATAGCTAAACTCTAAGTTTAAATATACCGTAGATTATCTTGAATCCGAAATGTTTGATGAGAATAAAAAAACAGAAGTTGTATTTGAGAAAACAACGGGTTGTTTATTTATTTTGACTTTTTTCGGACTGAATTTTTTCCCATAATAAGAGATGTTTAAGAAAGGCGTGATGTGCGGCAAAACGGGCGATGGTAAATCCGGGCAAACCGTCAAGAAAACCTCTCTTTAAAATGTAAGTTTGCAAAAAAGTCGTCAATCCGGCGGTATGGATTTTAAGAGGAGAAGTTTTTTGTCCGCGTTCAAACATCTGCTCAGCGGCGAGCGGCGCATATCTTTCGCCGATCATTCGATGATGATGCGCGGCGTTATCAACACTGAAATGATAGATATTCGATTTAAGATCTTTAACTTTTGCATCTTTCTGCATTTCAACTGATTCGTGAAGTAAAACAACTCGCCATTTTCCTTTAGTGCGATTAAAAAAACGTAATTGCCAATCGGGATACCAACCGCTGTGATGAATCGGGCGATTCATATAGTATGAAAGTCTTGGGATTTTATAAGCGGCGGCGCGTTCATTTTTCGGTAAATCTTTTATTTGCAGAATTTCAGCCCGTAAATCTGAAGAAACTTCTTCATCTGCATCAAGACTGAATATCCAATCATTTGAGGCTTTTTCAAGGGCAAACTGTTTTTGCTTTGAAAATCCGAGCCATTTTTGAACAAAAACTTTTGCGCCGAGAGATTCAGCAATTTCGCGCGTTTTATCGCCGGATTCGGAATCCACAACAATAACTTCGTCCGCCCATTTGACCGATTCGACAGCTCGGCGGATATTTTTTTCTTCATTAAAAGTTATGATTACGGCGGAAATTTTCACGTTAAAGTGTTGGAAAACCGATAGTTATGAATGGTTGTTTTTCAAATCTCGCACACTTCCAAATCTAGCGGGTTTCTGCCTTTATAAGATACTTTTTCTGATTTTATAAAGCAAAACTTAATGTAAAAAATAAAGAGTCGGCAGAGCGACTCTTAAAGTTAGTTCTTAAGTTTGGCAAGAAAATTTACTGGTCGTCATCAATCGGAGATTCAATCTCTATATTGTTGACTCTAAACGTAGTTGAAGTTACGCGCTGGAGATCGGACAATGCTTTATTGTATTCTGTTTCAGCACGAATTTCGCTGTTTCGAGCAATAGCTAAAGCATTTTCTCTCTGAAAAAGAAGAAATGTCGTTGATCTTCCGGCTTCGAAAAGTTTTCTTTCGCCTTCAAGCTGAATCTCGGCATTTTCTCTTGCCCGTCGGGCGATTAGAACTCTCTGCCGCAAGGTTTCGACGGATTGAACCGCATTTCGAACTTCGGCGACAACCTGCTGTTCCTGCGAACGGGTTTGCGCCGAGATTTGCTCATTCAAAATTCGCGCACCGGCAAGATTGGCTTGCGCTGTGCGATTTCTGAGCGGAATTTCAATTGTTACGCCGACCGAATAATTTGGCGCGTCCGAACGGAAAATATTGATGATTGATTGATTAAATCCGCCGACTAAAAATCCGGGAACTGCCGGAATGACAATATTTGGATTCTGAATTTGATTATTGGCAGGTAAGAGCGTGTTCAATCTTGTTCTTAAAATCTCATCGTTTCCGGTGAATTGCGGAACTAAAACGTCTGCATTTTCGCCAGTAATTCCTCTGGAAATTCCACTTAATGAAAATGATGAATTTAGATCAATTCTCGGTTTAGTTTGGTTTCTGAAAAAATTAATGTCTATATCATTTATTTCTTTTTGGAGACTTAAACGCCGAAGTTCGGGACGGTTTTGCATTGCATCTTTCATCGCATCGTCCAAAATTATCGGCTCATCGCTGTACACCGGTCGGTCGGTCGGGATCAACGAGGCGTTCCATTCAATAGCGGTCGGTTCGCGGAGAAGCAATGTTTTTAAGGTGTTTTCGGAAATCGAAACTTGCTGCGTAGCAATCAATAAATCCGATTCACGATTGGCAACTTCGGTATTTACCTCGGCACGAGCCAGAGGCGCAGCCGCTCCGGCATCAATTCTGGCTTCGGTTTGCCGCAGATTTTCTCTGGCAAGATTCAGATTATCAAGACGATTTTGCTGATCGCGCAAAGCAAAGACCAAATCCCAATAAGCTCTCTGAACCTGTGCGATGATTTCGATTGTCTGACGGCGAAAATCAGCATCTGATTGTTGCAGACGTTTTCTCTGAATCCGAATTTGACGTCGTGTGTTATCAACTCCGAAATTTCGCAAAAGCGGCTGAGTAAAACGAATTCCTGTATTTGTCGAATAAAACGCCGATCCGCCGGAGCTTCCGATTCCCGAAGAACCGGAAGTTAACTGCGCTTGGGCAAAAGTATTTTCAGTTCTCGTATTGTCAAAAAATACATCGTATGAACCGCCTGTTCCGAGATTTTGACGAATACTCGAATTGACTCGAAAGTCATTGGTTGCCGCATTTCCGGTGCTTGAATTTCTGGTATAAGTCGGCGAAAACGTTAAAACCGGATCATAAAATCCCTGAAGCGAACGAAGCTGCGTTTCCTGAAAACGAATATCATCTCTGGCAACTTCAATCGAATTATTACTTTGCAAAGCACGACGAATCGCATCATCTAAAGAAAGCGTTAAAGTATTCGAAGTTTGAACACCGACTCTCGAAAGATTGGTTGTGTTTGAATAATTTGGCGGAACGGAAACAGATATTTCATTATTGATTTTTTCAGAATCTGATTCGGACGACGGTTTTTCTTCAGGTAAATTGATTTTTTCTAAAGTTTCAGCGACTGATTTGGCAATTTGAAGATTTTGTCTGACATCTTGAGGAAAAACCCCTGAAACTCCAAAACAGCTTATGATCAAAATCAATCCAAAAAAACGTACGTTTTGACGAAAAATTTTCATTTATATAAAGGCTCCGAGTTTTGAAAATGATAAAAATAAATGGTTAAAAACTCAATTGGTTACTACGACATACAATTTTTAATAGTTTCATTTATTTGGATAACTTTTTAATTTGTGTGATGTGTTATTTTGCCTTAAAAACATCTGAAAGCCTACTTTGAACTTTAGTTAAATATGAGTTATCTTCAAGTTTTTATCAGATAAAAATTTACAGGAGGATTATTATTAGAAATGGGTATTAAAATCGGTATTAACGGATTTGGAAGAATCGGGCGAAATGTTTTGCGGACGGCTTTAGGTGATTCAGACTTCGATTTTGTCGCGGTCAATGATTTGACCGACACGAAAACTCTGGCGCATTTGTTGAAATATGATTCGATAATGGGCAATCTCGATCACGATATTTCGGCGGACGGCGACACGATTAAAGTAAATAATGACAGTTTTAAGGTTTTCAGCGAAAGAGACCCGTCGCTGATCCCTTGGGAAGAAGTCGGTGCGGAAATCGTTGTCGAATCAACCGGAATATTTACCAAAGCGGAAGACGCACGTAAACATTTGCGCGGTTCGGTGAAAAAAGTCATTATTTCCGCTCCGGCAAAAGGCGAAGATATAACGATTGTTCTCGGCGTAAATGAAGATAAATACGATGCGGCGAATCATCATATAATTTCAAACGCATCGTGTACGACCAATTGTCTCGCGCCGGTTGCCAAAGTAATGCACGACAAATTCGGCATTAAAAACGCGCTGATGAACACGATTCATTCCTACACGAACGATCAGCAATTATTGGATCTTCCGCATAAAGATTTGCGCCGCGCCCGCGCTGCGGCACTTTCGATGATTCCGACCTCGACCGGCGCGGCAAAAGCCGTTGCATTGGTAATTCCCGAACTCGAAGGCAAATTCGACGGAATTAGTGTGAGAGTTCCGACTCCGAATGTGTCCTTGGTTGATGTTGTGATGAATCTCGAAAAAGAAACTTCGACCGAAGAAGTCAATCAGGTTTTAAAAGACGCGGCAAACGAAGAATTAAAAGGAATTCTCGCCTTTGAAGAAGAACCACTCGTTTCGATAGATTTTCGCGGAAACCCGAATTCGTCAATCGTTGACGCGGCAAATACTAAAGTAATCGGCGGCACGACCGTCAAAATTCTTTCGTGGTATGACAATGAATGGGGCTATTCGTGTCGCGTTCGGGATTTGATTAAATTTATTGCTGAAAAGGGGTTATAGAAAATAGGAGCGAAACGTGAACAGAAAAAAACTAACTCCACAAGAAAAAAAATTATTGAGTTATTTGAAAGATACTCGAAACACTTATGGTGAATCGCGTAGTCGTTCACGTTTCGCTATCGCCAAACGAAAAGCAATAGGTCATCAAGCTTTTCGCCACGAACAAAAAATAATTTTAAATAAAATAGTAGATATAAATGACGAGGAAATAGAAAAAATTGAATCACAAGTAAAAGCTGTTAAACCTAAAAAATGGCGAAAAATTTCTGATGCACCTCTCGGAGAATTTGTTTCAGCATTACTAAATATCAGAAAAAAGAGCGGAGTAAATATTACTTTAAAAACAAGTAGAATACTTGAAAAAGCTGAACGAAAATCACCAAAAAGTTGGAGCAGAAATCGGTGGCGTTTGCCTAAATAAAAATTAAAAAAATGCAGAATTATATTAATTCGAAGAAAGTATGAACAAAAAAACAATTAAAGATATTGAAATTAAAGGTAAAAGAGTTTTTATCCGCGTAGATTTCAATGTGCCGATCAAGAACGGGGAAGTCGAAGACGACACACGAATTCAAGGCGCGCTGCCGACAATTAAATACGCACTTGAACAAGGCGCGAAAGTTATTCTCGCATCGCATCTCGGACGACCGATCAAGGACAAGCAAAAAGCCGAAGAAAAGAAAATGCCGTTTGATGAATCGAAATATTCACTCAAACCGGCGGCGGAACGGCTTTCTGATTTAATCGGAAAAAATGTTCAGTTTGAAGAATCAAACAATGCGGCAGAAAAAGTTTCAGCAATGAATGACGGCGAAATTTTTATGCTCGAAAATCTTCGTCTGAATGCCGGAGAAGAAAAAAACGACGAAAAATTTGCGCGAAAACTCGCCGAATTAGCGGACGTTTATGTCAATGACGC
Source organism: Pyrinomonadaceae bacterium (assembly GCA_041745765.1). Taxonomy (GTDB): domain Bacteria; phylum Acidobacteriota; class Blastocatellia; order Pyrinomonadales; family Pyrinomonadaceae; genus JAHCHG01. Next base: position 107,726 of record JBGTIH010000001.1, on the reverse strand, counting down.
ATTCGGCACGGCGCACCGCGCACACGCTTCGACTGCCGGAATTACAAAATTCGTCGAAGAATCGGTCGCCGGACTTCTTATGGAAAAGGAACTCGAATTTTTAGGAAAAGCTCTCAACAATCCCGAACGCCCGTTCGTCGCAATCTTAGGCGGCGCAAAAGTTTCGGATAAAATTCCGGTTATCAAATCTTTGATCGAACGGAAGGTTGATAAATTATTAATCGGAGGGGCGATGGCTTATACGTTTTTCAAGGCGAACGGCTACACAATCGGCAAATCTCTGGTTGAAGACGAGATGATGCCGACCGCGCTCGAAGTCGAAAAACAGGCGAAAGAAGCGGGCATTGAACTGATTTTGCCGACCGATCACGTCGTTGTAGATTCCTACGATCCGCTCAATTCGGCGAAAACGATTCCGGTTGATTTTACAAACGCAGGTTTGGTCGGCTTAGACATCGGTACGGAAACGGCAGAAATCTTCAAACACGCACTAGAAGGCGCAAAGACAATCATCTGGAACGGTCCGATGGGAATGTTTGAAGAAAAACCCTTCGATCAAGGCACGATTTCGATTGCCGAAGCGGTCGCCGAAGCGACAGAAAAAGGCGCGACTTCAATTGTCGGCGGCGGCGATTCGGTTTCTGCCATCAATCAAGCCGGACTCGCCGATAAAATCTCGCATATCTCAACCGGCGGCGGCGCAACTCTGGAATTCTTAGCCGGCGATGAATTGCCGGGCGTTGCGGCTTTGGATAATAAATAATGTAAAATAATAAAGAGGTGAGTTTATGCAAACGACATTAGAAGAAGTTACGACGTTGGCGGAAAAACTTACTCCGTCCGAGAAAATCAAACTTGTTAAGCACTTGGCGATAAGTTTGGAAAAGATTCCCTTTGAAGAGAAGAAACAGCAGAGTTTACGTGGAAGTTGGAAGGGTTATTTTCCCGAAGATTTTGATGTTGAAAAAGAAATTAGTGAAATTCGGGAGGATTGGAAGAAGAAATTTGAAGATTTATGAATGAATACGTAACCGACACTCACGCTTTATTTTGGTATTTACTCAATTTACCGATGCTCGGTGCAAATGCAAGCACGGCATTTAATGAAGCGGACAACGGAAATGCAATCATTTATATTCCCGCCATTGTTTTTGCCGAACTGTTTTATTTGAACGTAAAACTTAAAAACAAAATAGATTTTGCCGCCGAATTTCAAAAAATAAAACAAAGCCGACAATTTATATTCGTTCCGTTTGAAGCCGAAGATGTGATTGATTTCGATAAAGATTCCGCCGTTAACGAAATGCACGACCGGATAATTGTCGGCGTAGCGAGAAGATTAAACGCCGCGCTTTTGACCAAAGATCAAAATATCACTGACACCAAGCTGGTTAAAACAATCTGGTGAACAATAATTCTTCAAAATGATCTTTTCCTACCGTGGCGGCTTTGGATGATAATTAAGAAAATAAAAATTCCGAAAGAACGATTTGAAAAAAAGCAAAATTGTTCTTTTCTGATATCAAATGAAATATTTCCATTAAAAAATCTTATGAATTCGGAGGAATATTTATGAACCGGATTGCGTGGACGACAGATATTCATTTAGACCGTTTAACCGAGAGAGATTACGCCGAATATAAAGAGTATCTGATCGAACTGAATCCCGATTGTTTGATTATTTCAGGCGATATTGCCGAAGGCAAGGTTGTGTGCCGGTCGTTAAAAGATTTTGATGAAAGTTTTGATTTTCCGATTTATTTTGTTTTAGGAAATCACGATTTTTATTTTGGAAGTTTTGCGAAGGTCGAAGAAAGTATTCGTAATTTAGTAAAAAAGTCAAAAAAATTACACTGGTTGACCGAATCGGGAATTATTGAATTAAACGATTCGACAGCTTTGATCGGTGTTGAGGGTTGGGGTGATGCAAAAAACGGCAATTTGAATCTGAGCGAAGGCGCCGCGCGGGATATTCTGGCAATTGAAGATTATAAAGGCTTAAACCGCGAAGAAATCAAGCTTTTCTTAAATGAAAAAGGCGAAAAATATGCGGAAATGCTAAAACCTGTTTTGCTTAAAGCAGTCGAGAAGTTTGAAAAAGTTATTCTCGTCACGCACGTGCCGCCATTTGTCGATGTTTGTCTTGATCGAAGTTTGCGAATTTGTGGAGAATTTAAATTGCCGTTTTATACCTGCAAGACAATCGGTGATATGATTTTAGAAGTAATGAGCGAAAATCCCGCTTGTAAAATGACCGTTTTATGCGGACATACGCACGAAAAAGCCGACGCGCAGATTTTAGAAAACATGCGCGTCAGAGTAAAAGAATCGGGTTATGGTAGCTGGTGGGATGCGACGCTGGTTGATTTGGATAAATTATGAGAAAACCTGTCATTGCCGGAAATTGGAAGATGTATAAACTGCACGATGAAGCAGTAGATACCGCGTTGGAATTGAAATCTTTGGTATCGAATGCCAATCATTGCGAAGTAATCATTGCGCCTGTTTTTACCGCTTTGAAAACCGTCTGTGACCGTCTGGAAGGCTCGAATATAAAAATTGCGGCGCAGAATTGCGCGACGGAAACCGCGCACGGAGCGCATACGGGCGAAGTCTGTGCGGATATGATTAAAGACATTGGCGCGACATCAATTATCATCGGACATTCTGAAAGACGGCAGTTTTACGGCGAAACTGATCGCAGCGTTAATTTGAAAACTCTGGCGTGTCTGCATTTCGGTTTGACGGCAATCGTCTGCGTCGGCGAAATGCTGCCCGACAGGGAAGCCGGAAACGCGGAAAAGGTCGTCAAAGAACAACTCGAAGGCGGTCTTGACGGTTTGACAGTTTCCGATATGGAACGTATCATAATCGCTTACGAGCCTGTTTGGGCGATTGGCACAGGACAGACCGCCACGCCGGAACAGGCTCAAGAAATGCACAGCTTCATTCGTTCTTTTTTAGCTGAAAAACACGGAAACGAAACGGCGGAAAATACGAGAATTCTTTACGGCGGTTCGGTAAAACCTAATAACATTAAAGAATTGATGAGCGAAGAAGACATTGACGGTGCATTGGTCGGCGGAGCTAGTCTGAAAGCGGAAAGTTTCGCGCAAATTGTTAATTACAAGTAGTTTTGGAGTAGAAAATTGAGTTACTTTTTATACGGATTATTTTTTGTTTCTTGTATCGTTTTAGTTGCGGCGGTTTTGCTGCAGCCCGGCAAAACGAGTGCCGGTGCGCTTTTCACAAGTAATGTTTCCAGCACGGCGTTCACGCCGCGCGGTTCGGCAAGCGTTTTATCAAAACTGACGATCATCGCGGCAACCGTTTTTATGCTTTCCGCGCTTTTATTGTCTATGCCGGCTTTGACCGGAAATATCTCCGTTTTGCAGACAACGGGCGATTCTCTTGAAACGGTCGCGCCGATTGTTGATGCTAATGCGAACACAGCGGTTGATGCAAATGCAAATACTCAAACCGATGCAAATGCAGCCGCTCCCGCAAATATTGACACAAACGTCGCTGCTCCGGCAAACGCCCAGTCAAATGCGAACGCCGCCGAAGAACAGGGCATTGAGCCGAAACCCGAAGCGAACAAACAATAAATAAGAAACAATTTAATTATTTTGAAAAAATATAAAAATTTTCCAAATGCTGAGGTGGCGTAATTGGTAGCCGCGCACGTTTGAGGGGCGTGTGGAGCGATCCGTGCGGGTTCGAGTCCCGCCCTCAGCACCAAATAATAAAAAAGGTTTTTCGTATGATGCGAAAAACCTTTTTTTGCTGAAATGTTTGGATTTCCGCCTTCAATCGGCGACCGCCAACGAAGCGCGACGGTTAAAGCCGCATAAGTGCGGGACTCCGAACATAAATCAAAATTCTAATTTTCTGGTTAAAATAAACTGAATCTGACAGTTAAATATTTTCGCGGATTTTGCCGGAAATCGTAAATCAATTTCGTGCTTTCAGTCGAAAGTTGATTGAGATTCGCGGTCGTTTGATTGAGGTTATTATAAAAAGTTTCATCGGTAAATAATTTGCCGACCGTGCCTTTTCCACTTTGCACTCCGCCTAAAAGCGAATCGAATCTTTCGGTCGTCGAATTGAGACGCGCCAGCGCAACTCTGGCATCTTCATAAATTTGCTCGTCTTTTAAGAATTTTCCGGCAGTTCCGCGTCCTTCGTTTAAATCTCTGGTGATGAGTTTTACATCGTTGGCAATATCGTTGAGCGTTCTGGCGGAAACTCTCAGATCGGCAATTGCCGCGCGGCTTTCATTGTAGAGAGCTTCATCGGTCAGGAATTTTCCGGCAGTTCCACGACCTGCGCGCAAATCGCTTGAAATTTGTTCTAATTGAATAACAGATTTATTCAAATTGTTATAAAGTTCGGGATCAGTTAAAAGTTTTCCGGCACTTCCATCGCCGGATTTTACCTGATCGAGGATGTTTTGAACTTTTATCATTGTCAATTTTGCTTCGCCCATCGTCGCATCGAGATTTTTGTAGAGCGATTCATCATTGATAATTCTGCCAAGCGTGCCTTCGCCCTGATTCGCCTTGTTGAGAATTTCGCTGGTTGGAAGTGATAGCTTGTTGATTTGCTGAAGAAGCTCGTTCCCGGTTTGCGTTAATTGATTGATCGAAATCGCTTCGCTCGAATCGAGTACATCATTTGCCGTAACTGCTGAAGCTGTTTGGTTTCCGGGCGTGATATTGATTACTTTATCGTTTGCCAAAACAGATGTGGCGATCAGCTGCGCGGTCGAATCAGTTCGGATTCGATCGGTAATCGGTCGTCCGCCGAGTGTTTGATCAACTGTCATAATCGCTTCAATTTTTGCATCTTCGGGACTGTCCGGCGGCAAAAGTCTGATTTCTTTTACTTTTCCGATATTTACTCCGGCTAGCTGGACTTCCGCACCTTCGCGCAAACCGTCCGCCGTCTTAAAGCGTGCTTTTAAATCAAGAGTTTTTTTGAAAGGGTTAAAATCGCCGGTCGAATTTAGAATCAGAAATCCCAAAACGGCAAGCCCGACAAGGACAAAAACCCCGACACGCAATTGTTTAAACCCCAAATTTCTTTCTGTTGGTGGCATAATTTGTTTTCCTTTTCACGTTTATTTTCCGCGCAAAAACTTTTTGACATACGGGTCTTCGACCGCTTGTAATTCTTCATCTTTCCCGCTGAAAATTATTTTCCCTTGTCTGAGCATAATTATTTCGGTATTTATCAGACAAAGTGTTTCGCCTTCCATCTCAAATTTTACTTCGCCGTTTTCATCAATTATGGCATATTCCGAAGAAAGATATTCGAGATTGTTCATTTCGTGCGTCACGAAAATTGATGAAACATCTTCCAGATCACGCAATTTGATGGCTAATTCGCAAATTGTCCGAGCCGTCGGCGGATCGAGTCCGGCGGTCGGTTCGTCGAATAAAACAATTTGCGGATCACCGACAAGTGCGCGGGCAATTCCGACGCGGCGACGCATTCCGCCGGAAAGCTCGTTCGGCATTTTTTCAATTGCATCTTCGAGATCAACAAATTGAAGCATTCGCCGAACCTGCGCCTCAACCTCTGCTTCTTCAACACCTTGCTCGTGAAGGCGGTAAGCCACGTTATCATAAACAGAAAGCGAATCGAACAATGCGCCTTCCTGAAAAACCATTCCGATTTTTTTGCGGACTTCCATCATTTGCGGTTCGTTGTAATCGGTAATATCTTCGCCGTCAATTAAAATTTGTCCTTCGTCGGGTTTTAAAAGACCTAAAATAAGCCGAATAATCGTAGATTTTCCGCCGCCGCTTCGTCCGAGAATCAGTTTTGTTTCGCCGCGTCTGACCTTAAAACTTAATCCGTCCAGAATAATTAAATCATCAAAAGCAAGTTTTACATCCCGAAATTCGATTGCCGGAACAACCCGCGTTATGTTGTCAACCGCTTCTTCCAAATCCTGCAATTCAACATCAGCTTCGTAGGATTCCGGTATTATATTTTGTTCTTCATTTTGCGGAGACAACATAAATTTTCGTGTGTTTGAAGTTTAATTATATGTTTTAAAGCGGGTTTGTGTCGAGAATGTGCTGCAACGCTCTCGAAATGAAGAAATCAACAACAATTACCGTAATCGAAGATTGAACGACCGCGCTGGTCGTCGAACGTCCGACTCCGACTGTTCCGCCCGTTGTGCTTAAACCTCTGTAACAGGCAATACTTCCAATAATTAAACCGAAAAATAAAGGTTTGATAATTCCGCCGATGATGTCTTCGATGGTAATTCCGACTCTTGCTGAAGAAATAAAAACATTATAATCGTGATTATAAATGTAAGATGCGACCACGCCGCCGCCGATTATTCCGGAAATATCAGCCGCAACTGTTAAAAGCGGAAGCATCGTAACAAGCGCGATTATTCGCGGCAGAACGAGCTTGCGAATCGGATCTGTGCCGAATGCGCGCATTGCGTCAATCTGTTGCGAAACAACCATCGAACCGAGTTCGGCGGAAATTGCCGAACCGATTCTGCCCGCGACCATCAAAGCCGATAAAACCGGACCAAGTTCTCTAATTAGTGTAAATGCAACAAGTTGTCCGGTTTGCCCTTGACCGCCGTAATAAGCAAGCGTCGGATAACTCTGCAGAGTTAAAACTCCGCCGGTAAAAAATCCGGTCAGCAAAATAATCGGCAGCGAACCGACACCGATCACGTCCATTCGCTTAATCGTTTCGCTGTAATACCTCGGTTTTGAAAAAATGCTCAAAAATGCACGGGTAAGCAACAAACTGATTTCCTGCAGTTCAAAAATTATTTTTTTGAGTGGATTCATTTAATGACTAATTTTATGTTAAAGAAATAATTTTTCTACTATTGAAAAAGGCAAACTTATTCAAAATATTAAATTACAGAATTATTTACAAAGGTTACAACGAAGCGGGAAAAACAACAAACAAAAAAAGAGCCGATTTTAATAAATCAGCTCAAGAATTTTGCAGAAAAAAACCAAAAAAGCGAAAAATCAAGGTCTTTGGGGAACATTGGGTCGGTTAACCGGCGGATTTTGATTTGTATTATTTTGTTGGCGAATGGGACGGTTTTGCCGCCTGTTTTGTCTTCTTTGTTGATTTTCATTTAATCGCTGAGAAAATTTTTCGCGCAAATCCCGAAATCTCGCCAGTTGTTCGGGCGTTAAAACTTTTCTGACTTCAAACTCACTCATTGCACGAATTTTAGAAACCTCGGCTTGCGCGGTTTGAACCTCTTTTAATTTTAATCTTAAATCGGCTTCATCAATAACATCGGCATAAATCGCCTGATCGAGATTGCGGTTTGCCTCGCGCAATTTTCTTTGCGCTTCTTGCATAAGAGGATTTCTTTGAGCATTCAAAATTCGTAACTGGCGAATTTGATCGGGCGTTAAATCTAATTCGCGCAATAAGTTTTGTCGAATTGGCGGCGGATTGTCGCGGTTTTCATTTTGTGCAAAAGCAGTAGAAAATATAAACAGCAATAATAACACGCTAAAAAATAAAATTGTAAGTTTAGTTTTTTTCATTGATTTATCCTAAAAAATTCATCTTGAACCGATTTCATCAAATAAATCCGCAAGTCGTAATGAATCATCTTCATCATCCGTAAAATTCGTCAGTTTCGGAATTTCCGTGTTTGATTCAACCGGTAGATTCCGGTTATTTGTTTTCAAATTTCGATTTGCCGTAATTGTTTCATTCGGTTTTTTAGTTTCGCTGAAATTTTTAATTGATTTAGAACTTTTTGTTGAAACCGATTCGGTTTTTTTGTGCTGTAAAACAGATTTTTTATCAATCATTTCAGATTTTTTTTCAAACCGATTTTTTTCGATTGAATCGGGTAAATTCGGAGTTTTATCTAACAAATTTTCTTCCGATTTAACTGTTTCATTATTATTTATTTGCACCGGTGTTTCAGTTAAATTATTGATTTGATTTAGCTTCTCGTCGTTATTCAGATTCGCAACATCATTTGAGGTTGGCAAAATTAATACAAAAAGTGCCAAGCTGATGAAAACCGCGACGACTGCAAATGCGGCGGTTGCCGTTGTCCTCGGCGGAGAAAATGAAAATAAACGGCGGAATCTGTCAGACCAGGTTTGATTTTCATTTGAAACTGCTGAAATCGTAACAAGATTTTGGTTTTTGATATACGGAATTTCAATATTCGGAAGTTTCAACTCCGAAAATTCTTCGGTGTGCCAATAATTTATTGAAGAACGCACAAAACCGAAGGCGATAAGTTCTTCACCGCAGCCGGAACAATTATCAAGATGCCTTTCAAATTCGGCTTTTTTGGCGGAATTTATTTCATCATACAAATAAGAAACCAAATCTTCGGTAAAACCGCATCTTAAATTATTGTGATTTTTTTTCGACATAATTTTTTTCAATTCTTAGATAATCTCGATCGGACTTTTTTCCAGTTTCAAACGCAATTGTTTAAGTGCGGTATAAAGACGACTTTTGACCGTGCTTAAAGGTAATTCTAAAGATTCGGAAATTTCCTGAAAAGTCATTTCCTCAAACTCCTTCATAATGACAACTTGTTTCAAATCCACAGGCAAAGCTTTAACCGCTTGTCTTATCAATAATAAACGCTCATTCTGTTCGGTTTTTCTGGAAGGCGAAAGATGTGCCGGAGTTACGAAAACTTTTTCCTGTTCATTGCTTTCATCATCCAAAAAATTCTCCGAACGGCTTTTATTTTTACGTTTGGTTGTCAAACATTGATTTACTGCTATTCGGTGAAGCCAACTCGAAACTTTTGCCTCGCCGCGAAATTTGGCTAGATTTTTATACGCTGCGATAAAAGTTTCCTGCGCCGCGTCTCGCGCTTCATCTTCCCGATTGAGCATACCGTAGCAGAGCGCGAAGATTTTTCTCTCCCACCTTGTTACGATTTCCCCGAATGCTTCGGGGTTTTCCCCGACCGCAAGTTCGACCAATTGCTCATCCGATAAGTTTCTGATCATTAACTCGTGATTTTCAAAAGTTTCTTGCACGAGAAGAATACCAAACGCGCTTTTTGAATACAAAACTTTTCGCATTCGCTTGTTTAGACGCATTATTTGTGGAAAAAGTCTAATTGTTGGGTGTTTTTAAAGAGAAAAAAAGACTGGAGCGCAAATGTTCCCGCTTGCGCTCCAGTCTTTTCTTCTTAATTTTATGCCAACACAACAGCCGTCAGGACGACGGCGTAACCTAATCAGTTACTTTAGATGTTAAATTGGTGGGGCGTGCAGGTATCGAACCTGCGACCCACGGATTAAGAGTCCGTTGCTCTACCAACTGAGCTAACGCCCCGCATTAACGAATCGAAATATAACAAGTATAATGAGTGAATGAGTGATGTTCAAGTCGCTAAACTTTGCAAATTCAGAAACTTTTTGCGTTCAACATTTGGAGTTTGATGAAAAAATCGAGAAAATAGAAAAATAATGAAAGAATGCCCCAAATGTGAAATCTGTTATTCGGATGAAGTGAATTTTTGCCCGAATGACCAGACTCAAACGCGCTCGAATTTGCCCGGACCGCAATTGCTTGCCGGGAGATATTTTTTGGAAAAGCGTTTGGGACGCGGCGCGATGGGGCAGGTTTATCTTGCTAACGATAAAAAACTCGGAACCAGGCGGGTTGCTGTTAAAACCGTCCGTCAGGATATTTTAAATAGCGATGATTTACAGGAGGGCGAAGCTCTTGCCCGATTTGAGCGCGAAGCTCTTTCGGCGGCTTCGATCAGTCATCCGAATATCGTTGACGTAACCGATTACGGTGAAACAGAAGACGGCGTTTTTTATCTGGTAATGGAATATGTCGAGGGCGAAACGCTTCATCGCCTTTTGCGGCGTGAGGGAACTTTGACGGTTAAACGCGCCGTTCAGCTTCTTAAACAGATTGCCGACGGCGTTGAGGCCGCGCACGAAGCCGGAGTTTTACACCGCGATCTGAAACCCGCCAACATTTTTATTCTGAAAAAGGGAAAAGGCGACGGGTTTATTAAGGTCGGCGATTTCGGCTTGGCAAAACTCGTTAATCAAACCGTTACGGATGTCAGTTCAAATGCTACGCCGTCATCGCGCGGCATTATCGGTACGCCCGAATTTATGGCTCCCGAACAGATGCAGCCGGAAATCGGCGTTGACGTACGCGCCGATGTTTATGCCATCGGCACAATCGCTTATTTAATGCTTGGGGGCAGAACACCTTTCACGGGCGATTTGATGGAACTCGTGATGCAGAAAATTATGCACAAGCCGGCGCCTCTAACGGAGCTTCGTTCGGATATTCCGAAAAGTGTCGAAAAGGTTGTAATGAACGCTCTTGAAATTGATCCGGCGAAGCGTTCGGCAACCGTTGCCGAATGGATTACGGAATTAGAAGAAGCGGCAGAAGGTATTGATGAACAAGCACAAACCGGAAGTTCGAGATTGGTTATTGTTGCGCCGATCGGTGCGGAAGTTTATATAAATGATGAAAGAAAAGGAAGTATCGGAACTTCGGGCAGACTTATTTTATCAACCGTTCCTGCCGGACAACATATTTTAAGAGTTTCCAAACCGGGCGAAAAAGATGATGAGAGAGTGATCGAACTGCGCGAAGGCGCAAACGAACAGGTGATTCAAGCCGAACTTCGACCGCTTCGCGGAAATACAAGTCAGCCGTCATCTTCGCAGGGAAACAGTTCGGGCGTAAGGCAATCAAGCATTATGCCGAGAATCGTCGCTTGTTCAAATTGTAAATCGCGCTTTGCCGAAGGCGTTAAATTTTGCGGACGTTGCGGAAACCGTTCGTTTATGATGGTTAGCGAAGGCGAAGTCAGCACGACATTTCCTTGTCAGCGCTGTCATTCGCCTTTGCCGCAAAATTCAAAATTTTGCGGACGCTGCGGTTTGAGTTTAGGTCAAGCCGCTGTTGCGCCAAACATTCAGCCGCGTAGTTTTACAACAGGCGTTCCGACAAGTTTTCCGACCTCAGATAAACGAATTTGTCCGCGCTGTCGGGGCGAGTTTTCATCTAATATCAAATTTTGCGGAAAATGCGGATATAATTTAAATTAAATAATGTCTGTTAATTTTGTTGAAATTGGTTTATTATTTATGAACTGCTTTACATATTCCCGCGTAGTTTAAAATGTAATGTTTTTCAGGTAATCAATTATTGCATAGGTAAACAAAATGAGAATTTGTCCGAAATGTCAAAAAACTTATAATGACGATAATTTAAATTTCTGTCTTGATGATGGTTCGGTTTTAACTCAAGCAACCTCTTCAATTTCGGAAGATATATTGCCGGAAACGGTAATGATAACTCCGCCGCGACAGACTTCGCCTAATCAACCGTTTAACAATCCGCCGTCAAATCAATCGGCAAGTAATCCGCCGCCGCCGAGTTGGGGACATCAGCAACAACAACAACCGGCTTGGGGAGCTTCGCCGGGTTCGCAAATTACGCAAAATCAGCCAAAATCAAAAAGTTGGATGTGGGTTCTTGGAATTCTTGGTGCAATTGTTGTTCTTTGCGGCGGCGGTTTGGTCGGCATTGTTGCATTATTAGCAAGTATGGACCCAAGTGATTTGGGTAATAATAATGGAGTTATCGAAAACAATGAAAAGAAAACTCCGACAATTACTACCACCGATTTTAACAAAATAGATCTTTCAAAATGGGAAGCCACAAATCCGGCATACGCCGAATCTGAATATAAAGACGGCGAATTTATCATGGGAACGAAACAAAAAGGATATTATTATGTTTTGGTTTCATCGGCTTTTAAAACGGAAAATGCCGTTTCCAGATTAACTGTCAGAAATGTCGAAGAAAAACCTTCGAGACTTGGCTATGGATTGATTTTTCACAGCAACCCGAAACCGCTCAATCAGGATTACGGATTTTTGATTGACACCGATAAGCAGAGATACAGAGTCGTCACACACTCTCCCGGAAAAGAAACCGATGTGATTAAATGGACAAGATCAACAGCTATTAAAAAGGGAACAGCCAAAAATGTTCTGGAGGTTCGGGACAAAGATAATGAAATAACGCTATACATAAATGGTGTGAAGATTGATTCGATAAAAAACACTGACGGTTATAAAGACGGTGTTCCGGGCATTTATGCGGGTGATGGGATTCCGATAGCATTTTCTGATCTTGAAGTCGGAAAATAATTTAAACTAATACTTTTCGGTTTTAAAATCCAACATTAAACCGAAAACTCCTTCAAATCATATTAAATATGATGTCGAAATTTTATAGAAAATTCTGTCATCAAATAGTTTTGAGAATTTACTGAAAAATTTAATCTGAATTATAGTCTTCCAGACTTTGGAATTTGGAAAGCTGATATTAAACTAATAATTAATGCGAGTAACCTTGCGCGTTTTGGCAGGACCGCAAAGCGGTCGTGTCTTCACGTTTGACCAACACGAAACCTTTATGATCGGGCGGAGCGAAGCGGCTCATTTTTGTCTTCCGCACGACCGTTTTTTTTCCCGACACCATTGTTTGTTGGAAATGGCACCGCCTCAATGTTTTTTGCGCGATCTCGGTTCAACCAATGGAACATTTGTTAATGGAATCAGAGTTGAAACCGCTCATTTGAAAAACGGCGACCGCATCCAGGGCGGCGAAACTGTTTTAGAAGTTGAAGTAAAAACCGATGTCAGAGCCGCGCCCGGAGAAGTTCTTTCTCCGTCCAGAGTTAACGCCGATACAGTTCCTTCTTTAATTACTGTTCAATGTTTAAACTGCGGAATTCCGTCAACCGCCGAAGCGTCGCAGCCTGATATAAAACTTTCCTTTTTGTGCGACGATTGCCGCGAAAAATTGAAGAAAAATCCGCAACCGATTCCGGGTTATCAAATGATTCGTGTTCTCGGACAAGGCGGAATGGGAAGCGTGATGCTGGCTCGTTCGGTCAAAGACGGGCGAGCCGTAGCGATTAAAACGCTTTTGCCCGAAGTTGCCGTCAGCGAACAATCTTTAAAAAGGTTTATGCGCGAAATCGAAGTTGCCGCCAGTCTCGTTCATCCGCACGTCGTCAGTTATATCGAACACGGCACACATAACGGCATAGTTTATCTGGTTTCGGAATATGTCGCCGGAATGGATGCCTCAAAACTTGCCAAACACCGCGGCGGAAAACTTACTTATCAAGAAGTTGTTATCATTATCGAACAAACTTTAGCAGCGCTTGATTTTGCTCATTCGCTCGGTTTTGTCCATCGTGATATTAAAGAACAAAATATCTTGGTAGATGGAGATTTTCCAAAATATATTTCAAAATTAACTGATTTCGGTCTGGCAAAAAGTTTTAAACAAACCGGAATGAGCGGCGTAACAATGGTGGGCGATGTTGCCGGAACAATAGCATATATGCCGCCCGAACAAGTCAGAGATTTCAAAGAGGTTCGTCCGCCTTCGGACATTTACGCGATCGGTATGACGGCATATAGTCTTCTAACCGGAAAACACGCGCTTGATTTATCGCCGAAAGCCGGAATTTCGGAAACTGTCAAGGCAATTTTTGAAAAACCGATTGTCCCGCTCGCTCAAAGATTACCCGATATTCCGCCGCAGATTGCCTTTGTCATTGAGCAAGCGATTGCCAAAGAGGTCGAAAACCGTTGGCGAAGTGCCGGAGAAATGCGCGAAGCACTTTTGAGTTTTAACAGATAAATTAACGAAGCATAATAAAAAAAAGCGGTACCGTTTTAAAACGGTACCGCTTTTTTTTATTTTTTTGAACAGTTTAGGGTTGATAGGCAAACGGAATAGGTTTGTCTATGGAAAGCCCGAAGTTTTCGATTTGAAAACTAGAATTTGAACTTCGCCAAATATACCAAACGCCGGAGGAAGGACGATAAATCGCGTAATCAGAAATTCCGTCGCCGTCATAGTCGCCGGTTGCGGGAATATCGGCGTTGGCACCGAATTGAACGAAGGAAATTGAATTATCATTTCTCAAATAATACCAGGTTCCATTCGAAGGTCGGAAAACTGCGATATTATCTTTGCCGTTGCCGTCAAAATCTGCCGGAACGGGAATGTCGCCCGAAAGTCCGAAATCAAAAGTTTCAGGTGTCGAATAATTTACACTTGATTTATAAATTATCCATTCATTATGATTTCTGATAAAAGATAAATCGGCTTTTCCGTCGCCGTCAAAATCTCCGATGATCGGTTTATCTCCCGGTTGACCTAGCGTTTGCGCTAAAAACGAACCGTCCGAACTATTTAAAACGTAAAATGTATTGGTTGACGGACGGAAAACGGCGATGTCGGCTTTTCCGTCGCCGTCGTAATCGGAAACCAACGGAAGATCGCCTTCAACTCCCCAAGAAAATCCCGTATAAGTATAATCATTGGAATATAAAATGTAGAAATCAGGAAAATCCGAGTTATTATTTGCGCGGAAAATGGCAAAATCGGTTTTGCCGTCGCCGTTGTAATCTGCGGGAACAAGTTTATCTGTGGCAACTCCCCAATTTAATGCCAAGAAACCGCCCGTGCTTCGGTTAAGATACCAAACTCCCGAATCGGGGCGAAATACAGAAATATCGGTTTTGCCGTCGCCGTCAAAATCAGCGCGGGCTTTGCTGGGTGCGCTTGACGTTAAAATTTCGCCTTTAGCAAGTTCGCCGATATATGAAAGGGCGAGTTTTGCAAATTTCAGGGCGTGATCGGCGTTATTGTTGCTGATGGAAATCTTATCATTTACCGTATGAATCGCACTGTTTGAATTATTAAATGTCGCTTCAAAAGGAAATGACGCGGCATAATTTCTGGTCGTCCAGGATGCGTGATCCGAGCAGCCGTATCCGCAGGTCGAATTGCCGACGTTTAGCGCGGGTTGATAAGTTGTAATTAAATTAGTGATAAATTGATTTTGCGCGGCATTTGTCCGATCGGTAATTAAAACAATGTCCAGTGCCGGCGTGCCTTTGAAGTTCGTCATATCAAGCTGCATTACGCCGATGACGTTGACATTGCGGTTTCGATAATCCAGTGCAATCGCGGCTGAACCGCGCAGACCGACTTCTTCCGCCGCATACGCCATAAATTTAACAGTTCGTTTCGGACGGAAATTTTTCTCGACAATGACGCGGATCGCTTCAGTTAAACAAGCAATTCCCGAAGCATCATCGTCCGCGCCGGGTGCGTTTGCTGTCTGACTGCCGCTGACAATTGAATCTTGATGCGCTCCCAAAACGATTTCTTCACTCGGAATTTCCGTTCCTTGAATCGTTAAAATAATCGAAGGCTGCGGCGAAGTGGTGTTTGGATGTGTGAAAAATTCAACGCTGATGTCGCTCCGACCTTGTGTCATTGCCGTCCAGGTATTTTTAATGAAGTTTGCCGATTGCAATCCGCTCGGCTGATTATATCGGCGATTCGGAAAAGCTGAAAGATCAATGATCGTTTGTCTGATCGCCGGTTCCTGCGTTTCGGCTAAAAGCGGAATTACATTTTGGGAATTGTTAATCGAATAATCTACTACAACCTGATTCAGATCAGCGGCAAAAAGTTGATTGATTGATTCGATTGCATCTTCTTTTGTTTGATGCGCGACAAAACCGCTGCATTTATGAAAATGATCGTGCATATAAGAACTTAATCTCTGCATTTGCCAATCATCCGCCCGCAAAATTGCGATTCCTTTCTCGACTGTAACAATATCGAGATGTAGATCTGTAGCTTCGCTCAAAACTTTGTTCAGTTCCGTTTCATCAATAGAAATCCAAAGCGAAGGCATTTCGGCTTTGGTGTTCAAATACTGACTCGACAGAAAAAATACAGAAACTGCAAATATAACGGCAAAAGATACAAAAATAACTTTTTTAGAATTTAGATGCATTAATCCTCCGAAAATGTCTGATAATTTAAATTGTTTAGAAATGAATTTTAGGAAAGAAAACTCAAAGAATGAAATTATACTAAATTTCAACTAAACACAAGTTTATATTGATCTTATCTTGTTGAAATTGGTAGTTCCAAATGACAAAATCAAACCGATTAGAACCCAAATGTATCTTGAATCTTCAAATGAGCCGAGAAAACCTTGATATATAAAGGCAGAAACAAAGGCTAATCCAAGTCCGAACCGAATTGTTGATATTTTACAGGTTTCCGGTTTTGTAGAAACAAACTCTCTAATCAAAAAGTAAATCAAGAAAAGCAAAGCGATCAACCCTAAAACTCCAGTCTGTGTGGCAACGCTGAGATAAATATTATGAGCATCGGTTAATAAACTGTTTGTTCCGTCGGTGTTTTGAAATAAAATTCGGTTAGAATCCTGCCCAATTCCGACACCAAAAATAGGATTTTCAAAAAATGTCTGCAAAGAGTCGCGCCAGATCAAAAATCTTGAAGACGGATAAAATGTCTTTTCAAAAAACGGGAAAGTGAAACTGAATGAGGCAGAAGAATATTTTTGTAATGCGATAAGATTTACAATGAAAAAAGCGATTGAGAAACATAAGCCGAAAATTAAAGAAAAAGCAGACATTTTCGGAAATAAGTCCTTATACGAAAACCAAAACCAAACACAAAGAATCAATACTATTCCGCCCAAACCGCTTGAAATTGTGAAAATAGCGTTAATCAGAATTATTGCAAGCAAAACTGAAAAATTGCTGAAGTTGATCCAATTGTTTTTTCGGGAAATCAATAAAAAAGCAAGACTTACGCTCAAATAATTGCAGAACATACTTGCCGAAACAAATGTCGAACTTATTCGCGGATAATTTCCGACGGGAACTGCTCCGAAATGATATACGGTAAATCGCAACAGCCAATTATCCGGTTGAAAATAAAAAAGAAAAATTGAAACCAATCCGATCAAGCAAACGATGAAAGTTCCCAAGAGCCAAACTAATAAGACCTTTCGCAAAAATTCGGTAGATTTGACAATATTAAAGGTTAAAACAGCCAAACCGACCAAATAAATTATTCCAAAAAATTTGATAAAACTTTTGTCTTTGTCGGCAGAAACAAAAATGGAGATGAAAAATGCCGTCAGATAAATCAATAAAAGCCAGAAGACTTTATGCCAATGAAGTGAAGTTTGCCTAAAAACCAGTAAAATCAGCCAATTTATAATCAAAAGTAAAAATAAAAAATCGGTCAAAGGAATTCTTTGACCGACAATTATTTGGTAAGGAAAAAGAAAGCTTAAAGAAAAAATTAACAATAAAAAAAGAAAATTGAGAGATAAATTTGAAAAATAAAAAAAAAAATTAATAAGCTTCATTTCTGTTACACTTCCGGCATATCTGCTGTAATTTCACATTTCAAATTCGGTTTTTTCTGACGCATTTCAGCTAAAATCGCATTAACAAGCCCGCCGACCAAAATTACGAGCGAGGTCAGGTAAAGCCACAACATCAAAATAATTACCGCTCCGAGCGAACCATACATTCGATTGTAAGTGTTGTAATTATTAATATATAAACGAAAACCGAATGAAAGTAAAAGCCAGAGAATTATTCCGGTTATCGCTCCCGGTGTAATCCAGTCCCATTTCAAAGGCGCATGACTCGGCACAAAACTGTAAAGCAGATCGAAAACTAGAAGTAAAACGACCAAAACTGCAATCCACTGAATTAAAAGCAAAACAAAACTTCCCGGAATCGGCAACGATAATAAAGACAAAACCAGAGAAACAAATTTCCATCCATAGATGACGATTGACAGAGCCAGCGAAATCATTAGCGTAATAATGATTGTAAAAGCAATTGAAAGAAGTTTTGTTTTCCACCAAGAACGTTTTTCAAATAGATCATAAACCGAATTCAAGCCGATGCGAAGGCTGTCAACTCCGGCAGATGCCGACCATAAGGCGATGAAAAAACCGATAGTTAGTTTTCCGCCGGTGCTGGATTTTGTGATTTCGTTGATCGTAGTTTCGACCAAATCAAACGCCGAACCCGGCATTACCTGTCGCAGATAATAAAATAATTCATTGCGAAGTTCATCGGCAGAGCTTAAAACCATTCCGATTAAACTGATTAAAAAAAGAAGTAGCGGAAAAATAGCAAACGAAAAATAAAACGCGACTTGTGCGGCTGAACTGAAAATATCTTTATCAAACGACTTATCGTAAAGAAGTGAGAAAAATTCTTTATATTTAAACTTCATTGAAAACATTTCTATATTTTACCCGAACACACTTTTTATTTCACGAATGGAAGTTTTACTATCATTTTGTTCAACAATTTTTTTCAATTCATAAATTTTCATCAAAGCCTCGACCGGAGACAAATTATCGGAGTCAATTTCGAGAATTGTTTTTTCAAGTAAGGAAAGATTTTTAGAAAAATGTTGTTTTGTTTGAGAATCTTCCTTTTCGTATTTTTGTAAAAGCTGCTCGGCGCGTCGGATAACGGGTTTCGGCAAACCGGCAAGCTGTGCGGCATAAACTCCGTAACTTTTCAGAGCCGTTCCGCGTGAAAGTTTATATTTGAACTCGAGTTTTTCATCTTTTTCTTCAATCAAAAAATAAAAGTTTTCGAGATTCGGCAAAAGTTCTTCAAGTTCTGCGAGTTCGTGATAGTGAGTTGCAAAAAGGGTTCTTGATTTTAACTTCGGATGATTATGCAGATATTCCAAAACCGAACGAGCGACCGATAACCCGTCATACGTCGAAGTTCCGCGTCCGAGTTCGTCGAGTAAAATCAGAGAGTTCGGCGTGGCGTGATGAAGAATTTCGGCGGTTTCGATCATTTCCGTCATAAATGTTGATTCGCCGCTGCCGATTTTGTCATAAAGACCGATGCGTGTAAAAATCCGGTCGCAGATGCCGATTACCGCTTCTTCAGCCGGAACAAAACTGCCGATCTGCGCCAGCAAAACGATCAGAGCGATTTGCCGCAAATATGTGGATTTGCCCGAGGCGTTCGGTCCCGTAATCAGAGCGATTTGCGGCGCACCATTTCCGCCAAGTCCGCTGTCATTGGCAATAAATTCAAAACTCTGTTCGCCGAGAATTTTTTCGACCGTCGCGTGTCTACCGTTTTTTATGCGGAGCAGGGAAGTTTCATTAACTGTCGGTCGAACATAATTCAGTTCGTCGGCAATTCCGGCGAGCGAACAGAGCGCATCGAGATAAGCGATTGTTGAAGCCGTAAGTAGAATTTCGTTACGATTTCTTCCGACTTCCAAACAAATTTGCCGGAAAAGATTGTTTTCAAGTTCGGTAATTCTTTCTTCAGCGTGTATGACAAAAGATTCGTGGTCTTTTAATTCAAGTGTTACATATCTTTCGCAGGGAATAAGCGTCTGTTTGCGCGTGTAATCATTCGGTACGAGATGTAAATTCGGTTTGGTAACTTCAATATAATAGCCGAAAACTTTATTAAACCCGACCCGCAGACTTTTAATGCCGGTTCGCCGTCGTTCGCGTTTTTCGAGATCAGCGAGAAATCCTCTGCCTTCGGATAATTTTTCGCGCAAATCATCGAGTTCTTCGGAAAATCCTTTTTTTATTATTCCGATATGATCGGTGTTTTTTGTCGGAAGATCTTCGGAAATGCCTGATTCGATTAAGTATGCAGTCTTTTCGCAACCGGGGAGTTCAGTTAGAAGTTTACCGAATTTAATCGGGTCTTTGCGCAAAATGTCTTTTATTTTTGGAATCAATTCAAGACTTTTGCCAAAAGCGCGAAGTTCATATGCAGAAATATAATTTGCTTTAGCACGCCCCGAAAGTCTTTCAAGGTCTTTTACGTCTGATAACGTATTGGAAAGTTTGTTGCGCTCTTTTTTATTTTCTACAAGCCACGCGACAAATTGCTGTCGGCAAAAAATCTCCGCCACATTGAGCAAAGGCTGCCGCAGCCAACGCCGCAGAAGTCTGCCGCCCATCGGCGTTTTCGTTTCGTCAATCAAAGAAAGCAGACTCAAGCCTGAACTGCTCTCAAAAATTTCCAGACTTCGCAGAGTTTTTCCGTCGAGCAACATAAAATCGCGGCTGTTGTAGCTCATCAAACGGGTTAACTGTTCAGCATTATCTGATTGTGTTTGTTGAAGATAAGAGATTATTGCACCAACGGCTGAAATGGCTAAAGGTAAGTTTTTCAAACCGAAAGGTTCGAGCGATTTTGTTTTGAAATGCTTAAAAATTGTTTTCGTCGCTCTCGCAACATCAAAAAATTCGGGTTTTAACTTCGTTACAAAATTCGGCAAATTCTGATTGCTGAATTCATTTTCGGTTTCCGCAATCAGAATTTCCGCCGGTGCAAGCCGCTGCAATTCGGTCAAAGCGTCTTTGTTATTAATTTCAGTTGCGGCAAAATCTCCTGTTGTAATATCCGCAAAAGCAATTCCGGCATTTGTGCCGTCGCTGATAAAAGAAACGAGATAATTATTCGATTTACTGTCAAGAAGCTGCGGTTCGATGACTGTTCCGGCGGTTACGACGCGCACGACCTCGCGTTTTATCAACTTTTTTCCGTCGTCGCCTTTGACTGGAAACAAACTTGTCTGTTCGCAGATTGCTACGCGGTGACCGCGTGAAATCAACGTAGCGAGATGTTTTTCCAGAACAAAATGAGGAATTCCGGCAAGCGGAACACGCATATTTTTTCCCATCGGCTTTGAAGTCAGGGCAATATCAAGCTCACGCGCCAGTAATTTTGCGTCGTCGTCAAACGCTTCATAAAAATCGCCAAGCCGAAAAAGCAAGATTGAATCGCTGTGTTTAGCCTTGATCTCAAGATATTGCCGCCGGATTGGTGTCGTGTTTTTCATAAAAAACGCAGAAAAAAAAGTTATTTTTTTAAAAATTTTAACCGCGGGATCGTTCGAGCAAAATCATCGTTAAAACACTGAGTAATGCAAGTGTTTCATCATTTTCAGACATTTGACCTTGAGCCGTTACCTGAAACTTGCTTTCAAAAAAAGCGGGTTGTTTTTGAAGCCGAAAAACTGGCGCATTATCCATCCGCGAAACAATATACGCCGGATTGAAAAAATATCCCGTGAACATCCCTAAAATTGGAATTTCTCCGAACAAACCGTCGGCAACCTTGATCCACGCGCTTTCTTCGTGAATCTGCATTACTTGATCTCCGCTTGAATCTGAAATTTCATAATTCGCCTTCCAGATTGAACGCATACCTTGCCGTTTGATTGAACCGAGTGTTTGTCCGTTACTAGACGTAAAATTATACCGCGCCGAAAAATCAATTACGCGGTCGGCTTTTATATTAAACAAAATTGTGGTTTGACTTTCATCGGCAAAAACATTGATGTCTTCTTTTAATTTCAAAAGTTTTTGTTTGACATAACCCATCAGATTGCCATTGGCATCTCTGATATAAATTTGGCTGGCAAGAGCCAGAAGTTTGAAAGTCAGATCAATCGGATAATTCATTTTGCGTCTCCTTTTAAGTTTGAATTTAATTATGACAAAAAAAACTACTTTTCTAAAAACTGAGTTAAAATCGGTGAGATATTTTTTATATTTTGATAAACTGTTATGACTTGTTGAAATGTAAGTATAGAAACGGTGTGTTCAATATCTTGAAATTCTCTATTCAAGGATTTTCTGGCGCGGATTAAGTCTTTTTCGCTTGAAATAACCAAAAAAGGTTTGGAACGCTGCGCTTCATAACCGCGTTTAAGTTTGGCAAATGCCGAATCAATATTTCCCTTGCTTTGCACTTCAAAAATATGTGAAAGTCTTTGATTCTTTGGTGAAGTCCGCCAGACAACATCGTAATACTCAAACTCTAATTCAGCTGTATAACCCAATATAATACCTATATTTACAAGTAGTTGTTGAAGTTCTATGTGAGAAGTGTTTTCTGATTTTATTTTAGTTAAAGTAAAACCTGATGTATCGTCTGCAGCAGTTTCTTCACCGATTCTTGTTATAGTCCAGATTCCGCGCTGACGTTTAATGAGATTTTGTGCCTCAAGACTCTTCCCTGCTTTTTGAACCGCGGATCGCCAAGTTTTATTATTTCCTGATTTTATTTCAATAATTTCAGTTTGATTGAGCTGAGGAAAATAACCGAGCAGTCTTTCATATAAATAGCGCACATCATCTGAACCGCCGACAGCGGCGAGTTCCTGCAAAACGGGAAGTTCGATTGAAGAATAATTTGGAAATGGCACAATTAAAGTAAATTATCGAAACCGTTTAAATTTTTGTCTACAAAACAACTTTTTAATTCGTCTAAAATTTCGGTTAGATTAAATTCTAAATCATTTGTAAGTTTTTTGTATTCAAAATGTTCGGAGTTTTCAAAATAATTTATAGCACCGACTTTTATATAAATTTCGGGTTTGAAATTTTGATTAAATTCGTAACGAATCGCAATTGGAACATAGCTGCATTTTTTCGTTTTTTGAATAGTTTTAGAAACTCCGCTATAAAACTTTAGCGGTCGCAGATCATTAGGAAGAATTTCACCCTGCGGAAATATCACAACAGCAGTTTCTGAATTTTTTTGTAAACTTTTGACGGCATAATTAATACTTTTGAGTGATTCGCGTGGCTTTTCTCTAATTACGGAAAAAGCACCGAGTTTGCGGAAAAGCGGTAAACCCTTTAGCTGCTTTTCTTCCATCATAAAATAGTTTTCAAAAGCAAATTTCCGTAAAATCTCAAAAATAACCAAACCATCCCACCAACTCGAATGATTTGCATAAACCAAAAGAGGGAAGTTAGAGTTTTTTTTTGTTAAATTATCTAAACCTAAAACATTTATTGAGTGAAATCGCCGTTTTAGTAAATTACGGTTGTAAATTGAAAAAATTTTTTCAAACCACTTGCTTTTATTAGCTTCCAACATATTTTCTAATAACTCTACGATTTATTCCGCAAGTAATTTCATACGAAATCGTTTCAAGTTCTTTCGCAATATCCTCTGCTGAAATCTTCAAACCATTATAGTTACCGATAAGTACAACCGCATCATTTACCCTAACATTCGGAACTTCTGTCACATCAATTATTGACCAATCCATCGAAATTCTGCCGACGACCGGAGCAAACACGCCGTTTATTAAAACTTTTCCACGATTTGATAGATTACGTGCAAAACCGTCGTGATAACCGATCGGAATTGTTGCGATCAGAGATTCTTTTTCAGCCTTAAAGGTTTTTCCATAACCTAATGTATCACCTTTATTAATTTTTTTAAGTAAAGTAATAGTTGAGTATAAGCTCATCACAGGTTTTAGTATAGGTTTTTCGATTTCTGGAGGTAACACATCATCTCCTAAGCCGTAAAGTACACCACCTAAACGAACTAGATTCCCTACTGAATTTTTATGAGCAATTGCTCCGGGTGAATTTGCTAAATCTTTATATTTAGGAATAAATCCGCTAGATTCAAAAAGTTTTACAGCATCATTAAATTCTTTTATCTGCCGGTTTGTAAAATCATTTTCACTTAGATTATCCGCGCAGGCAAAATGCGTCATAATTCCTTCGACTTCTAAGTTTTTGAAACACTTTAATTCCTTAATAAATTCATCAATTCGATCAAAACGAACGCCGAGTCTTCCCATTCCGGTATCAATTTTAATATGAATATTTGCACTTAAATCGTTCTTTTCACAGACTTTATTAAATAATTCAGCTGTCTCAATTTGGTAAATAACCGGAGTCAGTTTGTTTTCTAGTAAATGAGTTTCCTGACCGCTCCAAAAACCTCCAAGACATAAAATCGGTTTTGTTATTCCATTTTTGCGAAGTTCCAAACCTTCTTCGGGAAGTGCCACACCAAACCAATCAACACCTTCCTTTTCGAGTCTTTTGGCACATTCGATTGCCGAATGTCCGTAAGCATCGGCTTTAACAACCGCCATATATTCGATGTTTTTTCCGACAAAATCTTTTACAGAATGAAAATTAAAAGCCAGATTGTTCAAGTTGATTTCTGCCCAAGTCGGACGCCGAGCGATTTTTTCCATCATAAATTAAAAATTTAATATACAGATGACAAATGTTGCGGAAAAACAAGTTAGTATGTTAATCCAAGTAATAGCATTAACTGTCGGCAAATAGACAGTTAATGCTATTTCTAACCCATTAAAGTGGAATATTTCCGTGTTTTTTCGGCGGATTCGTATCGCGTTTATTTTGTAAGAGCGATAAAGCTCTGATTAACTTGGGTCTGGTTTGCGATGGTTCGATAACTTCGTCAATAAATCCGCGTTCGGCGGCAATATAGGGGTTGGCAAACTTTTCATCAAATTCGGCGATTTTTTCTTTTCTCAAAGTTTCTGAATCGGTCGTGTCATTAAATTCATTTCTGTAAAGAATACCGACTGCGCCGCCTGCGCCCATAACCGCGATCTCTGCCGTCGGATAAGCAAAATTAATGTCGGTTCTAATGTGTTTTGATGCCATTACACAATATGCGCCGCCATAAGCCTTGCGCGTTATAACAGTAATTTTCGGTACGGTCGCTTCGGCAAAGGCATACAGAAGTTTTGCACCGTGGCGGATAATTCCGCCGTGTTCCTGATTTACGCCGGGAAGAAATCCCGGAACATCTTCAAACGTTATCAGTGGGATATTAAAACAATCGCAAAAACGCACGAATCTGGCGGCTTTAACCGATGCATCTATATCTAAAACTCCGGCTAAAAATGCCGGTTGATTGGCAACAATGCCGACCGAAAAACCTCCTAAACGTGCAAAACCGACGACAATATTAGGAGCAAAATGCTCTTGAACTTCAAAAAAATAATTCTCATCGGCAATTGTGTGAATAATATCGCGTATGTCATACGGCTGTGTCGAAACTTCCGGCACGATTGAATTTAATTTTTCATCTGCACGATTTGAAGGATCAGCGGTTTCGACGAAAGGCGGATTTTCCAGATTGTTTGACGGAACGAAAGAAAGCAATTCTCTGGTAATTCGCAAAGCGTGTTCATCAGAATCAGCAGCAAAATGTGCCACGCCGGAAATTGAATTATGCGTCATCGCGCCACCGAGTTGATCTTTCGTAACTTCTTCGTGCGTTACAGTTTTGATCACGTCCGGTCCGGTGATGAACATATACGAAGTATCTTTGACCATCACGTTGAAATCAGTAATTGCCGGCGAATAAACTGCGCCGCCGGCACACGGACCGAGAATACAGCTTATTTGCGGCACAACGCCGCTCGCCAGCGTGTTTCGCAGGAAAATATCGGCATAACCGCCCAGACTTACTACGCCTTCCTGAATTCGCGCACCGCCGGAATCATTTAAACCGACGACCGGCGCGCCGACTTTCATCGCTAAATCCATTACTTTACAGATTTTCTGAGCGTGCGTTTCGCTCAGAGAACCGCCAAAAACCGTAAAATCCTGAGCGAAAACAAAAACATCGCGTCCCTCGACCAAACCATGTCCGGTAACAACGCCGTCGCCTGAGAATTTCTGTTTATCGAGTCCGAAATCGGTCGAACGGTGGACGACAAATTTATCGAATTCTTCAAATGTTCCCTCGTCGAGGAAAAATTCGATGCGTTCGCGTGCAGTTAATTTACCAAGCGATTTTTGTTTTTCGATGCGGACTTCGCCGCCGCCCGATTCAGCCTTGCGGGATTTTTCTCTTAATAATTCAAGTTTGTTCATTGATTCAAGTTCACTTTTCGGTTGCATATATGATAGTTTAGCGAGTTTAAAAAGTTTTGCAACTGCCTATAAATCAGAGATTTCGCGTTCGATTGCCGGAAAAATTCTCTGCCTGATGCGCCGCAAAGATTGTTCGGTTTCTCTGATCTCGTTGTTAGTTTCATTCAAAGAATTCTGGATTTCGGAGATCAATGTGTTAATTTCTGTCTTTTCCTTATTCAGAGCCGTTCGGCGGGCTTCGCGCAATTGTTCGGCATTGGTTGTTACGCGAAAAGCGACGCTTCGGTCAATACTTTCGATGCGGAGATTATCTTCGATATCGGCAAGCTGCAAGCGGATTGCGCTCTGCTTTTCGGAAAGTTCGATCTTAAATTTCTGCAATGTCGCCAGTCTTTGTTCGGCACGATTTAAATATTCGAAGGCGGCAAGTATATTTTGCTGATTTTCATTTAACTTCAAACCCTGATTGCTTGAAAATGTTTCGGAAAATTTTTGGAGTTTATTATTAAGCAATGTCAGAGACTCGGTGATTTTTGTTAGTTTTTCGGAAATATTTTCAATCTGAATCGGATGTATTTGATTCTCTGTTTGAGCATAAATATTAAAATTGAGAACGATTAAAGCGGCAAACAGAAAAAACGGTTTTCTTTTCATTTTGAACTTCTCCTTTATAATTTTTTTTTGAAGTGATATGTATCAGGCAAATTTTATAATGTTTTTGGGAAAATTTACAAAGTTTTTCCGGTTTTTGGAAAAAGAAAATCAAACGACCATTCGTCTTCGGATGCTTCGCAAAGCCCATTCGAGAAAAATAAACGAGATAATCAGTATATAAATCGCCTGATAGATATGACGCGTGTAAAAAATTCCGTTGAGAAAAGCGCGTGTCAGATCAATAACGGATGTCGTCGGCAGAATATAAGCGATGATTTGCAGCCATTGCGGAAGAATTTCGATTGGAAACCACGCGCCGCAAAGAAAAATTGTCGAAAAGAAAAACGCGAAAAAGATATTGAAATTGTCTATATCAAAAATTTTAGATGTAACGCCCAAGCCCAAACTTGCCAGAAACACACAGCCGACGATCAAAGGAATTATTGCCAGCGGCGTGAAAAGCGAGGTTGCCGAACCGAAAATTATTAGCAAAGGCAGAATAAAAATCGAATCAATCACGCCTTTGGTCAATGCCCATGAGATTTCGCCAAAGGCAAGCGATTCGGCGTTGACCGGCGTTGCTAAAATTGCGTCGTAAGTTGATTGATAAACCATACGGAAATACGCGCCGTAGGTCATTTCAAAAACTACGCGCATCAAAACCGTGAACGCTAAAACTCCCGCGCCGACAAAAGATAAATAACTTAAGCCGTTGATCGTCGAACCGACTAATGCACCGACACCGAAACCGAAGGCGAAAAATGTAAAAATAGGTTCGATAATTGGCGCGATCAATTCCGTTTTCCAGAGACGCAGATAGACGCGCGAATTTCTTCGCCAGACTGCGAAGGCATCCGTCAGATCAACTTTTAATAATGCTAAACTCAATTTTTCTAATTATTTATAATCAAATGGAAAAGATTTATTTTCGATCATTTTTAAGATTTCGGCAACGCTCTCTTGCACTTTGTTTTGTAAATCAGCTGTATATTTATATTTCAAAATATTCTCTGCAAATTCATCCAGATCGAGAATTTCAAACGAAAAATCCTGCCAGACCAAAACGTCTATATCCAGATCAATATAATCCAAAACACCGTTTTTCAAAACAGGCGGCTGATTGATGTTGCAGTAAAAATTCCGCAAATTTCCTTCGGGTTCGTGAAAGCGAAAGATATTAAACCATTTATTTTTCCAATAATATTCATAGCTGGTAGTTTCGCGTCTGATAACACCGAGTTTTGAGTGTTTTACTTCCGAATCGAAAACGCCGACGAATGTGTATATTTCTTCGTTTTCCTCGATCAACTCGGCTTGCCAACTTCGGTGAATTTCGCTGTCGAATTTGCGGGAATTTATTGTAATTAATTTATTTTCAGCCATTTTTTAATTCAAAGAGTTTCGAGAAATTCTGAAAGCGAGGCATTAAATTGTGCGGGTTGTTCGAGGTTTGAATAATGTCCGGCATTTTTGATGATATATAAACGGGAATTTGAGATTAGAGCGTGCATTTTTTCGGCGGTTTCGAGGTTTGTAATTTTATCTTCCGCGCCGAAAATCAGAGCGGTCGGAACATTTATTTTCTTCAAAATTTCCGTATGATCCAAGCGTTCAGCCATTCCGCGAAGCGCGGCAATCGCCGCTTGCGATGTGGTGTCGGAGAACATTTTCTCAATTTCAATTACCAAATGCGGTTGGTTTTCTCCGGTAAATTCGCTGATCAAATCAGGCAGCATATTTTCGATCAAAGCCTTTGAACCGTCTTTTTCGATTTTTTCAATCAATTCAAACCGCCCTTTTCGTTTTTCTTCCGAATCTGCTGCGAAATTCGTATCGCAAAAAATGAGAGCGGAAACCTTTTCGGGAAACAGACGGAAAAAATTAAACAATACATAACCGCCCATCGAAAGCCCGCAGAACACTGCTTTTTCTATTTCTAAATCTTCGAGTAAACCGGCAATATCTTTTGCCATATCTTCGATCGAATTTAGATCGGAAAAATTATGGCTTTCACCGAAACCTCGTAAATCCGGAGTGATTACGCCGAAACCGGCTTCAGACAGTTTTGCTATTTGCGGCTTCCACATTTTTCCGGACAGCGGAAATGCGTGAAGCAAAACCAAAGGTTTTCCGCTGCCTGTCTGTTCATAAAATAATCTCATAGTTTATTCTTGTGGGATTCTGACGACCAAAACCGAACACGGGGCGTGATGCACGACCGAATCGGAAACCGAACCGAGAAGCAATCTTTCCCAGCGATTATAGCCGTGCGAACCGACAATTATCAGATCGGCTCCCATTTCTTCGGCAGTTTCGACAATCCGGCTTTCCGGCGAGCCGACGAGCAATTCGCTGGAAATTGCAACTTGGTTGCCTTCTGTCATTTCCAAAATTCTTTTGCAGGTTTCATCCAAAATCCGCTCGGCATTTTCCCTTAAATTCTTCTCGATTTCAGGTGTTGAAGGCAAATAACCGGCATACATATCAATCGCCATTGGCACAGCCATATCAACAACCGAAATAATTTTTATCTGATCGCCCGAAGCGAAATTAAAGATTTTAAAATACTCAAGGGCAAATTCACTGTGTTTTGTTCCGTCCGTTGCTAACAAAATCTTCATATAAATTTCTCCA
Organism: Pyrinomonadaceae bacterium; assembly: GCA_041745765.1. Taxonomy (GTDB): domain Bacteria; phylum Acidobacteriota; class Blastocatellia; order Pyrinomonadales; family Pyrinomonadaceae; genus JAHCHG01. Next base: position 78,817 of record JBGTIH010000001.1, on the reverse strand, counting down.
CACTTTGAAAATTTTCAGAAAATTGATAAACCTGTTTTGTATAACTATACCGCTAAACTTGAAATATTAGTAATAAATTAAGTTCTATTCATCCAGAAGCAACAGAAAAACATCTTCTAAATTAGACGGTCTGAGAAGCATCGGACGCGTTCCGTAGCGTTTCATCAGAGGTGTTAATTCGTCGGGTGTTTCGGCAAAATACAGGTGAACCGTACCGCGTCTGAATGCCAGAAATTCGCCGTCTATCTCCTGTAAATCCAATGAATCGGCTTCTCTGACTTCGAGCGCGTAAGTTTTTACTTTTTGTTTGATGAGTTCGCGCGGGATACCTTCGGCGACGATTTTGCCGTGCGCCATTACGATCAAACGCTGGCAGAGTTTTTCCGCCTCGTCCATATAATGTGTTGATAAAACGATGGTTAAGTTTTCCGTGCGGCGCAATTCTTCGAGCTTTTCCCAAATTTCCTGACGGACATTAGGATCGAGTCCGGTCGTCGGTTCATCAAGTAAAAGAATCTTCGGTCGGTGCAGAAGGGAACGCGCAATAATCAGACGGCGTTTCATTCCGCCCGACAGCGAATCAACTTTTGCCGATTTTTTTTCCGTCAATCTTGTAAAATCAAGCAATTGCTCGCTTCTTTCGATGGCTTCGGCTTTCGGAATTCGGAAATATCTGGAATAAACAAGCAGATTTTCCAACACATTCAGATCGGGATCGAGATTATTTTCCTGCGGAACAATGCCTAAAACCGCACGGATTTTTCTTTCATCTTCGCGGACGTTGTAATTATCTACAAACAGTTCACCTGCGGAGAGCGGGGAACGGCACGCAATCATCCGCATTGTAGTAGATTTACCAGCTCCGTTCTCTCCCAATATTGCATATGTTTCGCCGCTTTTGATCGAAAAACTTATCTCATCAACCGCTTTGAATTCGCCAAAATTTTTGGAGATTTTTTTTGCTTCAATTGCCGCCATAAAATATTTATTCCGAAATTATTTCCCAAAATCAGACTTTAATTTTTCCAATAACTGAAAGAGTATGAGTTTTTCGGTTGCCGTTAAAGATGAGTAAAAATTTTCGTCAAATTGCAGCCATTTTTCCTTTATTTCTTGTTCGAGATCAATTGCCTTTTGTGTTAAAAATACACGCATTACGCGTCCGTCTTTTTTACATTTACGGCTTTTAACGAACGAATTGCTTAGCAGACTCTTGACCATATTGTTGATCGTCGGCGGTGTATTATTTAATTTCAAAGCCAGTTCGATCTGGCTCTGACCGTCTTCGATATAAAGTAATTGTAATATAAAAACCTGTCCGCTGTGTAATCCCAATTCGACCATTGCTTTTTCAAACCCGGTTCGATACAAGTTCGTAACTTCAGCAAATAAATAAGATGTAGTTTCATTAATATTCATAATATGTTTCTTAGCAAGCTAATAATATATTGTTAGCTTGCTAATTATAAGATAGCTAATAATATATTATTAGCTTGCTAATTATCAAGAGGGAATAATACATAATGCCCAAGGCAAAAAACTGCTCACAAGCAAATGTGCTAAAAAATCTTGTCATTACCCAACTCGCAAACTCTTGACCAAACGTGGATTTTCTAAAGGCTTTACCAAATTTTTCCTCGATTTCATACAGAAAAAAAAAGCTTATCCGAAAACAAGCTTTTTTAGAGTTAAACTTTAAATTGAATTTTATGAACGTCCGCTTTTCTTCCAGTCATCCAGAAAAGCATCAAGTCCTTTATCAGTCAGCGGATGTTTGATAATCTGGGTCAGAACCTTGAAGGGAACAGTTACAACATCTGCGCCGGCGAGAGCCGATTCGACGATGTGCATCGGATGGCGGATACTTGCCGCCAAAACTTCTGTTTTAAAACCGTAATTGCCGTAAATTTGAACTATATCCCAAATCAATTGCATTCCGTTTTCCGAAATATCATCAAGTCTGCCGATAAACGGGCTGATATAAGTCGCTCCGGCTTTAGCAGCTAAAATTGCTTGCGAAGCCGAAAAGCAGAGGGTAACATTAACTTTTATACCGTCTTCGGTCAATGTTTTAGTAGCTTTCAGACCGTCCCAGGTCAGGGGACATTTAACAACGACATTATCGGCGATCTTTGCCAGTTCGCGACCTTCCGAAAGCATTCCGGCAGTGTCGAGAGCCGTAACTTCGGCGGAAACATCGCCTTCGACTAGTTTGCATATCGCGGCGATATGTTCCTTAAAATCAACATCTTTTTCTTTGGCGACGAGCGACGGGTTTGTCGTTACGCCGTCAATCAGACCGAGTTCGGCGGCTTCTTTTATTTCATCTAAATTTGCTGTGTCTATAAAAAATTTCATTTTTTTCTCCTTATTAAAAATTGCAGTTTCTATTTTAACGGAACGATGCTCAATAACAAGTTGAAAGCCAAAATAACTAGTGCGGTTATCGCAAAAGCACTGTTTTTCCCGTATTTTATGGCGATAAAGCAGGAAATCAGAGCGAAAATTAAAAGCTAAAACCAGACGATAAAATTGAATGAGATAATAAAGGATAAAGTATCTCCGTAATTTGCGCGATTCAAATAGAGCCATTGCCAGTAATTATTTGCGAGAGCCGGAATGATCGGTAAAACCTCGATAGTTCTTAATCCTTGATAAGAAACTTTTTCCTTGAAATTTGTCAGTTTTTCAACAATTTTATTGCTCGGATTCATTCCCGCTTGTTTGGTGTTTTCCGGCTCATTCAAATAACTTTTAACCGTCTGATTCTTGTCTGAAAATTCGAGGGTTTTATCTGCCGCTGCAAAATCCGTCTTGTTTTTTTGATGAGAGTCAGGATTTTATCTTTTTCGGGCGAAGTTAATATCAGAGGCGAACCGTCTTCCATACAAAATTCGAGAGTTTCATCGAAAAAAACGGATTTGCATTTCAAACAGCTTTTTATAAGTAAATCAAATAGTTACGGTGTTTCTTAAAATTTCCAAACCTTCGATCTCGACTTCAACAATATCTCCCGGATTTAATTTTGATACGCCCGAAGGCGTTCCGGTGGCGATTATATCGCCGACATTTAAAGTCATCTGGTTTGAAATATATCTTATCAGAAAGGGAACAGTGAAAACCATCTGCGAAGTTTTGCCGTCCTGTTTAACAATGCCGTTGACCTTTGTTTGCACGCGAATGTCGGAAAAATCGAGTTCTGTTTCGATTGTATTGCCAATCGGGCAAAATGTGTCAAAAGATTTGGCGCGGGTGAACTGCACGTCTTTTCTTTGCAAATCTCTTGCCGTTATATCATTTAGACAAGTAAAACCGAAAATATAATCATTCGGATTATCGGTTTCGTTTAAGTTTTTACATTCCCGACCCATGATTACTGCTAATTCGCCTTCGTGTTCAACCTGTTCGGATTGTTTCGGAATAAAAATATCTTCGCCGTTTGTGATAATTGCCGAAGGGGATTTGAGGAAAAGGAGCGGTTCTTTCGGAACTTCGTTGCCGAGTTCGGCGGCGTGTTCGGCGTAATTTCTTCCGACGCAGACAATTTTTGAAGGCTCGACGGGCGGCAAAAAAACTGCTTCGGGTTTATTGATAAAATCGGAAAATTCCGTTGATTCATCAATACCGTCAATTTTGACATAATCAGCATAAACAAAGATTTTTTCGTCTTTTATTTGACCGAGACAAATTTTTTCTTTAAACAAAATCCGGCAAATTTTCATAAACATTTAAGGCGCAGTTTCGGAAACGATTTCCGAAGGTTCGCTGATATTTCCGGCGGTATCAATCGCTTTCAAATAATAAAAATAAGTTGTTCCGCTTAGAACTTGTCTATCCTGAAATGTATTGGTCGTTAAAATTTCGGGCGTTAAAAGCGACCAATCGGAAAGCGGCAGCTTTTGATCGGTCGAACGATAGATTCGGTAACCGGCAATGTCTTTTTCAGGATTAGTGGCAAAAAATATCGAAAGATTATTCGGTGCGGCGGCGATTGTAATGGCGGACGGAGCAGACGGCGCAAAAGTATCAACCGGAGAAATTTCGGCGATGTTTGAATCCAGGCTTTCGACCGGTTCGCCGTCAACAGCTAAAGAAACTGTGCGAATAAAATATTGATAATTTTTACCGAATTCAAATAATTCGTCCGCAAATGTTTCGGCGGAAACCGGCGAACTGTTTATCAAAATAAAGGTTTCCGCATCTTTTACCTTTCGATAAATGTTATAACCGAGAATATTTACGGGCGTTGAGCCATCAACATTTACTTGCGGCGCAGTCCAACGAAGTATAACAGCGGGTTCGGTTGTTTCCGCTCTTAAATTGTCGGGATTTCCGGCTACTTTAGCAGTCGGTTCGATCAGCAAAAAATTAGAAAAAGCCGCTTTTTGCCCCAAACTATTGACAAATCTGACGGCATAAATCAAACGAATCGGTTGTCCGGCAAATTCCAGTCGGTCGGAAAAGGTCTGTTTTTTCAAACCGAAATCTGAGTTGGAAAATTTTATAGAAGAAATAAGAGTGCTTCGTGAAGAAAATTCTTCTTCAGTCAAAGACAGAGTTAAGTTTGAAGGTTCTGCATAACGATAAACATCAATTCGATCTATGTTTAAAATGCTCCCGTCGGACGCATTTCTCGCGGGCATTGTCCAGCTTAACATAACAACATTACCGCGCTGTTCCCCTAGTATTTCAACTTTTTGAGGAACCCGCTCGACCGGCGGCAGTGGCGGCATCCGTTTACCGCAGCTTAAAGCCATAAGCATATAAAGCACCATAAGCAGGATTAACGCTTTAGGTGTATAAAACGACTTGTGTTTAAGTGCTTTAAGCATATTGTTTAATATGTGTTTAATTATAAGATATATTGCCTTAAATTCTTATCTTGAATAAGTCCGGCAAGTTTTTCTCTGACGTATTCAGAATTAATTGTCTGATTCTTTTCTTCCAACTCATTTCCCATAAAACTGATTTCTTCGAGAAGTGTTTCGAGAAGTGTATGAAGCCTTCGTGCGCCGATGTCTTCGGTGTTTTTATTGACTTCTTCGGTCATTTCGGCAATTTCGGAAATAGCGTCTTCGGTAAATTCCAGTTTAATTCCTTCTGTATTAAGCAGTGCTTGATACTGCTTAATAAGCGAATTCTTAGGTTGTATAAGTATGCGCTTAAAATCATCAAGTGTTAAAGACTCAAGTTCAACGCGGATTGGAAATCTTCCCTGAAGTTCGGGAATTAAGTCTGACGGTTTTGAAACGTGAAAAGCGCCGGCGGCGATAAAAAGAATATGTTCGGTATTAACCATTCCATATCGGGTGTTGACGGTTGTGCCTTCGACAATCGGAAGCAGATCGCGCTGCACGCCTTCGCGTGAAACATCCGGACTGCCGCCGGATTCGCGTCCGGCAATTTTATCCAATTCGTCAAGAAAAATAATTCCCGAAGATTCGGTTTTTTCGACAGCAATCCGGGTAATTTGCTCCATATCAACAAGATTTTCCTGCTCATCGCGCAAGAGATAAGTTTTAGCTTCGGAAATTTTTATTTTTCGTTGGACGGATTTTGTCGGAAAAAGATTGCCGAACATATCGCGGAAATTTACGCCCATTTCTTCCATTCCCTGTCCGCCGACAAAATCAATCATCGGTGTCGAGCGGTCTTGCGTTTCAATCTCGATCAGACGTTCGTCGAGATCGCCGTTTCTGAGCTGTTCGCGCAATTTTTCGCGTGTTCTGTTTTTTGAATTTTTGTCGGTTAAGTCAATTGAATTATCGGTTTCATAGCTTGCATACTGCGAATCGGAAGATGTCGGCAGGAGAATATCCAGAATTTTTTCTTCGACATTTTCTCTGGCACGTTGCAAAACCTTTTCAAATTCCGATTGTTTGGTCATATCAACAGCGATATCCGTTAATTCCCGAACCATACTTTCGACATCTCTGCCGACATATCCGACTTCGGTAAATTTTGAGGCTTCGATTTTGATAAAAGGTGAATTGGCAAGCCGCGCCAGTCGTCGGGCGATCTCGGTTTTTCCGACTCCGGTTGAACCGATCATCAGAATATTTTTCGGAAGAACGTCTCTTGCCATTTCAGGCGGAAGTTTTTGGCGGCGAATCCGGTTGCGAAGCGCGACCGCAACCGCCCGTTTCGCTTTTGCCTGTCCGACAACGTATTTATCGAGTTCCTCGACAATCTGTCGGGGCGTTAGTTCATCTAGGTTTGGTTTGGTCATGGTTTCAGTTATTTCACCACTTAAATATATAGGCATTTTTGATAATTCAACATAATAAAGTTTAAAAGTTTAGGAGTGAATAAGTTTAAAAGTTTTTTCTTGAGCCGAAACACTTTTTTATAAAAATTATATTGAAATAGTTTCAAAAAAACATTTTGTTTGAATCAAAAAAACTTCCTCACTTTAAAACTTTTTCACCTTTTCACTTTTAAAGCTCTTCTAAAATAATATTCGTATTCGTATAAATACAAATTTCCCCGGCTATTCTCAAAGATTCGACGGCAATTTCCTTGGCGGAAAGCTCTGTATGTTGCACTAAAGCGCGTGCGGCAGCCATTGCAAACATACTGCCTGAACCGACCGAAAGCAGACCTTCATCAGATGCGATCACATCGCCTTTACCGGAAATCAAAAAGGCATCTTTTTTATCGGCAACGATTAAAAGTGCTTCGAGATGCCGCAGATATTTATCCGTTCGCCATTCTTTGGTTAGTTCGATTGAAGCCCGTTCGAGTTGTCCTTGATATTGTTCGAGCTTTCCTTCAAATTTGCTCAAAAGCGAAAAAGCATCGGCAGTAGCTCCGGCAAATCCGCACAGTACCGTGTTGTTGTAAATTCGCCGCACCTTTCGTGCGTTTCCTTTCATAACTGTTTCGCCGAGCGTAACCTGTCCGTCGCCAGCCATTGCCAGCTGCCCGTTTCGCTGGACTAGCAAAACCGTCGTCGAACGTATTTTTGGTATATTTGATAATTTTGATTCTTGTTTCATAAAAAGTGTAATAATAAATCTTTAAATTGAAATGCTCAAATTGACAGACAAGTGTTGTTTGTTTGAACATAAAAAGGTTTATGAAGAATGTGGCGAAAATCGGCATTTCAATGCGGCTTGAAACGGAAACACGACGCTTCTATCTCGGACGCGATTACAGCGAGGCTCTGACGCATTTAGGCGCGATTCCGGTGCATATCAGCCTTATTCCCGACGAAGATTATATCGAAAATCTTTTAAAAAACCTCGACGGAATTTTATTACCCGGAAGTGATTCTGATGTCAACCCTTTGTCTTTCGGAGAAGAACCGCATCCGAAATTAAAAAAAGTCGTGCCGGAAAAAGATGAAACGGATTTATTAGTCTTAAAAATTGCCGAAAAATTAAAGATACCGCTTCTGGCAATTTGTTTCGGAATGCAGGTTTTAAATGTTTCACGCGGCGGAAATTTGATTCAGGACATTGAATCGCAGATCGAAAACAGCGTCAAGCACGAACAGGGAATTCCGCTCGAAAGAAATTCACACAGTTTGGATTTTAACGGAGCGGGAATCCTGTCGCGTCTGATAACATCAAAAAATATATTAGTCAACTCGCATCATCATCAAGCGGTTAAAGAAGTCGGTGAAAACTTAAAGGCAACGGCATGGGCAAAAGATGGAATAGTCGAGTGCATCGAAGATACGCGGGAAGACAGATTTGTTTTGGGAGTGCAATGGCATCCGGAACTTTCCTGGAAAACAGATAGTTTGTCGGGCGGAATTTTTAAAGAATTTGTTAAAGCGGCAGAAAATTTTGCCCACATTAGAGGAGAAAAAAAATTGTGAAAATGCGTGAACGCAAGTCTGTAAAATTAGGTCTGGAAAGGATTTTAACAGATAAAATCGGCACATTAAAAAATTTACGAACCGGTTTGATCTGCAATCAGGCTTCGGTCAATCATCAGTTCCGCCACGCCGCCGATTTGTTTTTTGAAAATCCCGCAATAAATCTGACGACGCTTTTCGGACCGCAGCACGGTATTCGCGGAGATGTTCAGGATAATATGATCGAAACAACACACACGACCGACAAGCAGACGAATCTGCCGATTTATTCGCTGTATTCCGAAACTCGCGAACCGACTGCCGAAATGCTGGAAAATGTAGATGCGATTGTTTTTGATCTGCAGGATGTCGGATGCCGCGTTTATACATTTATTTATTCGATGGCAAATGCAATGAAGGCGTGTGCAAAAAGCGGCAAAAAGTTTATTGTCTGTGATCGCCCGAACCCGATTAACGGTGTTAATATAGAAGGGAATTTATTAGAAATCGGACACGAATCATTTGTCGGAATGTTTCCGATTCCGATGCGGCACGGTTTAACGGTCGGTGAACTCGCGCTTTTATTTAACAGGGAATTCGGCATAAATTGTGAGCTTGAAATAATCGAAATGGAAAATTGGGCGCGGGAAGATTTTTATGATGAAACGGACGCGCCCTGGGTTTTGCCTTCGCCGAATATGCCGACGGTTGATACAGCGGTTGTCTTTCCGGCAACGGTTTATCTGGAAGGCACACAGGTTTCCGAAGGACGCGGCACGACCAAACCTTTTGAAATTCTGGGTGCGCCGTATGTTGACGCAAACGAATTTACAGACAGTTTGAACAAATTACAACTTCCTGGCGTTATTTTTAGAGAAACAAACTTTTTACCGACATTTCAAAAACATCAAAGTACTGTTTGCGGCGGAACTTTTTTGCATATATGCGACCGGCAAAATTTTAAACCCGTCATAACGGGAATCGCCATTGTTAAAAATTTATTTGAAATGTATCCGAATGATTTTAAGTGGAAAAAGCCGCCTTACGAATATGAATTTGAAAGAAATCCATTCGATGTAATTTGCGGAACGACAAAAGTAAGAAAAATGTTGGAAAGCGGAAGCAGTTTGAAAGAGATCGAAGATTCGTGGGAAAATGATTTAAGAGGTTTTGAAAATTTAAGAGAAGACTATTTTCTTTATTAAAGTTAAAGTAAATTCCTGAAAATAAATAAAAGCTTTGTAAGGAATAGTTTAGATAAAGATACTTAGTTAATGATTTAACAGTCGAGATGCCGACTATTAAAGTTATTTAAGAACAAAGATTGAGGAAAATAATGGAAAATCCGTATGTCATCGGAATAATTTCGTGGTTGCTACCCGGCGTCGGGCATATTGCTCAAGGTCGGATTAAAAGAGGTTTGATAATTGGTGCGACGATTTGGACAATGTTTTTAATTGCCGTCATCAGCGGCGGAGCATATTATCCGGGTTTTGAATTTAAGGATGGCGCACTGCTCTATTTATTGAATATTTTTGCCAGATTGGGCAACGGTCTCGGTGCGATCATAAGTTTCTTTTTATTGACAAGCCCGCCGCCGAATGTGGCGGCTTGGGCGACTTTTGAATACGGCGGAAGATTTCTGGAAATTGCCGGTTTGCTCAATTTTTTGGCGGTTATGGATGCGTTTGACATCAGCATCGGGAGAAAAAGATGATTCATTTTTTATATTTGGTCGGCTTTGCACTGTTGGTCGGCATCGTTTTCGGCGCAATTCTTGACGGAACTACAAGAGAAAGAGTAATTTACGGTGCAAAATCTTTTGCCCAATTCGTTGTTGTCAGTCTTGTTTTAGCCTGGATTTTTTATTTTCTTCCCTGGTAATTTTATTAAATGTCATTATTTGAAACAGAGGGCTTAATCTTAAAGAGTTACAGTTTGGCAGAGGCTGACAAAATAATTTTGTTACTCACACAAAACCAAGGACTTATACGCGGAGTTGCGAAGGGAGCAAAACGTCTGAAAAGCCGTTTCGGCGGAAGTCTCGAACCATTTTCAATTGTTCAAATTGAGTATTTTCAAAAAGAAGAAAGAGAATTGGTTTCGATTCGGCGGATTGATCTCGTTAAATCTTATTTTGAAAACGCCGGTGAAATCAATTTTCTGCAAAAATTTTCCTATTTAGTTGAACTTTTAATCGAGTTTGCTCCGCCGCACGATCCGAATGAACGGCTTTATCGAATGGCAAAAGTTTGTCTGGAAACCGCCTCGAAAATGCCGGAAAATCTTGAAAGCATCGTGGTTTATTTTGAACTCTGGCTGCTGCGGCTCGGCGGATATTTGCCTGATTGGCGCAAATGCGATCGGTGCAAAAGAGAATTGAGCGGCAATGAATCAACAGGTTTGCAGATAAATTTTCATCTGCGCTGTGCAAATTGCCAAAAAAACCGAAAAGAATGGCAGATCTCGCCGAGCCAAAGAAAAATTTTTCTAACCGCGCAAGAATTTACGCCTGTTAAATTTTCCGAATCAACCCTGAAAAGTGAAAATGATTTAAAAGAAATTTCGCGGATTTTGCGGCGGATTATTTCGCAAATTTTAGGACGGGAACTCGTCGGAGAAAAGATTCTGACGGCAAATTTATAAGGAAAAATGAAGCGTTTCAGTTGGCTTATTTCAAAATACATACTTCAATCAATACTGCCGTATTTTATCTTTTCCTGGCTTTTATTGAGTGTTATTCTGTTTGTCCAGCAAGCTAGCCGTTTTTCCGATATTTTCTTTAACATTAACATTCCGAATAACTTAATCTGGCAGCTGACCTTGGCTTTAGTGCCGAACGTCATCGCTTTTACCTGCCCGATGGCGGTTTTGCTCGGCGTGATTATCGGGCTTTCAAAAATGCAGGGCGATAGCGAGTTGATTGCGATAAGAACCGCCGGAGTCGGGAATTTACAGATTGCCATACCGATTATTTTTCTCGGAATAATCCTGTCATTTTTCGCATTTTTCATAAATTTAAAAGGCGTTCCTTTTGCGGCACAAATCGTTCGTGCAGTCGCTGTGAAAACCGCACTTTATAAACTTGAATCACCCATTGAACCGGGAGTTTTTAATACGGAAATCAACGGTTTTACAATTTATGTCAAAAAAGGTGATTTAGAAAGCGGCGACTGGAAAAATGTTTTTATTTATCAAGAAGATAAAGAAAACAAGCAAATGCGTCTGATAACGTCAAAAAGTGGGCGAATAGATGCGACCGATGAAACTTCTGAATTAGTTTTAGATGATGCGTTTGTCAATACAATATCGCTCGGTGAAAAACAGGAAAAACTAGTCGCGGAAAATCTCGGACAAATTCGTCTGGCAATCAAAACCAAGCGCAATGAAATTGTCGAAAGACTCAGCCAAAGCAAGTCAACGCCCGATGAGATGGGACTGACGGAGCTTGCACGGTTTGCCGCGAGTGCTGAGGGAAAAGAAAAAATCGAAGCTCAGGTCTTGTGGCAGCGAAAGATTTTGCTTTCGATTACGCCCTTGATTTTCGCGCTACTCGGCACGGGTTTGGTTATCAGATACAACCGTAGCGGCAGAGGTTTCGGTATATTTCTGGCATTGGTCAGTCTTGTCGCTTATTATCTTATTTCACTTTTGAGTGAACAACTTGCGCGAACAAACTACATAAATGTTTTTTTGGCGGGATTTTTTCCGCTTTTAATCAGCGTTTCCGTGATAGTCTGGCTATTTTTATCAAATAGATATGTTTTGAAAAAAAATCCTGTAAAAATTAAAGAACTTATCAAAGTTGATTTTGCACGAAAAAAAGAGAAAATCGCTAAAAGCAATTATTTCATAGATATAACGACCGGAATTCTCGATTTTGATATAATTATAACTCTGCTCAAATATTTTATTCTGACATTTACCTTTTTAACCTCGATTTACCTAATTTTTACAGCATTTGAATTGTGGAAATTTGCCGGAACGATTGATAACGGGATTGTTTTGTTGTTGAGCTATCTGCTTTATTTACTTCCGTTTATATATATTCAGTTAGCACCTTCCGCGTTAATGATCGCAACTCTTGCAACGTATGTCATAAAATCGAGACAAAACGAGATTGTCACCTGGACAGCTTCCGGTCAGAGCATCTATCGTCTGCTTGCGCCGTGTTTTTTGCTGATGGCAATCATTGGTGTTTTTAATTGGGCGGTTCAAGAAAAACTCGCTCCGCAGACCAATCAAATGCAGGATCAGCTTAGAACTTTAATCCGCAACCAGGGTGTTTCAAAAGACACAAAAGAAAAATATTGGGTGGCAAATAATGAAAGAATCTTTTCCTTTGAAATTGATGAAAAAAGCAGTTCTGACAAAAGGGAAGTTAATAACCTTTCAATCTACGAATTTTCCGAAAATGAATCGAAATTAAAAACGATTTATACGATTCCGAAAGCCGTCTGGGAACGTGAAAAAATAAAGATAATCGGAGTTGCAAACAAAACCGTTTATTTGGAAAATGATGTCGAAGTATCGGAAATTCAAAATGCCGAATTAGATGTTAAAACTAATCCTTTCAATAATTTATACGAAAAACCCAATCATTTGAACGCTGCCCAGACACGGGAACAGATAGCTTCACGTGAATCGGAAATCGAGAAAAGAACATTTGAAATTGCGCTTCAAAAGAAATACACGACGATTTTTCTGCCCTTAATAATTACTTTGTTCACTGCGCCGTTTGCTTTATCTTTGAGCCGAAAAGGAAAAGTTTTAACAATCGGCTATGCCGTCGGAGTTTGGCTGCTTTTTATGGGAATCACGAATGTCTTTGAACAATTCGGACAAAACGGATTGTTATCACCTAACTTCGCCGTCTGGAGTCCGATTTTTTTCTTTGCTATTTTTGGAGCTTTTTTATTGACCAAAGTTAAAACTTGATATGCGGAAAAAAAATCAGTATTGTGAGCGCAAGCGAACACCTTGATAACCTGAAAAGTTGATTGCTTACAAACCTGCTCACTAGACGGTTTCGCTATACTAATTTTTTACTTTATAATGAATCGTCGAGAATTGCGCGAATCTTGTTTGAAAGCGATTCGGGTGTGAAAGGTTTTTGAATAAAGTTTGTATTCAGCCCAATCACGCCGTGCCGGACTACAGCGTTATCAGTATAGCCGGATGTGAAGAGAATTTTTAATTGCGGAAAATCTTGTATTAATTTTTCCGACAATTCACGTCCGCCCATTTTAGGCATCACGACATCGGTCATCAACAAATCAAACGAATGTCCTTGTCTGCAAAGTTCCAATGCTTCCAATCCGTCGCTTGCCTCGATTACCCGATAACCGCACGTTTCCAGAATTTTCTTTGAAAGATTCCTCACCAATTCTTCATCTTCAACTAATAAAATAGTTTCCGTTCCCATAGCTAACTCGATCGAAACAGTTTTGATCTCCGCTTTTTCAGTTTGTTCTGTTACAAGCGGCAGATAAATCTTAAAAGTCGTGCCGAAGCTTTGCTCGCTATAGACCTCGATATTTCCGCCGGATTGCTTAACAATGCCGTAGACTGTGGCTAATCCGAGACCTGTTCCGCGACCTAATTCTTTAGTTGTAAAAAACGGTTCAAAAATATGTTGTTTAATTTGTTCATTCATCCCGATTCCGCTATCGCTGACCGCGACCATCACATACGCGCCGGGAAGAATTCCGATATGTTGACGTGTATAATCGGCATCGAGAAAAGCATTGGCAGTTTCAATCGTCAGTTTTCCGCCCTGGGGCATTGCGTCGCGAGCATTGACCGCCAGATTCATAATGATCTGTGAAAACTGTCCCGGATCAACAATTGTATGTCCGATTTTCGGGTTAAGCGAAGTCGTCAGCTGAATATTTTCGCCGATCAGCCGCTGAAGCAATTTTGTTGTGTCAACAATTATTTCATTAATATCTGTGACAATCGGCTCAAGTATCTGCTGACGGCTGAAAGCCAATAACTGACGGGTTAATTCAGCTGAACGCTGTCCGGCTTTCTTGATTTCTTCGATATTCGGACGCAGCGGATCATCTTTTTTTAATTGGCGCAGAGTCAGTTGGCTGTAGCCGTTGATGGCGGTCAGCATATTGTTAAAATCGTGGGCAATGCCGCCCGTCAGCATTCCGACCGATTCCAGTTTTTGCGCCAAACGCAGCTGCTTTTCAAGTTCTTTAGTTGAAGAAATATCAAGCATAACTCCCTGCCAGCCTGTTTTTTCGCCTTTATCGTCAAAAACGAAATGCCCTTTGTCATGCACCCAAAAAACCGTACCGTCTTTTGCCATAATACGGTATTCGAGATCGGTTTCCAGATTTTGACTCATGGCGGCTTCAACCGTACGTATCACACGCTCACGGTCTTCTTTGTGGATTATATGCCGCCAAATATCGGGTAAATTTAACCATTCATCGAGAGTATAGCCTAATTTCACGATATTCGGGCTGACATATTTCGGCAAGTAAGGCGGATTCGGTTCGGTTAAATAAATAATTGCCGGAAGCGATTCGACAATATTACGATATTTAATTTCGGCAAGATTGAGCGAGTCTTCGGCATTTTTTCGTTCCGTGATGTCTTCAACCGTTCCAACGTGGCTAATTAGATGCCCTTCTGCAGAATAATTCGGAACAGTTCGCACTTTAACCCAACGAGTTATACCGTCAACAGGTAAATACCGGTATTGTTGGGAACATTCTTTTCCGTTTGCAGCGGCAGTTTTCCACTCTTTTAAGACTCGGTAACGATCTTCGGGATGAATAACTTTTTCCCAGCCAAAATTCAGACATTCATCAAAAGACAACATCGAAACTTTTTGCAAATAATGGTTGACATATAGAAAATCTCCAAACTTATCAGCCAGAAACACGCCCAAAGGTGCGGAATCGCACAACAAACGAAAACGTGCTTCGCTAATTTTGAGCCATTCCTCGGCATTTCTGCGCTCGGTAATATCACGCAAAACGGCAACGAAATTTGTCAATTTACCTCTTTTATCAAAAACCGGAGAAATTCTCAGGTCGTTCCAAAAAAGATTTCCGTCTCTTTTATAATTGAGAATCTCTCCACGAAAGATTTTTCCGTTTTCAAGTGCGTATTTAATTTCTTCAACCGTCTGCGAATTCGTTTCTTTGCCGTTTAAAAAAAGAAAATCCCGACCTTCGACTTCCTCGAATGAATGTCCGGTCATTTCTTCAAAACCGGCATTGGTATAAATACACGGATAATCCGGCTTATTCACGTCGCAAATTAAAACGCCTTCGACAATCGAACCGATTGCCCGTTTGATTAGACGCGTTTTGATGTCGTGGGCATTTCGCGTGGTATTGTCGCGGATGTTGCATTGTATGACTTCTCGACCGTTTTCCGTATAGACATTACTGACAAATTCGACTTCGCGGTGCTCTCCGCTTTTAGTTATCAAAGGCAAATCATCATAGCGTATATAATCTTTCATTTGCAGTTCGATAAATGCCGCGACGCTTTCTTCTTTATCTCTGAGAACCCCGATTTCCCAAAGCTCCTTATTAATAAATTCTTCCCGCGAATAGCCGAGAAGCTCCATCATAAACGGGTTGACATCGGTAATTTTGCGTGTAATCGCGTCCAAAATTAAAATTCCGTCGAGAGATGATTCAAAAAGCCGGCGATACCGGTTTTCGGAAGTTTGCAAATTCTCCGGCAATTGTCTATTTATTTGGGATAAATCTTCTGCGTAATTCATGGAATCAAACTCCTTTCAATTTCGATTAGTAACACAATGTTTGAAATTCCTTATTATTTTTTTAGGGAAATTTGAAATGGCTTTATCTAATGGTAACAGAAGGAGATTTAATTAGATAGATAAATTGACCTAAGTCTCCGAAAATATATGTAACAAGTTTTTAAATAATTTTTTGCTACTTTTTTGCAAAAATAGAGAATCAGTTTGAAGTATTCTAAGAATTTTTGTCAATTTACCGATTTTCTTTTTCGTTTTTGTCCTGCAATTTTTTATAACACTTCGAAGGCGAGATGAATCAACTTATAGCCCGTGTCGCTTCAAAGACTTAATTAAGTCTTTGAAGCATTTAAAGGGGAAAAAAGCGGAAGTGTTCCAAAGTCAACTTCCGCTTTTAATTTTGAATTTGAAGTGATTTTTATGTTCCGGTTTCCCAGCTGCTCATATATTCGAGCATTTCGGGAGTTAAGGTATCAATTGAAATTCCGATTGATTTCAGTTTCAGCCCGGCAATTTCCTGATCTACTTCTTTCGGGAGAACGTGAACTCTGTTTTCGAGTTTTCCTTTATTTTTAACGAGATATTCAGCCGAAAGAGCCTGATTGGCAAAGCTCATATCCATCACGCTCGCCGGATGACCTTCAGCCGCCGCTAGATTGATTAAGCGACCTTCGCCGAGAACGATCACGCTTCTGCCATTTTTGCCCATATATTCCTGGACGAACGGGCGACGGTCGGCAACTTCTTCGGACATTTCCTTCAATGCTTCGAGATTGAGTTCGAGGTCAAAGTGTCCGCTGTTCGCGACGATTGCGCCGTCTTTCATCGCTTCAAAATGTTCTTTATCAATGACGTGGCGGTTGCCGGTGACGGTAACAAAGAAATCACCGATTTTGGCGGCTTCGCTCATCGGCATCACGCGGAAACCGTCCATCACAGCTTCAATTGCCTTGATCGGATCAATTTCCGTAACGATCACATTCGAACCCATACCGCGCGCACGCATTGCTGTACCTTTGCCGCACCAGCCATAGCCGACAACGACGAAATTCTTTCCGGCAAGCAAAATGTTGGTCGCGCGGATAATTCCGTCTAAGGTTGATTGTCCCGTGCCGTAGCGGTTATCAAAGAAATGCTTGGTTTGCGCGTCATTAACTGCCATTGCCGGAAAGGACAGAACTCCGGCTTTTTCCATCGCATTCAGGCGAACGATTCCGGTCGTCGTTTCTTCGGTCGTGCCGATGATCTTGTCTGCCAATTCTCTTTTTTCTTTGAGCATCGTGGCGACAACGTCCGAACCGTCATCAATAATTATGTCGGGACTTGTTTCGAGAGCGGCGCGCACGTGGCGCATATATGTTTCGGTTGATTCGCCCTTGATTGCCATCACCGGAATACCGTATTCGCTGACTAAAGCCGCGGCAACGTCGTCCTGCGTCGAAAGCGGATTCGAAGCGATCAGCAGCGATTCCGCGCCGCCCGCTTGCAATGTTCTGGCTAAATTCGCCGTTTCGGTTGTGATATGTGCGCAGGCAATTATTTTGATGCCTTCGAGCGGTTTTTCTTCCGTAAAACGCTCGCGAATCAGACGCAGAACGGGCATTTCGCGATCTGCCCATTCGATTCTTTGTTTTCCTTGCGCTGCAAGATTTATGTCTTTGATGTCGTATTCCATTGATAATCCTTCTTGTGCCATATTTTTTTTATTTTTTTTATTTTTATAAAAATCCTTCTAATTTTAATGTAGAAAATGGCAAACCGATTTTTGTGAATGAAATTCTAAATTATTCACAATCAAACAGTTTGCCATTTTTAAATAGTTTTAAGCTCCAGCTGTTCCGTTGGTCGCGCTCAAAGAGTTCAAAAGAGCATCTTTTTTGTCTGTTCTTTCCCAGCTGAATTCATCATTAGTGCGTCCGAAATGTCCGAACTTCGAGGTCGCATTAAAGATCGGTCGGCGCAGGTCCAAAGTTTCGATAATACCTTTTGGCGTAAGTACGAAATTATACCGAACCAATTCGGCAAGTTTGTCGTCATCAACCTGCCCCGTGCCGTGTGAATCAACCAGCACCGAAACGGGTTCGGCAACGCCGATGGCGTATGCCAATTGAACTGTACATTTATCGGCTAAACCTGCCGCCACGATGTTTTTGGCGATATAACGCGCCATATAGGTCGCCGAACGGTCAACCTTCGTTGGGTCTTTGCCCGAAAACGCGCCGCCGCCGTGCGGTGCATAGCCGCCGTATGTGTCAACGATGATCTTGCGTCCGGTGAGACCGGCATCGCCCATCGGACCGCCGGTGACAAAACGTCCGGTCGGGTTGATGTGAAATTTGGTGTTTTCGTCCAGCAGATCAGCCGGAACGGTTGTTTTGATAACCTTTTCCAGAATATCTTCGCGCAGCTGTTCAGTAGTGATGTCGTCAGCGTGCTGGGTTGAAATAACGACTGCTTCAACGCGAAACGGTTTGCCGTCGCGGTATTCGATGGTTACTTGCGATTTGCCGTCGGGACGCAGATAGGGAAGTTCGCCGCTGCGGCGGACATTGGAGAGCTTTCTCGTCAAATTATGCGCCAACTGAATCGGCAGAGGCATCAATTCCGGTGTTTCGTTACAAGCGAAACCAAACATCAAACCCTGATCGCCCGCTCCGCCCGTGTCAACGCCTTGAGCAATGTCCGGCGATTGTGTGCCGAGGGCGTTCAACACCGAACAGGTGTTGCTGTCGTAACCGAAAAGTGCGTTGTTGTAACCGATCTCATGAATCGTATCGCGCACGATCTTCTGATAATTAACGTCGGCGGTGGTTGTGATTTCACCCGCCAGAACGGCAAGACCGGTGGTTACCAGGGTTTCACACGCGACTCTGGCAGTCGGGTCTTGTGCTAAGATTGCGTCCAAAACAGCGTCTGAAATTTGATCGGCGATTTTATCCGGGTGTCCTTCCGTTACGGATTCGGAAGTAAATAGAAAATTTGTGTTACTCAATTATTTGCAACTCCTTTTTTATATAAATAGATTTTAAATTGTAATAGATAACAAAACGAAAATTTTACCGCTTTATTAAATGAGTGTCAAAGTAAAGAAGGTTTTATTAAAATTACAAAGGCTAACCGGATATTCCTAATTGTTCATTGTTATCAGTTGTTGGGATTTTATTTTTTAGATAAATCGAAGCTAAAGACGCTACTTGGAAAACAATCAAAACCATTGTCATTAAAAGACATACCCAATCCAGCGAAATTGATTTGGTCAGCCATTTGCGATAAAAAAGAACAGCTGTTTCATCAATCCCATATTTGAATTGTAAAAGTCTCCAATACAAAAAAATAATAATCCCTAATGAAGTGAAAGAAATGTAATGAGTTAAAAGGCTTTTAACTGCTATTTTTCCATATAGATAAACACAAAAAAATACCGCTAAAAGAATGTATTTTTCAATAACGGATTCAAAGAAATTAGGTCCGGAAACCGAAAAATTCTGAGTTATGCTTTCCCAATCTTCAATGCCGGATGCCGCCAACATACCTTGCTCAAAACCCTTTATCTCGCCCCAAAGCATTATACAAACAGAGAATAAGACAAATGCAAAAAGGATTGATGCCGATTTCAGGATTTTTTCGATTCCCATAATTCCAAACTATTGAATAATCTACAGATATCACAAGGGAATGATTAATAGAATATATCATCTGCGTCTGATAATAAAGATTATGTTATATTGATACTTTATGAAATTAAACTTTGATTCTTTATCTTATCAAAAACTTCTTTCAAAGCCCGCAGAATAATTTTGTCGTTTAATTCGTTTTCACCGTGGAAAATGATTTCTAAATCGAAATCATTTTCATCAGAAGAAAATGAAAAAGTATTTTCCGGTGATGTTTTTGGCTGCGGTGTTTTTTTAGATGAAACTGATTTTTGCTTTTCAGACTGCGGTCGCGCTTTTTGGCGGATTTCTTTACGGGTTAAATTTTCGCCCGTAATTTTATCAATAAAAAGATGCATTGCGTCTTCATCAAATTGTCTGGCAATTTCGAGTAAAGCCGATTTGGCATTAATTTCAGCTGTGCGGCACTTTGCGCGGATTGATTCAGGAAGTCCTGCAATAGTTAGAGATTCGGTAACGGTTGTGCGGCTTTTGCCGATTTGTTTGGCGATTTCTTCGTGTGTGTAGTTAAATTTTTCACTTAAAAAAGCCAGACCGTCGGCGACTTCCCAGATGGTTAAATCCTTTCTTTGCAGATTTTCGATCAGAGCGATCTCGGCAATTGATTTATCGTCCAGATCGAGTTCGATGCACGGAACCTCATCCAGTCCGGCAAGATTTGCCGCTCGCCAGCGTCTCTCGCCGGCGATAATCATCCACGTGCCTTCTTTCTTGTTAGGTTTGACCAGAATCGGTTCTAAAACGCCTTTTTGCCGGATTGAGTCTGATAATTCACTTAAATCACCGATTTCCACACGCGGTTGTTCGGGGTTCGGAATGAGTTTATCAATCGGTAGAGTTTTACCGATAGACCGGTAATTTCTGGTTAATTCCTCAACATAGTGAGAATCGTGACGCATTTTAACGCCGCTCGGCAGACCTCTCTTAGACACGTTTCAAAACCTCCAGACATAATTTTTTATACTCGTTTGCACCGGAAGAATTCGGGGCGTAACTAAAAATTGCTTCTTTGTGGGCAGGCGATTCTTCGAGCCTCACGCTTCTTGTAATAATCGTCTTAAATGTCTTATCCCCGAAAACTTTACGGATATGTTCCTCAACATCTTTTGAAAGTGCCGTGCGTTTATCGAATAGAGTAACAAGCACCCCTAAAATAGCCAATTCAGGATTTGGGCGCGAACGGACTTTTTCGATTGTTTCCAGAAGATCATCCGTGCCTTCGAGTGCAAAATAAGAAGATTGGATCGGAATCAAAACATTATTAGCCGCAACCAGCGCATTGACGGTAATTAAACCGAGCGTCGGCGGCGTATCAATAAAAATAAAATCGTATTTCTCTCGAATTTGATCAATCCGGTCGCGCAGACGAAAAATCGCCTCGAAATCACCGACCAGTTTCGGCTCTAGTTTAGCAAGGTTTATTTTCGCCGGAACTATGTCAAGTTTTTTAACGCCGGTCGGATATATAAAACTTTCCCAAGGCTCTGTAATCTCTGTAAAAAGTTCAAACGCGCTGTCAGTAATTTCCTGTGGTTCGATGAAAGAAAGCGAACTGTTCCCTTGCGGATCGAGATCAATTAGCAGCACTCTCTTACCTTTTAGAGCGCAGGCGGCGGCAAGATTTATCGCCGTAGTCGTTTTTCCAACTCCGCCCTTTTGGTTAGCTATAACAGTTATCATTTTTAGTTTTTTTGAGATAATTTTATTATCCGATTAAATCAGGCCACTCTTCGGCTGTTACATTTGAATCTTCGGTTCCAAATTCGGGATCGGTCTGTGCTACGGTTGCCGATAAATCAATAACTTTCTGTTCTACAAAAATTGAACAATCCAAACGCAGAGCTATAGCGATGGCATCGGAAGGACGTGCATCCAAGATTAGAATCTCACCATTTTTATCAACGAGTTCAATCAATGCATAGAAGGTATTGTCGAGCAAATCGGTAATAATTACTTTTGAAGCATGGAGACCGCTTTCAATTATAAAATTCCGTAGTAAATCGTGCGTCATCGGTCTCTGCGGAACAATTTTCTCAATTTCCAGAGCAATGGCATTAGCTTCAAACGCGCCAACCCAAATAGGCAGAATTGTTTCGGAATCAACACCTTTCAGTACGACGATTGGTGTATTCGTATTTGGATCCATTATTAAAGCACCGATTTTTACTTCAACTAGCATTGTGACCTCAGAATTAGAATTTTAGCAAATTTCACCGTGCAAGGTAAAAGACTTGGCTTCGGTTATTTTAACTTTGACAATTTTTCCCAACAAATCTTCTGAACAAAAGAAATTAACAACTTTATGACAGGTCGTATGACCGGAGTATTCATTATCCTTTCTCGTCGAAATTTTTTCAACTAAAACTTCAACTTCCCTGTTAAGATAACTCTGTAAAGCATTGAATTGATTTTGTTTTTGAACCGACTCAAGCTCAATAAATCTTCTAGTTTTTTCTTCATCTGAAACATTATCAACCATCTGAAAGGCGGGTGTTCCCGGTCGCGGCGAGTATTTAAAAATATATGCGCTGTCATATTCGCAATACTTTACGGCATCAATTGTCAAATAAAAATCTTCGAGCGTTTCATACGGAAACCCGACAATTATGTCGGTTGTCAGCGAAATTTTTCGCGGCGAAGATTTAATTTTGTCAATTCGCTTAAAATAGTTTTCGATGGTGTGTCCGCGACGCATCGCTTTCAAGATATTATTGCTGCCGGATTGGACTGGTAGATGCACCCAATTACATAAATTTTCATTTTCGTTTATTGCATCAACAATGTCTTCGTGAAAATCTCTGGGAAAAGACGTATTAAATTTTATACGTTCGACTCCGGTGGCGGCAACTGCCCGGAGCAGTCTCGAAAAAGGCGTTGCGCCGGAAAAATGTTCAAGACCGGAGTCAGTTTTCGGACGGTAACTGTTCACATTTTGCCCGATAAGATGAATTTCTTTGACACCTTCGCCGCGTAATTTTAAGACTTGTCGGATGATTTCCGCTGCCGTAAGACTTTTTTCCCTGCCTCTGGAAAAAGGCACTATACAGTATGTGCAAAATTTATTACAGCCTTCTATAATTGGTACAAAACCGATGTACGGCGAATGTCTGTAATTTTTGTCAACAGACCAATCATAGACACTTTCTCTTTCGCCTAAATCTAAGACATTTTTTCCGCCGTCGAGAACTTTTTCGATTGTTTTGGAAATACGTCCGACGGCTTTTGTGCCGAGTACAAAGTCAATTCCGCGATTTTGCTGAAAGAGAGTTTCGCCTTCCAGCTGGGCGACACAGCCGAGAACGCCGACCATCTTTTTAGAGTTTGGCGGCTTGCGAATCTGACCGACTCGTGTGTAAAGTTTCTGTTCGGCTTTTTCTCTGACGGAACAGGTATTAATTAAAACAATTTCGGCTTCATCTTCGGACGCGGTAATTTCGAAACCTTCTGATTTCAAAACACTTGCGATTCTTTCAGAGTCTGAAACATTCATCTGACAGCCGAAAGTTTCGAGATAAACTTTTTTCATAGTGAAACAGTTAAAAATATAAAATTTATGCAAAAAGAAACAGCAAAATTAGACTTCAAATCCAGAGATTTTGTGCATCTGCATGTACATTCAGATTATAGCCTTTTACAAAGCACAATCCAACTCAAACCTCTGACAAACGCTCTGAAGGAATTAGATATGAAAGCCTGTGCGATAACTGATTACGGAAATATGTTCGGGGCGATCTCATTTTACAACGCGATGAAATACAGCGGACTTCACCCGATAATCGGCTATGAAGCCTATCTGACCTTCGGCAGCCGCTTAGAAAAAGGCGTGCCGCTCGAAGCCGGTGAACGCCCGTATTACCGAATTGTCCTTCTGGCAAAAGATTTTGAAGGTTATTTAAATTTGGCATATCTGGCTTCAAAGGCATATACCGAAGGTTTTCATCATAAACCGCGGATAGACTTAGATATCTTAGCCGAAAAAAGCAAGGGGCTGATTGCTCTTTCATCCGGTTTTGAAGGTGCAATCTGGCATTATCTGCATCGGGAAAACAGCGAAAAAGCCTTGCAAACGGCAGAAAAATTTAAAGATATATTCGGTACGAATAATTTTTACATAGAAGTACAGGATCACGGACTCGATAAAGAGAAGAATATTCGAAAAAAAATCATAAATTTGTCCAAACAGACAGGAATTCCGCTGGTTGCGACCAATGATACGCATTATATTTCAATCGAAGATGCCAAGGCGCACGAGGTTTTAATGTGCATCGGCGAAACTAAGACGGTCTTTGACAGCACGCGCACCGTTTTTGAGGCTCAAAACTATCATTTAAGCTCGGCGGAAGATATGTGGAACTTATTCGGCAGAGAGTTGCCGGAGGCTCTAACCAATACTTTGAAAATCGCTGAAATGTGTCAGGTGGAAATTCCTCTGGAAGATAATCTGGAACTGCCTGATTTTCCGATTCCCGCAGGAAATAATTGCACTACGACAGAAGAGTATTTTAAAGAAGTCGTCATGGAGGGTTTTGAGCAGAGAAAAAAGACCGTATGGGAACCGCTTCAGAGAAAAGAAAATTTAAAATACTCGTATGAAGATTATACCGCCCGGATCAATACCGAAATTTCGACGATTACGGATATGAAATTTCCCGGATATTTTCTGATTGTCTGGGATTTTATCAAATATGCCATTGAACAAGGAATTCCAGTCGGACCGGGACGCGGTTCGGCGGCAGGTTCGCTGGTGGCATATTGTCTGGGAATTACGGATGTTGATCCGTTACAATATGATTTATTATTTGAAAGATTCCTCAATCCCGAAAGAGTTTCGATGCCCGATATTGATATAGATTTCTGCGTACGCGGGCGGGCGGATGTGATCAATCACGTTTCGGAGTTGTACGGACGGGAATCGGTCTGTCAGATTGTAACCTTCGGAACGATGGCATCAAAGGCGGCGATTAAAGATGTCGGGCGGGCTTTGAATATGCCTTACGGCGATGTCGAAAAAATTGCGAAACTCATTCCGCCGCCGGTTCGCGGCAGAAATATCAGTATTTCAAAAGCCATCGAACAAGTTGCAGATTTAAGCAAATTGATTGAAAACGATCCGCAAGTCAAAGAAGTTGTAGATTTAGCTTTACGAATTGAGGGATGTGCCAGACATTCCTCGGTACACGCGGCGGGTGTCGTTATTTCGCCGAAACCGCTCTATGAATTGGTTCCGGTCGCGCTTTCCGGCAAGAATGAATTGACCAGTCAATATACGATGGGCGATCTCGAAAAAGTCGGGATGCTTAAGATGGATTTTCTTGCATTAACAACTTTAACAATTATAAGCGATTGCTTAAAAACGCTTAAACAAAGCACGGGAATCGAGATTGATTGGAGTCAGATACCGCTCGATGACCGGAAGGCGCTTGATCTTTTTGCAGAAGGCAGGACAGAAGCCATATTTCAATTTGAATCCTCCGGTATGAGGCAAATTTGCCAGCGCCTGAAGCCTAAAGAACTGGAAGATCTGGCGGCATTAAATGCTCTGTATCGTCCGGGACCTCTTGACGGCGGAATGGTTGATGATTTTATTTCAAGACATCGCGGGGAGAAAAAAGTCAAGTATATCATCCCCGAAATGGAAGAGATTCTGAGAAATACCTACGGAATCCTTGTCTATCAGGAACAAATTATGCAGCTTGCCCAGAAGCTTGCCGGATATACACTCGGCGAAGCTGATATGATGCGGCGGGCGATGGGCAAAAAGAAGCGAGAGGAAATGGCGGTTCACGCCGAGAAATTTGTGAGCGGGTCGGTTTCGCGCGGAATCGAAAAAGAAAAAGCAGAAGAAATTTTCAGCCTGATGGCACAATTTGCCGATTACGGCTTTAACCGAAGTCATAGTGTGGCGTATGCTTACCTCGCTTACCAGACTGCTTATCTTAAAGCACACTATCCTGCTTATTTTTATGCATCTGTTTTATCTAATGAGTCCGACGACACCTCAAAGATTTACAAATACTCTAACGAACTGCGTTCCGCCGGACTGCAATTGCTGCCCCCGGATATAAATGAAAGCGGAGTCGGTTTTACGCCTCTGAATAACGCCGTACGATTCGGTTTGAGCGCGATCAAAGGAATCGGGACTAACAGTGTCGAGGCAATTATCAAAGCCCGTGCGGAAAAAGGAAAATTCACTTCCCTTTTTAATTTTACTTCCCGGATAGAACAGGGCGCGGTGAATCGCCGTGCGCTGGAGAGCCTTATTACAGCCGGAGCTTTTGATACTTTAAAACCGACGGAAACATCTGTTAATCTCTGGCGGGCTAAACTTTTTTCCGGGGTAAATGCGGCAATCTCGCACGGTCAGCGAAGCTGGAATGATATATTAAAGGGGCAGACGGGTCTTTTCGGCGTGCAGGAAGCCGAAAAGACAGACTTTGAAGGCGAATTGCCCTCCGTACCCGAATGGACGCAGAAAGAGCTTTCAGATCACGAGAAAAACGCCGTCGGTTTTTATTTATCCTCGCATCCGCTCGATGAGTTTCAAAGTATCTTAAAAGATTTGCAAATTCTGAATATTGCCGACTATGAGGAAATAAAAGCCGGAGACCGGATAACGATTGCCGGAATTGTTGCGGGGTTTCAGGTCAGGCACAGTAAAAAAGGCAATCAGTTCTGTCTTTTCAGATTAGAAGATCAATCAACGGCTGTAAAATGTCTGGCTTGGTCGGAAGCTTATACGAGATTTACAGATTGTCTGAAGGAAGAAGAACTATTAATTGTTGACGGCAAAGTCGAATCGAGCGAAGGGCAGGAGATAACGATAGTTTTGGAGGATGTCAAAAAACTCGCCGATGCCGTTCCGTTAAAAGCCCGGAATGTTTTAATAAGTCTGCCGACTGATAAAATTGACGAGAGTTTTCTCGAAGAAGTTTTTCAGATACTCAGCCGCAGTCAGGGTAAATGCACTGTTGATCTGAATTTTGCCGTTAAACAAGGGATTTCTCTTAAAATAAATGCACAACCGCTTAGAATTCAAGGCTCAAGCCAGCTTGAACAAGATTTAAGGGAAAAAGGCTGTATGGTTAAATGGTTTCTTTAAAAGATTTCAGATTCCAGATTCTCTGAAATCTGGAATCTGGAATCTGAATTTGATATATTGGCAAAATGGAAACAGAAAATAAAAAAGCATTTGAGAAAGTTCAAATAGCGAGGCATCACGAAAGACCTTACACAAATGATATTTTACGTACGGTTTTTACGGACTTTACGGAGCTGCACGGCGACCGCAGATATTCAGATGATCCGGCGATTGTTTGCGGTTTCGCCAAACTCGGCGGGAAAGAAATAGCCTTTATAGGTCAGCAGAAAGGACGTGACATCAACCAGAGAAGACACAGAAATTTCGGTATGCCAAAACCGGAAGGTTATCGGAAGGCTCTGCGGCTGATGAAGTTAGCCGAAAAATTCAAAAGACCTCTCATAACTTTTATAGACACGCCGGGCGCTTATCCGGGAATTGATGCGGAAGAACGCGGACAAGCCGAAGCTATTGCCTTGAATTTGCGTGAGATGGCAAATTTGAAAATACCGACAATTGTCTTAATTTTAGGCGAAGGCGGTTCGGGCGGGGCTTTAGCCATTGGTATCGGCGACCGCGTTTTGATTTTGGAAAATTCTGTCTATTCGGTTATTTCGCCCGAAGGCTGTGCGGCAATTCTCTGGAAGGATTCCGCTAAAGCCCCGGATGCCGCGGAAAATTTGCGTCTGACGGCAGAAAATCTGCTCGAATTGGGAATTGTTGATGAAGTTATAGGAGAATCTGCCGATTGGCGTATTGGAACAAATACAAAGGAGTCAAATGAAAATGAGAAAGAATCTGAAGGTTTTCAAAAAGCGGCAGATGTTTTAGGAAAAAAACTTCTGGAAAATCTTACTAAACTTGAAAAAATGCCGATTGAAAAGCGGCTCGAAAAGCGTTATCAAAAGTTCAGAAAAATGGGTAGTTTTGTTTCCTGATCAAATTATTTGGAATTTTTGTTTGATTTCAAGTTGATAAAAAAAGAGAAACAGCCGCAGGCATTTTTTTTTTGGTAATTGTCCGGAACCCAAAAAAAGAAAAGCGGCTGTTTCTCTTAATCATAAGGAATTTTTGTAAAGTTTAGAATGGAATATCGTCATCGGCAGGAGTAGCATTTTCGCTCGAACCGGAGTTTTGCGATTTAGTAAATTCTTCGACATTATCAGAACTATCCGAACCGCCTTCGGAATCGTTTGAGAAGTCATCGCCGCGCCCGCCTATAAACTGCATATCGGTAGCATTTATATTTAAAGTGAAACGATTATTGCCGTCTTTGTCCTGCCATTCGTCAACCTGCAAGCGACCTTCGATATAGACGGGTCTGCCTTTAGTTAGATATTTTGAAGCATTTTCCGCCATTTTGCGCCAGAGCGTTACACGAAACCAGGTTGTAACATCTTGAAATTCGCCGGATTTATCTTTCTTCCGGTCATTGACGGCGACGGAAAAGTCGCAGACCGCATCGCCTTGCGGGGTGTATCTCAATTCGGGATCGCGCCCGAGGTTTCCAATTACGGTTATTTTGTTAAAAGACATATATGTTTTTTCTCCATTTTTCTAGGAATTTTTTTTTGAACAAACTTTTTCGGCTGCAAACCACATCTATTAGTCAGGACAGTAAGACTCTAGTTTTAGGTAATTATAAAACATTTTACCGAAAAAAGGATTTTTATATTTTTACATTCATGAGCTTTTTATACAACCTTTCGGGAAAAAAATTCAAACAGATATTTTTTGCATTTTCAGCAACACTTTTTATAGTTACACTTTTCAAGACAACTATCTACACTCAAACAGAAATACCGGTAGACTGGACACTTCCCTTCAAACCCTGCGAGAATTTTATTCCCGGAAAATCAGATATAAAAGAAATTGCGTCTGATAACAAACAAAACATTTATCTTTCAAAAACTAGAGGCAGCTTAGAATCCATAAATATTACGGACCAAAAAAGCAATTGGGAAGTTATTCTCGGATCGGAAATTATTTCAAATTTGATACTAGACGAAAAAAATATCTATGTTGCTTCAAATTCAGAAAATACTTCGGAAAACGAAACAAGACGCGATAGTTCCCCGAATATTAAATTAAGAGCGATAAGCCGTCTGACCGGAATTACTCTTTGGCAAACAGATTTAAAAGCTTCCGGGAATATTCAACTAACTAATGATGAAGGTCTAAAAGCTTTAACCGAAAAGTATATTTATAATATAAATACAGATGACGGCTCAATTGACGGAAAAGAAGAAACCAATAAAGATAACTTATTTCTAAAAACTTCCTCTAATGTATTAAATAAAATAGACTTAAAACTTTTTGTAAGAACAAACTCAAAAGTCTTTGCAGAAAATTCAGAAAAACTTCTTGCGGGAAATAAAAAAGGCGATATATATTCTCTCGATAAAATTACCGGCAGAAAAATCTGGCAAAGAAAAATCGGCGGAGAAATTACAAGTATTAGTTTTGTTGATAAAGATAAAATACTGGTTGGGTCTTTGGACAATTTTTTATATTTATTTTCGATCGGAAAAGGAAATCAAATCTGGAAGAAAAGGCTGCCTAACCGTATAACAGAAAATCCTCAAATTATAGAAAATATTGCAGTAATTTCGGATAAAGGCAGTAAAGATATTTTTATAATCGAGTTGGAGAAAGGTAGGATTATTAATCGCATTACAATACCGGAAAATGAATTCCTTTTCGGAAATATTGTCGTAATTAATAAAAATATTATTTTGCAAACAAATAGTGGAATTTATTTCTACTCCCAATCAAATTGCTAGTTCAAATGCTTATAGATAACGAAGAATAGCAAAAAAGCCGGAATCTGAAATCTAAAAAAGGAAGCTGTTTGTTTCAAATAACTTCCTTTTTACATAAAATTTTAAAAATCTTATAATCTTTTTGATTTTAATGCCCTCTCGAATGCTCGAGCAACATCGAATATATCTCATCTTTAAGCATTAATTTCTTTTTCTTCAGTGTGATTTCTTCCAGTGTTTCGTCATCGTTCGGATAAGTTAAGTCAGCCAATTCGGATAGTCTTTTTTCATAATTCTGATGTTTTTGTACAAGTTCACGAAACGTCTGGTTATCCTTAAATAACTCGTCGTGAACGGCTTCACTTACTGAAATGTCCATAATTATATTTTCCTCACTTTTTGAAATTTTCCGGCGGCTTGTTATATCAAAAAAAAAACAAATTTTTACCAAACCGTAACACAGATGTTATATCACTAATAACTTTAAAATCAAGTTATTCAATTTTTGTAAAATCACCAATAGAAATAATCTTTTTCATCACGAAAGCATCTTCCGGCGGATTTGTATAGTAATTTTTTCTTTCGAATTCTATTGTATAACCATTCTTTGTATAAAATTTAATCGCCTGCTTGTTAGATTTCCTGACTTCCAGCCAGACTGTTTTTATGTTTTTATTTAGTAATTCTTTAGAGAATAATTTGAATAAAAGTTGTCCGAAACCTCTATTTTGTAAGGTTTTTTTGACCGCAAAATTTATAATTTCAGCTTCGTTTGCTTGATCGTTATGATTTGGTATGATTATCAGACGCGCTATAATAAAACCGCAGACTTTTCCCGCATAAATTAGAGAAAGAGAAGCCGTTGCACTATTTGAAAGCTCTTTCTCATAGTCTGCTTTTGACCACGAACTTAAACCGTTTTCCTCCTGAATCTGGAGAATTTCGATTATATCTCCCTGATCCATTCGGCGAATTTTAACATCTATATCTTCAAACATTTCTTACCGAATACTTTAATTTTTTCAGATTTATATCTTTTTTCACTCAGGCACTCATTTAATTCTTATCTTCTTTTGTTATCAGACGCATTTTTGATAGCAATGCTGCTTACGAGGTATTTGGCAAGATTTCCACCGGCATTTTTTAGAGAAACATATTTCGGCATATCGAAATCAATGCTTTCATTTAAAAAGTCAAAAAAATTCTCGTTAGCTACGAGAATTTTCGGCAGTTCAGATAAAATTTTTTGGCAGAAATCCTCAAAAGATATACTTTCAAAATAACTCTCCGGTCTTTTCAGTCTGAAATCAATTTTATTATTTTCAAATGAACGTATAAAAATATCTCTGTTATTATTGGAAACCGCCGTCAAAGACTCGCCTTTTATCTCTGCCAAACAAGTCAGGGCTTGCAGAACCGAAACTTCCTCAATTTTACATCCCAGAGATTTTTTCAGTCCTAGAGCCGTTGCCAGACCGATTCTGAGTCCTATCTGACTGCCGATTTCTCTCGAAACATAAATTTTGCCGATTTGTTTTTTGCCGATTTTATTTGAAAGCAAAAGTGTATCTATTTCTCTTAATAAATCCTCCGATCTGGAAACTTTTTTTGTTCCGACCCAAGAATCTATCTCGCCTGCCCTATCTGATATAGAGATGCTTCCATTTTCCAAACCGGTTTCCAGCGAAAGTGTTATTTCCTTATTTTTCATTAGATTTTGGCAGCAACCTTTCAAAATAGTCGATCAGTATTTTGGAAAATTGTGGGGCATCGTTTCTTTGACTTTTTGCGACGACTGCCCGACTTATAATTTTATTTAAAACCGCCAATGAAAATGCCGGGTTAAATCTAATCGGTAAAGTATGCGCAATAATTTCCAAAACGCCCTGACCGACCGAAATCAGTTCCGGCTTAAACTCTGCATTTTCTTCGAAGTCGGTAAATAAAACCAAACCGACCGGAATCGGTTTTTTCCCGATTTTACCAAAGGTTTCGGGCGGAAAATCTTTTTGCACATATTTGTCAATTATTCCGCGTAGCGAAATCATCTTTGGAAACGGATGTACGAACCCTTCTCTATCTAAAACCGCGTATTCATCGGAATAATAATCCGCACCGATTTTGACCAATTCCGCGACAAGCGTAGATTTCCCCTTAAAACTCCGTGCCGGTAAAAGTATCGCTTTCCCTTTCCAACCGACAACTCCGGCATGTATAAACACTCTGGATTCGGCATATTCGGCAATTTTTATACGTAGATGGCTGAGAAAATAATCAAGCGCATTCTTCGGATCAGTTCCAAAATATGTATCTTCATTATCCAATTTGAGCTTCAATTTATCTTTTCCGTAAGATTTAATTGAAAATCTTCGATTGCTTTCTTCAAAGTTTATTTCTGCGTGATCAACCGGCAAAAGATTCGGGAGTTCGGCTTTTATTGTATCCAAAAAGTATCTGCGGTTGGATTCAATCCCGACCTTAACACCATAGACCATAAACCCGTATCTATATATTCCCACAATTTTATCCAGAGTTAATAATGTATAATTGATAGTTAATAATTGAGAACGTAAAATTAATTCTTGAATCGCTTAAATCAAACAATTAACAAAACTTTTTTGTCGTTCATAATTTACCGAACATATTACTTGCTAATCAGCTTAAATAATTTGTCAATATAATTTTCCAAAATTTTTGAGCAACCTTTATATATCAGAGATTTAAGAAATTTTTCGATATTATCAATTATCAATTATCAATTATTTACTATCCTTCTAATTAAATATAAAATCAAAATTCCACTAATTATTATCGAAATTGCACCGTAAAGTAATGTTACAGTTTGGTGTGAATAACCGCGAATTACCATTTTTTGATAAATATGTTCGCGATGCGCCTCCCAGACTTTTTCTTTTTTCAGCAGTCGTTTAATAAATGTCAGAACCGAATCGAACACAAAACAAAAAACCAGAGTCAGGGAAATTATCGGCAATATATTAGAATACTCGTTTTTTGACGACAAAAACGGCAAAACAGCAAAACTGTAACCCAAAAAAGCACTCCCGACATCGCCCATAAAAATCTTTGCCGGTTGCCAGTTATGTATTAAAAACCCCAAACTTGAAAACGCCAGAATTCCCCCGAAAATCGCCGCATCTTCCAACCCGAACATTTTCCCGATTAAAAGCCACCCGATCCCGGCAGTTACGGTTTGCAGACCGGCGATTCCGTCTATGCCGTCCATAAAATTAAAAGCGTTGGTCAGCCAGACGATCCAACAAAATGTCAAAATCGCGCCGACAATGCCGAAATCGCAGCTTCCGTAAAACGGTAGATAAATTTCCTGCCAAAATCCCAAATCCCTTATAACAATAAACGCCGCCAGCGTATGAACCAGAAAACGCCAGCCGAAAGAAACCGAAATCAAATCATCAAGCCCGCTGATCAGAGCGATCAAAATCGCACCGATAAAAAAACTCCAATGAAAATTTACCGGTAAAAAGAACGAACCGACTGTATAAAACACCAGCGAAACCAGTACGATTATCAAACCGCCGCCGCGCGGTGTCGGTGTCGTGTGCGAGCTTCTCTCGTTCGGTATATCTAAAATTTCCCGCCGCAAAATCCAACGCCGGAGCAATTCAACTCCAATGTATGAAACCAGGAAAACAGCCGCAAATGTAAGTGTTTCAATCACTTTTTATCATTATAAAAATTTATCTGACGCTTTAAGGCTTCTTGAGCGGAAACTTCCGCCGCAAAATTATACTTCTCTTTGATTTTGTCCGATAAATAGACATCTTCGGCAATCCATTTTTCGACCGTCTTCAAAAAATTCTCTAATTTTTCGATTTTACGAACTTTTAATCCGGTTTTTATAGATTTTATTAGAAGTTTTTCCGGAATAAAAACTTTCGGCACTTTTATGTCGAGATTTTTTTCGATTACAGAAACTATCTCGTTCATTTTCAGAGGCTCTGCCGAAACATTGAATATTTCAGTTTCGAGTTTTTTTTTACACAAAACCGCCAGACACGCTTTTGCCAAGTCTTTTTTATAAATCAGACTTTTTGAATTTTCACCTTTGCCGATCCATATAAACCTTTTTTTATCAATCGTTTCGATGAGGCGTGAAACATTTCCTACATCGCCTTCACCGATCACCGTCACAGGACGCAAAATTGTCAAAGGAATTTTGTTTTCTTCGCAGATTTTACGCGCAAACATCTCCGATTCAAACTTACTTTCCGCATAAAACCCCTGCGGTTTGCATTCAAAATTTTCATCAATTCCCCGTTTTACATTTTGCGGATTTCCATAAACCGAAACTGAACTTATCAGTATAAAATGTTTAACCTCAAGTTTTACCGCTAACTCGCCAATATTTTCCGTACCTTCGGCATTCACAGCAAAAAAATCTTCCTGAGTCGTTTTTCCGAACTGATGTGCCAAACCTGCCGTATGGATTAACATATCGGTTTTCCCGATTTTTTCCAGAGATTTTACGTCTGCCCGATCAGCGATATTTATTTTGTAAAAATCTTCCCCCACGCTTTTTTTGCCTGCAACTTTAATTACTTCAATATTTGAGAGTTTTGAAAGTTCGGATACAATTTCCCTGCCGATAAATCCGCTCGCACCTGTAACTAAAACTTTCATTGATTTGTAATATTTAAAGCTAATCGTTCAGCGTTATCAGACGCATTCACCTTAAAACCTTTCGATAATTGGACACAGCCGTCTCCATAGAATACTTTTTCAACGCGGACTTTCGCGCATTTTCACTTTTTTCCGGAAGCGTTTCGCGTTCATCATAAATACGCAAAATAGTTTCCAACAGAACTTCTTCTTCATTCGGCGGAACAATCCAACCGACCGCATCTTCTACGACAACTCTCGCCAGTTCGGAATCTTTTTCGGTCAGAGCCAGTATGGGTTTCCCGGCGGCTAAAATATTATAGGTCCGGCTCGGCATCGAAACGCCCCACATCTGTTTGACCAGAGAAACCAGCGCAACATCGCAGGCATTCAAAAAATCCTTCTGTTCGCTGCGCGGACGCGGCGCGAGAATCGTCACATTTTTTAATTTTTTGTCCGCAACTTCCCTTACAAGCCAGCTTTTTTTTACGCCCGCGCCAAGAAAAATAAACTGGAATCTTTTATCGTTTTTTAATTTTTCCGCACATTTTACAATGCTTTCAAGATCATTCGGATATCCCATATTTCCGGCGTATAAAAAAACAAACTTGTCTGTTAAATTAAATTCTGCCAAAAGTTTATTCTCCGCACGCTCCGTTGGTGCAACCTGTTCCAACTCCGCCCAATTCGGGATTGTTTCAATCGGTATGTCAAGTCCGGAAGTTTTTTCTCCGACCAGTTCTTTCATATCGCGTCCGACGACGATAATTTTACTGGCATATTTATAAAGCCAGCGATTGCAGTAACTTAAAGCATTTACAAAAAATGAATCAGGCTTGGCTTTGCCGGCAGCGATCAAAATTTCCGGATAATTATCGTGAATCAGCAAAACATATTTTGCTCCGCGCAAAAGCGACGCAAAAGCCGTGATAAAAGGCAGACTCGGCGGAGTTGTAACAACCAGAATTTGTGCGCCTTTCTTAAATTGAAAAATCGCTTTGAAAAATATCGAAAAACTGAGAGTCAGCATATTTATCAGACGAAACAGAATGATATTTTTATCGAGAGTCGTCCCGTAAGCGCGAAAAATTTCGACTTTGTTATGGATTTCTCTTTTCGGTGCGCGTGTCCCGCGAGCCGAATAATTCGGCTGTCCGCACAAGACTTTGACTTCAAATTGATCTGCCAGACCTTCGGCAATCCGCGTTAGATAATATCCGGTCGAGGTTTCTTCCGGATAATAAAGTTCCGTTACAACCCACAAAGTTTCTTTTTTTTCGCTTGATTTCCCCTTCACAAATTTGTCTTATTTTATAAATTCTATTGACTAAAACGAACAAACATCTATCACAAATGTTTGCGAATGCTTGTATACCCCAGAACTATCTTGCTGACCGTCTGCGCGACGTTTTCAACCATATAATCTGCCGGTGCATTCCAATTTACGGCTTGCGAAATCGCCAGTTCGGTACATTTTAAGATTGATTCCGGCTCCGCGCCGCTCAAAACATTGCTACCGCATTCAATCGTTTCCGGTCGTTCGGTGACATCACGTAAAGTTACATTCGGAATGCCGAAAATGGCGCATTCTTCCTGCACCGTTCCGCTGTCGGTTAAAACCGCCTGAGCGTTTTTTTCCAGTTTAACAAAATCAAAAAAGCCCAGCGCATCCAGCAGTTTAATTTTTTCCGAATCAACTCTGACATCGAATTTTCTCAATTTTTCCGCCGTACGCGGGTGAACACTGATTAGAATTTTTTTACCGAATTTTTCCGCAACTAACGAAAATCCTTGGAAAATTTTGTGTAATCTATCGGAATCATCAACATTTTCCGCCCGATGAAGTGTCACCAGAAAATATTCAAACGGACTGACTTCAAATTTTTTCAAAGAATCACTCGCTTCGATTTTGTCCGAAAAATTATCCAAAACTTCTTTTATCGGATTCCCCGTAACCAAAATCCGTTCGCGCTCGATGCCTTCATTTACCAGATTTTCCTTGCTGCGCTGCGTATAAGGCATCAAAACCGCGCTCGAATGGTCAATTATCCGGCGATTGACTTCTTCCGGCACACGATTATCGAAACATCTGTTTCCCGCCTCCATATGAAAAACCGGAATTCCTTTTCGAGAGGCGATAAAGGCGGAAAGTGCGCTGTTCGTATCGCCTAAAATCAGAATTTTTTCCGGTTTATGTTCTTCGAGAATTTCGTCCGTTTTGGCAAGAATCTGACCGACTTGTTCGCCGAAACTTTTTGCCCTAATACCGAAATGTATGTCCGGCGTACGAACTTCTAAATCCTTGATGAATATATCGCTTAGGCTTTCATCATAATTCTGCCCGGTATGTACTGTCAGGTGTTCGCAATGCTGATCCAGAATTTTCATAACCAGACTCAGCCTGATTATTTCGGGGCGCGTCCCGAAAATTGTCATTATTTTCATAATTTATAATTTATAATTGGATAAAGTTAATTTAAAAATTGGGCGATTTCCTCACTTGATTCGCTGAAAAGCGTCTTTAATTCCTCAATTGATATATTCAAATCTTTTGAAGAGTATTCGCTTTGCAGTGTATCCTGCATCTCCGTATCTTCACGTAATTCAGGCAAAACCGGCAAAATTACATAATAGTCGCCGCGCTCAATTGTGCGGAAACATTCTTCTTCGGAAACCATTATTTCGTGAATTTTTTCACCCGGACGAATTCCCGTATAAACGATTTCCAAATTTTTCTCGCCCATCAGACATTTCGCCACATCAGTAATGTTTGCCGCCGGAACTTTCGGTACATATGTTTCGCCGCGTTTCCCGGTCGAAAGTGCTGCAAAAACCGTATCAACGGCGCGGTCTAAACTCAGCAAAAATCTGGTCATTTCCGGCAGCGTAACCGTTATCGTCTGATTATTTTTCACCTGTTCAACAAACAGCGGAACAATCGAACCGCGCGAGGCGATCACATTTCCGTACCGAACGCACGTAATCACAGTATTCGGACTATCGCGGTTGGCTTCCAGTAAAATACGTTCCTGCAGAGCCTTGGTCATTCCCATCACATTGATCGGCTTGCAGGCTTTGTCAGTCGAAATCCCTATGACTTTTTCAATCGGTAAATTATTCTCTCTGATTGCTCTAACGATATTTTCCGCACCGATAATGTTTGTTAAAACAGCTTCAAACGGAAAATATTCGCACGACGGAACTTGTTTGAGCGCCGCTGCGTGAAAAACTATATCAGCGTCGCGCATCGCCGCCAAAAGCGCGGAATAATCGCGCACGTCGCCGATCCGGAAATTCAATAAATCTTGTGAATTCTGATAGATAACGTCATCGGTCGCGGCTTTTTTGTGCATATAATCGAGCCGCATATAATGTTGTTTTGCTTCGTCCCGGGAAAAAACCGTGATTTTTTTCGGTTTTCCCATTTCGCCTTTTAAAATTCGGCGTACAAGCGTCTGTCCGAGCGAACCTGTTCCGCCCGTAACCAAAATTCTTTTTCCGTCTAGTTCTTTCATTTATCTCCAATTCTGATAAGGCGTTTCATCCTGCGCCATTTTCTCAATCATTTTTTCCCAACTTTCGGGCTGAAAACCTGTGATTTGACGAAACTTTGTCGAATCCAGGCTTCTGTCTATCTTAAAATCTTCGTCTTTTTCGATTTCTACATCAATCTGAAAATGTTTTTTTGCCAGCAGCAAAAGTTCATATTTATTTATCGGTTCGCTCGAAACGTGGTATAAACCGCTTAAATCTCGATGGTTCTGCATTAAATCGGCAATTATATCGGCAAAGACGTTTGTTGGAAAGCCCGTGTAAATCGCTTTTGCAAAACCTTTGATTTTTCTGCCGCGGTTTTGTAAAAACCATTCGATCAAACTATGCGCCGAATCCAATTCCCTGCCGATGATCGAAGTTCGCAGCGTCAGATGCTTGCCGCTGGTAACTTCGCCCAGATTTTTGCTCTTGCCGTATAAGTCCAAGGCATCCGGTTGATCATCTTCCTGATACATTCCTCTATCGCCCCGGAACACGCAATCCGTGCTGATCGTAATTAATTTAGAATTAAATTTATCACCGATTTCCGCTAATTGATGCGGCAGAAGCGCGTTTATTTTGATAGTTTTAACCGAATCTTTAGCCATCGGCATTTGTTTGATGATGCCGACGCAATTGATCAGATATTCCGGTTTTAAGGTTTCGACGATTTTTGAAATTTCTTCAATATTCTCGACATTTATATTTTCAAACAAATTTTCTCTCTTGAAAATATTGTATTTTTTATAATCCCCGAAATTACCGCGAACGGTGGCATAAACTTCATTTTTTTTTCCTAAAATTTGCGTCAGCTTATGTCCCAGCATACCGCTTCCGCCTAAAATTAACACTTTCATAAAATTCTTTTACTTAAAGTATTAAATTAAGAGTCTGCGAAAAGACTTTTAATTTAATACTTTAATTCAAAAAACCTAGTCTATTTAACAGTTAGATTGCTTTAGTTAAAGCTTTAGATAGCCCATAATGCAAAACTTTAACCGTATCTTTTTCTACTTTTTCATCTGCCAACCAATCAACCGCAAAACCTCGTGCTTTGCTTGAAGTTTTTTCATATTCCGATTTATCCATCGCAATACATTGATTTATAATTTCATTCCAATCCGACGGTTTTTCTAAAGATAAATCCCAACCAATTCCCTTTTCCGGAAGGTTTAACCAGGGCGTCCTATCGCTGATAATCAGAGGGCAACCCGCCGCTAGAGCTTCCAGAAAAACGTGTCCGAAATTTTCCCCAATCGTCGGCAAAATAAAAAAATGATATTGGAATAAAACTTCCCCGGTCTGTTCGTATGGAACCGAACCTTTATATTCGATTTTGATATTATTTGGAAAATTTTCGATTATTTTTAGACATTCTTTCCAATACTCAACATCTTCGAGCGGTCCGTATATATCTATTCTTAAATTTCCTTCGATTCCTTCGAGATTTTCGAGAAGCCATCTGAAATTCTTTTTTCGCATAAATCTCGAAAGAAATATGAGTGAAGCCTCGCCTTTTATTTTTTCTACTTTATGGTTTGGGTCATAATTTTCATTTAACATTTTCGGCGGTAAATCTGGAGAAATAAAGACCTTGCCGCTTTTACCGCTTATTTTTTTAATCTCTGCTTTTTCTAATTCGGAAGAAGCCTTCCAAATAATGTCTCTATATATACCGAAAAACTTTGAATAATTTATAAATATTTGTTTTTTCGCGGATTTCAGCCGTAAAGCACCGTCCGAAAGTTCGCCGCAGGGAGCAATTATAAAGGGCGTTTTGGGAATCCTTTTGAGTTTTCGCAGTTTGGCGACAAAAATCGAAAATGTCGCAAAAAAACTGTTGGCATAAAGCAGATCGGGATCAACCTCTAAAATAAGTTCACGAAGTTTCGAGATTTTAATGTTATCTTTCGACAAATAATAGACTTGTGCGTTTTCAATAGAATTCCAATTGTTTATTTCTACATCTTCATACGGCTGAAAATCTTCCCTGCCGTCGTGATCTCTGGTTATAATTCGGAAATCGAAACTTTCGTGCAGACGTTCAACCGTATTAACAATCGTACGCATCCCGCCGCCGCTCTTATATCCGGGCAGGTAATAATCACAAAATATTAAAATTATCGGTTTTTTGGTTTTGTTCACGCTGTTAAAACTGTTCTCAGGCTGGATTTTTTCAAATTTCCCCAAATGTTTTTTTAGTGAGTTTTCCGTGCTGCCTCGCTTAATTCATTAAATTTTATCGCCGTTGTACCAATTTGCCGTACAACTAATCCGGCGGCAATATTGGCAAGTTCGGACGCTTTTGCCGGACTCGCTCCCGCACCGAGCGCAACGGCTAAGGTCGCGATAACCGTATCTCCCGCTCCCGTTACGTCAAAGACTTCTCTGGCAAGAGCTTTAAAGTATTTCGGTTTCTTGTTTTTTTCAAAAAGTGTCATCCCTTCCTCCCCCAGCGTTATTAAAACGGCTTCAGTCTCAATTTCGTCAATTAAATTTTTCCCGGCAATTTCAACCAAATTCTGTCCGTTCTCTTCAAGCTTGCACGCATCCGCCGCTTCTTTTTTGTTTGGAGTCAAAAGCGTCGCGCCTTTATATTTCAAATAATTTTTCCCTTTCGGGTCTATTAAAATTTTTATATTTCTCTCCCGCGCCGTACTTATCAGACGCGCCAATAAATTATCGGTTAAAACTCCTTTGGCGTAATCTGAAACAATAATTATTTCTATCTCGCCCAAAAGAAGTTCAATTTTTTCCCAGACAAGTTTTTCTTCTTCCTGCGTTAAACCAATAACAGTTTCTTGATCAATTCTGACAATCTGCTGACTGTGTGCGATAACTCTGGTTTTTACGGTTGTCGGGCGATTTTTGATTTCGACCAGAAAATTGGCGGAAATATTTGATTTTTCAAGAATTTCCGGCAATTCTGAGGCTTCGTTGTCATCACCGACGACACCGATTAAAAACGGCTTTGCTCCGAGACCCGCGACATTTGCCGCAACATTTGCCGCGCCGCCGGCTTTCGAGGTTGTTTTCTCCATTGAAAAAACCGGAACGGGAGCTTCGGGCGAAATCCGTCTGACACTTCCCCACCAATAGCGGTCTAGCATTATATCGCCCACAACTAAAACTTTTACATTGGAAAATGATTCTAAAATCCGCATTTAATAAACTTATACATATTTGTGAGAATTTTTAACTGTCGAGCAGTTTCGCATCAATAATTTCGCACCAGATATGCCCGATTGTAATATGTGCTTCCTGAATTCGCGCAGTTCTTTCCGCTGGTACTAAAACGCTTTTGTCGCACAGCGAGGCGATTTTTTTTCCCTTCGCTCCCGTCATTCCGATAGTTTTGCAGCCTTTTTCTCTTGCAGACATCACAGCCGCATTGACGTTTGGCGAATTTCCGCTCGTGCTGATGGCGATTAGTAAATCGCCTTCGGATGCCAACGCTTCAACCTGCCGAGCAAAAATTCTCTCAAATCCGTAATCGTTTGCCAGAGCGGTTAATGCCGACGTATCAGTTGTCAGCGCAATTGCCGGAAGCCCTTTTCGTTCGGTTTCATATCGTCCGACAAATTCTGCCGCAAAATGTTGTGCATCCGCCGCGCTTCCGCCATTGCCGCAGATTAAAATTTTTTTGCCGTTTTCGAGAGTTTCAAAAATCATTTCTGCACATTCCTCAATAATTGAAAGCTCGTATTGCAGAATCCGCTCAAATAAATCAATATGTGCCTGTAGAGATTTTTTTATGATCTCCGTATATTTATTTCCGTCCGCTTCTTTTTCCGCAGTAAAAAAATCTTTTTGACGAATTTTTTCGACAATCGAACTTGAAGAAAATCCTTCTTTGAGCGGAATCGAAAAAACCTCGCCGCCGTTTTTTTTGACAAAATCTGCCCCGATTATTTCATTTTCCGCCCAATCGCCGCCTTTGACCAAAATATCCGGTTTTAGCTCTCTAATCAGATTTTCCGGCGTAGATTCGGTAAAAACTCTGACCTCATCAACCGATTTTAATCCGAGCAGAATTTGTCTTCTGTCTTCCTCATTTATAAAAGGTCGCGGCGCGCCTTTAATCGCTCTGACGGATGAATCGCTGTTGATGCCGACGATCAACTTTGTCCCGAGTTTTTTTGCACGTTCCAATAAATCTATATGTCCCGGATGTAGTATGTCGAAACATCCGTTTGTAAAAACTACTTTTTTCATATATCTATTCACAATCTATTTATGCAAACTCTAAAACCT
The DNA here is from genome assembly GCA_041745765.1 of Pyrinomonadaceae bacterium. Classification (GTDB taxonomy): domain Bacteria; phylum Acidobacteriota; class Blastocatellia; order Pyrinomonadales; family Pyrinomonadaceae; genus JAHCHG01. Next base: position 37,320 of record JBGTIH010000001.1, on the reverse strand, counting down.
CTTTTAAAAACAAGATTCAACGCAGTTTAACGGTGTTCTGACATTATGACTCATCCGTGATTTATTTATCCGTTGATGCTTATTTAGAATCGTGGATTGTTTGTTGAACCTCTGACCAGCTTCACAATTATATTCGCTAAATACAAACTTATAACCAAAACAATTACGGTTCTGACCAATGTCGGAAAAAATGTTGCATAAAACGACTCGAACGAAAAAAGCGTAAGCAATACAAAATAAGAAACCTTTTTCCAAAGCAAAGGCTTATCTGTATTAATCAATAAATCATAAATTGCGCGAAAATAGATACCGATAATCAGCATTCCGAGCGGCACACCGATTGGACCGAAATTACGTAAAAGATCCCCGAACGGTGTTATGGCAAATGAATTTTCACTAAAATTGAAATATAAATCGCTGTAGGCTCGGGCATCGGAAGTGTTTGGTTTGTCTTCCCAGATAAATCTCGGAATAAATGATGTATAGAGATCATTGACAATATTATCTTCAAGCCCGAAGCCGGCTTCATACGGTTTTAAATGCTCGTGGTTGGCAACGACAACGCCCATCGCACTTAAATTATCAATTCTTTCTGCCATATTCTGCATTCCTTCGGCGAGTATTTTTCCCGTATCTTTTACCAAAAGATAATCAATCGTTGCGGCAACTTGTACAATGTAACTGTCGGTATTCGCACGCGATTCGGAGCCTTTTATATTTCTGAAAGCGGTTCCGTAAATCATTCCGATAAATATAGATACAACCAGTATGGCACCGATTATAACCGTATTTTTTAATTTCAATTTGCGTCCCGAAAATTGAAAGGCAAAAACAATAATCAAAGCACTTCCGACAAGACTTCCGCGATTTCCCTGTAAAGCCATTTTTACGGGAATTACGGCTATTAAGCCCGCTAAAACTATGTAGTAAATTCCCGTTTTATATTTATTGGAAAAAATAGCCAACCATAATAGCAGACTTCCTTCAGTCAAAAGAATAATCAGAAAAAACAAAAGTCCGTCGAAAATACCGACTTCATCCACTCTTTGGAAACCTACCAAACCCTGAATAAATCCGATGATATTAAATATAACGCCGGCAACCACTAAAAAAATACCGGGAACCCAAACATCCGACGGATCCCATTCCCAGGTCGGCAGCCAGGAATTCATCTTCGTGGAGATAATTTTACCGAGAGGCAATGAATAACCGGCAATTATGCTGATAAATCCGATCATCACGTACACGAGAGTCAGCGGCAAATTATAATACGGATCTTCAATAAACGTCAGATAGAAAGGCTCCGACCAACCGAATGACAGTAAAATGCCGCCAAAAACAAATGCCGGAAAAACATATGTCAGCGCACCGAAAACCAACGGGTGAAAAAGATCGAATTTTTTTTTGTATAAAAAATAAAAACTCGGAGACAATATGACAATTGCTGCCAATACACACCACGGAAGTAAGTAATATCTTTCTATAGAAAAATTAAAGTCGCTTAATAACCATAAAAACCCTAAAAAAAACAGTATCATCGCTCCCCAGAGTATAATGACGGGCATTAAGAAACTGTGACTGTCGGTTTGATATGATTGTTGTATATTTAAATTTTTCACTATTTTGTTTGTTGGATATATACTCAGAATTGGAATAAATTGCGTTTTACGTTTTTTTTAATTTCAAAAAAGTACAATTTATGACCGTTGAAAGTATTGTATCTAACTATTTTGGCATCTCGCCGCCAAGGCTTTTCTCCCAGTATCCTTTGTTTGGAAATAAATTTATTTATTTCTTTTTCGGGAGTTTCAAATCTGGTACAGGCTTCTTCCCAGTATGTTTGAATCTACTTTTCGCTCAGAGTCGAAACATCTGGAAAATACATTTCTCTATGGTTTTCGGTTTCTATCATTATCAATCTTTAAATTTACTCAATTAAACTGAATTTAGCAATAAAGTGTAAAGAGCGTCCGAATATCCAATCCGCCGGTTTGGGATATAATCCCAAATCCTTGATCCAGACTTCCGTTTGCAAATTTAACGAATTCAGTGCATTCGTCCATTGCTGCGCCGACCAATAGTTATACGGCAGGGCGACATTATGTTTGGCATTGCCGACCCAATCCATAAATCGCAGGGTCGGGTAAGCTAAAAATCCGTTTCGCGTATGATCTTTGATGACAATCGCGTGATTTGCTACCCGTACGGCTTCGCGCAAAAGAATTTCGGGATTATCCGTATGGTGCAAAACATCCACGAACATTACGATATCGAAACTTTTATCCTGAAAAGGTATTGATTCTCCGTCAAATTCCGCAACCGGGATTTTTGCATCCGAGCGAACCAGCACATCCACACCGGACAATTTGATATTGGTGCGTTTCTGCATGATCAGACTCGAAAGCAGACCGTCGCCGCAGCCGACATCTAGCACACTGGAACCGTGCGGGATTAAATCCGACAAATGTTCGCAAAGTTTATTTACTCTTCTGGTGTGAACACTTTTGCTGTGAATATTATCAACTACTTTCATTTACGCTTCATTCCCAAAATACTGACGAAAAACCCCGATAGAACCGTCTGAAAACCGAGCGCGACGAGTGTTGCGCCGGGAATAACAAGCCGCATGGTTGCGGCATAATCCAAAAACCCGAACTCTGCCAAACGCCACTGATTTATCGAGGCAAGCAATAAACCCAATCCGACAACGAGCGCAATCGCCGCCAGAATCAAACCGCGCTCAAGATTGATGATCTCGAAAAACTTAGTCATTTTCGGATCTTCCGGCATCAAATCTTCGCTGATCGCAAAAGTCTTGGTCATAATGGCAAACAAGACCGATTGATAACCGCATAAAATAAATAAGCTGGCAAATAAGAGTGTATGTGCGTCGAAAGTGATGCCTGCAAAACGCAGTTGCGGCAGAGCGACGATATATCCCAAAATCCCTGTCAAAATCAAAAACATTCCGGGAATCAGAAAAAGCCAGCGCGGGCTGTACATCAGAAAAAACCGCAGAGTGCGCCAACCGTCGCGAAAGGTTTTCAGGTGCGGCGCGTGCGATTTTCGTCCGTCCGGGTGCAGTGTGATCGGAACTTCGGCGATTTTCACGCCGTAGTCTTCGGCGTAGAGACTGGATTTGATGATCATCTCGGTGGCGAATTCCATTCCCGAACACTGTTGATTCAATCTTTCGTAATGCGCTTTGGTAAATCCGCGCAGACCGCAATAGACATCGTTGATCGGAGCTTTAAACCATTTTTTCACCATTATTGAAAACATAGGGTTTCCCCACCAGCGATGTAGAAAAGGCATCGCGCCCGGTAAAACCTGCCCGCCGCCCGAAGGCAGACGGCAGCCTTGTACCAGATCGAAGCCTTCTCTTAATTTCTCGACAAATTTCGGGATTTCCAGAAAATCGTAACTGTCATCGGCGTCGCCCATTATGATGAATTTTCCCCGTGCCGCTTCAATTCCGCCCATCAGTGCGCTTCCGTAACCTTTTTCTTCGACATTTATCACGCGCGCGCCGTTTCTCGCCGCTATTTCTTTTGATTCGTCGGTACTTCCATTGTCGGCAACGACTATTTCGCCGACGATTCCGCTTTCCCGAAATGCCGTCTGAGCTTTCTTGATACAAATTTCGAGGGTGTCGGCTTCATTCAAACACGGCATTACGACCGAAACTTCTATATTTCCGTTGATATTCGCTTTTTCGCCAACATCTGTATCTTTAATTATTGTTCCAATCATTTTCTTTCCCATATCTGCATTTTACGTGTGTTATAAGGCGTAAAATTCTTTTTTATGTAATATTTTTCCTGTAAATAATCATAGAGAGGCTTCAAATTTTCCCCTTCTTCGATTGTTTCTAATTCTTCCGTCCAAACCGCGTCCCAAATTACGAAGCGTGTCTTTTTCTCTTCTAAACTTTCGATTGCTTGGGAAACCATCCATTCGGGTGTATAAGCCGTATTTAAAAGAAAAGTTATTTGTGTCGGATTTTTCAGCAAAAGCGGGAAATTAACGGCGCATATATAAACTTCAAAAACCGTATCATCTTCATTTGCATTCTCCGCCAGCCATTTATATCTTTCTAATGTCACAGGAGAAAGAAAGGCGATATTTCCGGTTCTCGCCGGAAGGATTTCCGTGTCCCAACTCGTCTGAACTCTTATAGATAAAAACAGTCCGAAAATTATCAAACCAACGACGGCGACCTTAACGATTGTGACAGTTTTATTTGTTAATTGATAAAACACCCAGACAAATAAAATCACTGCCGGCAGAGCGATCTGAAAATATCTTCCCGGATTCGGCGCGAATGTTCCGAGCGTTAAAAAAAAGCCCATCAGCGCAATCAATAAAATCGGCATTTTAAATGTAACATTTTCGGCATTTCTTTTTAATCCGAGATAAATAAAAACAATCAAATAAATTAAGGGAATAATTGCCAGATAAAAAAACATTACGGCTGACATAATCATACCTAGTTCCGTAATTTTGTTAATATCTATCAAATAAGACGCGTAATTTCCGGTCGGATCCTGGACATAATTGGTTATGAAAAAAAAAGTATAATTGAGAAATCTTTCAACACCGCTGGACAATATATAGGGCAAAATCAAGCCGAGCAGCGTCAAAGTAAAACTCAGCGCAAGGGTTAATTCCTTTAAGATTAATTCCTTCCAATTTTTTTTGCCGGAGAATTCATCAAATAGCAGAAAAATACCGATTGCCGCGACTGCCAGAAAACCGCGCTGCTGCGTAAAAAATCCGCTGAAAGCGCATAAAACACCGGCGAGCAAAATTCTTGTAAATGTTCTCGATTTTAACAAAATCAAAACTGCCAGCATCGCAAAAACAGGGCTGAACATCCGGTGACTGCCGTCCAGACCGAACCAACGAAAACCGAAGAATATAAAGATCGTCGGCGGTAGATACGAATACCAGATATTTTCAAAAATCTTTCTTGAAATCGCCAGAGAAATGATGACCGAAGCGATTCCCTGCAGGAAAATCATCAAACCGATTGTCCAGAATTGTGTTCCGAAAATCTTAAATAAAATTAAATAACAAACCTGCGTTCCCGGATACATCTTTTGGAAAAAATCTCTGTAAATCTCTTCCCCTTGATACATTCGCCAGGCGTCTTGCACGATATAAAGGTGATCTTCTTCAAAAAAAATCGGCGTTGCCGGCAGTAGAAACAGATGCAGATATAAAAAAATCGTACACACTAAGATAAAAAATAAATCGGTTTTTTTTATCCCGTATCTTTTTAAATATTTATTACCGAAATCGTTTCTCATAAAAATAAAATGTCGTGCGGTACTTTTTATTTAGTGTTTAACCCGCAAACGGCGATCACTCCGTCACTTAATTGCGGCGAAAATTTCACAAAAACATCATTAAAAAAATTGTAATACCAACGATTAAAAGGGCGATGTTCGTTTCCGATATCGTAAAAATAAAAATCTTTAATGACCAAATTTTCTCTGTTAATCGCCAAACTCAGAGTTTTGTACGAATAATATGCCACGTGATCCGGGTGAACGGGTTCGTTCAAACCGCCTTTTCCGCGCAAACCGTAAATTAGGAATCTGAAAGCGCAATAAGCGTTTATCGTTGTGATCACAAGATTTGTTTCGGAATTCATAAATCTTTGAATTCCCTGCAAAAACTTTCCGGGGTTTCTCAAATGTTCGATAATTTCTCCGGCAATAATGACATCGAAGGTTTTGTCCAAATTAACTTCTTCGAGTTTTTCCAAATCTGCCTGATAAAGATTTTCTACACCGTTTATGTTTAAAATATCAATTCCGGCTTGATCAAAATCAAAACCATAAAGTTCGCTTGCCGTTTTCCCTAATTCGGTATGAAGTAGCATTTCATTTTCAATCGCTTCTTGCGTGTACGGGTAATTTGTGCAGCCAAGATGCAAAACCTTTTTGCCGGCACACGCATTTTTTATAAATTCTACTCTTTGAACAAGTTCTATTTTTTTACTCATCAATAATTTAACTAATTTTTTTTTCGTCGTCGGTTATAAATCTCATTATCCACAAAAATAGCCAACAAACAATATCGCCACCCAAGATTTAACCGAAGAAATATTAGTCTTTAAGTTGATAAACAGTTGATAATTACTGCTTTATTCATTCTAAATTCTATTTAAAACTTTCCCGGTAAGCTTCCAGAGCTATTTTTGCAACTACCTTTTCGTTAAAATTAGCTAAAACAAAATCCCGTCCGTTTTTTGATAATTTTGCTCTCAACTCGCCGTCGTTTTTTAATTCGGTAAAAGCCTTTTCCAAATGCGCGACATCGCCCGCTTCGATCAGCCAACCGGTTTCAAGATGTTTCACCGCTTCCGGTATGGCATTAACATTGGTCGAAATACTCGGAATGCCGAGTGCCATCGCCTCAAGCAGAGAAATCGGCAAACCTTCCTGAAAACTGACCAAAGCAAAAATATCCGCTAACCGCAAAAAATTAAATAAATCAATATGTTCGCTTCCGACCTGATCCGATGTGATAAAAATAAAATTTTCTCCAAGCCCGTAGTCTTTCGCTTTTTTCAAATCTTCATTGCTCGGTTTTGAATTGGCAATCCAGACAAATGCAAAATCCTTGTCTTTTTCAAGCACATTTTTCGCCGCTTCAAGAAATGTCCAACGCCCTTTTCTGTCTATAAATTGCCCGACGCAGAAAACCAAAAATTTGTTTTTGGGGATTTTGTGCTTATTTAAAAATTTTTCTTTATCAATCTCAGACGCTAAAGCATCAGCAACTTCATCGGGATTGACATTTGTATAGGTTACTTTTATTTTGTCATAAAACTTTTGAGGAACATACGGCTTGAGACTCTGTTTGGCATCAACATTTGAGGGGAAAATATTAAAATTTTTGAATCTTGTAATGATTGCAAATTTAAATTTCCATAATATATTTCGCCATTTCGGAACCGGCGGAAAAGAATTATGCACGGTGATAAAAACTTTTGTTTTAAGAGATACTCGAATTAAATAAAAAAGAGATTGCCATGGTGCAAGTTCTATGTGGACAACGCTGTCAGATAAATCGTGTGTCGTCAAACACTTAAACATATCCGATTCACCTTTTAGTTTATTTCGATGCAGATGAAATTTGGATTTTAATGAAATTGCGGTTTTTTCATAATTTTTTGTTTCAAATAATTCGTAAGGAATATCTTCATTTTCAATAAACTTGATAATTTGTTCATCTGATTCGGCTGGTAAAATTACTTTTATTTCCGCTTCGTGTTTTATTTGTCTTATTATTCCCAAAAAATAAATCTGTGCCCCGCCCCATTCCAAATAATTCCAGACATAATAAATCTTTTTCGGTGTTTGAGTCATTTTATCTAATGTTTATTGTTCAAGTTAATTATCATAGGTCGGCACTCCGACAGTTAAAGTAAGATTTGAAATGGATATATGCAAGTTGTTTTATTTCAACAAAAATATCAAACAACTTAGTCTTTTACAGTAGAATTTGAGTAAACATCCAAAAGTGGTTTTTCCTTTTGCAATCCGCCCCATTCTCCTTCTGCATTTCTTTTTAACAAAATCCGTATAAAAAATGCCGCAAAAGCCGTAACGCCTTTAATTTTGGTCGGCGCACCGTCCCAATTTGAATAAAACCGGCGGCGCAGATTATGTATATGACCGAGATTTATAAAAAGCGCATTGAATTTTTCTTTCAGAGACATTTTTTTCACTTTTGCCGGTATATTATTGGGCTGACAAAAAACTCTGGCGCGGGGTTCGATCAAAAGTTTCCAACCTTTTTTTCTAAGTCTCGGAGTATATTCCGCATCTCCGAAATTCGGATAACGCTTTGAATCCATCAAACCTTCTTCAATAATCGCCTGAACCGGAACTAAAACGCAGTTTCCGACAATTATATCAACCTGCCATGGGTTTTTCGGAATTGTCCAAACCGTCTGATGAAACCAATGCCGCCAACCGCCGGAAAATGTTTCCCACTTCGGCGCAACCTGAAAAAGCTTATGCGGCGTATCCCACAAAAGCAACAGTGAACCGACGACCGAGTGCGGATATTTTTCAGCTGTTTCAACCAAATATTTGACCGCCATCTCATCAAAAATCTGATCGTCGTTGATCATCAATACATAATCCGGATTATATTTTAAAGCCTCTCTAATGCCGACATTCGTGCCTTCTGTGAACCATAAACTCCCGTCAGCTTTGATAACTTCAACTTCGGGAAACTCTCTGTCAATAGCTTCCGCAGTACCGTCCGTCGAACCGTCATCTACAATTATCGTGTGAATGTCCAAACCTTCACGATTAAGCCTCGAAATACTTTTCAAACAAAACAATGTCAACTTTTTTCGATTGTGAACCGGAGTGACGATTTCAACTCGTATTTTATCTTTCTTCATCCTGTAAAATGTTTTAATACAATTTTATCTGTTTTATCTGTTTGATGCCTTCCGACGGCAACCAAATCAACATTCGGAGCGAGTTTCGCATTATCTATCTGCCGCCAACAATCTATAATTTTTAAAGATTTTTCCGGTTTGAATTCTTCAATTTCTCGTTTATATTCTTTCGACATCAATGTAACGACGCACACCGGAGAACTTTCCAAACATTCTTCGATAGAATGCGCATAGCTGATTTCGTCATCGAAAATAACCTTGACATCATCCATTGCCAACGGGTCGAAAATTGTCACTAAAATGTCTTCTTTGATCAAATCCTTGATTAGATCAATCGCCGGAGACGCTTCGATGACCGGCGTCTTATCTTTAAAAGCCACGCCGAGAATCGAAACTTTTTTCTCTTCACCGATTTGTTTTCGGACAATTTCGGCAAGATGCGATTTTTGCTGAACATTGACATCTTCGACCGCCGAAATCAACGTCGGCACCAGATCATATTCTTTTGAAATCGTCATAAAGGCTTTGGTATCGCGCGGAAAACAAGTTCCGCCGAAAGCCAATCCGCCGCGAAAATAATGAGGCGAAATTCGTCTATCCGCACCTATTGCGCTCGTGATCGCGTCAACATCCGTGCCTTCGATTCGTTCGCATAAATTCGCCACCGTATTGGCAAAACTGATTTTCATCGTGATATAAGCGTTTAAGCTGACCTTAGCAACTTCGCCGCTGATAATTGACATACGGGAAATTTTCGGTTCATTTTCACATATTTTCCGGTGCAAAGCCTCGAGACGTGCGCCGGCTTCCGGTGAACTTTCACCGATAATCACTAAATCCGGATTTTTGAAATCTTTAACGACCGAACCGAGCGCGACAAAATCGGGATCGAAACAGACATCGAAATCTTTTTGATATTTCTTTCCAGAATATTCCTCGATCAGTGGGATAAATTCTCTATCCGTCGAACCTGGAACGACCGTGCTGCTGATGACAAACAGATGATTTTTTTTATTGCTTTTTCCGAAAGCCTCCGCCAGAGCTTGCAGAGCGGACGAAACATAGCGATTGGAAAATCTGCCGTCGCCGATGCTCGGCGTTGCCACCAGAATAAACGTAATATCCGTTTTCTCGATAGCCTCGGCGTGGCTTAAAGACGCGCGGAATTTACCCTTCAGTTTTTCCAATAATTCTTGATATTGCGGTTCGATGATCGGAGTTTTGGAATCATTGATTTGATTGACGATTTCTTCATTTACATCAATTCCCAATGTTTCGATTCCGCTGTCCGCGATGCTCAAAGCCAAGCCCAAACCTAATTTACCCAAACCTACTACTGAAACTTTTTCATTCATAAATATTGTTTTAAATTTCTATATGATCTATCCAACCAGGATAGGGTTTATAATTAAAATACTTGTTTTTATTATCCTTAAGACAATTTTTTATTTCTTCAACGGATGTTTTGATTTCTATATCAGATAAACTTTCTACGCCGTAATCCCATTTTTTATCGTTTAATAAGTAAGAAAATGTTTTAATTTTTAAGGGATCAAATCCCATTAGGCGCGTTCCGACAATATCCGCTGCCAGAAAATTTTCACTGGCGATCAAAACGCCTGAATAATTCGGATCGGGTTCTAACGGTCCCTTGTTTTCGCCGCCGATTACGCCGTCAATTATTGTAAATAAAGTTCTTTGCCTTTTTTTGTGCAGTTTGCCGTCTTTATCCGAAAACATAATCAACTTAATCAAATCTATACACATTCGCCAAGCCGAATCGTTTCCATACCAATTCCCCACATCAAGCAAACGCTTCTTTTTCTCGACACCGATGCCGAGAGGCTTTAAGAATTTTCCGTGCAGCCAGTAAATCGAACGATGTATATATTCCAGAGGAACGCTTCTTTTTGCCAAAAAAGTGTCATACATCCAACGCTCTGTTTTGATCAGACGCTCTTCCATCGGCGTAAAATGATTCGGCGGATATTGATCGCCGCCGTCTTTTTTCGCGCCGAGACTGTAATGCACGATCAGATTTTTATTCGTGCAGACACCGACCAACCCCTTTATATTCATCGTTACGCCGACTTTTTTGTGAGTTTTCAATTTCGGTATGGAAATAAAAACATCTGCGGTCATCACGGTATTCGCTATTTCGTAAATTTGTTTATCGCCTTTATGATTTTCAATCGTTTCCTGCCGGTGATAAACCGCGCCGTACAGCCGGTTCGGATCATTTACATCTTTAACTGCACTTTCTTCACCCAGATTTACCCGTAAACTCCCCTTCGGATCGCCTTTCAAAGGAATCAGCATCGAAGGAAAATGTCTCTTCTTCGACCAGTAATTTCTTAAATCATAAACATCAAAGACGATTTTGCCTTGTAAATTGAAAAAGTCTTTTACCAGATCAAGCCCGGTCAGATTTAAAAGCTCTTCCCAATCGCCGTCATATTGCGGCGCATCGGCGATAATAATCTTACCTTCGCCTTTCAAAGCAATCCAGCAATAATCGGCAATCGCCCGTAAAACCGAAGGATGCGTGATCATCGCATACGGATCTTTTTTTTCATAATGCCGGCTTCTGACAAAATTCGGCTTTAAAACGACCGTCATTCCGGGTTTTATCAAATGACCGAGCGGATTCCAATCTCCCTTTCCGATATTTTCTTTATCGTATTCAAGCTCGATAAAAAGCTGCCGAATCGCTGTATAAACAAAATTAGAACCGGAAGAAATATTATCTGTAAAAGGATATTCCGGAAATTTTTCCGATGGATTATACGGAGCATCCGCCGGATATGTAGATTCGAGTGTTTTAACAACTGCAACCTGCTTGCTCATAATCCAATTGCCTTGTGTAAAGCCGGATGATCATACTTTAAGTCTAATTCTTGTATCAAAAGCCTGTGTTTCCCGCGTTTTGTTAAAGGAATTTCTTCAACTGTTTCCATTTTTAACTCGATATCCGCACCGAGTTTTTCCGTCATTTTTGTTTTTAATTTTTCAATAATTGATTCATTGATCGTGTCTTTGGGAACAAATCTAAGATTCAAAATCCCCTGTTCAGCTTGGTGAAATTGAAATTGTTTCAAATGGTCGTATGAATCATCGTGCATATTCAGCATTGAAGTTGAAATAGTTCGTCCGGTTTTGCCGATAATCAGTTCCTGCAATCTTCCCTCGATTTTCTCCCAGATTTGATAAGGTCTGCCGCATTTTTCGCAGCCGAATCCTTTATAAACCGCTAAGTCTTCAGTTCTGAAACGAATAAACGGCGTAACATTCATTATAAACGATGTAGCGACAATTTCGCCGATCTCGCCTTTTTTGTTTACAGGATTATTATCTTTATCTAAAAGTTCGACAAAACCGTATTGCGGCAAAACGTGATAATCATCTGTATATTCACAAAACCCGGCTAAAGCGGACATTTCATAATGCCCGTAATGAACGAATATTCTCGTATCTTCCCCGAAAACTTCCCGGAAAAGCTCTTTTTGAAAGTCATACAATTGTTCGGAAGAACAGAGCATTCCTTTTATTTTAGGAAAAGTCTTTCCGGAATCTTTCAAATAACGTGCAAATACATAACCGGACGAAGGATAACAACGAAGCCAATCCGGCTGAAATTCAAAAGCTCTCTGCCTGTAAATTTCCATCCGTTCCGGTGTAAAGTCATACGTCGAGCAGCGAAGCTCGTTAAATTCCGGAACAAATGATATGCCATCGGTATCATCAATCTGCAAACCTCGAAAAACTATTTGTTTATCGCCCTCTTTCCAGCCGATGCGGTAATACTGGTGCGCTTTTGAAGCTAATTCTTTGGCAAATGTTTCGGCATTTCGGTACATTCCGGTCGGAATTCCGGTGCTTCCGCCCGTTGTGATATATTCACGATGCGGAGTATTTACCGAAAAACTTTCCAGATTATCTCGAATATCCGTTTTGGTAATAAAGGGAATTTTTCCGAAGTCTTCAAAACTTTTTATGTCATCCGGATGAATTCCGGCGTTCTCAAAAAGGGTTTGATAGCCTTTCGTGTTTTCGTATCCGTGTTTTACTGCGCGACAAAGCTCTTTTAATTGATAATTTGCTATTTGCCCGAAACTCCATTTATCGGAATCTCTTAAAAACTCTGTCCAGGAAACATAAGCCGGATTTTGTAAATCTTTATGAACCATAAAAAATCAAAGCTGGCATTTATCAAAGCGTTCCAGCATTACACAGAAGAACCTTTGACTAATGTTTGCTCCTTGTTTAATTTCTTACCGACTTCCGCTTCGATCCATTGATAGGTTGTTTTCAAACCTTCTTCGAGCGAAATTTCCGGCTCCCAGCCTAAAACTTCGCGGAGTTTGTCATTGTCTGAATTTCTGCCGCGCACGCCCTGCGGACCGTCTATATGTTTTTTCGCGATTTCGATTCCGGCGATTTCCGCGATAATATCGGCAAGCTGATTGATCGTCACCATCCGGTCTTGACCGAGGTTGAGCGGTTCGTGAAAATCCGAACGCATCAGGCGATAAATTCCCTCGACACAATCATTTATATAGCAAAACGAACGGGTTTGTTCGCCGTCGCCCCAGATTTCGATGTCATGTTTTCCGGTCAATTTGGCAAGCGCGATTTTCCGGCACATTGCCGCCGGAGCTTTTTCGCGTCCGCCTTCCCATGTTCCTTTTTCACCGAAAATGTTGTGGAAACGAACTGTTCGCGTTTCGAGTCCGTAATCGTTGCGGTAGTGCATACAGAGAATTTCGCTGACGAGTTTTTCCCAACCGTACGCATCTTGCGGCTGCGCCGGATACGCATCTTCTTCTTTTAAGGGTTTAACATCTGTGTTTTCTTGAAGATGTTCGGGATAGATACAAGCCGAACTCGTGTATAAATATCTTTTTACGCCGTTGGTTTTCGCCGCTTCGAGCGTGTGCAGATTGATTAGTGAATTATTGTAGAGAATTTGCGCGTGATGCGCCGAAATAAAACCCATTCCGCCCATATCTGCCGCTAAAGCATAGACTTCTTCAATATTTCTGGTCGCTTGCAAACACGCGTCCCAACGTCTTAAATCTAAAATCTCGAATTCATCGGCGTCTGTTTCAGCGAATTCAGGATATTTCAGATCAACTCCGCGCACCCAATAACCTTTTTCCCTTAAATACGTTACGAGGTGACTTCCGATGAAACCGCCTGCACCCGTAACCAATACTTTGGTTTGTTTACTCATATTCTTTTTTTTATTTAAATTTAATTATACAAAATTGCATAAATAAAGAGCAAAAAGAACTTCCAATAAGAAAAACTTATTGAACTCTTTTTACTCTTTAAAATATATTATTCTTCGTCATCGTGGCGATAATTATCACGGTGATAATAACTTTGATAATAATAATAATTATCCTGCGATTTAAGATTTGCGTTATTTAACACAACGCCGAAAATCTTCGCACCGATGTCGTTTAAAAGTTGTTTTGAACGCCTTACAACCTGCCGAGAACTCTTTCCAGCGTGAACGACTAAAATCACTCCATCAACCATCGAGGCAATCAAAACTCCATCGGTAAATGATGCAATCGGCGGTGAATCCACAACGACGTGTGAAAATTTGCCCTGTAAAGTTTTTAATAAATTCGACATTTGTTCCGAACCGATAAGTTCTGCCGGATTTGGCGGAACGGGTCCGGATGGCAGCAAATTCAAATTTGAAGCCTCATCATATTGCACCACTTCAAAAATTTGCTGCTCGGTCAATTCGGTAGCAAGCAGCGTACTCAATCCTTCGGCATTACTTATGTTAAACATCGAATGCAAGCGCGGACGACGCATATCAGCATCTATAACCAACACCTTAGCTCCGGTTTGAGCCAAACTGATCGCCGTATTTATCGCTGTTGTGGTTTTACCTTCCGCCGGAAGACTCGATGTAATCAAGAGTGATTTCGGCGCGTGTCCGGCTGTCGAAAGCAAAATCGAAGTTCTTAATTGCCGAAACGCTTCCGCCAGCGAAGACCGTGAATCAGTATGAATTAAAAGTTGCGATTCCGGCGAACCTTCTTTTATTTCTTCACCGTTTGCGCCAACCAGCAGCAGTCGGCGTTTCGGCATCGAATCAATTGTCGGAATTGCCACCAGAGCCGGAAGCTGCAGATAATTTTCAACTTCTTCAGTCGTTCTGATCGTATCATCAAGATACTCTAGGAAAAGAGCCAGTCCCATACCGAAAAGAGTTGATAAAAATAATGCGCCAACAACCGTCGTCAAACGTCTCGGTGAAACCGGCGTATCCGGCGGAATGGCAATTTGGGCAACGCTTATATTATTGTCCGTTCCCAAAGCTAAAATATCTGTTTGACTTTGATTGTCAATCAGATTTTTTAAGAAACCTTGTTTTGTATCAATTTCCTGTTTCAACAGACTGATGGAAACCTCTGATTGATTCTGACCGGAAGCAAGGCTGTACTGCTGATTATACGCTCCGCGAATTTTATCTTCTTTTGCCTTTGCCTGAAGATATTTTGTTTCGAGATTGTTCAGAATTGTTTTGGTTGATCTGCCGCGAAATTCTTCAAGCGATTGCTCGTTTTTCGTACGGGCTTTAATAATTTCACTTTCGAGAGTGCTGATCTGGCGGTCAAATTCTTTAATTTCCGGCGCAGTTTCAACAAATTCTTCCAAAAGTTTTGACCGTGTTGCCCGTAATCTGGCAATGTCCTTCGTCGTTTCATTGACCAAGCCTCGAATATCATTTTCCCGCTCGGTGACGTATCGAATATACTGCTCTTCGGTTAAACTTTTTTGTTTCTCCGGCGAATCTTTTACCGAAAAATAGATGGATTCGGCATTTTTTCTTTCGTTTTCAGCTTCGAGTAAGTTTTTATTGAGATCCGCTAAACGGGTCATCGCAATTGAAGGTTGATTTTCAGGTTTAAGAATTCCCGCCTCACGGTTCAATTGCTCTAATCTTAACTGACCTTGTCTAATTTCACTCTGCAGGCTTGCAATTCTTCCATCAAGAAACTCACTTGATTTTTTTGATGAACCGAATTTTTTCTCCTGATTTGATTTAGTAAAAGCTCCGGCTATGCCATTGACTACCAAAGCCGCCAACTCAGGATCAGTATTTCTATAAGTTATATCAATGAGCCGCGTGTCTTTGATCGTTGCTCTGGATTCTCTGACGGGTTCGACTCCGAGGTTTTTTCTGAGAAGATCAACAAACGGGGCAAGTCTGATAGCTTCGGCGATTTCCTCCGAGGAAGCAATTGTCGTATCGAAAGAAACCGAAACTTCTCCGATGCCTTTTTCTTCTTTTTTCTTACTATCACCGGCAAGCCCGACTGATTTTAATACCGAACTTAAAAATGATGAAGAATCTCCCGACTTTGCTATTTGAAACTCTTTATTACTGTCTAAGCTCAGATCTTTGACAACTCTCCGCAGAAGACCTTCGCTATCGAGTAACTGAAGCTGCGTATTGAAATATGCTGGATCAGGATTAGACATATTGTTGCGGCGATTATCGGTCACAAGATCAGGATTCGCCTGTTCGAGGTCAACCTGCACGACCGCTTTTGCCATAAAAATATCCGGCTTTCGCGCCATATAAATAGCCGCCAAAGTAGTAATTAAAACCGCAATTCCGATAACAAGCCACAACCGTTTGCGGATCGCTCTCCAATAATCAATTAATTGAAGACCTTCCTGAGCATACGCATCTCGATAGCCCGGATAGCGACTGCCGCCGGAAACCGGTATCTGAGCCTCGAAAGGTCGCTCCAATTCAACCGTTTCAACCACTTGTTTTTGAATTTCACTTCTTTCTTTCATACATTACAACGGAAATCTGAAAAAGAGATTTCCAATTCCACCTGTCAGGGCTTTTAATAAACTCTCAGTTGCCGCTTTTCCTCTGTCGGTTGAAACTAAAACAATATCATTTGCCTGAAGAAGAGGGTCAGGAATTTTTTTGTCCCGAATATCTTTTAAGTTAAATACTAATTCAGTTTTTATAGGCGTGCCGGGTTCTTGTCTTTCAATAACGACTTTATCTGTTTTTGCATTTTTCGAAAGTCCTTTTGCCATTGCAATAGCTTGAGTTAAAGTGGTCGGTCCGGTTAATTTAACATTCGTCGGATCAATCACATCACCGATAACGTAAGCTTCTTCAGCGACTAAAACCGACACAATATCGCCGGGTTCCATCCAGGGATTTTGAACACCTTTGATGACATCAGCCAGATTGTATTTTAAAAATTCGATTTCCTGATTTTCGCCTGCACCTTCTGTAGAATCAGCACAGCCCGAAAGGTTTCCGATTCTGGCAACTTGAACAATCATTCCCGCTTTTTCGACATCAAAACCGCCCGCCAGTGATAATAGCTGAATCAGACGAACTTTTTGATTAAGAAAAAAACTGCCCGGTTTTTGAACCGCACCGATTACGGCAAACGGTTGCGATCTCTGTTCAATTGCGCGAACATTGACTTGCGGATTGCGCAAATGATTTTTATAGAGCGTTTCGATTGTATAAGCCAATTCTCTTTCGGTTTTACAAACAGCGACAATCGGATTATCTATTCTGAATAAACGGATTGTTCCGTCAGGATTAACGCTGACTGTTTGCGAAAGTCCGTCGTGGCGATAAACTTGTATTGATAATGTATCTTGAAAACCGATTCGATAGCGGTCATCCGAACGATTTTTTATGGCAACCTGGGCATCTTCGACTCGTTTAATATCTTGGCGGGTTGATTCAGATAATCCATCATTGGGATCGGGCTTTTCAGGGTTATTGGTGATTATTATTTCTTTTGCGGTTGTGTCCGTTTTGTCTTGTGCGTAAATATCAGAAGTAAATAAATTACTTAAAAACAGCGCACAGCCAATTACGAACAAAGTTCTAATTCTTTTCATAAATCCGGCTCCAACTTAAAATTCAGTTTGAAAAAATTCTTAGACCGTCTGATTCTTTTAGTTTGGAAAAGTTTGTATATTTTTTGCAGACCTCTTACAAAATTACTTGAAAGACTGTATTTTAGCAAATGTGTTTAAAAATTAACAATTTAGAGTTAATAAATTTACTAAAGATTACCGGAAATAAAATCAGATTGCCTATAAACGAATCAGAAGATGAGTTTTTTTCTGCCAAAATTTTTTATTTCCGATAAGATCAACTGCAATTTTAAAGTATCGGATTTATGCGTTAAAATTTTACCGAAAATCAACCTTATAAATATCAATTATGGAAAATGCAACGCCGATGCTTCGGCAATATTTGGAAATAAAAAAAAAATATCCCGGCACACTCCTCTTTTTTCGGCTCGGCGATTTTTACGAGCTATTTAATGAAGATGCGGTGATCGGTTCGCGAGAACTGGAAATCACTCTGACGGCGCGGCATAAAAGCGGGAATAATCCGATTCCGATGTGCGGCGTGCCGCATCACGCGGCGGCAAATTATATCTCGCGGCTGGTCAAAAAAGGCTACCGCGTCGCCATCTGCGAACAAACCGAAGATGCTTCGGCTGAAAAAAAACTTGTTAAACGTGAGGTTGTGCGCGTCATCACGCCCGGCACGGCGGTTGATCCGCAGATTCTCGAATCGAAGGAAACAGTTTATCTCGGTTCGGTGTGCGGAGCGGGCGAGCGGTTCGGCGCGGCTTTTCTTGAACTTTCGACCGGAGAATTTTTCACAACCCAATTTGAAGGCGCACAGGCTTTTGCCAACATTTGCAGCGAAATCGAAAACATCGCGCCGCGTGAACTTCTCTTTCCTGAAAATTTGAGCCAATTGATTGAAAATTCGTTCGGCAGCTTCAATCAAAACAATTTGCCGGAAAATGTCATCTCAATCGCGCCGCCGAATTCGCAAAAATTTTCGACGACTTTGACCGCGCTCGATGATTGGCTATTTCACATCGAAGATTGCGAGAATTTATTAAAACAGCAATTAAATGTCAAAGAATTAACCGGATTCGGTTTGGATTCCAAAACGGAAGCGATCCGCGCCGCCGGTGCTTGTCTTAATTACGCCCGCGAAACGCAGAAGGCTTCGGCAAATCATATTTCGGAAATTAGTTTTTACGAGGCAAATGATTTTATGATTTTAGACGCTGTAACGCTAAGAAATCTGGAAATCATCGAATCGAGAGAATCCAATAAATCAAACAAACGCACAGTTTTAGGAGTGATTGACGAAACTGTTACGGGAATGGGCGCAAGACTTCTGCGCTCCTGGATTCTGCGACCTTCGGTCAAACGCAGTGAAATTCAAACCAGACTTTCCGCTGTTACAGAATTAACCGATTCGATCTTTCGGGACAAAATCAGACATCTTTTAAAAGAAGTTACTGATCTGGAAAGATTGATCGGAAGATTAAATCTCGGAACAGCTTCGCCGCGAGATTTGCTGGCATTAAACCGTTCGCTTTCCCAAACACCGAACATTAATTTTACGTTATCAGACGCGTCCGCATTACTTCTTCAAGTTTTGAGCGAAAATATTTTTGAACTGCCTGAAATTCGGCATTTAATTGAAACAGCGATTTCCGACGAACCGCCTATGAATATCACGGACGGCGGCGTGATCCGCGACGGTTTTAATGAAGACTTGGATGAACTGCGAAACATCAGCAAATCCGCTAAACAAACAATCGCAGCTTTTGAAGAAGCCGAAAAAAAGCGCACCGGAATTAATAATTTAAAGATCAAATTCACTAATGTTTTCGGATATTTTATCGAAATTTCCAAAGGAAATATCTCACGCGTACCGGAAGATTACGAACGGCGGCAAACTTTGACAAACGCCGAAAGATATACAACTCCGCAATTAAAAGAATGGGAAAGTAAAGTTTTAGGAGCGGAAGAAAAAATCGGGGAAATCGAAATCGAACTCTTTAAACAAATCAGAAATAAGGTAACGCGGGAAACGCAAAAACTCCAATCAACCGCCCGCGCTCTGGCGACTCTGGATGTGCTTGCAGCGCTTGCCGAAACCGCCGCGAAAAGAAATTTTTCCGCACCTGTTTTGCACGACGGCGACGAAATCGAGATTAGAGACGGCAGACATCCGATTGTCGAAGCCTACGGCACCGATAATTTTGTGCCGAACGACACTAAATTAAACAATTCGACCGACCGTTTGCTGGTCATTACCGGCGCGAATATGTCCGGAAAATCTACGATTATGCGTCAGATTGCGATCATTCAAATTTTGGGACAAATCGGTTCGTTTGTTCCGGCAAAATCTGCCAGACTGCCGATTTTAGACAGAATTTGGACGCGAGTCGGCGCATCTGATGATTTAGCTTCGGGGCGTTCGACATTTATGGTTGAGATGACCGAAACTGCGGCGATATTGCATAATTCAACGCCGCGAAGTCTGATTTTACTTGACGAAATAGGACGCGGAACTTCGACATTCGACGGACTTTCAATCGCCTGGGCGGTTGCTGAATATCTCCATAATTCGCCCGAACATTCCGCCAAAACGCTGTTTGCCACGCATTATCACGAATTAACGGAACTGGCGGAAAAACTTCCCGGCGCGAAAAACTATCAGGTAACGGCAGCCGAAAAAGACGGCGATGTTGTTTTCCTGCACAAATTAGCGAAAGGAAAAGCCTCGAAATCTTACGGTATCGCCGTTGCCAAACTCGCCGGATTGCCTCAAAAAACGATTCTGCGGGCGCGTGAAGTTTTGTCAAAACTCGAACAATACGAACTGGCGGTTTTTTCCGACATAAAACCGAATGCCGACGCTCTTGAAGCGGCAGTCGGACAGTCGGGAAAAGGAAAAGCGGCAACCCAATTTTCGCTTTTTGCGATCACCAATGAAAATGTCATAGACGAACTGCGCCAAATAAATATCGAAGATTTAACGCCGGATGAAGCGAAAAAACTCTTGAAGCAATTGAAAGATAAAACGATTTGATTTAAGTTTTACTTTAACTGTCTGCAAACCGACTTTTGAGAATTCTCTTTAATAATTTATATGACTGCAAAACAAATTTTTTCTCTACCGTTAGAGAAAAAAATCGGGCAATTATTTTTTATCGGAATTTCCGGTACTGAATTAAATGAAAAGACGAAAGAATTTTTAAATGAAATTTCGCCGGGAGGAATCTGTCTTTTTTCACGAAATGTCCGCGAAAGTGAACAAGTCAGAAAATTGCTCGACAATATTCGGGAAATTTCGGAAATTGAGCCTTTTTTCAGTCTCGATCAGGAAGGCGGACTGGTTGACCGTTTGCGGAGAATTTCAACTCCGATGCCCGCCGCAAGTTCGATAAAAACTGTGGAAGAAGCCGAAATACTTGCCGAGGCAACGGCGAAAATTATCAAAATCCTCGGTTTCAATATGAATTTTGCGCCGGTTATTGATGTTGTTGACGAAAAGCGCACGAGTTTTCAAAACGGTCTGCAATCGCGCGCATTCGGAAAATCAAAGGAAGAAGTTGTCGAATTTGCCGGAAAATATCTGGACATTTTGCAATTTAACGGAATTCTCGGTTGTTTGAAACATTTTCCCGGTCTCGGCGGTGCGAAAAAAGATGCTCACGACGAATTGCCGAGCGTTGAAATCCCGGAGGATGAATTATTTGAAAATGATCTTTTTCCATATAAAGAGTTTCTAAAATCAAAAGAAATCTACGCAATTATGGTGGCACACGCGAGTTTTCCAAACTCGGATTTGCAAGAAACCGACCAAAATGGCAAACTTTTACCGACTTCTTTGAGTTTTAATTTTATTTCAAAACTTTTGCGCGAAGAATTGGATTTCAACCGCCTTATAATTACGGACGATTTAGAAATGGGCGCGATTATCCGAAATTACGGAATCGGCGAAGCCTGCAAGATGGCAATCAAAGCCGGAGCCGATATGCCGGCAATCTGCGCCAATGAACAATCAGTTCGCGAAGGTTACCGGTCAATTTTGGAAGCCGTCAAAAACGAAGAAATTTCAGAATCGAGAATTGATCAATCATTAAAGCGAATTTTTGAAGTCAAACAACAAATACAAAAACCAATACCTTTTGATTCCGCCAAACTCCAAACACTCGCCGAGAAAATCGCGGAATTGAATATGCAAGTCAAGTACAGCTACGGAGGATAAATTATTTTGCGTCATTATTTTTTAGTTTTCATTTTATTTACAAGTTTAATTTTTTCACTTTCTTGCCGGACACAAAACAAAGATGTCGTAACAATTGCGCTTTCGGAAAAATTTACGTCGCTCAATTCTTTAACGACCAAAGGATCGGAAGCGGCAGGCGAGCGAATCCGCAATTTGTTATTTAATACGCTGGTCAAAAAAAATGAGAAGTTTGAATACGTCGGCGAACTCGCCGGCGAAATTCAGGTTTCCGAAGACGGAAAAATCATCACATTTACTTTGCGCGAAAATGTTAAATTTCAGAATGGAAAGCTTTTAACATCCGCCGATGTCAAATATACTTTTGAACAGCTTCTCGCCAGCGAAGGTTTTAAAAGAGGCGCGTTTATCGAAACAATCGAGGGAAATACGACTCCGCTCGTCGCTTCGGTCGAAACGCCGAATCCGCAAACAGTCGTTTTCAATCTGAGCCGTGCCGGAATCAAAAATCAGGTTTTATCTAATCTGGTTCCCGTTCCGATTATTCCCGAAGGTTCAATCGGACAACAGGATCAAACCCCGCTCGGTTCAGGTCCGTATAAATTTATCAGCTA
Organism: Pyrinomonadaceae bacterium; assembly: GCA_041745765.1. Taxonomy (GTDB): domain Bacteria; phylum Acidobacteriota; class Blastocatellia; order Pyrinomonadales; family Pyrinomonadaceae; genus JAHCHG01. The sequence continues at coordinate 15,176 of JBGTIH010000001.1, read as the reverse complement.
CGACACGGCGCAAGGGATCGTCGAATTCGAAGCCTTTCCCGAATACTGGGAAGGCGCACCAAATGTCGGCAAAATTCGCGTAAAAACAATTGCTGATGCTAATTCCCTGCAAGCCGAACTGCAAAGCGGCGCGGTTGATCTGGCACCGCTGCCGACCAACCTAGCGCCCGATGCGATCAAATCGCTCGGACAAAATCCGAATCTAAAGGTCGAGCAATTCAATGGTTCGAATATTCAATATCTCCAATTCAATACGCAATCGCCGCCGCTCGATAACGCGAAGTTGCGTCAGGCGGCGGCGTTCGCCATCAACCGCGAAGAAATTATCAACAATCTTTTGTCGGGACAGGCAACCATCGCTCATTCGATTTTGCCGCTGGAATCGTGGGCATATCACGCGCCCGTAACTTATAATTACGATCCGGAAAAAGCCAAACAACTTATCAAAGAATCGGGTTATAAAAACGAACCTTTGACATTTAAGTTTTCAGCCGGAAGCGCGGCGGCGGCGCAATATGCTCAGGTAATTCAAAATTCTTTGAAAGAAATCGGCTTGAATGTGATTATCGAAACCCTCGAAAGCAATGTTTTGCGCGAACAACTGGCAAAAGGACAATTTCAGATCAATACGGGCGTATGGATCGGCGGCAATCAAGACCCGATTTTCCTGAAAGATTTATTTGCCACTGGCGCAATTCCGGGCGAGAGAATCAAATGCTGCAACCGCTCGCGTTACAGCAATCCAGAATTTGACAAATTGATCGAACAGGCTTTGAATGCTCCGAATCAGGAGCAAGCCCGCGAACTTTATCACAGAGCGCAGGAGATCATCGCCAATGACGTTCCGATGCTGCCGCTCTGGTATCCGGCAAATATGGTTGTAGCGAATAAAAGAATCGGCAATATAAAAGTCGGTGCAAGCGGCGAATGGAATTTTGTCAGGGAAATTACGGTTGAAAACTAATTTTTCGGCAAAAATGTTCGAGAATTTTGTTTCCCTAAACTTGACAAAATATTATCAATTAGTAGAATCATTATTTGCAGTCTCCAGCGGGAGTAGCTCAGTGGTAGAGCGCGACCTTGCCAAGGTCGAAGTCGCGAGTTCAAATCTCGTCTCCCGCTCCAAAAATTTCAGAAGCGACGCAAGCGGTAAAAACCAAAGCGTCGCTTCAATTGCTTAAATTTATAGTTCTTTTCAAATAAATTTTCAGAATTCAATACGTTTTGCATATCTTTAATTATAGGTTTATTGATAGAAAGCAAATCCGAAATCTAAAATCCAAAATTAAATTGGCGGCGTAGCCAAGTGGTAAGGCAGAGCTCTGCAAAAGCTTTATTCATCGGTTCGATTCCGATCGCCGCCTCCAAACAAACTCTTTATTTCCAATTATATACAGACAATTCAAACTCCCTCTGAAACTTTCTAAAAAGTGCATTGTACCAATATTTGTGATTACCTTTTGCATTTTCAAGCAACCTTTTTCGATTACACGCTCGACGAAGAAGATTTGTCTTTAGTATGAAATGAATCGTTATTTCCGACGCAAGCTGTCTGATAGTTTTGAGCAAAATAAATTTGTTGGATATTTTGCGCGAGCTTTTCGGAGAGATTTGGATTACGGAAACAAATAAAAAAAGAATTCGGCGAATTTTTGCCCGATTGGATAATCGTTAAAAAAGCTGATGCGGTTCAGCTTGCCCGCATACTTGCTTTGAACGTGGACGAAGGCGAAGCGAGTGCGATGGCTTTGTTATCTGGAACAAACAGAAGATGCGCTGTTGGTGATTGACGAGCAAAAAGGCAGACTTGTCGCCAAAGATTTGGGCATTAAAATCATCGGCACACTCGGCATTATCATCAAAGCAAAAAAGCCGGATACTTCGCGGACACTCCTGCGGTCTTTGATCTTTTAGAACAAACCGACTTTCGTCTTTTGCCAACTCTCAAACAACAACTGCTCGATTGTTAAAACTTGCAGATTATTTCTTTCAATAAAATCTACAAAATACGAAAAATTAAAAGCAAAAAAAAGAAATGGAAGTGTACTAAATGGAAGTGTACTATAAGATACCGACACACCTTTTTGTATCAGTTAAGTTGGAAATAAGTCTAAGTCAATTAAATGTAATTTGAGTGCCACAGCAAATTAGTATCAAAACAACGTTTCTGTAGTTAACCAAGTTCTAACGGCAAAGGCTTAATTTTAGTTATATGCGAGTTTCTAAATAAGATTCGCTAATGGAACAAGGAGAAATATAATTATGAAATTTATAGATATGAAAAGAACTATTGGAGTTGGCGCATTTGTCTTAGGTTTAGCTGTTTTCACAGTTTTGCCGACATCTGCCCAAACAAACGCAACTAATAATAGAACCGATACTACAAGAGCAGTTGAGCGCGATAATGATACTGACTGGGGTTGGATCGGTCTACTCGGTTTGGCTGGTTTGGCTGGTTTAATACCGAAAAAACGCCATGAAAATGTCCACCAAAATCGAGATACCAAACACTAATTGATCTATTTGAGGCACAGAAATATCTTCTGACTCTTTTTTAACAGCAATCGTTATTTATTTTTTATACAAATCGGTTGTCGTTGATAGCGAAAGCTTTGTTAAAGGACGGCTTTCCGGTTTAGGTCAGCCGTCCTTCTTTTATTATTTAGCCGTATGATTTTCAGAGTTTAGGAAAGAAAAGAATTTTTTATGAAGATTATTTTATTTTTACAAAGCTATTGTAAATTACTGGTCGGCGTATCGCTCGGTATTCACAGAACTAATTACCCGTTGAGTGTGAGATGGCGTTGGCGACATAAGAATTACAGAGATTTATAATGTATCGACAGTTTTTTATGACGGTCTTGCTAGTAAAAACAATTTTCAAAATTTGAAATTGTAAAAATTCGAAATGATACTGTTGTGTGATTAACTGCTTCTTTTATAGCTAAACACTTTTATTTTCTAAGTTGGATAAAAAACTCTTAACTTATAGGAATAGCGCATAGTAAATTCTTAAAACCCTTATATAAGTTAAAATTCAGCTATATGGGTTTCGATCTTACGTCCGATTGAAGAGTTTTTTTACTTATTTGCCGGCTTGGAATTTAACCCATTCCGGTAATGGTTCTAACCAGGCTGTTCCACAACGCTTTTTGAAAAAGCCGCTTCCGTCTTCGTCAACATAAATCAATTGGGAACCGTTTCCTCTAATATATTCAGTTTCGGTTTCGATTTCCATATAAGGGACTTCAAAAGCAAAAGTTCTGCCATTGATTTCATAAGTGGTAAATTTTTCGATCGTGTAATACTCATCGTCATCAATTATTTCATCAGGCATCTCAGAATTAATTTTTTCCAGTTCCTCTGCCGATTTATGACAATCTTCTATTTCATCAATACGTTCTGATTTTAATTGATGCAGCTTAGTCTGAACCGTTATTCCTTCGATTATTTGCGGCTCGGCGTTTATCACTTTAAAAACACCGTCATTAAATATAGGAACGCCCCATTCTCGCGTTATAATTTTTTTAGGTTTTGTATTTTTTTCAATTTTCTGAGCCGTTGCTGTAATACGAGCAGAATTTTTTGCTTTTGCGGCGTTAAAAGCTTTGGCTGTCCATTTTGTTCCGTCTGCAAATTCAACTTCTTTTACCCGGAAAATCAGCGAATCGCCTTCAACGGTTTCTCTCAATCTATGTAAAAATAATTCGCCCGGAAGTAAGTCAGTTATATATGCTTGTGAATCCCTATCATTTTTAGAGCCTAAATCCTTTTCCGCAGGTTTATAAATTGTATACTGCTTAATTTTCTTTTTGCTGATATTTTCAACGTAAAAAGCGCCCCCCAATCCGAGCGAACTTCGATATTTATTTGGAAGCAGAATAATTGCCGACAAATCTTTTATGAGAAGCGGCGAATCCGGTTGTGATTCAGTAACAAAGGTTCTCTGTCTACCTGTCTGACCGTAACTCGATAAAGTTAAAGCGAAATTTAGTAGTATAACAACGATATATAAAAGATAATGTCGCATATTCAAAACTCCGAGATAAGAAGTTTAATTAAAACGAGAAAGAACATCATTTTTTTTTTATTATAAATTGTTCGTCGGCATTGATAAAAAAAAGACAGCGCAAAATTTGTTTTCGCGCCGTCTTTTTTATCTAACAGTTATAGTCTGACCGCTTATTTTTCTACGAAATAAAGTTTCCCAAAAGCAGAGCTGAAACCACGCCCAGCGTTAAAGTGATCATCCAAATAATGACCGACGCTGTCCAGGCTGTTGTTGCCGAAACATTTTCGCCGGCATTTTTCAAACCTGTGGCGAAAAGCCATAAAGAATAAATCGCTAAAAGGCTGAATGAAGATAATAAAGTGTATAAAACCGGACTCGAAGCCGGAGTGATCAGGAAATTCAAACTATCCTGCACCAAAGTCGTTTGCCCTAGAATCGGATGTATTTCCGATGGGTCTTTTAAGTATAAGATCAAAAGACTCAAACCTTTTTGGAGTAGCGTAACGGGAAAAAACGCATACGCCGTGGCAGAAATAGCTTGCCAGTAATTAATCTGTCCACCGAAAGCCATAACGATCAGCCAAAAAACTAACCCGAGAAAAGCGGCTAAAAATATTGTCCAGCTAAAACCGTTTAACACTTGACCGGCGCGGGACAACGGACTTGAATTAGTTTCGATGGTTTCTTTTCTGATGGTTTCCACCTGACCTTCCTGAACCCAACCGCTTTCAGCTATTTTATCAACCGTGTAATTGCTGATTCGTTCAGGAGTTACACGCTCAAAAAAAGCGATTGTGTAAACACCGGAAATTAGCGCAGTAAGTAATACGACACCGAGAAAACCCGGATGCAGTCGAAGATTTTGAAAAACTTCGGCAGGCGCGTAGAAAATCTTCAGCAGTGATTCCGGCAAAGACATTGGTTCGGATTCAATCGCTTCCGGTCGTGGAATAAAACTCAAGCCGAGTAATAACCCGCCCGTAAAAAATAAGAAAATTCCGCTCGGACCCATATTCGGCAAAATGCCTGTGAACCCCAGAACAGAAATCAGAACTCCCAAAACAATGATAATAATTCCTATTAAACGATACATATTTTCCCCCAAATTAGTTTATTTGTTGTAAAAAAAAGTCTTAAATTCCGGTAATTTACATTTTTTTACGATTCCATTTAAGATTTGTTTCAATAAATTAAAGAGTTTTCGCCGCGCTATCGTAACCGACCGTGCGAATACAGGCGGAAAAATGTCCTTCGGAAATTTCTCTGAGTTCCGGTTCGATCCTTGCACATTCTTCGATGGCAAACGGACAGCGCGTACGGAAACGGCAACCCGAAGGCGGATTGATCGGTGTCGGGACATCGCCCGTTAAAATAATTCGTTCGCGTTTTTGTTTCGGATCGGGAATCGGAATCGCCGACAAAAGAGCTTTTGTATAAGGATGAAGCGGCGAATCGTAAAGTTCGCGGCTTTCGGCAATTTCGACGATCTTGCCGAGATACATCACGGCAACACGATCTGAAATATGTTCGACGACGGCTAAACCGTGCGAAATGAACAAATACGTCAAACCGAATTCATTTTGCAAATCTTGCAAAAGATTGACGACCTGCGCCTGCACGGAAACATCGAGCGCGGAAACCGGTTCATCGGCAATAATCAGTTTCGGATTAAGCGCAAGGGCGCGCGCAATTCCGATTCTCTGCCGTTGACCGCCGGAAAATTCGTGCGGATAACGAAACATATACGCGGGATCGAGTCCGACTTTTTTCAAAAGATCGGCAACGCGCTCACGGCGTTCCGCTTTATCACCGATCTTATGAATTTTCAAAGGCTCGCCGACGATTGATAAAATATTCAGACGCGGATTCAAAGAAGCATACGGATCCTGGAAAATTATCTGCATCTCGCGGCGCAGCGCTTGAAGCTGTTTGTTGCCGAGTTTTAATATGTCTGCGCCCTCAAATAAAACTTCCCCGCTCGTCGGTTCGTAAAGGCGCAGCAAACAACGCCCGACGGTTGATTTTCCGCAACCCGATTCGCCGACCAAGCCTAAAGTTTCGCCCGATAAAATATCGAACGAAACATCGTCAACCGCCCGCACGACATCGTCGCTGTTTTCGACAGGAAAATATTTGACAAGATTCTTGACCTTTACAAGATTTTGTTTCTCTTTTTTTAATTCGACCGCGCTACTTTCCATTTTCATCCGATTTGACAAGTTTTAATTGAGGAAATTTTACTTTTCCGTAAACTGTTTGAATAGTTAGAATACAGCCGATTGATTGTAGATTTATTTCATTTTCGGCATTCCGATATTCCAATAATTTCCAACTGCCGTCCGACTGACGTATATAATGTTCGATCAACATTTCTTTCTGTGAAACCAGCAAATAATCGGTCAAATCCGGCAGTCGGCGGTAATCCTGCGCTTTTTCTCCTCTGTCGCGGGCTTCCGTTGATTTTGACAAAACCTCGAAAATTACTGTCGGATTCAGCAAAACAGTTTCATTTGATTCCCATTTTAATTCCCCGCAACCGACAATTACATCGGGATAAACAAACCGGCTTTCTCGGACCCTGACTTTTATATCGTTTTGGTGAACTTCACATTCTTTATCTTCTAATTGATTGGCAAGTTGACGAAATATGTTTCCGGCAATAAGACTGTGATTTCTTTTTGCGCCCGCTATTGAAATAATTTCCCCGTCCGAATATTCGTGCTTCGTATTCGATTTTTCCTCAAAAACCAAATATTCCTCGACACTCATCGTTTTTTTATTTATTAATATCGAACGGCTCATATTTCGCTGCTCCAATTTTCAACTATTATTGCCCAACGCTCGTGGTCGCGCCATTTGCCGTCAATGTTTAAATATTTCGGTGAAAATCCTTCTATGGAAAATCCGTTTTTTTTGACGACCGCAATCGAAGCAAGATTATGCGGCTGACTATTGGCTTCGATGCGGTGCAATTTCAAATCTTCAAACGCAAATTTCAGGGTCAAAGCAATCGCTTCCGTCGCAAAACCTTTTCCGGCGAACTTTTCGCCGAGATAATATCCGAGATAAGCATTCTGAAAACCGCCGCGAAATATTTGCGAAAGCCCGATCGAACCGGCGATTTCGTTTGTTTGAATCGAGCAAATAAAAAAGCTTTCGTTGGCGGATTGTTCATTTTTGGCAAAAAACTCGTCGAACGCATCTTTATTTTTTGGCGGATTCGCTAAGCCTTTATGAAAATCAACGCTTGATTTATTTAACTCGATAAACTCTTCAAAATCAGACGCTTTCGGATACCGCAGATAAACTTTTTTCCCTTTCAGAATCTTTTCCTTCATATAAAACGCACCGCACAGAAACATCCGTGTGAATTTGATAAAGCGGAATTTCGCCATGCGTGCATTTTTCCATACGAAATTCGCAGCGCGGCGCAAAATGGCAGCCCGTCGGAAGATTTGTCGGGCTGGGAACAGTTCCTTCAATAGTCGAAAGACGCGTTTCTTTTGCTTCGCCGATTCCGCGCATTTTCGGGACGGAACGCAGAAGTCCCTGCGTATATGGATGTTTCGGATGTTCGAAAATTTCGTCAACGCCCGATTCTTCGACGATTTTTCCCGTGTACATTACGCAAACTCTGTCCGCAACTTCGGCGACAACGCCCAGATCGTGCGTAATCAGCAGAACGGCGAGTTTGCGCGTTTTTCTGAGATTATCGAGGAGTTCCAGAATCTGCGCCTGAATTGTAACGTCTAATGCAGTTGTCGGTTCGTCGGCGATCAGCAGTTCGGGATTGCAGGCGAGAGCCATTGCGATCATTATGCGCTGGCGCATTCCGCCGGAACGCTGGGGCGGATAATCTTTGTCGCGGCGTTCGGGCGCGGGAATAGAAACCTCGCGCATCGCTTCAATTGCCGATTGTTCGGCTTGCTTTTTATCTAATTTCTGATGCAGACGAATCGCTTCAGCGATCTGTTCGCCGACCGTAAAAACCGGATTGAGCGAGGTCATCGGATCTTGGAAAATCATCGCCATATCATTGCCGCGCAATGCCCGCATCCGGTCTTCGGTCGCGTTCGTTAAATCTTCGCCCTTAAATTTTATCGTGCCGCCGACGATTTTCCCAGGCGGAGCGATCAAGCGCATCACGGACAAAGCCGTAATCGATTTTCCGCACCCCGATTCGCCGACCAGCCCTAAAAGCTCGCCTTCGTCAATATAAAAACTGACATCATTAACGGCTTTGACCAATCCCGCACGAGTCGGAAAATGAGTTTGTAAATTATTTATTTCCAGTAAATGAGACATTTTTTAATAAATTGTAAAAGTATATTGAACACTCATTGTTACCGAAGCATTCTTTCCATTTCTTTTTGCAGGAATAAATACTATTTTTTTGGCTGCAGCGATAGCTTCTTCGGTTAAGCCGTCCCCGACTCCTCTAACCGGCGAAATACTACCGATGCCGCCATTCCAAAGAAAGGTAATTCTTAGAACAACTTGTCCCTGAGTATTTTTTTCTCGTGCGATATCCGTATACTTCGGTTGCGGCTTTATTACAAAGTATATTTTTGAATCTTCCACCTTATTTTCTTCTAACGAATTCTTTGACTTTTCCTTTTCTGAAAAACCCTGACTCAAACCACCCGTATTAGAATCCGCGCCCTTATTTATCTCGATTCCTTTTTTAATTTCACTGATTTTTAGAGAATTTATAAATTTTTTCACTTCAACGGTAGTACCTGCAGAGTTTGCTGTCCAGAGTTCAACCCATTGATTATTCTTGAAGTCGTTTATTAACCAATAATTATAAATATCATCTTTGATAAATTCGGCTTTATTATTATTGAAGGTGATATTTTTTGATTCAGAAGTTTTAAGCTGAGTTTTTAGTTCATTTAATCTAAATTGAAAACTTTCTGCATCAAATTTTCTTTTCCGGGAACAAGACTTGGGAATGTTTTCACTCATTTTCGAGTAAATACTTAACCCGAAAATGACATCATCTGCATAAACGGCGTATGTATCGGTACGGAGTTGGAAGCAAATATCTTCTTTTGAAATCCTAACAGGCATTTTAGGCAGTAAAACTGAAACCTTTTTCGAACTCACGCTGTATAATTCCCATTTGACAGGTGATCCTTGTTGTTTGGTTTGAGAAAAGACTGAAACCGAACCGAACAAAATTATAAAAATTAAAATAAAACATTTATTCATAAATATTAAAGAATCATTTTAAGCAGGAAATAATTCAAGGTCTTTTAACTATGCAACCAATTTTATCGCTTTTTACTCTAAGGAATGTTATCATTTTTTCTGCCAATTGTAGTAATTGCATCAAAATTAATAGGAGATTTTTTGTAGTGAAAAAAAGTTCAAACCTTTTCTTAAGCGTTTTTCTGGCTATTTTCTTGTTTTCGGGAATTTCCGCCCAAACCCAAACTGCTTCTAAAATAAATCCGCAAACTGCAACCGATTCAAAAACGGTAAAGTCCACAAAAACCGTTACCGGACAGGACATTGAAAGCGATATTGCCGAAGCTTTGACGATCATTGAAGAAAATCACGTCAAAGGAAAAAATCTCGATTATAACGCCCTTTTCAAAGCTTCGATTGATTCTATGCTGCATACGCTCGATCCGCATTCCAATTATTTTGATGCTAAAGAGGCTGAAGATTTTCGCACTAATCAAAGATCACAGTATTTCGGAATCGGCGCGACAATCGGCGATTTGAGCGATAAAAACGGAAAGGTTGTCGCAACCTTTATTAAAGCGACCTTTGATAATGCTCCGGCGCATCGTGCCGGTTTGCGCTACGGAGATAAGATTCTTGCCGTCAACGGAACTTCGATGCTCGGTAAACCGTTTAACGAAGTCCGTGATTTTCTGCGCGGTCCGCGCGGAACTTCAGCGAAATTGACCGTTGAAAGATTCGGCACAGGGAAACAGGAAACCGTTGAAATTATTAGAGATGCAGTTTCGCAACCGTCAATCGCCGAAGCCTATCTGATTCGTCCGGGCGTTGGTTATATCGGAATGACGGGCGGTTTTAATCAAACTACTTTTGCCGAATTCCGGCAGGCAATGACGCAGCTTAAAGCGCAGGGAATGACAAGTTTGGTTCTCGATTTGCGGAACAACGGCGGCGGTTTGGTCAGTCAGGCTTATCAAGTCGCCAATACTTTTCTGTCCCGCGGACAAGCGATTTTTACACAAAAAGGCAGAATCGAAGGCGCGCAAAATACATATCAAGCAGATAATTTTAATCCGGACGAAACGCCCGTAGTTATTATGGTTAACCGGAATACGGCTTCGGCTTCCGAAATTTTAGCTGGCGCATTGCAAGATCACGACCGCGCTTTAATTGTCGGAGAAAACACTTTCGGTAAAGGTTTGGTGCAAAATCCGTTTGGTCTGGAATACGGTTCGATGCTTCTTTTGACAATTGCCAAATACGAAACACCTTCGGGCAGATTGATCCAAAGAGATTATTCAGACGGAAATCTTTATAATTACTACACCAACGGCGGAACGCTTCGCGATGAAAATAATCAGGGAAATCCGAACGGTGCGGAAAGTAAAACAGACGCGGGCAGAAAGGTCTATGGCGGCGGCGGAATAAATCCAGATGAATATATTAAACCGCAAACTATTACAACCGAAAAAGCGCGTTTTCAGCAAAAATTAAATGATCCTATTTTCGCATTTGTTCTCGATTTGGCATACGGCAAAATTCCCGGCTTTGAAAATTACAAGGTTGATCGCCCAATAGTTTTTAATCACACCTTAAAATCAACCGAATTTCCGATTAATGCGGCGATTTATAATGCTTTCCAAAATTTTGCAACTACAAAATACAGTTTTACAAAAGCTCAAATTGAGAGCGAGCGTGAGTTTATCGAACGGGCATTGCGAACCGAATTTGTCATTGCATCATACGGTTCGACCACTTCGTTTCAAGTTTTTAATGAATACGACACATCTCTGAAACGAGCAATGGAACTTCTCCCGGAAGCCAAACAAATGGCGACGAAAGCTAGAGCCGCGAAAAATGCAGCACACACGAATCGTTAAGGGAATTTGATTACGGAAAGAAAAACAGCCGATTCAAAAATGAACCGGCTGTTTTTTTATTAAATTTCGATAAATCAAAAAATTCGTGTAATAAGATAATAAATACCGAATCCAGCTCCGATCAGTAGCAAAACCGCGATTACAATTGCCAAGCCGACAGCTAGTTTGAACTTCTTAAAGCGGTTTTCATTTGCCGGATTCAGCGAACTTTGCGGGAAATACGGCGGCGGTCTTTTTTCCATTTTCTTAAACTCCGTGAAAATCTATTCTGAAACAAGTTTAGCGATTTTAGTTTTAACAAGCAAATCAGAGTTTTTGTGTTTTAGAGATAACAACCAAATGAGTTTCAAAGAACAAAATTCTATGTAATAATGTTGATAAAAACTGTTTAATTTGAATAACTTATGATTTTTTTTTTCCGTTCCCTGCTTTTTGTAAATCTTTCGGCGTTTCTTTTCTTTTCGGTTATTTCGGCTCAAACTTCGCGTCCGAATATGAATCGAATCAGAACTTTTGATGTTCAGCATTATGTCATCAAAACAAGTTTTGACCGCAAACAAAAAATTGTCTATGGCGAAACGACCATTAAATTCAAGCCTTTAAGAGAAAAATTCAGATCAATCGAACTCGACTCCGTCGGTCTGCAATTTACATCGGTAAATCTTGAATCCGAAAACACAGATTTGTTTTCACGCGTATCGGGCGACAAGATTTTTGTAACTTTGGATAAAGAATATTCGCCGAATGATCTGATAACCATTCGTTTAACGCACACCGCAAAACCGAAAAAAGGCGTTTATTTTATTGACGAAATCCGGCGCGGCGGCACCATAACGCGCCACGCGCAGGTTTGGACGCAGGGCGAAGCCGCCGAAACGCGGCACTGGTTTCCGTCTTATGATTTTCCCGACGATAAAGCAACTTCTGAACAATTTATCACCGTCGAAAAAGGCGAAACGGCGATTGCCAACGGTGAATTAAAAGGAATAAAAGACAACGATGACGGCACGCAGACATTTCATTATTTTATGCCGCTTCCACATTCAACCTATTTAACTTCTTTTATTGTCGGAACTTATACAAAAATCAAGGACACTTACCGCGATATTCCGCTCGGTTATTATGTTTATCCAGACCGCACGGACATCGTGCCGAAGGCATACGGAAAAACAAAGGAAATGCTGCGTTTTTTTGAGGATATAACTAAAATCGAATATCCTTTTAACCGTTACGATCAGACGATTGTTGCCAATTTTCATTTCGGCGGAATGGAAAATATCACCTCCACGACAATGAGCGACACTTATATTTTTCTAGCAAATTTCGACAGTATGCGGGCAGATGTCGAAGACTTGGTAGTTCACGAAATTGCGCATTCGTGGTTCGGTAATCTCGTAACTTGCCGAAACTGGGCGGAACTTTGGTTAAATGAAAGTTTTGCAACATTTATGGAAGCCGCTTTTCGTGAAAGAATCTACGGACGGGCTAATTATATCCAAAAAATAAAAAGCGATGTCAAACAATATTTTGCCGAAGATGCCTCGAAAAATAAAATGCGCGGACTTTTTAACCCGCTTGCCGATGAAAACAAAGACGATTCAATTTTCGATACGATTACCTATCAAAAAGGCGGCGCAGTCGTTCACACTTTGCGCGAAGAAATCGGCGATGAAGCATTTTGGAAAGGAATCAACATTTATCTCAAACGCCACAAGTTTCAAAATGTCGAAACTGCCGATCTTCAAAAAGCTATTGAAGAATCCGCGAACACCGATCTCGAATGGTTTTTCTCGCAATGGGTTTATGGCAAAGGTTATCCCCGTTTAAGCGTTGCAAGAACTTACAACACCAAAACGAAAAAACTGGAACTTGGATTTAGCCAAACTCAAAGACGCGATGCTTTAACCCCTGAAACCTTTGTTTTGCCGCTGGAAATCGAAATCCAAACTGCTAGCGGAACAAAAACTGAAAAAATAGAGATGAAAAAACGACAGCAGACTTTCAGTTTTGATTTACCGGAAAGACCTTTGGAAATTATTATTGATAAAAATGAGAAAATTCCTCTGAAAATTGTTTCAATGCAAAGTCTGCGAGTCCGTACAAGATAAATGTAAAATTACAATTTAAAAACAAAAAGTTCCGCCCTGTAAGCGGAATGTAAAGTTTTCAAATCTGAATTTACCTACTCAAAAAACACCTTCCCTTTTCCAGATTTCTATTACAAATAAAATAAGAAACGTCAAGGAATTATTGGGTTTTATAAAAAAACCTAAAAAATACTTGACAACTGAACTGGTCTAAACAGGCGAGTTTCGGTTTTTGGAGAATGTTAAGAATTCAACATTTTTAACTACCAAAACAACTACCACGCTAATTAAATTTTTGGAGATACTGGAAAATGAAAGACGATATAAAAATTAATATCTATGCGAACCCGACCAAATCGAATCCGGAATCATACCGGATGAAGGTTCAATATAAAGACAAAAACAATGTCGGGAAAATTGAAACTACCTATCCGAGATGGCAGAACGAGAAGGAAGCAAAACGGCAACAAACGCTTTGGGCAGTAGATTACGCAAAAAATACAGGATTCTTTGCGCTACCAGAGCCGGAACACAAACCGGAAATTCCAAAGGTTTTAACATTTCGGATGTATGCCAAAAGTTATTCAGACAAGAAAATCACAGATGTAAAATCAGAGCGAACTTTTAAATATGAAATGAACGTCTTGCTCGATTATTTTGCCGATACACCGCTGTGTGAGATTGATTTCGAGCTAATTTCCCAATTCGAGATTGATATGCGAAAACCTTACAAAGTTATTCGCAAAATCAGGACAGATAGAAAAGTTTTGAACCCGAAAACCAACCGTAAAAAGGCTGTTATTGATAAAGTAAAAATCGAAAAAATACGCTCGGATTCCACTGTTAATCATTTGATAAAACGCCTTCGTAATATGCTTTATACAGCAAAAAGAGAAAAGAAGATTGACGAGCAACCGGATTTTCACTTAATAGTAAAACCTGAAAACCCTTCGGAAACTATTACAATCAGTTTCGCCGAACTCGAAAAACTTTTATCTGTTTGCACGAATAAACACCTGTATTTACAAGTATTATGTATATACGAAACTGGAGGACGCATCTCGGAAGTGAAGGCAATTAAAAAGAGGGATTTGAATATCAAGACTCAAATCTGCAAAGTCGAAATCTCGAAACAGAAAAAATACGCAAAATATCGAAAACCCCGAAATGTATATTTCTCTAAACGTCTGATTGCCGCAATTTTGGCAGACGATTTCGATAAAAAATCTGATGATGATTTTATATTCATCGGCGACACGAACGACGATTTTAATAAAGCTAAGATTTTAGCCTTTACCGATACAGAAAACCCGACACGCCGCGCAGAATTATTAGAGATGCAGATGCAGAAAAGTTTGCGAAAATCAGCACGGACAAATTATCTAAATGCTCGAATTCTGGAATATGTCGCAGATTATCAACTATCACACGCCCCAAACTCGATTTCCAGAAAGCATTATCAGGAAATTTCAGAAGAATTAATGTTTGAGGAATTTCAACGATACGAAGATTATTCAACACGGGAACGGGCGAAACTTCAAAAGGCAATGACCGCATAATAAAAACGTCTGGACGGCGATTTATACGCAAAGAATCGCCGTCTAAAATAAAATAAGTAACTCGAAAAGGAAGGCAAAACCGATTATGTCAGATATAGATTTTCAAATCGTAGATGTCGAAAACGAACTGGAGAAACGCCGGAACAAATCCCGACACGAAATCTTACCGGTAGCAAGACCAAAGGCAAAAATTTCTATATGGAAAATGATGTGTTTGTTTTTCGCCGGATTAGTTATTTTCAGGATTTTCGGCGAATTGCTGAGTTTTATATTTCAGCCTTGACGAGATACCGACAAGCCTTTCGATTTTGCTTTTATATTTAACGCCTTTGTTTGAATTTCGCCGATGTCGGGAAATTGATTTTCCGGCTTTTCATTCGGCAGAGCCGGAGCAAGCCACGAGTTATAAAATCTTTTGCACGAACCGCAGAGCCAACACGCATAA